>JBJDYN010000045.1:166-23385 GCA_051867395.1 Faecousia sp. | reverse complement strand
CATGGCGCTGCCGCGCCAGTGGAACCGTCGTAAGATAAACGATCATTTATATGAGGAACTTAGGGTACGACTGAATAGTTACCTTTTGAGAATAACTCCACATGAAGAATTGGCGGGGCAGCTGGCTGCGCTGGATGCATGGCTTCGAATAAAATGTTAGGAGTGAGCGATTTTAATGGAGGAAGCAAGATATACAGAGCGGGATTGGAAACTTTTTCGAAGCAGGATCCCGCAATGGCAGGAGGCCTATATGGGCAAGCTGAATGGGGAATATGCTGCACTTCTGACCGCTGATGGGGATGCATCCGGCAAGTTTTGGGCATTGGAAAAGCGGATCAGGAAGGACAAGCAGAGCGTCGGTGTATGTGTGGATATGAGACGGTCGAAACTGATATGGAATTTGATAGCGCTTCTGAATGAGGGCGTAATTTCACGGGAAGATCTGGATGGTTTCAGCGAGGGGCTTCTGGAAATACTGGAACATTTTTGCTTCCGGGAGGATTCCCAGTCATAATCAGTATTGCAAATAGAATGATTGCCGGCTCTGAGGATTCAAGCTCAGAGCCGGCAATCAATCTATTGGTTTTGACTTGCAGAATCCGATTACGGAATCGGCGGAAATCACGGATACAAAACAGCTTCGCTTTCGGACCCGTTCCAAAGTCCGGCGGGGAATTTACGAAACCGGAGGCGATTGTCTTGCGCAGGGGAGGCGGTCCCACTTGCGCACACGGTAGGTGATGATACCTTACTTTACGATAAATCCGGCGGGGAGTTTCCAGGAACTGTTGGAATAGTAGAATGTGACGGAGGTCATCAGATACTCCCCATCGTAGTACATACAGGTGGAACTGCCGCCGTCCAGGTTGGCGGCGTTCACCGCGCCGTACTGGGTCATGATCTCGATCAGGTCAGCGGCGGAGGCACCTAAGTGACCGTTCTTGCCCCGGCCATCCGTAACCAGCAGGAGGACCGAACCGTCAGCGCACTGGCCGATGGCAGTACGGGGATTCAGGCCGCTGCCCGCGCCGTTCATGCCCCGGGGATTGCCGTTGATAATCAACTGGACAAAATGGTTGTTGGCGTCGCTGCTTTCCTCCTGGAAGGTGACTGCGTCCCGGATGCCTTTCTCTTTCACCAGGGTTTCCAGTTGGTCGGGGGTCATGCCGTTTACATCGATGATCTGCAGGATGTTGTCGTTGTCAAATCCCACAAGCACCAGACCCGGAAATTCGTTTGGCTTGTTGTACTGAATCTCACCGTTGCTCACGATGACGCCGTAGGGACGGCCGCCGGTGTTGTTGGTGGAGTCGTAGATGCCGCCATTGATGGCCGCGAGAGCGCCGCTCTGCTGAGCCAATTCCTCCAGGGTAACGCCGGTATCCCGCCAGGGGTAGATGGTGGCCAGGCTGATGCGGGAGGGGTCGCGGACTTTAATCAGCTTGGCGGTATAGGTTCTGCCGGAGAGCTCGATTATCTCCAGATCCTTCGCTTCGGGGCCCTGCTCGTTATCGACATAGGGTTCAAAAGAAATCAGATTGGTGTCCACATCCTCGTCGAGCTTCACCATGGAGTTGGCATCCACGATTTCCTGAACTTCCGCAGAGGGGACAAACCAGGAGACCAGGAATTTCAGCTGCCCGGTTTCCAGCAGCGTGGTGACGAATGTGCGCTTGGCGCTGGGGGAAGTGGAGCCGCAGATCATCTTCATGGACATCAGCAGGGTGAAGGCGAAAACCACCACCACAGTCAGCACCACGGCAAGAAAGCGCATCAGGTATTCGCCTGGAGTGGGTTTGCGGTATTTTACGGGGCGGGGCGGATGGGGTTTCGCCGTGGGCGCCGGCTGCTCTGATCTGCGGCGGTGCTTTTGAGGCGGCGCTTCATATTTTCCTCTCATAGCGCACCTCCTTAGAGAATTTCACGGTAATCGGCAAGGAACCAGTGGGGATCGTTTTTGCCGTTATCCGTATCATCGTATTTTACGAAGTAAAATGTGGAGTTCATGACATCTTTCACTTCTTCTCCGGTACGGGTCAGCACCAGGGTCTTTTCCAGCCGGATATCGCAGGAGAAGCAATTGTCGGAGTAAACCACATAATTGGATATGGTTTCCACCTGGAAAGGCGGGTCTTTCAGGGTGTGGTTGCTGGTGTAGGTGATATCCTGACCGGTGGCCCATTTCCACGCCACGTCCTGCAAATAGGAACCTTTGATCAGGTAGGGGCTTATCTGGCCGTAGCCGTTGCTGGAGCCGATGAGATCCTGGGTCATGAACAGGCTCCAAAGCTTCGCCACTGCCAGCGGATCGATATCCACAGGGAGGGACAGGGAATCCTGACCGGCAAAATCACTGACAATGGTGACCTTCCTGTCCTCTATGGTAAAATCCACTTCGTTACCGGCGCTGTCCAGGATCGTAAAGTCCGGCTCGTCAGAGAGGAGGCGCAGGATATAGGTGGCAGCGTCCGGCGCATCCGGGCAGTATTCCTTCACATATTTCAGCTCCTCGATGGGCTCCAGGGAGGCGGCTTCCAGGGATACGGGCTCCACTCCGCAAATGGTATAGCTTACGGGGATGGTGACCTTATAATCCGTAAAAGTGGGGAGATTCTTCTGGTCATAGGGGACGCTGTTGCCCAGAATGTCGCAAATCTCCACATTCAGAGGCGTCAGGCTGCGGACATCATAAGTGGCCATCCCATCGGTGATCGCGCCCTGCAGCACTTCACCGTTGCTTTTGATAATCACGGAGGCGGGGGCGGTGAGATGAAATTCATAGCCGGTGACTTCGATTTTTTCCACGCTCCACCGATCCAGTGTAAAGATCAGCAGACGGGTTTCCTGCCCCTCATGGTTCAGCGTTGCGGTGGCCACTTGGCAGCCGTTGCTCAGCACGTTGAAGGTCTTCTTCGTGGGGTCCACTACGCTGTGATCTTCCTGGAAGGTGACGTTGCTGGCAAGGAAGTCCTCTTTGAATTGGGCGACCTCCTCCTCGGAGGCACTCCATTCACTCCGCATGTTATCCAGGGAAATGATATCCTCGAATTGACTGCCGGTTTTCGATTTGCGCAGCTTTTCTATCTGGGCGGCCAGGATATTTTCCGGCTGGGAGGCTTCGTAGTCCTTCAGGGCGCTGTGTACATAGAGCAGTGTGCAGGCGGAGATCACCAGCAGCACAGCCAGAATCATCAGGTAGGGCCCCTTAAAGGAACGCGGCCTTCTCTTTTGGAGCGGACGGCGGCGGGAATTGACCGGCTGCGGCCTTCCTTCCTTCACACTTTGTTCTTTCATGGCAATTCCTTTCGATGTCATCTATTTCGACAGAATGTATTTTACTCAAAGTATAGTCCATTTTCTGTCGAAATACAAGGTTATTAATCAAATCTTAAACCGAATATGGCGTACAATTGCACCGCAAAAACAAAGAGTTACAATTCCGTTGTGGTAGAAAGTGTCGTGTAATGATCGTTTATCGTAGGATGGTTGCTGTGGCGCGGCAGCGCCCATGCCTTCCCCTTTGGGGAAGGTGCCCCAGCGCGCACGCTGGGGCGGATGAGGTTGGTACGCACCGAAGGTTTGTGCCAGCCATAATAAACGGTAAAGCCGTTGTCCTGCTTTCCTTTTTCAGTCCTTGGTTCTTTAGGTGCACACTGATCTGGGTGCATTCCAGCCTCATCCGACCCGGCTTGCGCCGGGCCACCTTCCCCAGAGGGGAAGGCTTTGTTGCGATAAACGATCATTTACCACAGCACTGCACCTGCGGTCGAGGGGCCCAAAGGATGTTGGTCAACCACCCAAAGTGCGTAACGCATTTGCTGCGGGCCTTGCCCGCTAAACGATCATTTATATGAGAAATCTAGGTACGACGGAATCGTTACAGCAAAGAAAAGAATTCCCGGATTTTCCGGTAAAGTGATTGACAGATATGAACAGATGTTCTATAATTTGAATATGGAATCAGAAGGAGGCAGCGGCAGGAATTGCTATGAAACCTGTCCGGAAGTGTTTCCCCCTGCGGATGTGCCATGGATTGAACACGATGGCAGGGCGTATGGGGATTATTTTGAGAGAAGGAAATAAGGAATGATTCATAACTTTGAAGATTTCTGCCGGGAGCTGCTTTCCTGCGGCTTTTCCATGGGCGGCGGCAATGCCAAGGGCATTTTCGCGCTGATCGACTATGACTGGACCAAGCAGGATATGCTGGACACCCCGGTGAAATGGCACTGCGGCGACCCAGAGGTTGACCCTTGGGAATGGCGGATGCGAGTACTGGAGGAGCGCAGGGATATTGCGTATTCCAAGGTGTTTTTCAAAACCAGCGGATTCATCACCAAGGACTGGTATTCCTATTTTTATGCTGTCCGGAGAAATGGGGAGTCCTTTGAAGAAGCCTACGCCCGTGGCGGCATCAGCCACATGGCGAAGAGGATTTACGAAATCGTATCGGCCGGTGAAGTGGCGCTTCATGAGATCAAGGCACTGGGCGGCTTCGGCAAGGAGGACAAGGCCCAGTTTGACAAGGCCATGGTGGAGCTTCAGATGCGGATGTTTATCACCATGAGCGGCAGGCAGCAGAAGAAGAACAAATACGGCATGGAATATGGCTGGAACAGCACCGCATTTACTACGGTTGAGCATTTCTGGAAGGAACGTGGCTTTGATATCCCGGAATTGGATGCCGACGAAAGCTATGGGAAAATCCAGGAACAGATCCTTCTGCTGAATCCGATGGCGGAAGAAAAGACGATTCGGAAATTCATAAGAGGATGAATAACTGACAGGAGAGAATGGAAAATGAAACGAGTATTCATCTGGATCCTTCTGGTATTGATGCTTTTGACCGCCTGCGGGCAAGATAAGGGAAACGACCAGGAGGCGGTATATGTGAACATCACAGCGCAGGAAGCCAAGAAAATCATGGACAGCCAAGAGGGGTACATCCTTCTGGATGTTCGCACCCAGGAGGAATATGACCAGGGGCATATTCCCGGCGCGATTGTGGTCCCCGACACGGAAATCGAAGCCAGAGCGGAGGAAGTTCTGCCAGACAAGGATCAGCTGATTTTGGTCTATTGCCGCAGTGGCCGTCGGAGCAAGAACGCGGCACAGATTTTGGTGGAGTTGGGTTACACCAACATTAAAGAATTTGGCGGCATTATCGACTGGCCCTATGAGGTGGAATAGATGGTAGGAAACAACATGAAGCTCACCAAAGACCAGGTGCAGAAAGACCTGGACGCGCTGCCGGAGCATTATAAAACCGGGGATGTGGACCGACTGATCCGGCAGTATGTCAAGCAGAAAGCGGATGTGTCCGCCCTGCGCCCTTACATACTCTCGGAGCAGCAATTCCACAGAATTTATTACTATGTGACCCTGGATCAGATCAGCGATGTGGAGGAACGGATGGCATTCATCCATGAGAACCTACTCTTTTCCGACTGGTGGCATACCGACCAGCTCATCCGCTATGTTGCTGATTTGGATTTTGATTCCGCGCTGCGGTATGCAAAGGAATACACCCACGCAGACGACCCCTTCATCCGCCGCTGGGGGTATGTGCTGTTTATCTCCCGGCTGTGCAAGGGACATGCGGCGCAGCTTTTGCCGCTGATGCACGATGATGAAGCCTACTATGTCCAGATGGCGGAAGGCTGGCTCATTGCGGAGCTGGCGGTCTATGAGCCGGAAGCGGTGTATGCGTGGCTTCCCCAAAATGATCTGAGATACAATATCAATGGAAAGGCCATCCAGAAAATCTACGATTCTTACCGGATTGCGGAGGATTGGAAGCGCAGGTATAAGGAACTCCGCCCGGAATTGAGGAAGTGAAATCATGACCGTTATGGAATTCGGAAAACAGAACACGCAAACCGTCATCCTGTTGCATGGCGGCGGACTGTCCTGGTGGAATTACCGGGACGCTGCCGAAGTGCTGGCGGAACATGTTCATGTGGTGCTGCCTGTTTTGGACGGGCACGGGGACAGCGGGGATTCCTTCGTCTCCATCGAAGAAAACGCGGCAAGGATCATCGCATACATCGATGCCGAGCAGGGAGGGCAGGTGGCGGCCATCGGCGGCCTTTCTCTGGGCGGCCAGATTTTGGTGGAGATGCTGTCCCAACGAGCAGATATTTGCCGCTGCGCCCTCATCGAAAGCGCCTTGGTCAAGCCCATGAAGTTGACCCATGCGCTGATCGGGCCGACCTTTGGCATGAGCTACGGACTGATCAAGCAGAAATGGTTTGCCAAGCTGCAGTTTGCGTATCTTGGGATGCCCGGGGCGCTGTTTGACGATTACTACCGGGACACCTGCAAAATCCAAAAGGCGGACATGATCGCGTTTTTACAGGCCAACAGTGCCTATACGGTGAAGCCGTCCCTGGCCCAAACAAAAGCCAGGGTGAAGATCGTGGCAGGCGGCAGGGAGCAGAAAAATATCCTCGATTCTGCGAAGCTTCTGCACGATGCCATCCCCAACAGTGAAATGCTGATTCTGGAAGGCTTGCGGCATGGTGACTTGAGTATGCATTTCCCGGAGCGATATGCGGAAATGCTGCAGGATCTGATGGCCTAGCTTGCGGAAAAAAGGGTCCCGGAGTTGGATTCTGATGATAAAATCGAACTCCGGGAATGATTATTGGTTTTCCATCGACAGTACCACATCTTTGATTGTATCTATTCAGTCGAACCTAAATATCTTGCTGTAAATGATCGTTTACGTTTGCACCAACCGTAGGGCTTATGTCATGACCCCGCCCTACGATGGGTGCGAATATAAACGATCATTTATCTGACGTTTTCTGGCTGCGACTGAATGGTTACGAAGTTTTTTTATTCATCCCGAAGGGATTCCTTAACTCCACACTCCACACGCTCACGCTTTGCTCTCCAGCCATTGAAGCATTGCGGTTCTGCCTTCCTCCGTCATGGGGAAGGTTTCCGAGCCTTCCATTTCGCTTTTTTCGTAGCAATACAGGCCGTGCCAGTATTCCACAAAGATGCTGCTCTGAGCGAAGTCCACCTCTTTGGCATTGGCCATGACCACGTTGGGCACCGCCCGGAATCGGAGCAGGCCCAGAGAACCGGTGAAGATGTTGTTCATGGCGAAGGTGTGCAGCGTGGGAAGAAACAGTTCAGCCATGGTTTCCTCCTTACGTCAGTTCTTCCAGTTCGTCCAGAAGCTGCCCAAAGAGCTTCAGCGCCTCGTTCACAGGCTCCGGGCCGGTCATGTCCACACCGGCGCCCTTTAATAGGTCGATGGGAGACTTGGAGCAGCCGCCAGACAGGAAGTTCAGGTAGTCCTTCACCGCCGGTTCGCCCTCCTTCAGGATCCGGCTGGACAGGGCCACCGCGGCGGAGAAGCCGGTGGCGTACTGGTAGACATAGTAATCATAGTAGAAGTGGGGGATCCGGGCCCATTCCATGGCGCTGCGGTCATCCACCACCAGGTCCGGGCCGTAGTACACTTCGTTCAGGCGCTTGTACTCGGCGCACAGGGCATCGGCGGTCAGCGTCCGGCCCTCTTTGGTCATCTGTCCCAGGGTACGCTCGAACTCGGCGAACATGGCCTGGCGGTACAATGTGCCCTTGAACTGATCCAGGTACTGGTTGATGAGATACGCCCGCTCCTTCTTGTCTGTGGTCTTGTCCAGCAGGTAGCGCATCATCAGCGACTCATTGCAGGTGGAGGCCACCTCTGCCACGAACAGCACATAATTGGCATCAATGAAGTTCTGATTTTTGTAGGACAGATAGGAGTGCATGGCGTGGCCCATTTCGTGGGCCAGGGTCAGTACGCTGTCCAGGTTGCCGGTGTAGTTCATCAGCACCAGGGGATGCACGGCGGTACCGGCGGAATAGGCGCCGCCCCGCTTGCCCACGTTCTGGTATACGTCCACCCAGCCGTTGTCCATGCCCTGCTTCAGCACGCTGCGGTAGTCCTCGCCCAGGGGCTTCAGGGCATCGTAGACGATCTGCTTGGCCTCGGCAAAGGAGTACTTTTTGTCAAATCCGGGCAGCACCGGGATCAGCATATCATAGAAGCGCAGATCCTCCAGACCCAGCAGCCGCTTGCGCAGGCTGACGTACCGGTGGAGCTTGTCCAGGTTTTGGTGTACCGCGTCGATCAGGTTGTGGTAAACGGCGGTGGGCACGTTGCTTGCGTCCAGAGAGGCGTCCAGGGCACTGTCATACTTCCGGGCATCGGCAAAGAACTGCAATTGCTTGTTCTGGGCGTTCAGCATGGCGGCGGTGGTGTTGCGGAAGCTGCCGTAGGTATCGTAGATGTTCTCATAGGCGCTTTTCCGCAGGACCCGGTCAGGGCTTTCCTCCAGGGTCACATAGGTACCCATGGTCAGCGGATGGCGGCCACCCTGGGTATCCACAGCATCCGGGAATTTCAGATCCGCGTCGGCAAAGGCGCCGAAAATGGCATCGGGAGACTGGGACATTTCCCCCGCCGCAGCCAGCAGCTTCTCCTCCTGGGGGGACA
Organism: Faecousia sp.; assembly: GCA_051867395.1. GTDB lineage: Bacteria > Bacillota > Clostridia > Oscillospirales > Oscillospiraceae > Faecousia. Next base: position 14,885 of record JBJDYN010000045.1, on the reverse strand, counting down.
GAATGTGGGCCTTCCGGCGGCGCAGATCCGTCAAGAAGCGGCGGTAGCGCTCCAGCTGGGGACACTCCCTATAAAAGCGGTCCAGAGTTTCGTCGGGAATGGCCATGATTTCCGGGGTGTCAAAGCTGCACGCGGCACTGATGGATATCACCAGGTTCATGTATTTGCCGGACATGGCCTGGTAGGTGGGGTCGCGGGTATCTTCGTCGGCCTTGCGCATACAGTAGTTGCCCAGCAGCTCGGATTTGGCTTGGAATTCCTCCATGCATCTGAGGTAATCAAACAGGGTCTGGCCGCTTTCTCCCAGTCTCCCGGCAAAGGCGGTCAGGGCCTCCTGGTCAGCGCTCAGCGTGGCCAGCTCCTGCTCCCAGGCTTCATCGGTGGGGTACAGATCCTCGATGGCCCACTTATCCTGGGCAGGGATTTCCTCCCGATTGCGAATCTTTGTAATTTCTTCCATGGATTATCCTCCTGTTCTGATACAGGGAAAGCGGAAATGGACTTACAACGGAATCGTAGGGGGCGGCATCCCTGACGCCCCTTTTGCATGCAGCACCATCAGGGGCGTCAAGGATGCCGCCCCCTACGCACTGCTTGGATGCTTTTCTGCCAGATCATTTCCTCTTTCCACTGGGTCAGTTTTTTCTTATTATACCACAACCCGGAAAAAAAGCAACGACACTTGCAATTCCCGGCAAATTATGATACAGTAGGCGCCGGTGATGAAACATGAGGAAAAATCAAATTCGCGGCAGCCTGAGTCTGCTGCTGGGGACCACAATTTGGGGCTTTGCCTTTATCGCCCAGAGCGTAGGCATGGACCACATCGGCCCCTTTACCTTCCAGGCGGTGCGGTGCGGTCTGGCTGTGCTGTTCCTGGTTGCCTGCGCCTTTGTCATGGACATCGGCAAGTGCAGTGTCCGGGCGTCCGCCGCCAAGTGGAAAAATCCCAAGCTGTGGAAGGTGGGCCTGATCTGCGGCTGCGCCTTGTTTGTGGCAGCCAGCTTGCAGCAGATTGGACTGGTGTACACCGACGCGGGGAAGGCGGGTTTTATTACCGCCATGTACATTGTGCTGGTGCCGATTTTGGGGCTGTTTCTGAAGCACAAGCCGCCCAAAACCACCATTCCCAGCGTGGCGCTGGCAGTGGTGGGCCTGTACCTGCTCAGCTGCATGGGGGTCACGGAAATCAACAAGGGCGACTTGTTCCTGATGGGTTGCGCCCTGGCCTTCGCGGTGCAGATCAACTGCATCGACCAGCTTGCCGGAGATCTGGACGGTCTGCGGCTGAACTGCATCCAGAGTCTGGTGGTGGCGGTGCTGTCGGTGCCCTTTATGGCGCTGACGGAGACGGTGGTCGTGGCGGATATTCTTGCCTGCTGGTGGCCCCTGTGCTTCGCAGGCATTTTCTCCATGGGCGTGGCCTACACGCTGCAGATTGTGGGTCAGAAGGATCTGGAGCCCACCACAGCGTCGCTGATTATGAGCCTGGAATCCGTCTTCGCGGCGCTGGGCGGCTGGCTGCTGCTGCATGAGACCATGACCGGCTGGGAGATGGTGGGCTGTTGCCTGGTATTTGCCGGTGTGATCCTGTCCCAGGTGCCGGTGGATTTCTTCTCCAAGTGTCTGAAAAACAAGCGCCGTTCCTGCACATCGTAATGGTTTGACGGTCTTCCTGCTGCGGCAGCGGAGTCAAGAAGATAATAAATCCCCATGGGGGAACCACTCCTCATGAAAGTGGTTCCCCCATGGGGATTTGTTGAAAATCCGTTAAAATAGCGCCAGCTCGATTTTCCAGTTCAGTACATGCTTAACGGCGTTGTCCAGAGTGACCATATCGATGCGGCCGTCCAGTACGGCCTGGAGCACCGCCTGGTATTGTACGGCGTAGTCCGTGGCGCACAGCAGGTCGTTTCCTGCCAGTACCGCCAGCACCGCCGCTTCTCCTGCCCCGAACTGCTCTGTAATGGCCTCCATGACAAGGTCGTCGGTGAGTATGACACCGTGAAAGCCCATGGTTTCCCGCAGGTATTGGTGTACGGCAGGGGATAGGGAGGCGGGGAGGACTTCGTCCAGAGCTTCCACAATGGTGTGGCTGACCATGATGGCCCCGCAGCCCGCTTCGATGCCGGCGGCGAAGGGGATCAGGTCATTGGCCTCCAGCTCTTTCAGAGAACGGCTGTCCACGGCGATACCGGTGTGGGTGTCGTCGTTGTTGCCGTAGCCGGGAAAATGCTTCAGGACGCTGCCGATCTGGCAGGCGTCCATCAACTGTACTGTCTGGGACACATACTGGGCGGTGGTTTCGGCGTCCTGACCCAGGGAGCGGGGGTAGAGAAAGGCCTGGGGCTGGGTGGAGATGTCACAGACAGGCCCCAGGTTCACGTTGATGTTCAAACTGGACAGCAGCTGGCACTTGGCCTCCTCCACCGCCAGACACGCTTCCAGACCGTTCCGGGCGTAGCTGTCCCGGGGGGAGGGGAAGGGCTCTTCGCGAAAGGCGGGATACCGGCTGATCCGGGTGACGGTGCCGCCCTCCTCGTCCACGGCGATCAGCAGCGGGAGCCGGGACGCAGCCTGATAGGCTGCCAAAGTCTCCCGAAGGGAATCCGGCGTCTGTCCGTCAAAGTCCCGGCCAAACAGCACGAAGCCCCCCAGATGGTACTGCCGGATATCCTCCAGCGCGGTATCGCTATCGCACCGGGCCAGAAACAGCTGTCCCACCCGCTCTTCCAGGGGCATCTGCTCCAGCAGCTCCTGGATCGGGTCTTTTGGTTCTGTGGGGACGGCGGCCTGGATCACCGGGATTTCTGTCGGGACTGTGGCCTGTATGGGTTCTATTTTTTCTGCTGTTTCCTCCGGCCCATGGGCGGCGCAGCCGGTGAGCAGCAGCAATGCCAGGAAAAGAACAAAATACCGCATGGTTTTCACCTCCCACAGATTCTACCATAGGGAGAAAACAATGTCAAGAAAAGTCGAAAACGGGCATATGGTCTACAGTGTTCGCTGTAAATGATCGTTTACAGTTCGTAGGGGGCGGCATCCCTGACGCCCCTTTTGACGGAACTGCGTGCAAATGGGGCGTCAAGGATGCCGCCCCCTACGCACAAGCCTTTTGCGTGTTTTGCTGTGATAACCACAACGATCATTTATCGTCACCCTCCTAACAAAAAACCCTCTGCGCAATTTGCAGAGGGTTTCGATTTACAGCACATGCCCAACCAGATACCACAGTACCAGCAGGATGATTACCAGGGGAATGTAAGCCATCAGGGCAGCGGCGGTGATGCAGATGACTGTGTAGCCGAAGTGCTCCAGCAGGTACACAATGGCGCAGAGAATGGCGCTGGAGAAGACCGCCTTGCTCAGCTGCTTGCCCACGATGTTGGAGAAGAAGAAGGTGTACATGGCCCCCAGGAAGGGGTTCGTCATGGAGATCACCAGCCCCAGGATCAGGTTCAGCACGCCGGAGAGCATCAGGACCACCAGCAGTACCAGCAGGATAGAGGGCGCGTAGGTCACCAGTACACCCGGCAGATAGGTCTGGAACGCCCACCGGGCAGCCAGATTCAGAATTATGGAGACCACAACGGTGAGAAGCCGCAGCACAAACCAGGTAATCGGGTTGTCGCCCTTGGGCAGGAAGGTGTCGATCAGATTCACCAGGAACGCCAGAATGACCAGCGACAGCAGCTGCGAACACAGGGCAGGGAACTGGGCGTCGGCAATGGGAAAAATGACGAGAAATTCCCCGAAAAAGCTGACGAAGGGCAGAGGAGACAGCAGAAGCTCCAGATTCCAGGGCTTGAAGGTGTAGACCACAATGGTCACGGCGTAGATGAACAGGATGCCAATGGCAGAGGACAGGGAGTGGTTCAGGCTGGAGCGTTTGCCCAGCACCACCCGGCTGAGCACGCTCAGAATCAGGACACCGGCAGCGAAGAACAGCATGAACTGCGCCGCGTTCACCAGGTCGATTTCGGTGGGCAGATAGGACGAGGCGTGCTTCACCGCCTGCTCCCAATTCGCCGGCAGGTAGGATGCCGCGGCAGCCACTATCTGACCCAGATTGCCGCCAAGGTAGTCTGTAATGGTTGAAAGGGTATTTTGCAGATCCATATGGGGGAAATCCTTTCCCAGGCCTACACAGAGCTTTGGGCACGAAACGCGTCATGCGCAAAGCTCTATGCCGGCCTGCGCTTGGGGTAAGAAATCGTAAGAAGAAGCCGCCGCCAGAAATGGCGGCGGCAAAAGGCTTTGAGGGGGTGAAATTACTTCAGCTCGGCCTCGGCGCCAGCTTCCTTCAGCTCGGCAACCAGCTTCTCGGCATCTTCCTTGGAGATAGCTTCCTTGACGGTCTTGGGGCAGTTGTCGACCAGGTCCTTGGCGTCCTTCAGGCCCAGGCCGGTAGCGGCACGGACAACCTTGATAACGCCCAGCTTGGAAGCGCCGGCGGACTTCAGGATGACGTCGAACTCGGTCTTCTCCTCGACTTCCTCAGCAGCGGCAGCAACAGGAGCGGCAACAGCGGCGGCAGCGGCGGAAACACCGAAAACCTCTTCCAGGGTGTGGACCAGTTCGGACAGCTCCAGGACGGTCAGTTCCTTAACCTGCTCAACCAGAGCAGTGACTTTTTCACTAGCCATGATAATAATCCTCCTAAAATGATGTGTTTGTAAATAGAGTTTGTGTTACGCGGGGATAGGGATTAGGCTTCGGCTTCCGCAGCGGGAGCGGAGCCGTCCTTCTGCATCCGAATCTGATCCAGGACGAAAGCCAGGCTGGAGATCGGGGCCAGGAAGGTACCCAGGACAGAAGCGACCAGGGCGTTCTTGCTGGGCAGTTCACCGAAGCTGTTCAGCTGGTCGGCGGACAGGACAGAGCCTTCCACGACACCACCCTTGATGGCAATCTTGCAGGCCTTGTTCTTCTTGGCGTACTCGCAAACGATACGGGCCGGGGCGATGGGATCGCCGGTGGTGGAAGCCATAGCGGTGGTGCCGTTCAGAACCTCGGTAAAATCGTAACCGGCATTCTTGGCTGCGAAGTTGGTCAGGGTGTTCTTAACGACGGCGTAATCCACGCCTGCATCCCGGAACTGCTTTCTCAGCTCGGTATCCTGGGCGACGGTGATACCCTTGTAATCGACGAAGACCACGGAAGAAGCGTCCTTGATCTTGCCGGTCAGAGAGTCCACAACAGCCTTCTTGCTCTCAAGAACCTTAGCGTTGGGCATAATTTTCACCTCCGAAAATAAAAAGTGTCTTCCTGCCAGAAGACAGAAAGACACGCAGAAATACCATATCAGCGCACCTCGGCAGGACTTACGGCTCACGCCACCTGCTGTCTTTGGCAACTTTGATATGATAGCAGAAGAAAAGAGGATTGTCAATACCTTTTTTGAGAAAATATTAGTTTTTTGAGAGTCGCGTTATTGAGAGTGGAGTTTGGAGTGTGGAGAGTGGAGTTGTGGTATCCCCTTCGGGGATGATTGAAAAAAATCGCTGCCATGCTTCCGCCGCACCGAGGCAGCGCCCAAGCCTTCTCCTTGAGGACTGCGAAGCGTGCCTTTGGTAGAAGGTGCCCCAGGCCGCAGCCTGGGGCGGATGTGGTGTGCGGTACAAGGCTGCCATTCTCTCAGCCCTTCGGCGAAATCGTATTGCGGAAACTGCAATTCTCAGTTATGGTTTCCACCGGTCACTGATGACTTTGGATTTCCATTCAAAAACAAAAACGATACCGAGCAGCAAGAACACAACCAGACATAGGGCATCCCCAGTAACCAGATACTCTATCAGCTGAATCAATGCCGGAGATGCACAAAATAACATCCACTTCTGATGCACAGAAAAACCGCTGATTTTCTCTTTCAGCATTACCGGAATCAGAAGGACGGAACAAGTAGCAATGACAGATATCACGCGGTTCACGCGGATTTTTATGGAGAACAAGGAAATACCGAGCAGCACTGACTGAAATATGTTAATTAGCTTAAAGAAATTTTTTTCAATTTAGCTTGCAGAATATTTCATATAGGAAGCGACTAGTATTTCGCTTCCATTGATATCAAGTTCATATTCTCCGACAAGATAGTGATAGCAATTCATTACAAATGCACAAGTATCGACATCGATAAGCATATATGTCCTGAAGGTAATAACGGTTTTATAATCCGTGTGCGGCGTATTCAAACAGAGAACAGTTAATACATGTCCAAATAGTAGAACTGGACATATCCATCAACATATCCATTTGTATTAACATTCTTTATATAACCATAATAATCTATGCTAGACCTTAGGTTACTTGGTGAAAGATAGCCAGAAGAAGTCGCTTTACCTGAAGGAAAATTTGTTTCATGTATAGAGACAAATGTATTAGATGAGAAATTATAGTAGCAAATACCTGCCGCTGCTGAGGTGTTTTCAGCATTGAGTGTTCCTACATAAAAGAGGTACGAATCAGATGGAATTTGGGATTTTACAAAGTATTTCCCATTGTTACGGGTTGTTAATAGATGGTTGGTAAGATGATCAGCCTCCATGGAGAATAGCAAGTACTCAAGCCCAGCCGGATCTCTTGGCATTATTCCTTGATACGGCACAAGCTGTTCAGCGGAATTAGCCGCTACTATGGCTTCAATTGCTTTAATTTCTGTCGCACTAGCAACAGGTGACACAGAATTAATGAGCAGGCAGCAGAATAGAATTAATGGAATTGACAGTTTTGTTTTTTTCATAAGAATAAATCCTTTCATAAATGGAAAATAACTATTCAGTCGCTCGTGTCATTGCGAACCAGCGCACACACTGGTTTGGCACTCCCCTAGATTTTCGGCTAATCCCCGAACTTTTTACAGCTAGCAATTGCTGCTACTGAATAGCTACAATAGAAGATAGATACAGCGTCTATACTTATGGCTTCTGAGTTATGAAATAACGAACTGACCAGGAATCAACGTATCAGGAGAAATGAATCTACTGAGGTCTTCTCCGTCAACCAATTCATCAGGAACCTGAAATACACCGATCATAATTCGCATTTCTCCATCCACCTTACCCACGAAGTAGTGTGTCAGGTTGCCTTCCGGCTCTGTATCCGTCTCCACATAAGTATTGGCAACCCACAAATCATCATTGATTCTTTCCCAGCTTTCAAGCTGAACGTTTCGAATATTCGAAAAATAATGCTCCATCAGCTGCTGATATTCTTCAATCTCAAAGTGAAGAAACGGTTTGATATCATCGAAAGTGCCCTCTGAGAAAGCTTCTATAAATTGATTATAGTAGGTTTCCATTTCTTTAGGAACCCTGTTGGCTTCTCTGCCAGCGTAACCAACGACTAACGCTGTCACAAGAAGCAAAATACAAGATGCGTAAAGTAGTCGCTTGAACATAAGACCTCCTACTGTTTAGAAAGCAAGCGTTTATGAGGAATCAGGCAGGATAAGGGAAATTGACTGACTATAAATGGTGCTTCGAATCCGACTAGAATCCTACGATAAATAATAAATTCCTACTTGCTGTGTCTAGCATACATTAGAACCATTAGTCCATTGGAATCATTCCTTTCTTTCATGACACTTTTATTATAGCAATGAGAATACCAATTGTCAACAATACATATGTAACAAAGGTATTGTAAAAGAAATTTTATGATATAAAGGAATGTATCAAAGGAAGGGATTGAGAGGGGATGAGAATGGATACCAGTCAAAACAGCTTTCGCCGTGGCGTGATGTCTCTGGTGATTCTGTCCCTATTGAAACGGGAGGATATGTACGGCTATCAGCTGGTGCAGGAAACGGAGAGGTCCAGCGGCGGCAAAATTACCACTCAGGAGGGTTCCCTGTACCCTGTGCTGTACAAGCTGGTGGATCAGGGCTTGATCTCGGACAGAAAGGTACAGGTGGGCAAGCGGATGACCCGGGTGTACTACCACCTGGAACCGGCAGGGGAGCAGCGACAGAGGGAACTGGCACAGGAGTATGAGGAGGTAGCGCAAGGCGTTTTTCAGATAATGAAAGGGGGAGATAACCATGGGGGGGTATAACGCAGATGTACGGCAATATCTCAAGGAGATATGCAAAAATATTCCATGTTCCTGGAATAAGAAGCGAAAAATTCTAGCACAGCTTGAAGAATCGATAAAAGAATATGCCATAGAGATAACGGACTTGGACTATGCTGCAATTGTGGCAAGATTTGGTACGCCCCAGCAGATCGCAGCATCTTACCTGGAAGCAATGGATATTCAAGAATTGACACAGAATTTTCGGGTGAAAAAGAGAATTGTTGGAATTCTTCTCGCCGCCGCCATGGCTGCTGTTTTGCTGTGGGCCTGTGTAGTCTTTTCCGCAAAGGCGAAGTTTGATGTTGATACGGAAGGATATTTTGAGGAGCAAATCGTTGATGTAACAAGAATTCCTGATAATGGGAGAGGAGAAAACTAAAATGAAACGTTTGTTTACCTGTGTACTGTTAGCTGCTGTATTGTTTTTTGTGTTCCCACTGAATTGTTTTGCGCTAGAAGCCGGTAAAGAATCGATTGTTACATATTTTGAAGATGGAAGCTATATGACTGAGAAAGTCTATGCTGTCCAGACACGCGCATCGGGTACGGTAACCGGCTCAAAAGTGAAGAATTACTACGACATTGATGGAAATCTTGACTGGAAAGCGGTTTTGACAGGGACTTTTTCATATACCGGATCAAGTGCTACATGTACCGCAGCCAGCTGCAATGTCACAATTTATGATTCCTCGTGGCATGTTTCTTCCAAAAGCGCCAGCAAGAGTGGAAATACTGCCTATGGTACGGTGACAATGGAATATAAACTGCTTGGTGTTACGGTTGACAAAAAATCTACAGACCTGAGCCTTCAATGTGATGCCAATGGAAACCTGAGCTGACAAAAGCTGTTTTTGCGTATGAAAAAGCCCCGGATGCTTTCGCATCCGGGGTTAATGGCATCTATAATTACAGATACTTGGAAGTGGAGACCTTGACGCCGGGGCCCATGGTGGAGGCCACGGTGCAGGAGCGGATATACTGGCCCTTGGCGGCGGCGGGCTTGGCCTTGACAACGGCCTTGACCAGGGTATCCATGTTCTCGGTCAGCTTCTCAGCGCCGAAGGACACCTTGCCGATGGGGCAGTGGATGATGTTGGTCTTGTCCAGACGGTACTCGACCTTACCGGCTTTGATCTCCTTGACGGCGGCAGCCACGTTGGGGGTCACGGTGCCGGCCTTGGGGGAGGGCATCAAGCCCTTGGGGCCCAGGACCTTACCAAGACGGCCAACAATGCCCATCATGTCAGGGGAAGCGACGACGACATCAAACTCGAACCAGTTTTCCTTGGTGATCTTCTCCACCAGGTCCATGCCGCCCACATAGTCAGCGCCGGCAGCCTTGGCCTCGTCCACCTTGGCGTCCTTGGCGAACACCAGAACCCGGCGGGTCTTGCCGGTGCCGTTGGGCAGAACCACGGCGCCGCGGACCTGCTGGTCAGCGTGACGGGAGTCAACACCCAGCTTGATGTGCAGCTCGACGGTCTCGTCGAACTTGGCGGAAGCGCCCTTGACAACCAGATCCAGGGCCTCGGTGGGATCGTACTGAACAGAGCGGTCGATCAGCTTGGCGCTCTGCTGATATTTTTTGCCTCTAAACAATTTAATTTTCCTCCTTATCGTGGTGATGCGGAATAATCCTCCCACATATCCGGGTCGTTACGCACCCGGTTCAGCTATTCTCAATCGACGACGGTGACGCCCATGGAGCGGGCAGTACCGGCAACCTGGCTTTCAGCAGCCTCCAGAGTGGGGCAGTTCAGGTCAGGCATCTTGGTCTTGGCGATCTCGGCAATCTGGGCCTTGGTGATGGTACCGACCTTGGTCTTGTTGGGGACGCCGGAACCCTTGTCCAGACCGATGGCCTTCATGATCAGCATGGGGGTCGGAGGAGTCTTGGTGATGAAGGTGAAGCTGCGGTCAGCGTAAACCGTGATAACAACAGGGATCTTGTAGCCCTCCATATCCTTGGTGCGGGCGTTGAACTCCTTGATGAAAGCGGCGATGTTGACGCCGTGCTGACCCAGAGCGGGGCCGACAGGGGGAGAAGCAGTTGCCTTGGCGGCGTTGATCTGCAGTTTGATAATGCCAGTGACTTTCTGTGCCATAAAAAGCACCTCCTAATAGTAGTGGTAATATGCGTTGGTTCGCATTTGTGCGGGGCTTACGCCCCTCCCACGTTCCGATCGCTATCCTAATTATATGGAATCGATCCGATGCGTTTACTGGGAAATGACCTCCACCTGGTCGAGCTCAAACTCGACGGAGGTCTCACGGCCAAACATGGATACGATCACACTGACCGTGTTCTGATCGATATCGACACTTTCCACAGTGCCGGTGAAGGAGCTTAGCGGGCCGTCCAGAATCCGAACGGTATCGCCCACGGAATAGTTGACGATGATCTCCTTCTTCTCCACACCCATGGCGTAGACTTCTTCGTCGGTCAAGGGGGTGGGATCGTTGCTGGAAGTGCCGACGAAGCCGGTCACTCCGCGAATGTTCCGGATCACATGCCAGGTGTCATCACTGTATACCATCTTCACCAGCACATAGCCGGGGTAGACCTTGCGGTCATAGGTCTTGCTGGCGCCGGATTCGGTGATCTCGGTGACGGTTTCCAGGGGGATGGAAGTGGCCAGAATCACGTCATGGAGCTGACGGGATTCCACGGTCTTCTCAATGGTGGCCTTGACGGTGTTTTCATAACCGGAGTAGGTATGCACTACATACCATTTTGCAGTTTCTGCCATAACGAGCGTCCTTTAGTGGAAGACACCGATCAGGGCGTCAATGCCGATCTGGGCGACAAAGTCGAACACCCAGATGAAAACGCCAACGGCCAGGACACAGCCCGCCACGATAGCGGCGTTCTTCAGCACCTGCTTGGGGGTGGGCCAGACCACTTTCTTCAGCTCGCTGCGCAGCTCGCGGAAGTACTTGCGGACCTTGCCCCAGGTTCTTTTGAACCAGTTTTCCTTTTTGACTTCAGCCATGATTGAGAGCCCCTCCTTACTTGGTCTCGCTGTGGACAGTGTGCTTCCTGCAGAATCTGCAGTACTTCTTCATCTCGAGACGGTCGGGGTCATTCTTCTTGTTCTTCATGGTGTTGTAGTTTCTCTGCTTGCACTCAGAGCATCTCAAAGTGACTTTCACGCGCATAACGGCACCTCCTTAAAAATTGCCTCCCTGTATCACTCCGGCAAGAAAAATTTTACTCCGGGGCTGAAAAAGGCGCACAAAAAAAGAACCCTTTTTCACAGGTGAAATCATTCTATCACAGCCCTTCCACAAAGTCAAATATTTTTTTCTTTATTTTTTTTGGATTTTGTAGTATGATTGGGAAAATACCGCAAGGAGGAACGGAAAATGAGAATCATGGGAATCGACTACGGCGACGCCCGGACGGGGGTGGCAATTTCGGATCTGTTATGTACCCTGGTAGGCTCCGCCACGGTGGTGCCCAGCCGGAATGCGGACAAGGCTGTTGCCGATATTGTCCGCCTGGCGAAGGAGAACCAGGTTGGGGAAATCGTGGTGGGCCTGCCCCGGAACATGGACGGCACTGAAGGCCCGCGGGCACAGCTGTGCCGGGAATTTGCGGAGAAGCTGAGACAGGCCACTGGTTTGCCTGTTGCTATGTGGGACGAGCGCCGGACCACGGTGGAGGCCCACAACATTCTTTCTCAGCACAATTATCACGGCAAAAAGCGCAAGGACACCGTGGACTCGGTGGCAGCGTCGCTGATCCTGGAAGGGTTTTTAGCGTATCGGAAGCGGAGCTGAGAGAGGAGAGTGGAGTTTGGAGTGAATGCAGAATCCAAAATGAAAGCAATGATTTCGTCGCAGCCCAATCCTGCCAGCTAAAGCATACGTAGGGGGCGGCATCCCTGACGCCCCTTTTGCACGCAGTACCGTCACAAGGGGCGTCAGGGATGCCGCCCCCTACGCACATTGCGTACATCCTTCTATAGGGTACGGCTGATTTGTTTTATTGCATTCACTCCAAACTCCTCACTCCACACTTCTATAAAGCAGTTCCCGCAGTCCGGTGACGATCAGCAGTCCGCCGAAGAGTTTTTTCAAAAGCTCCAGATCCAGCCTTGACCCCACCCAGGTGCAGGCGGCAGCGGCAATGCACCCGGCAATGGCGGCGGGCAGAATGGCTTTGAAATCTACGGCCCCCTGCCGCCATCGAAATAGGCAGGAAATGGCGGCGGCAGGGAGGAAGAACAGCAGATTGATGCCCCGGGCCATCTGCTGCTCCAGCCCCAGCACCATGGTCAGCCATAAAATCAGCAGGCTCCCGCCGCCGATGCCGAGACCCGACAGAAATCCCAGCACGATCCCAACGGCAAGAGCCACAGGAAAGCTGTCTAACATAAATACCGGTATCCTCCCCAAAGGATCAGAATGCCCAATCCCCGGTGCAGCCAGGCGGTTGGGATTTTTTGTCCCCATTTTCCCGCGAGAATCCCGCCCACGGCGCTGCCCAGGACATAGGGCACCGCCTGCCGCCAGTCCACCGTTCCGGTGAGAGCTGTGGTAATCAGAGTCACCAGGCAGATGGGCAGAATGATGGAGACAGAGGAGGGGAAAAGGGCGTCTTCCGAAATGGGCGTCAGCAATGTCAGCAGCGGCACCAGCACCATGCCGCCCCCGGCCCCAAACAGCCCCGCCACCGCCCCGGCCAGGGCCCCTGCCAGGATCAGTCCCATAGACTTTCGCAAAGAAAACACCTCCTGTGGAAAGTTTTTCCACAAAAGGACGATTTATTCAATTGTCAATTCATAAAGAGAGAGGGACCGCAAAGCAGTCCCTCTTTCATGAATTGTACGTATTCTGCGCCTTAGCCTCTGCTGAGAACCAGGTCGGTGCGAATGTACTTGGCGCTGCCGTCGGTGGTGGTCACAGCATCCACGTTGTTATTGTACCACTCGGAGACGTCTGCATTGCGCAGCTCGTTCTGGATCATGTAATCCCGGTAGGTCAGGTCGCTGTCGCCTACATAGTACATGACGTGATAGCCGTAATCGGATTCCACGATGCCGGTGTCGCCGGGCTTTCGGCTGCTGTCGAAGCACCAGTCGTTGAAGTTCGCCACCATCTGGCCGGGGTAGACATTCTCATACAGGCCGCCGGTGGTTCCATCGCCGTCGGCGGAGTTTTCGTTGGCAAGCTGGGCGAAGCTCTCCTCAGTGGCGTCGCCTGCCTTCCACTGGACCAGCAGATCCTCAGCAGTGGCCTTGGCGGCGGAGAGCTCCTCGGGGGAATAAGTCTCGCCGTCCTCGTGGGTTTCCCCATCCTCATGGTTGTGTTCCGGAGCAATCAGAATGTGCCGGACGTTGGCCAAGGGGAAGGTGTTGTCGTTGGAGCCGATGTAGTAAATGACATAGTAGCCGTTCACCGTGGTGGTCTCGTTGCCGCTGTCATCCGTAGAGGTGGAGGTATTGGCAACGTAGGTCAGGTCTCCCGCCTTCCGGCTGGAGTCGGTGACCCAGTCGGAATAGGTGCTGGAAACAGAGCTGTACAGGGTGTCGGTGTAGGCGGTGCTGGACGCCTCGGAGCCCTCGTTGACAGGCAGGGCGGCAATGGCGGCGTCCAGCTCCTCCACGGAGGTAATTTCCTCAGCAGTCAGAGCCTTGGCGGCTTCCTCAGCAGCGGTGACAGAAGCGGCCTTCTCCTCGTCGGAGTAGGTGGTGGTGCCGTTTTCATCGGTGGTGCCGCCCTCCAGGAACTTGGAGGCAGCCAGGTAGTAGGCATTGTAGCTGTAGGAGGAGTAAGCGTCGTAATTCTCTGCTTCTTCGGCCCGCAGATCCGCATCCGAATAGGTCAGAGATTCGCCGTAGCTGGCGTAGTAGCTGTTGGCCAGGGTGGTCAGCTTGGCATATTCCAGATAGCTGTCCACGGAAGCGCCGTTGCCGTACATGGCCTCCAGATACTGGTCAGCGTTGGAGTAGCCGTAGATGGCGGCATAGCCCTGGATGTTGGAGACGTTGGTTTCCACGCTGGTCAGTTCTTCCTCAGACAGCGTGTAGCCTGCAGCCTCAGCGGCATCGGCAAGGGCGTAGACAGATTTTGCGTTATCCTTGGCATTGCTCAGGAAGTAGTCAGCCCAGGTAGTGCCGGCACCCTCATCGTAGGTCTGCTGGTCCAGAGCCACGGTGGTGTCCAGACCAAACATGGAGGCATAGCTGCCGTAGGTGGAATAGAAGTTGTTGACGGCGTCCAGGTAGAAGTAATTCATCTCCACATTGTTGATCTTGTGATCCCCAACGGTGTAAGCAATGGTATTCTTCTCGCGGATTCCGCTGTTGTTGATGACCTGATTAACGCCGACACAGATAGCTACCACCAGCAGTGCCGTCATAACAGCGACGAAAGCGATGGTGTAAAGCTTTGTTTTCTTGGCTTCCTTCTGTTCGGAGAGCTGCTTATCGGTCAGCTTGGCAGCCTCCTGCTCCTTGCGAAGCTTCTTTTTGCTGGATGCGCTCATGTGATCAAATCCTCTCATTTGTCCTTGTGGTTGCTTATGCGATAGGAATTTTGCATAGACCAATGTATTGTAACCTATTTTTTCACAGGTTTCAAGGGGAAAATCAACAAGCAGCCTGGAAAAACAAAAAAATTTACAAAACGGGGTTTCAGT
>JBJDYN010000045.1:0-66 GCA_051867395.1 Faecousia sp. | reverse complement strand
GTGGAGTTTGGAGTGTGGAGTTTGGAGTGTGGAGTTTGGAGTGTGGAGTTTGGAGTGTGGAGTTTG
>JBJDYN010000044.1:0-23454 GCA_051867395.1 Faecousia sp. | reverse complement strand
GGACTCGAACCTGTGACCTCATGCGTGTGAAGCATGCGCTCTAACCAGCTGAGCTATGCCTCCATACCGGAGCGAGAATTATTATATCACATTATCCTGGAATGTCAACACCAAATTCCAGAATTTTTTCCTTGATTTCTGAAAAATATTTGGTATCCTAGTTTTTACGAAATGCAAAAAGGAGACACCCGCATGAAATACGCAAATATGGTGCCCGGGACCTTCCTCTCCCGGCCCAACCGGTTTATTGCCCATGTGCAGATCGGGGGGCAGGCAGAGGTTGTGCATGTGAAGAACACCGGACGGTGCCGGGAGCTGCTGCCAGCGGGGGCCCAGGTCTGGTGCCAGCGCTCCGACAATCCTGCACGGAAGACAATGTATGACCTGATTACCGTCCGGAAAGGGGAACGGTTGATCAATATGGATTCTCAGGCCCCTAATCTCGCGGCGAAGGAATGGCTCTCCTCCGGCGGTTTGGGACAGGTGGAGAAATTGCGGGCGGAAACGGTCCATGGGGATTCCCGGTTTGATTTTTCCTTCCGGAAGGACGGCAGGCAGTGCTTCCTGGAGGTCAAGGGCGTGACCTTGGAAACCAACGGGGTCTGCGCTTTCCCGGACGCCCCTACAGAACGGGGGGCCAAGCATTTAAGGGGTCTGACGGAAGCGGCAAAATCGGGCTTTGGAGCCTATGTGCTGTTCGTCATTCAGATGGCAGATGTGAAATACCTGCATCCCAACGATGCCACGGATCCCAGTTTCGGAGCAGCCCTGCGGGAAGCTGCGGCGGCAGGCGTTCAGGTTCTGGCTGTGGACTGCGAGGTTACGGTGGAAGAAATGCGGATCCGAAACCCGGTGCCGGTGCGGTTGTAAAGGATCGGGAAATGTGCTATAATGCGAAAGAACAGAAAAAGCAGGAAACCTGTATAGGGGGATAACGGTATGGATCACAGTGACTTGGCAGCGGAATTATTTTTGGGGGGCTGTAACTGCGCCCAGTCCGTTGTGGTGGCCTTCTGCGACGTGACGGGGCTGGAGCGGGAGTTTGCGGCGAAGCTGTCCTCCTCCTTCGGCGGCGGTATGGGCCGGATGCGGGAGGTCTGCGGGGCTGTCAGCGGGATGCTGATGGTGGCAGGGCTGCTCTACGGCTACGACGATCCCGGGGAGAAGGACGTCAACAAAAGAAACCACTATGCCCGGGTCCAGGAACTGGCTGGAGCCTTCCGGGCGGAAGTGGGCAGCATCGTCTGCCGGGAGATTTTAAAGAATCCACCCTCTGATCCCAATCCCACACCCCGAACGGCGGAGTACTACAAGACACGGCCCTGTGCTCGGATGGTTATGACGGCAGCCCGAATTCTGGACGAATACATTGCGGAGCATCCTGTATGAACGGTCTGATTTACAATCAACGGGACATTCCGAAGGAGGAACACCGCTACGGCCTTCGGGCGTCCGCGAATGTGGGCTGCGGCTGGGTGGCCACTTACAACGCTCTTCGCCTGCTGGGCTATCATACAGACATAGACGAGCTGATCCGCTATTATGAATGGCAGCTGCCGCTGATCCACGGCAACGCGGGGACCTCCTTCTGGGGCCCGGCGGTGTGCTTCCGACAGTGGGGGTTCCCGGTGGAGGTGGTAGTGAACCGCCAACGCTTTGACGAAGCGGCCAAAGGGGCGGATGTGTGCGTTCTGTTTTACCGCTGGCGGAGCAAATACAAGCTGGGTGCCCATTTTGTGGCGCTGCATCACACGGACCGGGGGTTTGTTGGCTACAATACCTACCGCAATTCCACCGGGCCGGACGCTTACGGGGAGAGCTTGGACGGCTTTCTGCGGCAGAAGAACTATTTCGGTGCAGTGCTCATTGCCATACGGAACAAGCATTGACCCAAAAGGCAACAAAAAAGCGCCCCTTTCGGAGCGTCAAATTCGACCGCAAAATCTGCCGATAAAAAGTGAAATGACCCTTGACTACTTGCATCTTGCCATCGATACAATTTTGATGTAGTCAAGGGTCATTTCTGTTCACTCTTATTATCTAACATCATTGGTTAACCTCTCTTTCTACGGATTGACGATTTCTTCGATCCCATATTCATTCCGCAACACTTATATATCTTCCTATTCTATCCCTTTCAGCGGGATGCTCTTATAAGTCGGAATTGACATTTGTATCGATAAAACCGCCTGTTTTGGCTCTTGCTTCCATTTGCTTTTCATCCAACGGTCAGCTTTCTTTTTCGCTTCTACACAAATTCTTGATAACTTTCTTACCAACTTGACGTTACCTGACAACGTTTTCGCATTTCCTGATCTTTCAAATGAAAATCGAGAAAATCCATTTTTTTGATCTTCCATGATAACCTCCATTTTTTCAAATGTTTGATTTCAATGGAATCTCAATAAAAAAGCGATTTGCTTACATCTGGACATTTGACTGGAACGTATGCTTACAGGAATTTTGTTTTTACTGTTTTGTTTTTTCTCGGATATTTCCTGATGATCTTTTTTCCAAAGGAAAAAGTTTTGAGGAAATTCTTTTGAAATCGGATCTTCTGATTTCCTTTTTGGAGACCTTTCAGATCTTTCCTCTTAATTCATATGATACATATTTCTTAAGAATCAAAATCAGCGGAAACGCTTTTCTCTATTGCCTTCGTGTCCTGATCTATGTCCTGTTCGCTCAGGTTTTGTCTTTTGCTTTCTGCTTTTTTCTGCCGTTGATGATGCATTTGGTTTGGAGCCTTTAAAGAGTTACCTGTAATTGGTATCACCTCTTTGTGTTTATAAGATATCACAATAATTATGATTTTTCAATATGGAATATTATATAGAATCGCAAAAATGTTCTTGTGCAAAATACAGATTTCCATGCATGCCGGACAAAAAGAGTTGACGCTCGATCTTTGTACTGCTATAATAAAACTGTTGAGCGGCCTTTTCAGGCCGCCCAATTTTTTATGCAGTTGTTCCCTGCTGCTCCAGATAAATCAGCAGCACCGCGATATCCGCAGGGCTGACGCCGGAGATACGGCCCGCCTGCCCGATGGACACGGGGCGGATCTGGGATAGCTTCTGCCGGGCCTCCAGGCGAAGACCGGCGATGGCATTGTAGTCCATATCCTCCGGCAGGCGGCGGGATTCCTCTTTCTTAAATTCCTCCACCTGCTTTTCCTGACGGGCCAGGTAACCCGCGTACTTGATCTGGATCTCGACTTCCTCCGTGACCGCCGGGGGAAGGGCGGGACGGTTGGCGTCAAAGGGCGTCAGGTCGTCGTAGCTGACCTGGGGCCGGCGGAGCAGGTCAGCCAGTCGGGCAGAGCTGGTCACCGGAGCAGTGCCCTTTTCAGCCAGCATGGCGTTCAGAGCCTCGGAGCCAGGGACGCCGCTGCTCTCCAGGCGGCTGACCTCCCGGCGGACGGCTTCATATTTTTCCTCCACTTCCCGCAGGCGCTCCGGCGGGACCAGCCCGATTCTTGCGCCGATAGCCGTCAGGCGCTGGTCCGCGTTGTCCTGGCGGTGGAGCAGGCGGTACTCCGAGCGGCTGGTCATGATGCGGTAGGGCTCCTGGGTGCCCTTGGTCACCAGGTCGTCGATGAGGGTGCCGATGTAGCTGGTGTCCCGGGTCAAAATCATGGGCTCCCGGCCCAGCAGCTTCAGGGCGGCGTTCACCCCTGCCACCAGTCCCTGGGCAGCGGCCTCCTCATAGCCGGAGGTTCCGTTGAACTGCCCCGCGCCGTAAAGTCCGGAGACGATCTTGGTCTCCAAAGTGGGCAGCAGCTGGGTGGGGTCCACGCATTCGTATTCGATGGCATAGGCCGGGCGCATCATTTCCGCATGCTCCAGCCCGGGGATGGTGTGCAGCATGGCGAGCTGTACATCCTCCGGCAGGCTGCTGGACAGGCCCTGAATGTACATTTCCTCCGTGTCCAGGCCGCAGGGCTCGATAAACAGCTGGTGCCTGGGCTTGTCGGCAAAGCGGACAATCTTGGTCTCGATGCTGGGGCAGTACCGGGGTCCAACACCGGAGATGGTTCCGTCGTACATGGGGGAACGGTACAGGTTTTCCCGGATAATCTCATGGGTTTTTTCGTTGGTATAGGTCAGATAGCAGACGGCGGAGTTGTTCACCCTATGCCCGGTGCGGAAGGAAAAGGGCTCCACGGTTTCATCCCCGGGCTGCAGCTCCATTTTGGAAAAATCGATGCTGCGGCGGTTGACCCGGGGCGGTGTGCCGGTTTTGAAGCGCCGCAGGGACAGCCCCAGGCCGCGCAGATTCTCCGCCAGACCGATGCTGGGGTGCATCCCGTCCGGGCCGGACGAGACCACGCTTTCGCCGGTGATGACGGTGCTGTCCAGATAGGTTCCCGTGGCAATAACCACGGCTTTACACGAATACTCCGCTCCCAATTGGGTACGCAAGCCGGAGACTGCGCCGTTTTCCGTCAGAATCTCCACGATCTGGGCCTGCTTCAGCTCCAGATTTTCCTGCAATTCCAGGGCGTGCTTCATATACTGCTGGTACTTCCGGCGGTCAGCCTGGGCCCGGAGGGAGTGGACGGCGGGACCTTTGCCCCGGTTCAGCATCCGGTACTGAATGCAGCTGTGATCGGCTGCCACGCCCATCTCGCCACCCAGGGCGTCCAGCTCCCGGACCAGGTGGCCCTTGCCGGTGCCGCCAATGGCGGGATTGCAGGGCATATTGCCAACAGCGTCTAAATTGATGGTAAAAAGGATGGTGTGCAGCCCCAGCCTGGCGGCGGCCAGCGCGGCTTCGATCCCTGCATGGCCCGCGCCGATAACGGCTACCTCACACTTCCCTGCGTAATAAGTCATCATGGTTCCTCCTCATGCAAGAAAATGCGAAATGCAGAATGAGTGCGATAAAACAGTCTTTACGCAGTGGGTTCAGCGGAACCTCAATTCTGCATTTCCGTCTCCTCCGGTCCGGTCTGGGAGGTTTTCTTATCCTCCGGCGGTAGGACGAAGGGCTTGCAGACCACCTCACAGCGGTTGATGGGAGTCCCCAGCTCGTGGAACTTTTCTTCGTACCCGGTCATGATGCCTACCACGCCGCCCGCGTGGAGATCCCGGGTCAGGTTCTTCACTTCCAGACCACAGGCAGCGAACTCCCCCAAGGAGTATTCAAACAGCGGAGCATTGTCGGTTTTGAAGTGGAACTCTCCCCCCTCCCGGACCACCCGGCAGTACTTGTCCAGAAAGGAACGGTGGGTCAGGCGGCGCTTGGCATTCTTCTTCCGGGGCCAAGGGTCGGGGAAATTGATGAACAGCCGGTCAATCTCGCCGGGGCCGAAGATTTCCTCCATGTTGGCAACGTCCATATCGATGTAATAGACATTGGTCAGGCCCATGGCTTTGGCTTTCTCCATGGCCACCACCATGGCCTCCCGGCAGCGCTCCACGGCAATCAGCAGCACGTCGGGATTGGCCTGGGCGGTTTCGGCGGTAAACTTTCCCTTGCCGCAGCCTACCTCCACCCACAAGGCGGTGCAGTCCGGCTTCAGGCTCCGCCAGTTTCCCTTCCGCTGGGCGGGCTCCAGAATCCGGTAATCGGCGCACTTCTCCATTCGGGGTTCCAGGTTGCGCATTTTTCTCATCCGCATAAGTGACTTCCTCCAAGTCGAAACGTTTTCTTGATTATATCAGATTACGAACCGGGAATCAAGCCGGGTTCCGTGCTTATCCGAACCTGATTCCTACAACATGAATTGTGGCAACACCAAAAACAAGCATGCCGTACCTGCGCATTCAAACGAAGGTACGGCATGCTTGTTCCTAAAAAGGCTTAATCCAGATGTTCGCCGGTATGGCGGTAGGGGCTTTCCAGTGGGGAAGCGGTGGCGGCTTCCTTGCTGTAT
This sequence comes from Faecousia sp., assembly GCA_051867395.1. Classification (GTDB taxonomy): domain Bacteria; phylum Bacillota; class Clostridia; order Oscillospirales; family Oscillospiraceae; genus Faecousia. The sequence continues at coordinate 17,573 of JBJDYN010000044.1, read as the reverse complement.
TTTTCCACAAACTTGGTTGCCTTGTCAATGGGCAGGATGGTGCCCGCTCCGGCCACGCAGCCGCCGGGGCAGGCCATGCCCTCCAGCAGGTAGCCCTTGTACTTTCCAGCCTTGGCTAAGGTCATCAGCTTGCGGCATTCCCGCAGGCCCTCAGCCCGGGCGGTCTTGATCTCCAGGCCGGGATGCTCCTGCTGGGCCAGGTCCGTCACCGCCTTGGCAACGCCGCCGGACACCGCGAAGCCCCGGCCGGCGCCGGTGCCCTCGTTCAGGCCCTCACTCTCCGGCAAGGTGGCAAAGTCGATCTCCTTGGCTTCGAACATGCCCTGCAATTCCTCGAAGGTCAGCACGAAATCCACATCGGAGCGGATGGTCTCCCGGATAGCTTCCAGCTTTTTGGCGGCGCAGGGACCGACAAAGACCACCTTGCAGCCTGGGTATTCCTTCTTCATCAGCCGGGCGGTGAAGACCATGGGGGTCAGGGTCATGGAGATCTTGTCCTTCTCGCTGGGGAACAGGCGATAGATCATGGAGTGCCAAGCAGGGCAGCAGGAGGTCGCCATATAGTCCTGCTCCGCGGGAACCTTCTCCAGGAAGTCCTTGGCTTCTTCGATGGTGCACATGTCCGCGCCGATGGCAACCTCGACAACCCGGTCAAAGCCCAGCTGCTTCATGGCGGTGACCAGCTTGCCGGGGGAGGCCTGGCCGCTGAACTGGCCGATGAAGGCCGGAGCCACAATGGCGATGACTTGGTCGCCTTTCAGGATGGACTGGATAACCTGGAAGATCTGGCCCTTGTCCACGATGGCACCGAAGGGGCAGGACACCAGGCACTGGCCGCAGGCGACGCACTTGTCCTGGTTGATGACCGCCTTGCCGTGCTCATCGGAAACGATGGCGTCCATGCCGCAGGCTGCCTGACAGGGACGCTCCAGGTGGATGATGGCGTGATAGGGGCAGGCCGTGGCGCACTTGCCACACTTGATGCATTTCTCCGGATCAATGTGGCTCTTGCCGTTGACGAAGGAAATGGCGCCCTTGGGGCAGACCTTCTGGCAGGAGGCAGCCAGACAGTTCTGGCAGCTCTCTGTGACGCGGTACTGGTTGGTTGGGCAGGCGTGGCAGGCATAGGGAATGATGTTGACCAGGGGCGGCTCATAATACTGCTCCGCGATGGCGGCATGATCCATGCCTTCGGTCATCAGGGTACGGGTCTGGATGGGGCGGATGGAAAGGCCCATGGCAAGCCGCACCCGCTCGCCAGCAATGGCCCGCTCCAGGAAGATGGACTCCCGGTGCAGGGGCTGGTCGCCGGGGACGATCTTGAAGGGCAGGTCCTCGGCCTGGGTATAGTCGCCGCCGGCATAGGCCATGCGGGCAACCTCAGTGAACACTTTTTTGCGGATGTCTGTGATCAGGGATGGGATACCTCTCATATGTTTTTTCCTCCGTAAAAGAATGCTGAATGAAATTCCTTATCGTAAATCCCCCGGCGATTGGCACCGAATGTTTTACTTTCTTATCCTACCATATCTGCGCTCTGTTTTCCACTGGATTTTCGGGGAAAAAATTGCCTTTTTCGGATTTCCAACCGGCCTTTCCCCAAAAGAGAAAAAAGAAAGCAGCAATTGTCGCATTCTTGCCGCTTTCTTTCGATATCCTGTCAGGACTTCACGCTGGAGAGACGGCGGATCCGGGTGCGCTCCGGTTGAAATCCGCGCTTTCTCATGCAGTAGAAATACGCCGGAAACAGGAAGATGTCCGCCATGACCCAGGCTGCCGGGCTGGCAAAGCAGGCGGCCCGGAAGCCCAGCCAAGGCACCAGGCAGATGCCAAAGACACCTCTTGCCACCATTTCAAATACCCCCGCAACCACTGCCAGCTCCGAGAAGCCCAGGCCCTGAATGGTGAAGCGCAGCAGATTTACGAACAGCAGCGGCACATAAAACACCAGATTGGTCAGCAAAAACTGTTGGCTCAGGGGCGCGATGGTTTCCAGGACTGCCGGGTCCTTGGTGTCCAGGAACATGGAGGTTAAGCTCTCGCCCAGGAAGTACATGGCTGCCAGAATGACGCCGGAATACACCACGCCCAGCACTGTGCAGTCCTTGATTCCCTGATGGATCCGCTCGGGCTTGCCCGCGCCCAGATTCTGCCCGGCGAAGGTGGCGGCGGTGGTACCCATGGCATCAAAGGGGCAGGCGCACAGCATACTCACCTTGCTGCCTGCCGTCACCGCAGCCATGGCGTTGGCGCCCAGGCCATTGACAGCGGTCTGGAGCAGGATGCTGCCGATGGCGGTGATGGAATACTGCAAGCCCATAGGCAGGCCCATGGTCAGAAGATGTCCGGCATACACCGGACGGAACCGCAGATCCTCCCTGGTCAGGTGCAGAATGGGGAACTTCCGGGCCATGTAGAACAGGCACAGCACCCCGGAGATCAGCTGGCTCAGCAGGGTGGCCCATCCTGCGCCAGCCACGCCCATCTGCAGTCCCAAGATGAACACAATATCCAGCGCCACATTCATCAGGCTGGACAGAATCAGAAAGTACAGCGGGGTTTTGGAATCTCCCAGGGAGCGGATAATGCCGGACAAAAGGTTATACAGCATGGTTGCCGGGATGCCCAGGAAGATCACGAAAATGTAGTCATAGGCATAGGCGAAGGTATCTGTCGGCGTGTCCATCCAGGCCAGGATCCGGCGGCAAAGCAGGGTTGTCACCAGCGTCACCATCAGAGCGATTACGGTGCTCAGCCAGATCATATTGCCAACAAACCGCCGCAGACCCTCAAAATCCTTCTGGCCGAATTTCTGGGCCACCGGGATGGCAAATCCGGCGCACACGCCGTTGCACAGTCCCAGCACCAGAAAGTTGATGGAGCCGGTGGAGCCGACCCCAGCCAGCGCATCCACGCCCAGGAATTTGCCCACCACCACCGTGTCCACCATGCTGTAAAACTGCTGAAACAGCAATCCGAAGGTCAGCGGGAGCATAAAGGAAAGAATCAGCTTCATGGGGGATCCTACTGTCAGATCCCTGGTATGATTATCCGTCATACAAATCGCCTCAATCCCAAATTATTTGTAAGGTTGCACAAAATATTATCACTGTTTTTGTGTAATGTCAATATCGCTTTTTTGAAAAATTCGCATATCTTTCGGACGGGCTTCATAGGCTGTAGCACATTGCTAGGGAGGGATCATTATGAAGCGGGCAGGACGGATGATTGCGGCGGCGCTGCTGTTTTTGGCCTTACCTCTGCGGGCCCAGGCGGCGGAATTGGACATCGACGGAAAGAGCGCGGTGCTGATGGATGTGGCGACAGGGACCGTGCTGTACGAGTCCAACCCCCATGAACCGCTGGCCCCTGCCAGCGTCACCAAGGTTATGACCATGCTGTTGATTATGGAGGCCATCGACTCCGGGAAAATCGGCTGGGACGATATGGTCACCGCTTCGGAGGCCGCAGCAGCTAAGGGCGGCAGTCAGATTTATTTAAAGGTGGGGGAGACCATGAGCGTCAGCGACATGCTCAAATCCATCGCGGTCAGCTCCGCCAATGACTGCGCCTGTGCCATGGCAGAGCATATCGCGGGATCGGAATCCGCCTTCGTGTCCATGATGAACGCCCGGGCGGCGGAACTGGGCATGAAGGACACCCATTTCGTCAACTGTACCGGCCTGGACGACGATGACAGCGCCAAGGAGCACCGGACCTCCGCCTACGACATTGCCCTGATGTCCCGGGAGCTGCTGAAAAACCATCCCATGATTAAGAAGTACACCACCATCTGGATGGACACTGTTCGGAACGGCACCTTCGGCCTGTCCAACACCAACAAGCTGATCCGCTTCTACAATGGCGCCACAGGGTTGAAAACCGGCTATACCTCCGGCGCGGGCTACTGTCTGTCCGCCTCCGCCCAGCGGGAGGGCATGGAGCTGATTGCCGTGGTCATGGGCTGCGAGAGCAGCCAAGTCCGCAACGCCGCCTGCAAATCCCTGCTGGACTACGGGTTTGCCAACTTCGCTGTCATCAGCCCGGAGCTGACGGAGGCGGAGCCGGTTCCAGTAAAGCTGGGAAAAAGCAATACCGTAGACTGCAGGCTTGGGGACACCGACAGCCTGCTCATTGACAAGGCGCAGAAAAATGCCATCACCACGGAGCTGTCCATGGAGCCCTCCGTCACCGCTCCCGTCAGCCAGGGCCAGCGGCTGGGGACTCTGACAATCAGATCCGGGGAGCAGATATTGCGTGAGGTTCCGCTGGTAGCGGCGGAAAACGTGGAACGCCTGACCTGGGGGGATCTGTTTGGAATGGTTCTGGGCCGGGCAGCCATGGCGAAGACCTGACAGGACGTGTTTTGCCGCGGCGGTATCGTTACGGCTTGTTAATAAATTATTTACGGATTATTCCATTTTCCCTCTTGCTTTTTTCTGCGGGTTGGAGTATTATGTATTAGCACTCAGGAAGAAAGAGTGCTAAACATTGTAGATATATGCAGCTTGCGCTGCGGTCTAAATACATCTTGTATGGAGGAATTACAAATGAAACTGAAACCCATGGCAGATAACGTGCTGCTGAAAGCCTACGAGGCGCAGGAGACCACTGTCTCCGGCATCATTCTCGCCACCACCAACAAGGAAAAGCCCGCAATCTACGAGGTCGTTTCCGTTGGCCCCGGCACCAAGGACGTGACCATGACTGTGTCCGTCGGTGACCGTGTGGTTGTCGGCAAGTTTGTCGGCACCGACGTAACCATCGACAAGCAGGAATGCAAGTTCGTCAAGCAGGATGATATCCTGGCTGCTGTTACTGACTAAGGAGGAACAATACCATGTCTAAGATGATCGTTTATGGCGAGGATGCTCGCAAGAAGCTGCAGTCCGGCATCGACCAGCTGGCCGATACCGTTAAGGTTACTCTGGGACCCAAGGGCCGCAATGTGGTTCTGGGCAAGAAGTACGGCGCGCCCCTGATCACCAACGACGGTGTGACCATCGCCAAGGAAGTGGAGCTGGAGGATCCCTTTGAGAACATGGGCGCCCAGCTGATCCGGGAAGTCGCCACCAAGACCAACGATGTGGCCGGCGACGGCACCACCACCGCCACCCTGCTGGCCCAGGCCATCACCCGGGAAGGTCTGAAGAATCTGTCCGCCGGCGCCAACCCCATGGTCATGCGCAAGGGCATTGACAAGGCTGTTCAGGCTGCTGTCAGTGCCATCAAGGCAAATTCCGTACCTGTTTCCGACTCCGCCGCCATCGCTCGCGTAGGCGCTGTCTCCTCCGGTGACGAGTCCATCGGCCAGCTGATCGCCGAGGCCATGGAGAAGGTCGGCACCGAGGGTGTCATCACCATCGAGGAGAGCAAGACCGCTGAGACCGGCCTGGACGTTGTGGAAGGCATGCAGTTTGACCGGGGCTATATCTCCCCCTACATGGTCACCGACACCGATAAGATGGAGGCTGTCCTGGACGACGCCTACATCCTGATTACCGATAAGAAGATCTCCTCCATTCAGGACATTCTGCCCATCCTGGAGCCCATCGTCAAGTCCGGCCGCAAGCTGATGATCATCGCCGAGGATGTGGAAGGCGACGCTCTGGCTACCTTGCTGCTGAACCGCCTGCAGGGCCGCTTCAACGTGGTCTGCGTCAAGGCTCCCGGCTTCGGCGACCGCCGCAAGGAGATGCTGCAGGATATCGCCATCCTGACCGGCGGCACCGTGATCTCCAGCGAGCTGAACATGGAGCTGACGGAAGCGCAGATGACCGATCTGGGCCACTGCCGTCAGATCGTTGTCACCAAGGACACCACCACCATCGTGGACGGCGACGGCGCTCCCGAGGATATCAAGGCCCGGGCCCACATGATCCGCTCCGCCATTGCCACCACCACCTCCGACTATGACCGCGAGAAGCTGCAGGAGCGTCTGGCAAAGCTCAGCGGCGGCGTGGCTGTCATCAAAGTCGGCGCCCAGACCGAGGTTGCTATGAAGGAGCGCAAGCTGCGTGTTGAGGATGCTCTGAACGCTGCCCGTGCCGCCGTTGAGGAAGGCATCGTGGCTGGCGGCGGCACCGCGCAGGTCAACGCCATCGCCGCTGTGGAAGAGCTGATTGCCACGCTGCACGGCGACGAGAAGACCGGCGCCAAGATCATCGCCGCCGCTCTGCAGGCTCCCATCCGTCAGATCGCCGAGAACGCCGGTGTGGACGGCTCCGTGGTCTTCGAGAAGATCCGCACCTGCGGCAAGATCGGCTTCGGCTACAACGCCTACACTGAGGAGTATGTGGACATGATCTCCGCCGGTATCGTTGACCCCACCAAGGTCACCCGCTCCAGCCTGGAGAACGCCGCTTCCATCGCCGGCTGCGTCCTGACCACCGAGTCTCTGGTGGTGGACAAGCCCGATCCCGCTGCTGATGCCGCTGCCGCGGCTGCCGCAGCCCAGGGCGGCGGAATGTACTAATTCCAAAAACACAAGTAAGACAGCACCCCTTTGGTTTAAAGCCGGAGGGGTGTTTTCATGCCTGTGCACCTGGAACTCTTGTGTAAATGATCGTTCATATTTGATCGGGTAGGAGGCTGACCATTATTTAGCCAGCCGACCTCCCACTTCAGCCGTGCGTACCGGTCTGGTACACGGCTCCTCCCCTGTTTATGCTGCTACAGACTTGCGGTAGTAAGAGTAAAAGAACTGGAATCCAGCCCTCTCAAGCCGTTGGCTTGAGAGGGCTGTTTTCATAATCGGGCTGGCGGCTATCCGCCAATATCCTTTTCTGGAATTCGCAAGAATCCCTGCATTTCTATTGGAAATTCCCAGCTTCAGCAGGTTTGCATATATTTCTTTTGATGGAATGAAAGCAAGCAGTAATATCCATCAAATCGTCCAATTCACTTGGAAGATCAGAGTAGCCTTCCAATATTCTAGAAGTATGTATTGTTTCCAAACAGTAATTACCGTTTACTTCCTGGACAGTAAAATATATACCGGTGTCATTGGGGAAACCACAAACTACGATTCTTCCCCCATAGTGATCATCCGTCAATACCAACTTAGCATTGCCGGCAGGCAGCGGTTCTGTTTCAACCAGCGTCCTGTTAATCCGATATTTCAATCGCTGTATTGTGTGTACGTATTTTCCGGAACGACCTGCAAACCAGAATGCAGCAGAAAGTGTGATCAATTCCAATATGCCCATAACCAACATTTTCTGCCAATCAGATAGGGTGAACTGATCAAGGTCTCTGGCATCAGTCATGGCCACAAGAAGGAAGATATTTACGAAAAGCATCAGGAGAGCCCCTACCGTGGCAAATAGGCTGCTTTTGCGTTTACTCTGGAACTTCTTGAGCTCGTCAATCAGGATAGATGCAGACTGGCCAACATCAATCGTTATTCTGCTTCGAATGTACTCACTAATGATCTCAGCATTTATAATGCCCATGATAGAGAAGTTTCTTCCGTTTTTCAGAAGAATCTCGATAGCCATATAGCCATCTACAACAGTTTCGACTTCGGAAATATCACAGTCCAGTTTGCTGAGGCATTGGTTCCTTGCTTGAACCCTGTTTCCTATAACCATGATATTAACACTGTGCTCAACGATCCAGGCACCAATGCCAAGAAGCACGGAAACAGCGCCCGCACCAACACCCCAGTATATCGAATTTGTAGCCTGGGAATCAACAAGAGCAATAAAGAGGAATAGGCCAGACAAGCATGCTCCGGACAAAATAAGAAGGATTCCGCTATATGTTTTTTTCAGGTGACCCTTAATCATATGCAAACACCCCTTCTTACAGGATTCCCCCGTAATTCATCTCAGTTAAGTATTTCTTCCTCATGGAGCCGAACAAAGGAAAGCAACAGATCTGCTAAATTCTCTTTCTGGTATATCTCTGAAAAAGTGTTATCGAATTCTTCATATGGATAGCTCTCAAACTGTTTCGCATAGTTCTGAATACTGTTAATCCGGAAAGAATCCATCTGAGTAGCGTCAATCTCATTCTGACTCACAAAACTGGAATAGTGCTTCTGCATCTCGACCGCGCCTACTTCTTCCAAAGCGGCGCTGACATACTGAGCGTAGCCACTATAGTCGTTCACAAAGAATTGACACAAGCCGCCATTCATCATTTCTGCATCAAAAGTGATCAGAGCTGCGACGGTCAACTGTTTTTCATTCAATGTATTAGGGTCGGCATCCATAAATCTCATTATTAACGCATCATACATGTCAAGATCCTCCTTAGTACGTAGTTCTTCTGAACTCAGAGTGCTGTCACTTGATGATTCATCGATTGTAGGATGAGCACATCCACTCATCAACACTGCAGCCAAAACAAATAGGATCATCAGCTTCTTCATTGTAATTGCACCTCCTAAAGTAATCATTACTATATCATACGGTATCCACACAATCAACAAATGAAGACATATTTCTAAATTGGCTCATGATGATTTGATAACCGTAAACAGTAATATTTTGGTAATCAAAAATGATAGGTCTATGGTATAATACAGGAAATGATTATCAAAATCAGGAGGTGCCTGTTGTGGGAAACCGGATATTGATTGTGGAAGATGATGCTGCTATCGTACAAACATTACGCTTGAATTTGGAATGTTCCGGCTACACCGTTACTTCATTTGATAACGGTCTTACTCTGTGGAATTCGTTGGAGCAAGAACACAACTATGACTTGGTACTTCTGGACATGATGCTGCCTGGTGTAGATGGTTTTTCTTTATTGCCCAAACTAAGAGATTACGACATACCAGCGATCTGTCTGACAGCCATGGGCGATGCGCATCACGAAGTACAAGGACTGCGAGGCGGTGCAGAAGATTATGTTGCCAAGCCATTTGATATGCTGGCACTTCTGACCCGGATGGAAAAGGTGCTCCAGCGTTGTGGAAAGCTAAATCCAGTCTACCATTTTCAAGGTCTCACTTTGGACTACAACAATAGAACGCTAACACGAAATGGTACTGAGATATCCCTGCCGGCTTTAGAATTTGACGTTTTGGCTGTACTGATGAAAAACAAGAACTGAAGCTCAAAAAAACACCCCGAAACTTTCGTTTCGGGGTGTGATTTTGTCAATCAGTCAGCGACGTAGGGCAGCAGAGCGATCTGACGGGCGCGCTTAATAGCGGTGGTCAGGTCACGCTGGTGAGCGGCGCAGGTACCGGTGGTACGGCGGGGCAGGATCTTGCCGCGCTCGGACAGGTAACGGCGGAGCTTGGCGGTGTCCTTGTAATCGATGCTGGTCACCTTATCCACGCAGAACGCGCAAACCTTCTTGCGCTTGCGCGGACGCATACGCTGTTCGTTAGCCATGGTTTTTCCCTCCTTGTAAGTCTGGTAGAAAAGTCAAGAATTGTTAGAAGGGCAGCTGTGCGTCGTCGTCCTCCAGCATCGCGAAATCGGATGCGGGAGCGCTGGCAGGAGCGGTGTAGCCGCCATAGCTGGGAGCGGGTGCAGGAGCGTTGTTGTAGCCGCCGTAATTGCTGTTATTACCGTAGCTGCCGCCACCGTAATTATTGCTATTACCGTAGCTGCTGTTTCCGCCGTAAGCGGAATTGCTGTCACTGCTGCGCTTGCTCTCGCCGAAATAGACGTTATCCGCCACAACCTCGGCATTGCGACGCTTGTTGCCATCTTTGTCGTTCCAGTTGCGAATCTGGAGACGACCGGAAACCACGATCATGGAACCCTTGGTAAAATACTTGGAGACGAACTCTCCGGTCTGACGCCAGGCCACACAATCGATGAAATCGGTTTCCTTTTCGCCGCCGTCTCTGCCGCCGAAGTCACGGTCAACAGCCACGGTGAAACTGGCAACGGCAATGCCGCTGCTGGTACGGCGAAGCTCAGGATCACGGGTCAGGCGGCCCATGATGACGATATGGTTGAGCATTTGATTACTCCTCCACTGCGGTGGTCAGGCAGCGCATAACGCCTTCGGTGATCTTCAGAACACGCTCCAGCTCTGCGGGGAACTCGGGCTTGGACTCGAAGTTCATCAGAACGTAGTAGCCTTCGTTCAGGTCGTTGATCTCGTAGGCCAGCCGACGCTTGCCCCACTCGTCAACAGTGAGCTCGGTACCCTCCGCCTCCACCATTGCCTTGAACTTTTCCACAAGTGCTGCGATGCCCTCCTCGCCCAGGGTGGGGTCGATGATGTAGAGCACCTCATACTTACCGGTGATCTTAGCCATGTTGATTGCACCTCCTTTTGGACTTTTGGCCCCCGGACGCGCCGGGAGCAAGGATTGTCCGCATTCGCAGACCAGTTTATTTTATCGTTTCCTTACAAAATTGTCAAGCATTATTTAGTAAAAAGTTCAGAATTTTCGGATTTACCTGTGTCATCAAACGATCCTTTCCGGAAGCGGCGCTGGAAGGGGCATTAAAATTCGTAAAAAAAAGAAAATCTTAATCTCTGCGAAAAGACTTCCTAAGCCTTTGTGTGATATAATGCCAAATGCAAAAGGAAGGTGATACCAATGAAACAGAAAAAAGGGCTGCTCCTTCTGTTCACGATTCTGGCGGTTGCCCTCATCGTTTTGCTGGGGGCAAAACCGCTGTACAATCTATACCGGGATGTCAGCTTTTCCTGGGTGGAGCGCAGTGAAACGGAGAAAAAGGTGAAAGCCTTTGCCGAGGAGCAGGGGATCTCCTATGGCGAGTACCCCCAGTACATGATCGACCTGCTGGAGCGCAATCCGGAGACGGAAAGCTTCGTACTGAACTACCCCTTCCGGGAAAAGGGCGCCGTGGATCTCAGCGCCTACGCGGACTGCGAGACTGTGCCCCTGTTTTTACAGTGGGACCCCATGTGGGGTTATGAAAAATACGGCAGCAGCTGCATCGGCATCACCGGCTGCGGCCCCACATGTCTGGCTATGGTGGGCTACTACCTGACCGGGGACGTGAACATGACTCCGGACCAGATCGCCAAATTTGCTGAGAGCAATGGGTATTACGACAGAGGCTACGGCTCGTCCTGGACGCTGATCAGCGAGGGCGCGGAACAGCTGGGCCTGACGGTGAAAGAGCTGCCGCTGGTAAAGAAAAAGCTGGTAGATGCCCTGGAGGCGGGGACGCCCATTATCCTGGCTCTGGGGAAAGGTGACTTCACCTCCTCCGGACACTACATCGTCCTGGCAGGAATGGAGAACGGATTCTTCATCGTGAACGACCCCAACAGCCGAATTCGCTCCGAGATGCTGTGGAGTTATGAAGAGCTGGAAGGCCAGATCCGCAACATCTGGGCCATTGGAACCGAGGAGACTGTTACGCAGCCGTAACAGTCCCTTTTTTATGTCTCAAAATCGTGTCCTTTACTTTCTGCGGATAATTTGTTATGATAAGAAAAAGCTACAAAAGGCGGTGAAAAAGCGTGAAAGTGAAAAGAATGACCTTTCTGGCCCTGCTTTCCGCCATTGCCCTGACCATTTTCATGGTGGAGGCCCAGATCCCTGCCCTGGTTCCCATTCCCGGGGTGAAGCTGGGGTTGGCCAATATCGTGACGGTGTTCGCGGTGTTTGCTTTGGGTGCCAAGGAGGGTGTCATCGTGCTGTTCATCCGCATTTTTCTGGGGGCGGTGTTCGCGGGAAATTTCAGCACCATCCTCTATTCCGCTGCGGGGGGAGCCTGCGCCATCGGCGTGACCATCCTGCTTCGGAAGATTTTGACAAAAAAGCAGCTTTGGGTGGCTGGCTGCCTGGGCGCCATTGCCCATTCCAGCGGCCAGATGGCCATGGCAGTCCTGCTGACCGGCACCCCCAGTCTGGCGGTATATCTGCCGGTGATGATCGCCGTCAGCATCGTTACCGGAGCCTTTACCGGGCTGTGCGCCCAATTCCTGGTGAATCGAGGGAATCTATGGAAAACTATTTCGCAATGAATTTGAGCAAGCAGGAGATCGACGCCATCTCCAATTTAGGTCTGGCCCATATGGGGGACTGTGTGTTTGAGATCCTGTGCCGGGCCTACCTCTGCGCCCAGGGGGAGAAGACTGTGGACCGCCTTCACCGGGACACCATCCATATGGTGAAGGCCACCTCCCAGGCGCAGTTTGCGGATAAGCTTCTGCCTATGCTTACCGAGGAGGAGCTGGCCTATTACCGCCGGGGCAAAAATGCCCACGTCCACGCGGTGCCGAAATCCGCCACCCCCGCCGAGTATGCCAAAGCCACGGGACTGGAAGCCCTGTTCGGGGCATTGTATCTTGCGGGAAGGACGGAGCGACTGAACGAACTGTTCAAAGCGGTGATGGAAGCCTGATACCGGAGGAAGACCAAATGCTGATCAAAAATCAAATCTACGAGACGGTGGTCACGGATTACACCGCCGAAGGACAGGGCGTGGCCCATATTGAGGGCTGCGCCGTATTCATCCCCAATACTGTGGCAGGAGAACGGGTCCGGGTGCGCATCGAAAAGGCCCAGAAGACCTGGGCGGCGGGAAAGCTGGTGGAGATTCTGGAGAAATCCCCCCACCGGGTGAACCGGGAATGCCCTGTTGCCAAGCTCTGCGGCGGCTGCGACTTCTGGCATATGGACTATGCGGAGGAAACCCGCCTGAAAGCGGAGCGGGTGAAAAACTGCCTGAACCGCATCGGCGGCGAACACCTGGAGGAGGTCCCCATCCTGGCAGCTCCCACCTGCTATGGCTACCGCAACAAAGCGCAGTACCCTGTGGCGGTGAAAAAGGGCCGGGCCTACGCCGGCTTTTTCCGGGCAGGCACCCATGACGTGGTGGAGAATTCCCGCTGCCTGATTTTGCCGCTGGAAGCCGATGCGGTGAAGGATGCGGTAATCGATTATGTAAACCAATATCGGATCCCGGTCTATGACGAAACCGCCCACACCGGGCTGCTGCGGCATATCTATGTCCGCCGGGGCGCGGTGTCAGGCCAGGTATTGGTGTGCCTGGTTATCAACGGGGAGAAACTGCCAAAAGCGGAGGCGCTGATCGCCCGGCTGCAAAAGATTTCCGGATTTACCACTCTGGTGCTGTCTGTCAACGCCAAAAAGGGCAATGCGGTGCTGGGGGATAAATTTATCACCCTCTATGGCCCCGGCTATATCGAGGATACCCTCTGCGGCCTGATATTCCGGCTGTCTCCCCGGTCCTTTTACCAGGTGAACCACCACCAGGCCCAGCGCCTGTACGAGGCTGCCATTTCCCAGGCGGGGATCACGAAGCAGGACACGGTGCTGGACCTGTACTGCGGCGTGGGCACCATCACCCTGGCCATGGCCTCTGCTGCGGGTAAGGTCATCGGCGTGGAGGTGATTCCCCAGGCGGTGGAGGACGCCAAGGACAACGCCCGGCGCAATGGCATCGAGAATGCGGAATTCTTCTGCGGCGACGCGGGGCAGGCGGCCCTCCAGCTGGAGCAAGACGGCGTCCGCCCGGATATAGTGGTGGTAGACCCGCCCCGGAAGGGCCTGAACGCGGACACCATCGAAGCCCTGAGCCGGATGGCTCCACGGCAGATTGTCTACGTCTCCTGTGACCCCGCCACCCTGGCCCGGGATGTGGCACTGCTGAAAGAACGGGGCTACGAACTGAAAACCGCCCAAGCGGCGGATTTGTTCCCAAGATGTGCTCACGTTGAGACGGTTGTCTTGCTTTCCAAGGGCGAGATCGACTCGAAGAATATCCGGGTTGAGTTCTCTTTGGAAGATATGGATATGTCGGAGTTCCAAGATGGAGCAACCTATCCGCAGATCAAGGCGTATGTTTTGGAACACTCCGGCTTAAAGGTTTCCAGTCTATATATTTCGCAAGTAAAGCGGAAGTGCGGGCTGGATGTAGGGAAGAACTATAATTTGCCGAAGTCTGAAGACGCACGGCAAGCTCCGACCTGTCCTCCCGAAAAAGAGAAAGCAATCCGAGAGGCATTACGATATTTTGGGATGATTTAGTGCACGTTGCAGTCTCAGAATTCTGATGGCCTCAAAGACACAAATGCTTTTGGAGGGGCGTATATGGCAAAACTGATTCACGGTTTCTACAACATGGATTCCAATGCTGTAGAACTTATATATAACGATGGCTCTGTCCTCACGATTGACTGTGAGGAAGTGGAAAACTTCTATGATGTCACGAACGGACAGATGGTCGATCTCGATTGGCTACTTTACAACAAGCCGCTGGAGTACGCCAGTCTGGTGCTGTCTGGTGAGATGGAGGTCTACCTGAAAGGGCCTGCGCTCCATGGGATAGAAGAATAAACAGTTTGCCGGTGTATCGAATTTAGCGGTACATCGGCTTGCTTGTATCAGTATTTACCATGGATTTCCCTTTATAATAAATGCAAAAAGTCGGCACTACTGTATCAATCCTGTTTATACCACTCATGCGCTCTCCCAAGCGATACAGTTACACACCCCCAGACAGGATAATTATCTCCCGGTCATGGGTGTTTTTGTCAAAATGCGGAATACCGCTCGGTGCTAGCAACTTATCGAGAACAGTTCGGATTAATAATAGAGGTCCATTAGGAGGATTGGTGCATAATACTAATTCTTGATTAAAATCTTTAATATCAGCTTGGTCTATTGGTGCAATACTGCGTTATCGTCACTTGCCATACATACAGTATGGCTGCGTTCCTCCGCCTTGTCTTGCACCAATATCCCTGCGCTGCTGATTAAATCTTTTTATCAAGAATTAGTATAATTCATATCTGTAATTTTCGTTTTGTGATACTATAACGGCTGCAACCTATCTGGCTGCAGCCGTTACTTACTCATTATTTGTAGTCAATGCCGAAAGGCACTGACTTCTTCCTTGTGGGACTTTTTATATCCCCGTTTTTAGGATATGGAACATTTTTACTATGCGCACTGCAAAAGTTAACTATGAAGCAACACAAGTAGGGTTCGCATTGAAGCGAACGTGGCGGCCTGTGTTACAGCAGATCCTTCACCAGAGACAGGGCGGCCTCATCGGCTACCAGGGTGAAGTCGGGATGCAGCTGCAGGATGGAGCCGGGGGACTGGGGCTTGATGGGACCGAAGAAACAGTCCTTCACCGCTTGTGCCTTGTTCTCGCCGTTGCACACCAGCAGCACCCGCTTGGCCTTCATGATGGAGCCGATGCCCATGGTGTAGGCGTGGGTGGGCACGTCCTCCCGCTTGGCGAAGAAGCGCTGGTTGGCGTCGATGGTGGAATCGGTGAGTTTCACGTGGTTGGTACCCTTGGCGAAGGCGTCCGCAGGCTCGTTGAAGCCGATGTGGCCGTTGGGGCCAAGGCCCAGCAGCTGCAGGTCCGCGCCGCCGAAGCCGTCGATGACGGCATCGTACCGGGCGCACTCGGCAGCGGCATCGGGGTTCATGCCGTTGGGGATATTGCAGTTGGCCTGATCGATGTTCACGTGGTCGAACAGGTTGGTGCGCATGAAGTAGGCGTAGCTCTGGTCGTGGTCTTTGGGCAGGCCCACGTACTCGTCCAGATTCACGGTCTTGACCTGAGAGAAGTCCAGATCACCGGACTCGTACTTTTTGATCAGCTCCTTGTAGGTACCCACAGGGCTGGAGCCGGTGGCCAGGCCCAGCACACAGTCGGGCTTCAGCTGGATCTGGGCGGCAATGATGTTGGCAGCCTTGCGGCTGACGTCGGCGTAATCCTTTGCAACAATCAGTCTCATATTTATTTCCTCGCAGTTCTGTTATTTTTCCGTCGTAGGGGACGGCCTCCGGACGTCCCGCCAGAACGACTGCCGGGGCGTCGGGGACGCCGCCCTCTACGGAGTTTACCGCAGCTTGGGCAGGGACGCGGCGGCCACGGACTGGCCCACCCGGCGCATCTTCTCATCGGGCAGCATGACGGCGCACTTCTTTGCCAGCTCGGGGTACTCCTCCGCCAGAATGTCGTTGCAGACCTTCAGGATGGTATCGCCGCCCTTGCCGGACATGACCCGGCCCATGAGCATCATGTAGTCGATGTCATAGAACTGGGAATACTGGACGGTGGCATAGGCAAAGTACGCGCCGATGGTCTCAAAGATGGCAACAGCCCGGGGGTCATCCTCCTCCATCAGTTTCTGCACGTATTTCAGCTTCTCCGCCAGAGACAGCTCCTCGGGGATGTCGATGCCCGCGGCAGGAGCCAGCTTGATGACGGCGTCCTGGGAGAAATACTTGCAGCCAACGCCAAAGTCGGTGGACCACTCGTCCTGCATGGCCCCAGCCTGCAAGTCAACGGGAGCGAAGGCCAGCTCATTGATCCAGCCCAGCACGTTCTGGTCAGCATCCACGTAGCCCACGGCCTCGGAGGTGCCCATAGCAATGCCCATCAGGTTGCCCTTGCCCAGACCCATGGCCCCAGCCAGAGCGGACACGTCGCCGTCGTTGGCAACCAGAATGGGGACGTTGGGGTCGATCTCGGCAGCGGCCCGGTCATAGATAGTCTTGACCTTGTCCCAGTTCTCCCGAGGAACCTTGATGAACAGGGAAGCGACCCGGGGTTCATTGCCGATGAAATCACCAGCAGAGGAGACGCCGATGGCGTCCACCCGGGGCATCTTGGAAGCGGCGGTCTTGAAGGCCTCCACGATGTGGCCGAAGTGGTAGTCGGGATCTTCGTTCAGCTTGGGGAACCAGATGACCTCCTCGGAGTAGACGCACTCGCCGTCGATGACCGCGGAGACCTTCCGGTCAGAGCCGCCGGCGTCAAAGCCGATGCGGCAGCCGTCCATATTGCCGCCCATAGGCTCGGAGACCTCGTTGGCAGCGGGGCAGGCATCCAGAGGCAGGTCCAGAATTTCCAGATCCTCCTCATAGAGCTGGTTGACGAAGCCGTAGTCGAAGGCCCGCTCGCCGCCGGGCTGGTAGGCGGCCTGGAGCTTTTTTGCCAGCTCGGAGCAGCCGCAGATGGAGACCTTGAAGCCGCCGACGGACCACAGCAGGAACTTGACATACCGCTCCACATAACGGTAATCGGCTTCCGCCATTTCGGGAGTGCCGTAAATGAAGGTGTGATGCACGGACACACGGCCCTTGTCACGCTCCACGGCGATGGCAATGGGCTGCTTCGCGCCCTTCAGGTAGGCTTCCCGCCAGACGCCGAAGGGGATAAAGGTGGGATCCAGCTTGGGCGGATGCTTCATCTGATATTCAATGCCTAAATACTGCATGGTGATTCCTCCTGTATTTCTGATGACATCTGTCTGTAAGAATTGCCGGGGCGGTGCCCCGGCAATTTTGGTTTAGCAATACTTGGCGACAGCGGCCTGGATCATGGCGACGCACTCGTCGGCGATGGGGTAATCGCTCTCGATCAGCTCTGCCAGAGGGGCGCGGACGGAGCCGCAGTCGGGGCAGCCCATCTTGCGCAGCACTTCCTTGATCATGGCGTACATATTGCCGTGACCGGAACACAGCTTGTAGATGATCCGGCAGCAGTCATTCTGGATCTCCAAGGCGGTGTCCAAACGGCCTTCCTTGACGCACTCGTACAGCTTCAGGTACAGCTCAGGCATAGCTCCGTAGGTGCCGCCGATGCCGCCGGTGGCGCCCATGACCAGGCCGGAGATCAGCT
>JBJDYN010000043.1:0-3609 GCA_051867395.1 Faecousia sp. | reverse complement strand
GACCACAAGGAAGAAAACCTCGCCCATGAAAAGCGGCGGCATTGGGATGGTCGGGAGTTTGACGAATACACAATTCTGACGGAAGGGCATGTACGCTGCGAGCAGTCGCCGGAACAGTATGTTTGTCATAAGGAAACTATGCTGGAGATTCTGAAAGCGTTGGCGCAATGTACCGAGAACCAACGCCGCCGGTTCCTGCTATATGCCTTGGAGGGCTTGAGCTATGCCGAGATCGGGCAGCTCTGTGGCTGCTCCAAAGTGGCTGTCCACTACAGCATTGAAGCGGTCAGAAAAAAGTGCAAAGAATTTTTGACCAACTACCTTAACGATTCGCGATTTTCGGGCTAACCAGTGAAGGGGCTTTCCCCTATCACAACATCAGAGAGGACAGGCAGTGTCATGCTGCTTGTCCTTTCTGCTTTCAGGAGGTTAACCCATGGAGCTTGTCAATTTGAAAAAGTATTACCCCCGCCTTTACGCCAAGGACACCTTGATCGAGGTCAGCGACGAAGTGGCAGAAGCCCTGCTGTTCATGCAGCGGCAGGAAAACGCCAGTATTCGGAGGTCCTATTATCACAGAGCCTTCTTTTCTCTGGACTGTGAGGATGGCATCGAAAACGACAGGATTGGGGAGATTGCGCCGTCCCCGGAGGAAATCTGCATCCAGCGAGAGGATGAACAGTTGCTGCTCATTACCGTGAATCACCTGCATGAAGCTATGGCCTGTCTGTCACCGGCGCAGTTCCGCAATCTCCATGCCCGGTATGTACTGGGTATGAAAGTCAGGGAAATTGCCGAGATGGAAGGTGTCACTTCTTCCGTAGTCAGCCAGTCCTTACAAAGTTCTATCCGAAAACTGCGGCGGTATTTTGCCCGCCAGAACTGGATGGACTGCTGCCTATGAAAACCATCAACCTAAAGCAGCTCTACTATCCATTTTATGAGAAGGACACCTTTGTGGAAGTGGAGGACGAGATTGCGGATGCCATCATGGAGGAGCATCGTATTGATGAAAACACCCGGCGCAAGCTGTGGGCGCATACTTACTCCCTGGACGAATCTCCCGGCCTGGAATACCACTTTCTGGAGCAGGCAAGTTCCTCAGAGGAGATTCTTTTGCAAAGGGCTTCTGACGAGTATCAGGAATTCCTGTTATCCAGACTGGATGAAGCGCTTGCCACCCTTACCCCCACACAGATCAGGCGGCTCAACGCCCGTTTCGTTGAGGGACGGAAGTTCCGGGAAATAGCGGAGGCAGAGGGAATTGATACTTCCATAGCCCATCACAGTGTCCGGGATGCCGTTCTTAAATTGCAAAAGTATTTTATAAAGCACGGCTGGATGAAGCCGCCAAAGGAGAAATCGATATGCACAAAAATATCGCCGCCCAAACGGCAGCGAAAAAAGCAGAACAAGAAAAAGTCATAAAAGAAATCCAGCAGTTGGAGAATCATCAGAAAATCCTTCTAAACAAGCAGAGAGACGAAGAACGAAAGGCAAGAACCCGCCGCCTGATTGAACACGGGGCGATTCTGGAAGGTGTCTTTCCAGCAGTTGCCGCTATGACCGGCGAGGAAGTAAAAGCACTTCTTGTCACGCTTTCGCATCTGCCAGGAGCTGAGGAAATCGTAGAACAGGTGAAGAATACCGTGGATATGGGATAGTCCCTTGGAACAAGGGCGCACTTATGCACCGTCCCGGTGCCGGGGCTGTTGCGTACTTCGTCCGCGATGGAGGGCTGCACCCTCCAAACCTCTTGCCTGCCGTACAGAACGGAATACCCGCAAGCGGCTATTTCGTTCCGTGCAGCTTGAAATATACCGCTAAAAGGAGTTGATTCCATAGCAATCTTCCATTGTTCCATCAAAATGGTGCAGCGCAGTAAGGGAAAATCCGCCGTTGCTGCCGCCGCATATCGAAGCGGCACAAAGCTGGTAAATGCGTGGGACGGCATGACCCATGACTACACCCGGAAGGGCGGTATTGTCCATTCTGAAATCCTGCTGCCCGCCCATGCCCCGCCGGAGTTTCAGGATCGCTCTGCCCTCTGGAACAGCGTGGAGCAGATCGAAAAATCCAGCAACAGCCAGCTTGCCAGAGAGATTGAGGTGGCTCTGCCCGTGGAGCTGTCCCGGGATCAGCAGTTGACCCTTGTCCGCTCTTATGTCCAGGACAATTTTGTTTCTGCCGGGATGTGTGCGGATTTTGCCTTGCATGATAAGGGTGATGGAAATCCCCACGCCCACATTCTGCTGACGGTTCGCCCTCTGACCGAAATTGGCACATGGGGTGCAAAGTGCCGCAAGGTCTACGATCTGGACGAGCGTGGCCAGCGCATCCCGGATAGAAGCGGCGGATGGAAGAACCACCGGGAGGATACCACAGACTGGAATGACCGGGTCAAGTCTGAGCAGTGGCGAAAGGAATGGGCAGATTATGTAAACAACGCACTGGAAGCCGCAGGCAGGCCGGAGCGCATTGACCACCGCAGCTACAAGCGGCAGGGTGTTGAGAAAATCCCCACCATCCACATAGGTGTGGCTGCTACCCGGATGGAACGCCGGGGCATTCAGACGGACAAGGGCAATGTCAATCGGCAGATCACCGCAGACAACAAACTGCTCAAGGAAATCAAAGCCCGGATCACACGGCTCTATAACTGGTCGAAGGAACAGGCCGCACAGCCCCTGAGTGACCAGCTCACCATAGCCCAGTTGTGGCAGATGCAGCAGGAAATGAATCAGCCCACATCCCGCTCCGGCAAGGTGAAGAATTTGCAGGCACAGGCGGCGCTATTTAATCTCCTGAGTGAAAACGGCATCACCACCATGCAGCAGCTCCATGATAAGATTGCGGCCATGAACAGCGATTACTATGACCTCCGTGGAAAAATCGTCACAGCGGAGCACCGGATTGCCAAACTGGAAGAACAGCTCTCTATGTTTAAGCAGTACGAACGGTACAAAGCCGTTCACAAGCAATACGCCAATCTCAAGCCATCAAAGCGTACATCCTTCGAGCAAGACCATCACGCAGAGCTGGCACTGTTTGAAGCCGCCGCCCGGTATTTAGAAAATCTGAAATCCTCCGGGGAAGCAATCACGCCGAAAAAGTGGCAGGCTGAGGCAGACAAGCTGACCGCCCAGAAAGATTCCCAGTACCGGGATATGCGAGCCATGCGGGAAGAAATCAAATCTGTGGAGCGGCTGCGGAAAGCGGCAGAGCAGATATCCAAAGCAGAACCGCCAAAGGAGCATGAGCCTGAGCATTGAAAAACCAACCTACAGGTTTCTCACCCATAGGTTGGTATCGCTCATTTGCCAAACAAATCACTGTGGGTTCCCGTCCGGGCCAGGGTCAGCACCAGCACATTGTCCTCAATACGGTAGAGCAGCAGCCAGTCCGGCTGAATGTGGCATTCCCGGTGGCCCACCCAGTTCCCGGTCAGAGCATGGTCTTTGTGCTTTTCCGGAAGCGGTTCACCCATTGCCAGAGCGGCTACCACATCCTCCAACAGCTTGATCTTTAACCCACGTTTCATCGCCAGCTTGTAGTCCTTCTTGAACTGCGTGGTGGGCTTGACGGTCAGCTTTGTCTTTCTCATGCCTT
>JBJDYN010000042.1:0-3652 GCA_051867395.1 Faecousia sp. | reverse complement strand
AACGGCTTCACCGGCCTGTTCTCCCTGGGTCAGGCGGGCTTCATGCTGCTGGGCGCTTACACCTACGCCATTCTCACCCTGCCCATGGCTGCCAAGGACCAGGTGTACTATCTCTACGGCGGTTCTGCGGTGCACTTCTCCCTGACGGACCTGTTCCAGGGCGTCTTTGGCGCCTCCGGCTTCGGCGGCGGGCTGGCCCTGATCTGTACCGTGCTGGTGGGCCTGATCCTCGCGGGAATCGTGGCGGCCCTGTTCGCGGCCCTCATCGGCCTGCCGGTGCTTCGGCTGAAAAGCGACTATCTGGCCATCGCCACATTGGGCTTCGCGGAGATTCTTCGGGCCCTGTTCCAGTGGCAGACTCTGGGACCCATCACCAACGGCGCGAACATGCTTAAGAGCTTCCCCACCTTTGCGGACTTCAACATCAAGAATGCCTCCGGTCAGGTGGTGCTCAGGCTCAGCACCTTCGTGCCCTTCTGTGTGGCAATTCTCTGCATCGCCCTGATCGTACTGCTGATCCATTCCTCCTACGGCCGGGCCTTCAAGGCCATCCGGGACGATGAGGTGGCGGCGGAGGCTATGGGCATCAGCCTGTTCAAGCACAAGATGCTGTCCTTCGTGATTTCCAGCTTCTTCTCCGGAGTCAGCGGCGGCCTGTTCGCCATGTATGTGGCCAACGCCCAGGCCAAGGCCTTCACCTCCACCATGACCTATGAGATTTTGCTGATCGTGGTCATCGGCGGCATCGGCTCCATCTCCGGCTCTGTCATCGGTACGTTCCTGTATGTGGCCTGCTCGGAGTGGTGGCTGCGGTTCCTGGACGCAGAGACCTACATCGGCAGCTTCAAGGTGCCCCTCCTGCGCAGCGGCTTCCGGATGGTTGTCTTCTCCGTGGTCATTATGATCATCGTGCTGTTCTTCTCCAAGGGCATCATGGGTGAGAAGGAGCTGAGCTGGGCCGGTATCGGCGGACTGCTGCGAAGGCTGAAAAAGAAACCCAAGACCCCCGTTGGGGAGAAGGAGGTTTAAGCGGCATGGAAGAGAATATGGTTCTTCGCATGGAGAATGTGACCATGCAGTTCGGCGGCGTGGTAGCTGTGAACAACCTGTCCCTGGAGGTCCCCGAAGGCAAGATCGTGGCCCTGATCGGCCCCAACGGCGCAGGTAAGACCACTGCCTTTAACTGCATCACCGGCGTGTACCAGCCCACCAATGGACGGGTGGAGTTCCTGGGCAAGACCATGGTGTGCAGCCATCCCACCGGTAAAATGAAAAAGAATTACCTGGGCAGCGACCCGGAGAAGTTCCTGAAGGAACGGATTGTGAATCCCACCCCGGACCATGTGGTGGAGTTGGGCATTGCCCGGACCTTCCAGAACATCCGGCTGTGGAAGAGCATGACGGTGTTTGACAACGTCCTGGTTGCCAAGCACATGCGGGCCAAGCAGAACGTGTTCTCCGCCATCTTCCGGGCCAATGCCAAGGAAGAGGCCAGAATGCGCCAGGAAACCATGGAGCTGCTGCGGGAGCAGGGGCTGGAGCAGTACAAGGATGAAATCGCCACCAGCCTGCCCTATGGCCTGCAGCGCCGCCTGGAGATCGCCCGGGCCCTGGCTACGGAGCCGAAGCTCCTGCTGCTGGATGAGCCTGCCGCGGGCATGAATCCCCAGGAGACCCTGGAGCTGGCGGCCTACATCAAGGAGATCCGGGACAGCCATCACCTGACGGTGTTCCTCATCGAGCACCATATGGATCTGGTCATGAAGATCTCCGACTATATCTATGTCATTGACTTCGGCAGCGAGATTGCCCGGGGCGTACCCAAGGAGGTACAGCGCAACAAGCGGGTCATCGAGGCCTATTTGGGGGTGGCGGAAGATGCGTAATATCCTGGAAATTCGGGACCTGCAGGTCCACTACGGCGGCATCGAGGCCGTCAAGGGCATCAGCCTGGACGTGCCGGAAGGGGAGATCGTCACCCTGATCGGTGCAAACGGCGCGGGAAAAAGCTCCACGCTGCGGGCCATCGCGGGCCTGGTGAAGCCCTCCGCAGGCGAAATCAAATTTCTGGACAATGACATCACCGGCAAGGACTCCAATGTGATCGTGTCCCAGGGCATCACCCTGGTGCCGGAAGGACGGCGGATCTTCCCCAACATGACGGTGCTGGAAAACCTGAAGATCGGCGCGTACCTGCGCAAGGACGATCTTACGGAGGACTTAAACTGGGTGTACTCCCTGTTCCCCCGGCTGAAGGAGCGGTCCTGGCAGGCAGGCGGCACATTGTCCGGCGGCGAGCAGCAGATGCTGGCAGTGGGCCGGGCCCTCATGAGCCGCCCCAAGCTGATTATGATGGATGAGCCCTCCCTGGGCCTTGCCCCGCTGGTGGTCAAGGGCATCTTCGACATCATCAAGGAGATCAACCGCCAGGGCGTGACGGTGCTGCTGATCGAGCAGAACGCCAACATGGCCCTGAAGACCGCGGACCTTGGCTACGTCATGGAGACCGGGCGCATCACCCTCACCGGCTCCGGCGCGGAGCTGCTGGCCAACGAAGCGGTGAAGGAAGCGTACCTCGGCACCTGACAGACACAAAAAACCGGTATGCGCTCGGATAGGGGAGGCATACCGGTTTTTTATGGGCAGAACCCGGGCAGTTCGGTGGGGCGGTCGGCGCTTTGCCCTGACCTGTTTTTTTCTGATGGAAATGATCGTTTACAGTCCGTAGGGGGCGGCATCCTTGACGCCCCTTGTGATGGTACTGCATGCAAAAGGGGCGTCAAGGATGCCGCCCCCTACGCTAAGTGCGCAAATTATTTGCGTATATTCTTCTTTCGAGCATACTGCGATAAACGATCATTTGCTGCTTACTATGTGCGGATGCTGCCATCCCTTGTACATGCTTGGGATGGGTAGGCTTGAATTATCGATTTCCGAACAGTCTTGCCAGAGGCTCTACAACGGATTTCAGATCCCGGATGGCGGTGTTCAGGGAATCCACATCCAGGGAGGAAATCTTCTGCAGGGCTGTGGTAATCTCCACGGAGCTGGTCTGCACTAGAGCGTTCAGATTTTCGACCAGCGCCGGTACGGACCGGGACAGCTGGGGCACCAGCACATTCAGCTCTGCGGTGCTGGATTCCAGATTCTGAAGAATTGTGTCAACCTGGGTCAGCATTGTGTCTATCTGGGCCAGGGTCTGCTGTAGCTGGGGAACGAAGATTGCGGCAATGACCACCACAAGCACCAGCGTCAGCACACTGGCAGCCGTCCGGACGCAGGACATGCGGTACTGCTTTTTGGCGTAGCTGACCTGTTCCGCGTTCTCCGCCTCGATTTTTTTCAGCAGCTCCAGGGTTTCCCCGCAGCCGGACTTGGTTTCTGCCTGTTTGATTTCTTCCATGGGAAAAGCCTCCTTTTTCTTTTTATCATACCATGCTGGGAGGCTTTGTGTCAATTCTTGGAAGAAAAATAGAGCTTACGCCTACTGTAGTCATATGTAACCGATACTATGACCATTTACGAACGCTCACACTGTAGTACGCTGCAGCAGGGAAATCTTTGCCATAGATGATCGTTTACCACAGCGCCCACTGTAGGGCAATGTCATCAACTTAAGGCCGCTCCGTAGGGGCCGATTGAGGCACATCGG
>JBJDYN010000041.1:0-3688 GCA_051867395.1 Faecousia sp. | reverse complement strand
ACCATGCGCAGCCTGAAGGAAATGGGCTACGATGGCGTGGAGCTTGCCGGTCTGTACGGCATGGGGTCCGCCGTGGCCTGCAAGAAGGTCCTGGATCAGGTGGGGCTGGAACTGGTTTGCGCCCATGTTCCCGTTGATACGCTGGAGGACGATGCCGCACTGGATGATTACGCGGCAACCGGCATGAAGTTCATTGCCATTCCCTGGATACCTGCCCCCAAGGATGAAGCGGAGCTGAACAGCCACATCCTCCGTTTCAGCAAGATTGCTCAGCGCTGCAAAAACCGGGGCATCCAGCTTCTGTACCATAACCATGATTTTGAGTTTACCAAGATCAACGGTCAGTATATTCTGGATACCTATTATCAGGAAATCCCGGCTGACCTGCTGCAGACCGAACTGGATACCTGCTGGGTTAATGTGGGCGGCGAAAACCCTGCCCAGTATGTCCGCAAATACACCGGTCGGGCACCAATCGTCCACCTGAAGGACTTTAGCGGTTCTAAGACGGAAAATATGTATTCTCTGATCGGCACGGATGCCGCAAAGGAAGAAGCCAGCGAGAAATTTGAGTTCCGTCCCATTGGCTACGGCAGGCAGGATATTCCTTCCATTCTGGCCGCTTCTGAAGATGCCGGTGCCGGTTGGGTTATCGTGGAACAGGACAGCCCCTCTATGGGTAAGACCCCCATGGAATGCGCGAAAATGAGCATTGATTACCTGAAAAGCATTCTGTAATTCGAGAAAAGGAACAGAAAGGATGACAACAAATATGGGAAGTGGAATGGAGAATCTGAACGATCTGAGCGTCAGAACCGAGGAAAAGGCTATTGACACCAGCAACGTGATCAAAATCGGCATCATCGGCACCGGATGGATTGCTGGCGAGCATGTCAAAAGCTACAAACAAATGCCTGATGTTGAGATCGTGGCCTGTGCGGATCTGATCCCCGGCAAGGCAGAGAAGTTCTGCAAGGACAATGGCATCCCCGCCCGCTGTTATGAGAGCGGCCACGCCATGCTGGAAGCAGAGGAGCTGGACGGTGTCAGCATTTGCACCTACAACACCCAGCACGCCCCCTGCGCCATTGACGCACTGGAGCATGGTGTCCATGTGATGCTGGAGAAGCCTTTCACCGTGACTCTGGATGAGGCCGTTGCGGTTATGAGGGCTGAGAAAAAGAGTGGCAAGATCCTGACCATCGGCTATCAGCCCAGAATGAGCGCCAACATCCAGATGATCAAAAAGATCATCGATTCTGGCGAGCTGGGTAAGGTGTACTACATGCAGGCCGGTGGCGGCCGCCGAATCGGCATCCCCACACCCTTTGGAACCAGCTTCATCGAGAAAGACACCGGTGGTGTGGGCGCCATGGGCGATATCGGAACCTACTCTCTGGACATGCTGCTGAGCGCTGTCGGCTATCCCAAGCCCCTGACAGTGACCGGCTACACTTCTGATTACTTTGGCAAGAACCCTGCTTACTTCGCCGACCAGGGCCTGCCCGCCGAGTATGCTGAAAAGTTCGGTGTTGAGGACTTCGCAGCTGGCTTTGTTCGTCTGGAGGGCGGCATCATGCTGGACTTCCGGATTTCCTGGGCAATGCACATGGATACCTGCGGCGATACCCTGATTCTGGGTACCGAAGGTGGCCTGAAGATCCCCTCCATGGACTGCTATAATGGTGACCTGCCCAAGCCCATGATCATCTACAAGACCGTTGCCGGTAAGCCCGTTTCCTATGAAGTGCCCAAGGACGAGGCTCCTAACTTGTTCACCAAGAAACTGCGCGCCTTTGTGGACGCCATCAAGACTGGCGACAAGGCCCCTGTTCCTTCCAGCGAAATCATTTACAACCAGGCGATTATCGATGGTATCGTGAAGTCCAGCAAGCTGAGGCATGAGATTGAAATCGAGATCCCCGAAATTTAAAACAGCGGGTTCTGTTGCGTTTGTGGCAGAACCCGCTGATTCTGGCGCGCCCGGTGATTGTATGTTCTAAAGGGCGAAAGTACCAAATCCACCCAGCAGTGAGAAGGGTACAACCTAAGCCAAGGGTGTCTGTCGTGAGGCAGAATCTGAAGAAAGGCGATGGCAAATCTCTAGCTGGACGAACAGAAATCGCATACAAGGCCGTATGCAAGGGCCAGTGCCCGGCATAAAATGAAGCCCAATAGCTGCACAGAATCGCTTGCGGTAAATCCGGCGAGTAAATAGAGAAAGAGCGTGTGAGTAACCTGGGGAAGTCTTGCAAACGCATTTGAGTAGACTGCGCAGTAACAGCGAACTGCAAGAAGTTTGCAGAGTCCATAGTACCAGGGGAAAATTTACCGCGCTGGTTTTGATCAGTCTAACATGGAGCTTTGTACTGCTGTCCCGGTATAACAACAGTTTCGGACGGGTCATCATCAACAGCTACTTCATTGGATTTACACACTTTGTCCGTACACGGAAAAAGAGAAGCTAGAAACGTATGCTTCTGTATAGAAGTACCTGATAAGAAACCAAAGAGGAAACCAACAGGAAATTGAGAGGAATATCTGCTGCTTTTGTGGCACAGATGGATGAGAGAAAGGAATTATTTATGTGCACTTGGAAAGAACAGAAACGCAAGGCAGTTACTTTCAGCTATGATGACGGCGTGACACAGGATATCCGCCTGATTGAAATGCTGAACCGGTATAACCTAAAATGTACATTCAACCTCAACTCCGAGCAATTGGGGAAAAATGGATGTCTCATACGGGAAAATCAGCGGATTGCACAATATAAGATCTGGCCTCAGGATGTACGGGAAATATACGCTGGACATGAGGTGGCAGTTCATACATTGACGCATCCGAATCTGACGACTCTCGATGAACAGGAGATCATCCGCCAGGTGGAGGAGGATCGTCTGATGCTCAGTGATCTGGCAGGCTATGAGGTGGTTGGAATGGCGTACCCCTGCGGCGGTGTCAACAATGATGATCGGGTGGCAAAAATCATCCGGGAGCATACCGGTGTCCGGTACAGCCGAACCATTACCAGCACCCACAGTTTTGAATTGCAGGAAAATCTGTACCGGTTTAATCCCAGCGTCTATCATCTGGAATGGGAGAAGATGATGGAAATGGCTGAGCAATTCGTGATGATGAAACCGGAAACACCACAGATTTTCTACATATGGGGCCATTCCTTTGAAATGGATTATAACAACACCTACTGGGACAAGCTGGAGGAACTTTGCAAACGAATCAGCGGCCGGGAGGATACCTTCTACGGAACCAATCGGGAAGTTCTTCTTTGATTTAGCAAGAAGTAATAATTTAGAAACGCACTTGGTAGCTTTTCGAAAATATACCAATTCTGGCGACTGCATTTCAAATCATATTTTCGTATCCTTGGAGGGCTAAAATGAACTTAATAGATAAGAAAATCGCATTCCTTGGTGATAGTATTACTGAGGGAGCCGGCGTTTCGTAAATAGAGAATGTATTTTGGAAACGGGTGGCAGAACGGACCGGCGCAAAAGCATACGGCTATGGTGTTGGTGGGACTCGGATAGAGCCGCAGCACAATCCGGACAGCAATGCTATAATGGGACAGTTTTTGGCTCTCGGGTAACCGGGATGATTCCAGATGCTGATGTGGTGGTATGCTTACTAAAGCCGATAGCCTAAATACGGAAATATTCGATTATATTTC
>JBJDYN010000040.1:0-3743 GCA_051867395.1 Faecousia sp. | reverse complement strand
GGGATATGACGGAGCGGGAATGTCAGGGGCTGGACGATGTTATCGCTTATGCCGTGAACAGCAGAAAGACGGAACAGCATAAGGAGAATTCCGATGTGCTGGAACGCTTTGTGTCTGGGGTCAACTGTCATCCGGCTACCGCCCGTGCGGAAATGCTGTCCGTCAAAAAACGCTTCGGCAAGGAGGATGGAACAATAGCATACCACGGCTACCAGTCCTTTGCCCCCGGTGAAGCAACCCCGGAGATGGCACACAAAATCGGTGTGGAGCTGGCACAGCGGCTATGGGGAAATCGGTATCAGGTGGTGGTTTCCACCCATTTGGATAAGGAAAACCATCTTCATAATCATTTTGTGCTGAATACGGTTTCCTTTGTGGACGGCATCAAGTACCACCGCACCGCCAAGGACTATCACGAAATGCAGGCAGTTTCGGATGCCCTGTGCCGGGAATTTGGTCTGTCCGTTATTGAAAATCCCCAGCCCGGAAAGAGCAAGCACTACGGCGAATGGCGGGCGGAACAGGAGCAGCGCCCCACATGGCGGGGCATTGTCCGTTCGGATGTGGATGAAGTCATCCGCCAGTCCATGACCGAGCGACAGTTTTTTGAGAACCTCCACCGCAAAGGCTATGAGGTCAAGGTGGGAAAGGATATTTCCGTCAGACCACCGGGGAAGGAGCGTTTTGTCCGCCTTGCCCGGAACTTTGGCGAGGACTACACCCTGGATGGCATCCGCAGGCGGATTCTGGAGCGGCCCAGAGCGGTGCGCCCCCTGGCGGAGCCTGCCCCAAACACCAAACATTACCGTGTGTCCGGAAACTGGCAGTCCTGCAAAAGGGTGACTGGCTTCCGGGCATTGTATTTCCACTACTGCTATCTGCTGGGGGTGTTCCCAAAGCAGAAAACGCAGAATCAAAAATGGCTCCACTTTCTTCTCCGTGAAGATCTTATCAAGCTGGATGCCATCACACAGGAAGCAAGGCTGCTGGCGGTACATCGTATTGATACCGCTGAGCAGCTTTCTTCATATCAAAGCGAATTGGAAAGCCGGATTGCGGATATGACTTCCCAACGGAAGCAGCTTTGCCGCAAACTGCGGACTGTGGCTGTGAAATCAGATGAAACCGTTTCTGCCGAGGTCAGCACCGCTATCGCCACGCTTTCCAGGGAACTGAGTCAATTACGCAGGGAGGTGAAATTATGTAGCGATATTGCCGTCCGTTCCGGTATCCTGCCGGAACGCATTCAGAAAGTCCATGAGGACGAACAATCTCAAGGAAAGGAAAAGAACGAACATGACCAATTCAGGCGATGCGGCAGAGCAAATCGTTAGGATGAGTTTGGAGGGTACGGAGGTTGCCCTGAAGCTCAGCGGCTCTGCAGCAAAGAACATCGCGGCGGCGCTGTACACCATTGCGAAAAACGCCGACAGGAACAAAACCAAGGGACACCAGCGGCTCAGCGCCATGCTGAAAAGCGGCAAGGAGCTGAAGGTATTCACCATCAGCGAGGAGCATCTGAAATGCTTTGCCCAGGAGGCAAAGCGGTACGGCGTGGTTTACTGTGCCCTCCGGGGTAAAGAGAAATCCGCTGACGGTATGGTGGATGTAATGGTCCGTGCCGAGGACGCTTCCAAAATCAACCGTATTGTGGAGCGCTTCAAGCTGGCAACCGTGGATACCGCTTCCATCAAGCAGGATATTGAAAAGACCCGTCAGGAAAAGGAATCCGCCCCTGCCGCTCCCGAACAGGCCGCCCCCCAGAAGGACGATGCAGACTTGCTTCTGGATGAACTGCTGGGCGCACCCATTCAGAAGGAACCCCAGTCCCCGGAAAACCCTACGGCGGCAAAGACGGAAAAAAGCCCTCCGTCCGCGCCTACCTCCGGGACGCAAAAGAGAACCGCCGAGGGTACTGCTAAGGAATCCCGCCCCTCCGTCCGGGAGGAACTGCGGGAGATCAAGGCAGCACGGCAGGAAAAGGCTGCGCTTCCCAAGGTTCAGGACATCGCAAGTCCTGTAAAGCAGCCTGAAATTCAACCCCATATAAATCCGGGTAAGAAAAAGCCTAAAGTGAAAGCGAGGTAATCCATGAGCAATTTCGATGATATTTTTGCCGGGAAGTCCGGCAGCGAGGACAGGCCCTTTGACAAGGAAGCATGGGCAGCAAAAAAGCAGGAGGAGCGCAAGGAACTCTATGCCCTTGCTGATTCCACTGCAACAGAGGTCAGCAAAGATGGGGATAAATTCCGGCAGTATCTGGATGTGCAGTCCCGGTTCAGCCGGTACACCCCCACCAACGCCCTGCTGATTCTGGCGCAGATGCCGGAGGCTACCCAGCTTAAGGATTTTGACGGCTGGAAGGAAACCGGGGTGTCCGTCCAGCGCAAACCCAAAAGAGTTAAGATTCTGGAACCGGGCAAGGAATATTACCGGGAGGACGGCACTCGTGGTACCTCTTTTGAGGTGAAACGGGTATTCGATGTATCCCAGACCAGAGGGCGGGTGCGCTCTGCCCCTGCTGTGAAGCTGGATGACCGGGTGCTGCTGAAAGCCCTGATTCACCGCCCCCCCGTTCCCATTCAGACGGTGGACTCCCTGCCCAATAACATGGGTGCCCTGTATGACCACAGCCAGCAGGTGATCTTCGTGTGCCGGGGTATGGGCGCGGAGGATATTTTCCGCAGCGTTTCCAAGGAGCTGGCTCATGCCGAGCTTGCGGGGATGAGGCAAGATTATATCCGCAGCGATGCCGCCTTTGCCGCCTATAGTGCTTCCTATTTGCTGTGCAAGAAATACCAGATTGACACCGCCGACTATAATTTCAGCCGCCTGCCTGCCTCCTTCCGGGAGAGTAATTCCCAGCAGGTGCGGGAGACCCTGACGGAAATCCGGGATACCGCCAATCAGATCTCCACCCGAATGTATCGCGCTCTGGAGCAAAACCGCGCCCCCAAATCCAAGGAACAGGAGCGGTGATCTATGGCAAAGGAAGAAAAGCGTGTTCTGGAGTTGGACAGGTACGAGCATGGAGTGGTCATCAATGCTCTGAACGAAATGCGCAATGACCTTATCGGGGAGGAACGCCCTACGGATATTGTGGACGAGGTGCTGCTGAAAGCCATTGATGCTCCCACCAAAAAGGTAAGGGGTAAGTCCCGTGAAGAACGATGAACAGCACACCATAAGAATCCTTTGCGTTTTGGGAATCATCCCGGTGGTGTGGCTGGCTCTGCTGATAGCCCCTTTTGTGAGTGGTGGTCTGGCAGAAATTGTAGCCCAGTTTCCGGCTGCAATGGAGAATCCCTTTCATATTGCGCTATGTGAGGACAGTCAAAAAACTGTCCTTATTTTTCTGCTCATTTATGGATTGGGAATCGGAGTGGCTCTGTCCTCCCGACGCAACTACCGCCGTGGCGAGGAACACGGCTCCGCCAAATGGGGCAGCGCCACCGCCGTGAACAAGAAGTATCAGGCAAAAGACCCAGAGGCCAACAAGGTGTTCACCAAGCATGTCCGCATGGGTTTGGACGGCAGAAAACACCGCCGCAATCTGAACACGGTGGTAGTTGGCGGCAGCGGCTCCGGCAAGAGCCGGTTCTATGCCCTCATCAATCTGCTGCAATCCTGTTCCTCCTACTTTGTTCTGGACTGCAAGGGGGAGCTGCTGCGCATGACGGGCACATTCCTGAAAATGCGGGGCTATGAAATCAAGGTGCTGGATTTGCTCAGTATGGAGAAAA
>JBJDYN010000039.1:0-3791 GCA_051867395.1 Faecousia sp. | reverse complement strand
CAAAGATTTTCATACTGTCGAGGAACGTCGATTACACAGAATTTTCTGCGGTCTCTAGCCGTCCTCTCACACCACCGTGCGTACCGTTCGGTACACGGCGGTTCAACCGCATAAGTGCACAGACTCGTACCGGTCGAGGATGCTTTCGTATCCCGCCTGTGCGAGTCTTTCTTTTGAGAGTGCCCTCTGTACATGACCGTTCTTCGCCATGTGCCAATAAGCCTTCCGGCAATTGCTTACTGCCCACGCTTGCCACTCTGGTATTCCCAACTGCATAAGGCTCTTCGCTCTTGTCCTGGGTCTCTTCCATTGTTTCCAGATGTAGCATCTATAGCGGCGGCGCAGCCAGCCGTCCCATTCCTGCATCGTTGTCTTCATGCTTGCTATCCTGAAATTGTTGATCCAGCCTCGGATGTAGACTTTTACCTTCTGCATCACGACCCGGACATTTCTGCCCTGACTGCGGGAAGTCAGTTCTTTCAGCTTGGCCTTGGCTTTCTTCAGGGACTTTGTGTGCGCTCGAATGTAAATGCCATTCTTGCCCTTCCCTAACGCAAAGCCCAGAAACTTAAAATTTCGGATTGCAAACACGCTGACAACCTTGCTCTTTTCCACGTTCATCTTGAGTTTCAGTTTTCCCTCAAGATACCTCTGGGTGGTTTCCAGAAGTCGCTCTGCTGCTCGTTTGCTTTTGGCGAGTACCACAATGTCATCCGCATACCGAATGACCGGCACGCCCCGCCTTGCCATCTCCTGGTCGTATTCATTCAGGTAGATGTTGGCAAGCAAGGGGCTGAGCGGGCCTCCCTGGGGAGAACCTTCTTCTGTCTTCACCAGCAGCCCGTTTTCCATGACCCCGGATTTCAGGTACCTCTTAATGAGTTCAATGACCCGTTTGTCGTGGACGCTCTTCCGCAGAAGGTTCATCAGCAATTCATGATTTAGGGTATCGAAGTATTTTATGTGCTTCTGCCCGGACGGTAGCCGTAGCTTAAATCCGAGAATAACGGTTCGTAGATTGGTGTTAGCTGCTGTGCAATTGCCTGCTGGATGATGCGGTCTACCACGGTTGGGATTCCCAGCTTTCGTACCCCGCCATCCGGCTTTGGGATTTCCTTCCGGCGCACCGGCTGGGGCTTGTACTTCCCCTGCCGTATCATGTCCAAGAGTTCCTCCCGGTGTTCTCTCAACCAAGGCAGCGCATCTTCAACGGTCATCCCGTCGATTCCAGGCGCTCCTTTGTTGGCCCGCACCCGCTTGTAGGCATATCCTTCCCGCTGTCGGGCGGATTAGGGACTTTCACCCTTTGAAACATGCGCCCGCTGGGCGCACCACAATACGGAGGGGCTACTTATCAGCCCCTCCGGCCCCTAAGAATATTTTGTGTGAGCGTTTTTCGACATAATCAAGAATATCACATAATGCATGTGCATGATTGGGGCGTATTCCCCTTGTCCACCTCTTTCCCGGGAGGTTGGGACGGTATGCGCGCCGGACGGCGTGAATGCCGTCCCAGCCTTCCGAGAATCCTAATGTAAGGGAATCAGCCTACCTTCCGGTCGGCGAACATGATCTCCAATTGACCGAGAACCATGTCCCAATTCTGGCACCGGTGAAGTACAAGAGGTCTAAAAGGCAGTCTTGAATGCATCTTGAACATGACCACAACAACCTTTATGCGTAAAAATAAAGAAAAAGTTGTGAAATCTATTAGATTTCGCAACTTTTGGTAGAGATAAGTGGGATCAAACCGCTGACCTCCCCGCGGCTTGCGTAGCAGGGTAGCAGCATGAGACAATGTCCCAAAACGCGAATGTCTCCCATGCAGTCTAAGGGAGATATTTGACACATTGGGAGATGGTCAAAAATGGAGCAAAGTCTGCAAGTAATGTCCAAGCAGGAGCGTTTGGAGAATTGGACAGCCAGGATCATGGCCTGCCGCAGCAGCGGTATGACCGTCCGGGCCTGGTGCCGGGAAAACGGACTGTCTGAGAAAACCTATTACTATTGGCAGCGGAGGTTGTTTCAGGCACTGTCGGAACAGCAGGCATCACACGAAACAGCCTTTGCCGAGGTCACGCCGCCGCAGCTGGTCTGTTCTGGGAACGTGGCTATGACTGTCCGCATTGCCGGAGCTGAGGCGGATATCCATTCCGGTGCGGATGCAGCCACTGTGGAAACGGTTCTGCGGATCCTGAAATCATGCTGAGTGACTTTACTGGGGCAGACCGGGTATACATCGCCTGTGGCTACACCGACCTGCGGCGGGGCATTGACGGTCTGGCCGCCATGGTTCAGCAGCAGTTCGACCTGAATCCCTTCACCAACACCCTGTTCCTGTTCTGCGGCAGACGGCGGGACAGAATCAAGGCGCTGTACTGGGAAGGAAACGGATTTGTGCTGCTTTACAAGCGGCTGGAATCTGGTTCTTTCCAATGGCCTCGGTCGGAAAACGAAGCCAGATCGTTGACACCCCAACAGTACCGCTGGCTCATGGAGGGGCTGAGTGTGGATCAGCCAAAGGCCCACAGGCCTGTAAACGGTCTGGAAATAGTGTGAGAAATATCATATTTTACTGTACTTTTCTGGCAGAATATGGTATAATGAATACATGAAAAGTACGAATGATTTCCAGACAAGCAACCCGGAAATGGTGACCATTTCCCGGGCGGAATATGAGGAAAAGAACGCTCGACTGGCATCTCAGGACGAGCGTATTTCCCGTTTGGAAAGTCAGATAGAGTTGCTGACGGAGGCCCTGCGCCTTGCCCGGCACAAGCGGTTTGGCGCATCCTCCGAGAAGACCGACGAATCCGTCATGGAGCAGCTGAACTTTCTGTTCAACGAAGCCGAGGTGTTCTCCACCGCGGAAAAAGAGGAACCGGAAGCCACCGATGTGGCAGGCCACAAGCGGCACAAGAAGCATACCTACACTCTGGATACCATTCCGGAAGGAATCCCCACGAAGCAGGTGGAGCATCGTCTGGAGGGTGAGGATCTGGTCTGCCCTCAGTGCGGGGATACCATGACGGAGATTGGCAAGGAAGTCGTAAAGACGCTGGAGATTGTCCCTGCCCAGTACATCGTCCGAGAGGATATTTACTACACCTACGCCTGTAAAAGCTGCGGCGAAAATGCTGACGAGGGCTGCGAGACCCCCGTTGTGAAAGCACCCCGGGAGAAGAACATCATCCCCGGCAGCTTTGCCACCCCGGAAGCCATTGCCTATATCATGACGCAGAAGTTCGTCATGGGCTCCCCCTTGTACCGTCAGGAACAGGAAATGAACCGGAAAGGTATCCAGCTGAGCCGTCAGACCATGTCCAACTGGATTCTGAGAGCCACGGAGGATTATCTCACTCCCATATATGACCGGCTGCATGAGGAGCTGCTCAAAAGAGAAGTCCTACACGCGGATGAAACCACCCTGCAGGTTCTCCACGAACCGGGAAAGGAACCGCAGAGCGGTAGCTTCATGTGGCTATACCGCACCAGTGGGGATACAGACAGACCTATTGTCCTGTACGAGTACCAGCCGGGACGTGGCGCGCAACATCCGAAGGAGTTCCTGACAGGATTCCATGGCTATCTCCATACGGATGGCTACACCGGATACCCCAGCCTCCCGGAAGGGATTACGGTAGTAGGCTGCTGGGCCCATGCCCGGAGAAAGTTTGACGAGGCAGTGAAGTCCCTGCCCAAGGGAAAAGCAAAGGGCAGTTCCGCGTCTCAGGGGCTTGCCTACTGCAATCTTCTGTTTGAGATTGAGCAGGGATTGGCAGAGAAAACAG
>JBJDYN010000038.1:2326-3874 GCA_051867395.1 Faecousia sp. | reverse complement strand
ACTTGTATGGCTCATAGCCATTTTCCTCCAACAGATTGACCAGGTTCTCAAAACCATTGCCCTCTCCGTTCACTGCATACTTTTTGAAATCGCTGTCAGCTGATATTTTCAAAACGACATACTGGGTTTTCAGCATATGCTCCAGCGAGCAATATCGCACATCGTACAGGGTTTCCCGTTGAGACAGATACGTTGTGTAAAATGTTGTAGCGGTCACAGAAGCTCCATCCGGAATTATTGATAGCGTATCCCGGATATTCTGATAGAAGTCATAATAACGAACAGCTTGAACCGGATAATGGATTGCCTTTGGAACCACGACCTTGTAAAAGCAAGCCACGCTGACAATAAACGCGGCTGCGAAGACAGTCACTCGCTGCCAATTGATCCTGATATCCGCCAGATTCACCACCGCAAGATACACCAGAAATGCAGTAGAGCCGAAGGTGTACTGAAAGAAAATATCGTGCTGGTATTGGTAGTCAGACATCAGATTCACCAGTATATAGGGAATCAGCAGGATATATCGCTCGTATCGCCTTGTCAGCAGAGGCAGCCCAAGAAACGGAAGGAGCGTCATGGCAATGAAATACAGCTTTTCGGTGTCTACGCATTCATAAACAGCTTTCATCGGATTCAGGATCACCGATTTGATAACGGTCAGCAGTGAGGATGATCCATCGTACATGAAGTTGCTATATCGGTAGGTCATCACACCGTCACCGCTTTTCGCCAGATACCCAGTGACCAGGAAGAACCAGCCAAGAGAGATGGCAAGCATTACGATTCCAGTGACTAGATTCCGTATATCCATTTTCTGGAACTGTAAAACAGTTTTCACGATGAGCCACAGGGCAATGATGGCTACATAAACGGCAGCATCTTCTTTAACCATCAGCGTCAGGATGGCGGCAATCGCGGTGACAATCGCATTCTTTCGGTCAATGCCATAGAACAGCCACAGGAGCAAAGGCGTGAGGAAGCAGTTTTCGTGAATATCATAGCTGGTGCCGCCGGAGTATGCTGGGTAAAGGAGGAACACAGCACAGATCAGTGTCCGCTGCGGGCCGGTTAGGTTATGGTACTTCCCAATCTTCCAAAGGGGAATCACTGCTGATGTAATAACCGCGGCTTGAAGAACCTGCAAGGTGGCAGGTGTGGGAACCAGAGCGTAGAACGGCAGCAGCAGATAGTAGATTGGTGACACATGAACGGCAAAGTGGGATAGCAAACCATCCCGCTCCACGGTGGTCATGGGCAGACCAGATTCCTTCATATTGTAAAACATTTGGCAGAAGATTCCGAAGTCAAAGGTCGGCGTACTGAAGCTGTAAACCCGCCCCACCGCCCAGGCGCTGACGAACAGGAAGAATGCAATAGACAATCCCACGGTGATCCACAGCCAGACTCTATGTGCTTGCTTTGGCTTGGCAGCAGGCTCCGGCTGCCCATCCCATCTGCAAAAACCAAATACGACGAGAAATATCAGGATCAGTATGCATACTGCAAAGAATGCCCAAGTAAAAGATGCCCGCAATGCGGCAATCG
>JBJDYN010000038.1:0-2226 GCA_051867395.1 Faecousia sp. | reverse complement strand
CCCACGGATTCCGTATAGGTCTGGGCAATCGCCAGACCCAAACCGCTTCCTTTTGTCGACCGGGCCTTATCACCACGGGCGAAGCGCTGCATAATCTCATCCGGCTTGAAGTCCATCTCATAGGAGGCTGTGTTCATCATGCGAATAAGGTAGCTGCATTCCGTTTCCTGGACCTCCAGATAAATCCGGGTGCCTGTAAGCGCATATTTGATCGCATTGCCCAGCAGGTTGGCAAACACCTGGTGCATCCTGGCTCCGTCCGTTACAACGGGGATGGAATCGGATACATAACTGCGCCGCACAGAAAGTCCGGCATTTGTGAGTTGATCGTCAAACAGCCCCGTGGTCTGTTCCAACAGGCGGATCAGATCAATTTTTTCCTTCTTCGCTTCGATGACGCCGCTGGAAACCTTGGTGAGTTCAAACAGAGATTCCACAAGCTCGCTCATATAGCCCGCTTTTTGATGTAGACGGCGGAGCTGTTCCTGGCCCTCCGGTGACAAAGTTTCCTTTTGCAGGAGCTCACTGTAACCGAGAATGGCAGTCAAGGGAGTACGCAGATCGTGGGAAACATTGGAAATCAGCTCCACCTTGAACCGTTCGCTGGTAACGGCGGTACGGACTGCTTCTTTATGCTGGGCCTGCACGTCAAGAAGCTGGGCTTCCGTTTGTGCAAAGGCACCATCACCGACAGTGATCGGCAAACCTCGCTGAAAGCTGCTAAGCTGCTTTTTGAAATGCTCCAGGTCAGCGCCGTACTTCCATAAACAGAGGAAACCAAATACCGTTGAAGCAAGGAAACCCCAAAAGGAAATCTCGTGTATTCTTCCGTATCTTATGAACCAAATCGAATGATAGCCGATGCCAATCAGTGCCAGAATCAACCATCCAACAAAAACAAGTAAGGATAGCTGTGGTTTTGGCAAGCGTTTCGCAATGCGTTGCGCCAAACACCAGGACAAGGAGAACCTTGCCCGTATCCATCCACACAGTTCGCGAAGGGCAAACAGAACAGTAAAACCTGTGAGGATATTTGCGTAAGTGGTCAGGGTTATAAAGGTAGAAGTCCACAAAATGTAGTCCATATTTTGCAGCGTATCATATGCTGTGTTTCCAATGGCTGCAAGCATGCTGACACCATCAGGCCCGAGAATCGGCGCAGTTTGCCAGAAGCCCACAACGGCGATACCAGCGAAAGCGGCAGCAGCAAAGCAGAGCAGGAATCCAAGAAATTTACTGCCGCCATTGCTTGTCTCCGCTCTCTCCGACCCAGGGGTTGTTTCACTGGGCGTGTCTGGAGCTGTCTGTTTGTCGGTGGGAAGGGTAGCCGGTATGGTTGCAGGATAGGCTGTAGCTTCTGTGGCGCTGACTTGCGCGGGAGGGTAGGATGTTGCCACAATGCCGCTTTTTCCTGGAACCCTTTGCACCATCCGATACCCAAAGGTCCAGCAGATCGCTGCCAGCAGGAGCAGCATACAGGCGATGCCATTACGGCGCTTCAAAGACATATCCAATCCCCCAAACAACTTTCAGATATTCCGGCTTCTTTGGATTGATCTCCAGTTTTTCGCGGATACGGCTGATGTGCACCATGACGGTGTTTTCCACGGCGTAGGCATCGCTTTCCCAGACTCGTTCGTAAATTTCCTCTGCAGAGTACACCCGCCCCGGATTGGACATCAGCACCTGCAGAATCTTGAACTCCGTCGCGGTAAGTCGAACCGCCTCACCTCTGACGACAAGCTGCTTCTTGGCGGTGTCCAGTACGATATTGCCGACTTGAATTTGATCTTCGGATTTGGTTTCCCGGATAGAACCCAGGGCATCATAGCGGCGAAGCAACGCCTTCACCCTGGCAAGCAGTTCCTGCTGATAGAAGGGCTTTACCAAATAATCGTCCGCTCCGGCTTCCAGCCCAAGTACCCGGTCCGAGCCTTCCGCCTTAGCGGACAACATCAGGATCGGGACATTGTTATTCTGCCGGATTTTCATTGTGGCAATGATGCCGTTGCACTGGGGCATCATCACATCCATGATAATGAGATGTGGGTGCTTGGTATTTACGATCTGGCAGGCGGCTTCACCGTCATGGGCGGTGAGCACCTGATAGCCTGCCTGTTTCAATGCGGTTTCGATAATATTCACAATCAAGAAGTCATCGTCAACCACCAGGATTTGATATGTATCCGCCATGAGAGATTCCTCGCAACAAAGTAAAAGTATAAG
>JBJDYN010000037.1:0-3898 GCA_051867395.1 Faecousia sp. | reverse complement strand
AAAAGGGGGATAAGTATAGTTGTTTACAATTTATTTACTCATGCAATTGTCGTGTCCTTTCTTTCCCCGCCTTGTCTGCGTTTTCAAATGATGTGACCCCCTCTTCCCTTTTGGGAAAAAATGTGGTAAGATAGCTGCCGAGTCTTTTTCAAAGGAGAATACCCATGCAGTCTATCACCGATATTCTGGCCCAGGAGCTGGGGCAGAAAAAAGAATATGTGGAAAATGTGGTGCTTCTCTTGGATGAGGGCAACACCATTCCCTTTATCGCCCGATACCGCAAGGAAATGCACGGAGCCATGGACGACACCACCCTGCGCAGCCTGGAGACCCGCCTGACCTACCTGCGGAACTTACAGCAGCGCCGGGAAGAGGTCAAGAAGTCCATCGAAAACCAGGGCAAACTCACCGAAGAACTGTCCGCAGCCATCGACAGCGCCGCCACCATGACCGAGGTGGAGGACCTGTACCGGCCCTACAAACAAAAGCGCCGTACCCGTGGCCCCATGGCCAGAGAGAAAGGTTTGGAACCCCTGGCGGAAGCCATCTTCGCCCAGGACAGCCAGGACCCGGCAGCCCTGGCGGAAGGATTCGTGGACCCCGAAAAGGGCGTGAATTCCATCGAAGAAGCATTGCAGGGAGCCAGCGACATCATCGCGGAAAATCTGTCCGACGATGCCGACATCCGGAAGAACCTCCGGGAGCTGGTGATGCGCCGGGGACTTCTGACCTGCAAGGCCGAGGACGGAGCCGAGGAAGACGGCGTTTATAAGCTATACTATGATTTCTCCCAGCCCATTTCCCGTGTGCTGGACCACCAGATTCTCGCCATCAACCGGGGCGAGAAGGAAGGCATTCTGAAACCCAATGTTGCTCTTGCCGGAAACGAGGGGGCTGCCCTGGTCTGCAGGGCGGCGCTGAAGCCGGTGATGACCGTGTCCGCCTTTGTCCGGGCTGCTGCCGAGGACGCCTATGAGCGGCTGATCTTCCCCGCCATCCAGCGGGAGGTGCGAAACGAGCTGTCCGACCGGGCCTACGCCGGGGCCATCCACAACTTTGCCCTGAACCTGAAGCCATTGCTGATGCAGCCCCCGGTGAAGGGCTTCGTCACCATGGGCCTGGACCCCGGCTACCGCAACGGCTGCAAGGTGGCCGTGGTGGACGCCACCGGCAAGGTGCTGGACACCGCCGTGGTGTACCCCACCTTCAGCGAGCGGAAGCAGCAGGAGGCCATCGCCATTCTCTCCGGTCTCATGCGTAAGCACCAGGTCCGGCACATCGCCATCGGCAACGGCACCGCCTCAAGAGAGACCGAGGCCATGACCGTGGAGCTTCTGAAATCCTTCCCGGAGGCCAGCTACATGATCGTCAATGAAGCCGGGGCCTCGGTGTACTCCGCCTCTCCCCTGGCGGCGGAGGAATTCCCGGAATACGATGTGAATCTGCGCTCCGCCGTGTCCATTGCCCGGCGCTTGCAGGACCCTCTGGCGGAGCTGGTGAAAATCGATCCCAAGGCCATCGGCGTGGGCCAGTACCAGCACGACTGCCCCCAGAAGGAGCTGGACGCCGCCCTGGGGGCAGTGGTGGAAGACTGCGTCAACGCGGTGGGCGTGGATGCCAACACCGCCTCCCGGAGCCTGCTGCAGCAGGTGTCCGGCCTCACATCCACTACTGCCAAGAACATCGTGGCCTACCGGGAGGAAAACGGCCCCTTCACCAGCCGGGCCCAGCTGAAAAAGGTGCCCAAGCTCGGCCCCAAGGCCTTTGAGCAGTGCGCCGGCTTCCTGCGGATTCCCGAAAGCAAGGAGGTACTGGACAACACCGGCGTCCATCCCGAGTCCTACGCCGCCGCCAAGGCCCTGCTGAATCTGCTGGGCTGCAAGAAGGGCGACGACCTGTCCGATCTCACCGCCAAGCTGGAGGGCTACGGGCTCCAAAAAGCCGCCGCAGAATGCGCTGTGGGCGAGCCGACCCTGCTGGACATCGCCAAGGAGCTCAGTAAGCCAGGCCGGGACCCCCGGGACGAGCTGCCCGCGCCCATCCTGCGCAAGGATGTGCTGGAAATGAAGGACCTGAAGCCCGGCATGGCGC
Source organism: Faecousia sp. (assembly GCA_051867395.1). Classification (GTDB taxonomy): domain Bacteria; phylum Bacillota; class Clostridia; order Oscillospirales; family Oscillospiraceae; genus Faecousia. The sequence goes on along the minus strand of JBJDYN010000037.1, from coordinate 1,807 downwards.
TGACGGGCACGGTACGCAACGTCATTGACTTCGGCGTCTTCGTGGACATCGGCGTTCACCAAGATGGGCTGGTGCATATTTCCGAGGTCTGCAGCCGCCGTCTGCGGCATCCCAGTGAAATGGTGAAGGTGGGCGACGTGGTGAAAGTCGTGGTGCTTTCCGTGGACGAAAAGCGGCACAGGATCAGTCTCAGTATGAAACAGGCAAAGCAGTAAGCGCAAAATGATTCAAACCGGCTGCCGCAGCAGCCGGTTTTCCTATATGCTTTTTATTCCCGTAAGGTTTTTACCAGCGTATCCGCCGTGTCCAGCGTCAGCGCAAAGAGTATGACTCCAAGGAAGAAATCCTGGAAATGGCTGAATAACCCAGTGATGAACACTTCCTCTTCCCCGAAAAGCGCAGAAATCTCCACCGTGAATTCCGGATTGACCAACGGAAAGCCCACCAGCCACCAGAAGCTTAAAACCGCCGATATCACATCCGCAGCTGCCACCGCAAGCATAACGGTCTTGTTGTAACGCCCCTCCATCAGCTTCACCAGCTCCCGGCTGATGCCGCAGGCCGCAAACAGGCGCTCGTGCTGGCACTGCAATTTCATACCCTGCTGCAAGAAATTATAATTTGACTTTTTGTAAATTATACTTGACTTTTAGTCGCCTATGTGTTAATCTATCCCCAGAGGTGATGATATGCCAAAAAACTTATCCATTAAGGCGGCAAGGGCGCAGAAGGACATGACGCAAAAAGACCTTGCCCAGGCTGTGGGGGTCTCCCGGCAGACCATCAACGCTATTGAGCAGGGAGAGTACAACCCCACCATCAAGCTGTGCCGCGCCATCTGCCGGGCGCTGGGGAAAACGTTGGACGAATTATTTTGGGAGGATGACAACAATGAAAAAGAGTAATCTGGACGAAATGCAGGAACAGGCCCTGCTGCGCATTGAACACAACGGCTGCTGTCTGGTCTTTTGGGGGCTGCTGGCCGCCATGGCGGTTCAGGGTGTCATGGGAGCAGGAATCCGGGAGCTGGCCGGTGAGTGGATCGTATTCATGGTGTTTGCCCTGTACCTGGTAATTGGCTGCCTGCACCATGGCATCTGGGACCCGAAGCTGAAGCCCAACGCAAAGACAAACTTTATCGTAAGCCTTTTGGCCGGGATCGCCGTAGGGATTTTCATGGCGGCGGTGTATTTCCGCAATGTCCAGGAATGGCTTGACCTGGTGCTCATCACCGTGATCCCGGCGCTCTTCACCTTCGTGCTGTGCTTCGGCGCGCTGACAGTCTGCGCAGCCCTGTACAAAAAACGCAGAGAAAAGCTGGATCAGGAATGAATACAACTGCCCCGGAGGTCTGCTCCGGGGCGGTTTCTTTGCGGAAATGCTGTTTTCATTTTTCCCGGTAACGATACCGTCGTGTAAATGATCGTTTAGCGGGCAAGGCCCGCAGCAAATGCGTTACGCACTTTGGGTGGTTGACCAACATCCTTTGGGCCCCTCGACCGCAGGTGCAGTGCTATGGTAAATGATCGTTTACCGCACCAAAGCCTTCCCCTCTGGGGAAGGTGGCCCGGCGTTAGCCGGGTCGGATGAGGTTGGAATGCACCCAGACCGGTATGAGCATAAAGAACCATGGACGGAAAAAATAAAGCAGGACAACAGCTTTTCCGTTTGCTTGGGACTGGTACAAACCTTCGGTGCGTACCAACCTCATCCGCCCCAGTGTGCGCACTGGGGCACCTTCCCCAAAGGGGAAGGCATGGCGCTGCCGCGCCAGTGCGTCTATCTTAAGATAAACGATCATTTACCG
>JBJDYN010000036.1:1516-3900 GCA_051867395.1 Faecousia sp. | reverse complement strand
GACAGGGCCATCAGCGGCACGAAGATCAGCAGGAGCAAAAACAGGAACCGTACCTCGCTGACCTGTATTGCCTGCCGCCACTTTCCCCGGAGCAGAAGCAGCAGCACCGCGAAGTTGGTCGTGCCAATGAGCATCAGCACGATGGTGACGATTTCAATGGACAGGCTGTGATACTCGCCGATGCTGCTGAGCTTGGTGGAAAAGCCGCCGGTGGACAGGCTGCACATGGCGTGGCACAGGCTGTCAAACAGCGGCATTCCGCAAACCACATAGGCAACCGTTCCCAGAATCAGAAAAATGATGTACATTTCAAAAATGGTCTGGGCGGTTTGCTTGAGGTTCGGCATCAGCTTGTCGGGATGCCCCTCCGCGTTGAACAAATCCATGGAGCGTTTCCCGGAAACCAGCATGACCATCATCAGCACAAAGCCCAGACCGCCGCAGTATTGCATAAAGCTCCTATAGAACAGGAATATTTTGGAGGTCCGGGTGACATCCATCATGGAAAGGCCGGTGGTTGTCCAGCCGCTGACGGATTCAAACAGGGATTGCACCACACGCAGCTGCCCCGAAAGGAAGAAGGGTATTGCGCCAACGGCGATTCCCCAGAACCAGGTAAAAAGCACGGTGTTATTGCTGTGCCGCTGAGCTGTCAGGCGGTCAGAGCTGAAATAGGCTTCCCGCTTCCCAAAGGCGCATACAAGACCCCCTGCCAGGATAGAGAGCAGCCCGGTCAGCAGAAAGAAGATTGCATAGCCAATGTCCTGCGGATAGAACGGGAGAATTGCCACCGGGGCGATGACCAGCAGACCGATCATGACCATCAGCTTGCCGCGGTTGGAGCAGTCTTTCATTTTTGCCATTTGGCCTCACCGCCCTTTAATTCCAGAATCGCGATTTCCTCCTGCTCGTTTCCCGAGATCAGGACAAGAATGTCTCCCGCCAGAATCCGGGTGTCGCCTCTGGGGATCAGGGTCTGATCCCGGCGGAGGATGCAGCCGATGATGACCTCTTTGGGCAGGTTGATTTCCCAGACCTGCTTCTGGGCTGCCGGATCTGTTTCCGTTATGGGCACTTCCAGAAGCTGCACCCTTCCTTCTCCAATGGGGATGGCCTTTGCCATCTCCTCCATGAACGCCTGCTGTTCAATGATGCTGGTGACAGCGGAAATGGCACAGACCACGCTGTCCACGCCCATTTTATAGAAGAAGTCTGTTTTTTGGGGATCGGACAGCAGAGATAGGGTTTTGGGAACCCGGAACTTCTTCTTACACAGCTCGCAAACCACCAGATTGTCCTCATCCCGGGGTGTCAGGGCAATGACAAGCTCCATATTCCCGGCACCCGCATCCTCCAGCACATAGGGCTTTGTGCCATCACCGTGAATCACAGTCAGCTTTTCATTTTCCGCCAGTTTTTCGCAGTCGGGCAAATCCTTGTTGATGACCGTGACCCGATAACCTTTTTTCAGCAGAGACTGGGCAAGGGACTTTGCCTTGCTCCTGCCGCCCACCAAAAGCACATTTCCTTTCATTGTTAAACAGCCTCCTTCGTGCGGGCTGGTTTCTCCAGCAGCTTGTCAATCTCATTGGCGGACAGCACTGCCGGGCAGATGGTGTCGATGCCCAGCTCCCGGTAGACGCATTCCCGCTCCGGGTCATACAGCCGGGAAATGACCCGTCCAACGGAATAGAATTCCTTTGCCAGTTGGGCAATGAGAATATTGGTGTTGTCATTGTTTGTAACGGCAATCACCGCATTGGCACGGGAGATGTCCGCTTTTTTCAGCACATCCAAATCTGTTCCGTCGCCCTCCACCGTCAGCCCGCCAAAGGAGGGGGACAGCTTCCGAAACGCTTCCTTCTCCCTATCCAGAATCAGGACATTTTCGCCTTCCTCGGACAGGGTGTTCGCCAGATTGGCGCCCAGCCGTCCGCAGCCCACAATGATGGTATAGTCTGCCTGCTTTTTGTTCTTCAAAATGCTCATTTTGTATTCCTCCTGACCGCGTGACCAATTCCTTTTTCATCGTATTGGATTTCATAGGGCGATGGAGCTTCCTGCGGGCAATCGCTTTCGTCGTAGGCGCAGCCACCCCGGGAATAAAACGTGCCGTAATGATCCAGATTTTGCCTTGCCGGTAAGTAGGTAGGGTCCAGCGCGTAGGCTGCCCGGAAGTGCTTCATGGCACCGGGGTGGTCGCCCTCTTTTTCCATAACGATTCCCAGCAGATTGTGGGGCTCCGGCGCATTGGGAAATTCCCCCATGGCCTGGCAAATCATGGCCACGCATTTTTGAAAATCCCGGGCTTTGGCATATTTCCGCACCCCATCGCAAAGGGCCTGCAGCTGCATATCGCGGCTGGTCAGTTCCTGTGTCATCAT
>JBJDYN010000036.1:0-1416 GCA_051867395.1 Faecousia sp. | reverse complement strand
GCTGCTCCCGCCGGATTCCATGCTTTCCCCCGGAAAAAACACAGGCTGCAGGCTAATGGTTGAGCAGAATCGTATTCTTGGTGAGCTTCATATTCCGGCAAAACCACACCAACAGGATAAACATATTGTTTTCACCTGGTGGAACAGCAATCTTCTTTTTGTTGACCCGGACGGAGAAGCTGCCAAATGTATGGAACGGGTCAGAAAAATGCGTCCGCACCATGCGGATGGAGCGGACGATTTGCTGATGGATTTCTATCTTGCCCTGATCACGGATGACCTCTCCCATATTCAGAACATGGAGGAGCGCATTTCCGGGCTGGAGCAAATGGTACTGGATAACCGGACGGAAAAGTTCATCAGGCAAATGAGCCAGCTCAGGAAGGAGCTGAATCAGCATAACAGGTACTACGCTCAGATGAATGATATGGTGTCAACTTTGCAGGAAAACGCCACCGATCTGCTGGATGAATGCAGTTCCGGCAGGCTGCAGTACATTCTTCGCAGACTGAACCGCTTGCAGGAAGAAACCCAGATGCTGCGCGAATATGCAAGCCAGGTCAGCAGCGAATACCAGGCCCAGGTGGATTTGGGACAGAACCGGATCATGAAGCTTTTAACAATCGTAACCACAATTTTCATGCCGCTGTCGTTGATTGCAGGATGGTATGGAATGAACTTTGTCAATATGCCGGAACTTCATTGGGTCTATGGGTATCCGGCAGTAATTGTATTGAGTGCATTGATCGTTGGCGGCTGCATTTTCTACTTCAAGAAAAAGCGGTACTGGTAAACGGAAACGCCCTGGAATGAACTTCCAGGGCGTTTCGTATGGGGTTATTCATCCACCAGCCGGTATCCCACGCCTATTTCGGTGAGGATGTACCGGGGCTTTGCCGGGGATTTTTCGATCTTCCGCCGCAGTCCCGCCATCAGCGCCCGGAGGGCCTGGGTATCGTTTCCGTAGCCCGGGCCGTAAATTTCCCGGATGATGTACTGGGTGGTCAGCACCTTGCCCATGTTGTGGAACAGCAGGGACAAAAGACTATATTCCATGGGGGTCACATGCAGCTGCACACCATCCAGAAATACCAGATGCCGTTCCAGATCGATGGACAGTCCGCCCACGGAATGAACGGTCTGCTGCGTGGCAGCCGAGGTTCGGCGGGAATGCCGCAGAGCCACCCGGATCCGGGCCATCAGCTCCGTAGCGGAGAAAGGCTTGGTCAGATAATCGTCTGCGCCGCCATCCAGCGCGGCGGCTTTTTCGTTGTCCTGATCCCGGGCGGAGACCACGATGATGGGCACCTCCGACCACTCCCGCACCTTTTTGATGACCTCCATGCCGTCAAAATCCGGCAGTCCCAAATCCAGCAGCATCAGGTCAACCTGATTGGATACCAGCTGGGACAGCGC
>JBJDYN010000035.1:0-3959 GCA_051867395.1 Faecousia sp. | reverse complement strand
CCACATTGAAAACTTTCTTCTTGTAGATGGGTCACATCTATTTACATCACAGAGAAACTTTGTGATTTTTTCTAAAATTCTTCTTGACATTTGGAAAAATAGATGGTATCATATTTGAGCGCGTGTAGGGAATCTATGCGTGTACTGCGATGATGCGGGAGATTGCGTCGTAAGACGGTAACTTCCGCGGAGTATGTCCGGTCATCGGGCGGCTGAACTGCTTCTGTAAGTGCTGGCGTATATCGCCGGGGACGGAAGAAAGGGTCGGCGTTTGTCGGCCATTTTTCATGGCTCGGAGTGATACGCACGGCGGCGCGGACAAAAACAGTTCGACCGTACCCAGACACTACGCAAACTGAGTACGTAATTCAAGGAGGAAAACAAACCATGGCAAACCAGATGATCCGCATTCGGCTGAAGGCTTACGATCACCAGCTGATCGACTCCAGCGCGGCTAAGATCGTGGACACCGCGAAGCGCAACGGCGCTCAGGTTTCCGGCCCCATCCCGCTGCCCACCAAGAAGGAAGTTGTTACCATCCTTCGGTCCCCCCACGTCAACAAGGACTCCCGTGAGCAGTTCGAGCGCAGAACCCATAAGAGACTGATCGATATCCTCAACCCCAACCAGAAGACCATCGAGGCCATGATGAGCCTGGATCTTCCCGCTGGCGTTGAGATTGAGATAAAGCTGTAATCAACGTAACTTTTGATCACAGCAGCCCGCACTGTCTGGCATCGGGCGGACGGGTCATGTCGGCAGCTTTCCCAATGAGCAGTCGACCAATAACCTATTAAAAAAGGAGAAAATCAACCATGCAGAAAGCTATCATCGGCAAAAAAGTGGGTATGACCCAGATCTTCGATGAGAGCGGCAAGGTGATCCCTGTTACCGTCGTGGAAGCAGGCCCCTGCGTCGTCACTCAGAAGAAGACCGTCGAGACCGACGGCTACACCGCCGTCCAGCTGGGCTTCGAAGACATCAAGGAAGCCAAGCTGACCAAGCCTGAGGCTGGCCACCTGAAGAAGGCCGGCGTCAGCGCCAAGAAGTACCTGAAGGAGTTCAAGCTGGATAAGGCCGCTGACATGAACGTCGGCGATGTCGTCAAGGCTGACACCTTCGCCGCCGGCGACAAGATCGACGTCACCGGCATCAGCAAGGGCCACGGCTACCAGGGCGTTGTCAAGCGTCACGGCGCTGGCCGCACTCCCATGACCCACGGCGGCGGCCCTGTCCACCGTCACGCTGGTTCTATGGGCTCTTCCTCTCATCAGTCCCGTATCTTCCCCGGCAAGATCGGCGCCGGCCAGATGGGCAATGAGCAGGTCACCATCGAGAACCTGGATGTGGTGAAGGTCGATGCAGACCTGAACATGATCGTCATCCGCGGCGCCATCCCCGGCCCCAAGGGCGGTCTGGTCTACCTGCGCAACACCGTCAAGAACAACAAGGTCAAGAATGTGGAGACCGGCATCAGCAAGAACCCGCAGAAGGCTTCCGGCAGAAATCCCCAGAAGGCTTCCGCAAGAGGCTAAGGAAAGGAGATCTTAAATCATGCTTAAGACGAATGTTTATGATATGTCCGGCAAGCTGGTTGGCGAGATCGAACTCTCCGAAGCTGTGTTCGGCATCGAGCCCAACGGCGCTGCTGTTCACGACGCAGTTAAGAATCATCTGGCCAACAAGCGTCAGGGCACCCAGTCCGCTCTGACCCGCGCTGAGGTTTCCGGCGGCGGCCGTAAGCCCTGGCGTCAGAAGGGCACCGGCCGCGCCCGTCAGGGCAGCACCCGGGCTCCTCAGTGGACCCACGGCGGCATCGTGTTCGCCCCCAAGCCCCGCTCCTACAGCTACACCCTGAACAAGAAGGCCAAGCGTCTGGCACTGAAGAGCGTCCTGAGCGCCAAGGTCGCGGAGGCCAGCCTGGTGGTCATCGACTCCATCAAGATGGATGCTCCCAAGACCGCTGACTTCGCCAAGTTCCTGAAGGCTGTGGGCTGCGACACCAAGGTGCTGGTTGTCACTGCTGCCGCTGACCAGAATGTGGTCAAGTCCGGCCGCAACATCCCCGGCTGCGAGGTCACCTTCGCCAACCTGCTGAACGTCTATGACGTGGTCAACGCCAACAAGCTGGTTGTCGATCAGGAAGCTCTCCGGAAGATCGAGGAGGTATTCGCATAATGAACGCTTACGATATCATCAGAAGACCTGTCATCACCGAGCAGTCCATGGAGGCTGTCGCTGACAAGAAGTATGTTTTCGTGGTGGACGTCAACGCCAACAAGACCCAGATCAAGGAAGCCGTTGAGCTGGCTTTTGGCGTCAAGGTCGCGAAGGTCAACACCGTCACTGTCCATGGCAAGGTAAAGCGCACCGGCGCTTATCCTGCAGGCAAACGGCCTGACTACAAGAAGGCTGTCGTCACCCTGACCGCTGACTCCAAGACCATCGAGTTCTTCGAGGGTATGGTCTAAACCAATCTCAATAAAGGAGAGAAACGCAAATGGCTATTAAAACTTTTAAGCCTTACACCCCCGCCCGCCGCAACATGACTGTTTCCGGCTTCGACGGCGTGGACAAGAAGGCAAAACCTGAGCGTAGCCTGGTTGAGACCCTGAAGAAGCACGCTGGTCGCAACAGCTACGGTCACATTACCGTCCGCCATCAGGGCGGCGGCAACAAGCGCAAGTATCGTGTCATCGACTTCAAGCGTCTGAAGACGGATATGAGCGCTACCGTGCAGCGCATCGAGTACGACCCCAACCGGTCTGCTTATATCGCTCTGATCAAGTATGAGGACAACACCCTGTCCTACATCCTGGCTCCTTACGGCCTGAAGGCTGGCGACGTGGTTGTCGCTTCCGCCAGTGCCGATATCAAGCCCGGCAACTGCCTGCCCATCGCCAACATCCCCGTGGGTACTGTGATCCACAATGTGGAGCTGCAGCCCGGCCACGGCGCTCAGCTGGTCCGGTCCGCCGGCGCCGCTGCGCAGCTGATGGCGAAGGAAGGCGACATGGCGCAGATCCGTCTGCCCTCCGGTGAGGTCCGCTACATCCGGACCAACTGCACCGCCTGCATCGGTCAGGTCGGCAACCTGGACCACGAGAACGTCCACATCGGTAAGGCTGGCCGCAAGCGTCACATGGGCATCCGTCCCACCGTCCGCGGCTCCGTCATGAACCCCAATGACCACCCCCACGGCGGCGGCGAAGGCCGCGCTCCTGTCGGCCGTCCCGGCCCTGTGACTCCCTGGGGCAAGCCTGCTATGGGCTATAAGACTCGCAAGACGAAGAACCCCACCAACAAGTTCATCGTCAAGCGCAGAAACAGCAAGTAAGGAGGAAATGAAATGAGCAGAAGTATCAAGAAGGGCCCTTTCGTCGCTCCTGAGCTGTACAAGCGCGTTGAGGAGCTGAATAAGGCCGGTGAAAAGAAGGTTCTGAAGACCTGGTCCAGATCTTCCACCATCTTCCCCTCCTTCGTCGGTCACACTATCGCTGTCCACGACGGCCGCAAGCACGTTCCCGTCTATATCACTGAGGATATGGTCGGCCACAAGCTGGGCGAGTTTGTGCCCACCCGGACCTTCCGGGGCCACTCCGGCAGCAAGACCGCTAACAGCAAGTAAGGAGGTACGAAAATGGAAGCATTTGCACATGTGAAATATGTCCGTATGTCTCCTCGTAAGGTCAAGCTGGTTTGCGATATGATCCGTGGTCAGGACGTCAAGTCCGCGACTGCTTTCCTGAGCCAGACCTCCAAGGCAGCCTGTGAGCCCATGGCCAAGCTGCTGAAGAGCGCTGTCGCCAACGCTGAGCACAACCACGGCATGAACGCTGACAACCTGTACGTTTCCACCGCCATCGCGAACCCCGGCCCCATCCTGAAGCGCGGCCGCATCGCATCCCGCCGTGGTTTCGTTCGGATCAACAAGAGAACCACTCACATCACCATCGGTG
>JBJDYN010000034.1:0-3986 GCA_051867395.1 Faecousia sp. | reverse complement strand
AGGCATGGCGCTGCCGCGCCAGTGCGTCTATCTTAAGATAAACGATCATTTACCGCAGCAGACCACACTCCACTCTCAACTCTCCACTCCTAGCTCCTAACTCCTCACTCCTCACTCCACTCTGATATCCGGGTTTACATAAAATCTTTCAAAATGTTAGAAAATTGTAACGTTTTGCGGCGGACTTGACATTATACCGTATATGTTGTATAATTCATGGTGATTTTCTCGAAATGGAGATTTTTCTTATGAAGAAAGCCGTCCGTTTTCTGGTGCCGCTGCTGCTGCTGATTGTGATTGTCGGCAGTATCTTCTGGTACCTGTTCATTTACGACCGGGACTTTACCCGGGACACCCTGCTCAGTCAAGCCAGGTTCCAGGATCTGCACGGCAACGCCCGGATCTCCTCCTGGTGTTATAACATGGCCTACAGCTTCTCCGGTCATGACCAGAATGTAGCCATCGAGCTGGCAAACCAATATAAGTCCGCCGGAAACTACACCAAGGCGGAGTACACCCTGGCGGGGGCCATCAACAGCGCCCCTACCGCTGAGCTTTACGCCGCCCTGTGCAAAACCTATGTAGAGCAGGACAAGCTGCTGGACGCAGTCAACATGCTGGACAACATCCCTGACCCGGAAATTCGGGCCATCCTGGATGCCAACCGGCCCTACGCCCCTGTCCCCGACAGCGAGCCGGGCTACTTCAGCCAATATATTGACCTGCACCTGAGTTCCAACGGCACCATCTACTACACCACCGACGGGGAATTCCCCTCCACCGCCGGGCCGGTCTATGACGGGGCCATCACGCTGGACGCGGGCGAGACCACCGTTTACGCCATCTCCGTGGCAGACAACGGCCTGGTCAGTACCGTCGCTGTGCTGGGCTACACCATCACCGGCGTCATTGAGGAGGTCACCTTCACAGATCCCACTCTGGAAGCCGCCGTCCGTGAGCTGATCAATGTGGACGCTGAGAAAACTGTCTACACCAACCAGCTCTGGGAGATCACCGAGTTCACCGCCCCCGAGGGCGTGGCGGATTACAGTGACCTGGAACTGCTGCCCAACCTGAAATCCCTGACCATTCAGAACCAGCAGCTGACTACCCTGAGTCCCCTGGCCTCTCTGGGCTGGCTGGAAACTTTGGATCTGACCGGCTGTAAGTTCCCGGCGGAGGATCTGAGCTGCCTGACTTCCCTGTCCCGTTTGACCAGCCTGACGCTGTCGGATTGTTCCTTAAGCACCGTGGCGGGACTCACCGGCGCCCAGAGCCTGACCCATCTGGATCTGAGCAGCAACACCCTCCGGAATCTGGATCCCCTGGCTCCCATGGCTACCCTGGTAGAGCTTGACCTGAAGCACAACGCGGTGACGGATCTGTCCGCCCTGAGCAATCTGGTGAATCTGGAGACCCTGGACGTTTCCTTCAACGCCCTTACCTCTCTTTCTCCCCTGTCCTCCTGCATCAAGCTGCAGTGGCTGGGGGCGGACAACAACCAGATTACCAGCCTGAAGGGCATGGAGAATCTGGCACTGCTGACCTACCTGTCTGTGGACTACAACAGCCTGACGGATGTGTCTGTTTTGGCAGGCTCCACGGAGCTGACCAACCTGAGCATCGCCAGCAACACCATCTCCGACATTTCCAGCCTGAGCAGCCTGACGAAGCTGTTGATCTTCGACTTCTCCGGCAACCAGATTGCTGAGCTGCCCGACTGGCCCGAGGGCTGTCCCCTGCAGACCATCGACGGTTCCTACAATGCTTTGACCAATATAAACGGTTTGAGCAAAATGCAGTCTCTGACCCATGTGTATATGGACTACAACCTGCTGACCAACGTGGATGCACTGGCGGACAACTACTGCCTGGTTCAGGTCAACGTCTACGGCAACCAGATTGAAGACGTCTCCGCCCTGCGGGAGCACGACATCATCGTCAACTATGATCCCACCTACCACAGCGAGGACTGAGAAACCGATACCGCCCGCTTCGGAACAAATCCGAAGCGGGCGGCTTTTTTTGAGTGTGGAGTTAGGAGTGTGGAGAGTGGAGAGTGGAGTTAAACTTGTAAATGATCGTTTACTGTTACTGTGCATAGGGGGCGGCATCCCTGACGCCCCTTTTGCATGCAGTACCGTTACAAGGGGCGTCAGGGATGCCGCCCCCTACGATTCCGGTGCAAGTCGATTCCCGCATTGCATCAACTCCACATTCCAAACTTCACACTCCACACTCTACCTCTGAGCATTTTCCAAAACCAATTCCAGGGCGGCTTTCACGGTCTGCTGCCGGACTTCCTCCCGGGTACCCTGGAAGCAGAAGTGACGTACTGTGGTGCGTTGGGCGTCGCTGCAGCCGATAAATACCGTGCCCACCGGGTTGCCGTAATCGTCGCCGCCGGGGCCGGCGAGACCCGTGACGGACACCGCGATGTCCGCTTGCAGTCTTTCCCGGGCTCCGGACGCCATGGCCTGAGCCACCGGAGCGGAAACCGCGCCGTATTGGGTCAGCATTTCCTCCGGAACCCCCAGAAGGTTGGCCTTCACCCAATTGGTGTAACTGATAATGCCGCCCTTGTAGACCTCGCTGCTGCCGGGGATGGCGGTCAGGGCCGCGCCGATGCCGCCGCCGGTGAGACTCTCAGCGGTGACCAGGGTCTTCCCTTCCAGGGCCTTCAGGACCTTACAGCACAGACTCGTCATGGTAGCTCACCTTGATCTTTTCAATGGATTCCATGGCCCGCTGGATCAGAGCCTCCCGATCTAAGTTCTTTTCCGCGTTCAGAACCTGGCCCAGGGTGGGCTTGGTCTTGGGGTGCTTGGGGGTGAAGACGGTGCAGCAGTCCTCATAGGGAAGAATCGAAGTGTCCAGCGTGCCGATGCGCCGGGCAATGGTGACGATCTCCTCCTTGTCCATACCAACCAGGGGCATGAAAATGGGCATATCCACCACGGCTCCCGTCACCGCCATGGCCTCCATGGTCTGGGACGCCACCTGGCCCAGGTTCTCGCCGGTGATCAGCGCGCCGCAGCCGTCGGTTTTCGCGATGCGCTGGGAGATCTCCATCATAAACCGCCGCATAATCAGGGTGAAGAATTCCTCCGGGCAGTTGTCCCGGATGGCTTCCTGAATCTCGGTGAAGGACACCACATTGACGGTCATCCTGCCGCAGTATCTGGTGACCAGCCGCGCCAACTCCACCACCTTGTCCTTCGCCAGCTGGGAGGTATAGGGATAGGAGAAGAAGTGGACCGCCTCCACCTCCACGCCCCGCTTGGCGATCATATAGGCCGCCACCGGGGAATCGATGCCGCCGGACAGCAGGCACAGGGCACGGCCCCCCACGCCCGTGGGCAGGCCGCCCGCGCCGGGCACCGCGGGACCGTGGACATAGGCAGACAGATCCCGGACCTCCACATAGACAGTGTACTCCGGATGGTGGACATCCACGGCAACACTGGGGTGGGCCTCCGCCAGACGCCCGCCAATCTCCTGGGACAACTGAATGGAGTTCAGGGGGAACCGCTTGTCGGAGCGCTTGGACTCCACCTTAAAGGAGGCAGCGCAGTCCAGGTCGTCCCCCAGATAATTCTCGATGGCCTCAAAAATGGCATCCACGTTCTTTTCGCAGGGGCGGCACCGGCACAGGCTCACCACGCCGAAGATGGAGCCGCAGGCCTCCCAGGCTCCGTCCACATCCGCCTCCTCGTCCATGGGCTCCACATAAACCGTGGACTGCATAATATACACGTCAAAATTGCCGTAGCGCTTCATGCGGCGGCGGACGTTCTGCCGCAGCTTGTTTTCAAACTGGCGCTTGTTCGCCCCCTTCAGGACAATTTCGCCAAGTTTTAACAGAAAAATTTCTTTCATATTTTTACCTCTTTTTTCGTTTGGAGTGTGAAGTGTGGCGTGTGGGATTGGCGCTGTAAATGATCGTTTATGCGCATACCCACTGTAGGGGAGGGTCATTGACCCTC
>JBJDYN010000033.1:0-4028 GCA_051867395.1 Faecousia sp. | reverse complement strand
ACCCCTGCGCACCTCACGGTGGCAGGGGTGTACGCAGCCTTCGCCGTAGCGCTGACAGCCATAGCAAAGGTGATTTTCGGGGAGGTCAGTCTTTCTGACCTCCCGCTGGGGATGGGGCTTGCTGGTCATCAGCTTTTCATAGAACCGGGACTTCCCGGTGGTAAAGTAACTCATTTGGATTCCGTCTCCTCCTGTTCGTTATAGGATTCAAATTCGGCATAGTCCTCGTCATCCTCGTCCATGCCGTAGTCATAGTCATCCAGATCGGTGTCACCCTTGGTTTTGGGGTTGGGCATCTTGTTTTTCAGGAAGTACCAGCCCATGACGCCGACCATGACAATCATCAGCAGCACAGCCAGAACAGCGCCGGAATTGGATTTCTTTTCCGGCTCCGTCACCGGCTCTGTCGCGGGGACGGTGGGTTCCTCAGAGGGCTCCGGCTCTCTGCCTACGCACTCGGTCATGTTTTTGGCGCAGATCGGGCAGGTGGTATTCACATGACCGGCGTAACAGCGGTCAATGCAGCCGCAGACTTCCACTTTCTCGCCGTCCTCCAGCAGCGCCTGCAAATCAGCGTCATCCACCTTGTTCAGGAAATAGGTGCTGAACTGCTCACTTTTTTCATCCACCGGGGCATCGTAGTCGATGATGATGTAGAAAATCTCCCCGCTGCGGGTTTCGATGGTGATGAACTGCTTGTTGGTGTCCGCATGGAAATGGAGGTCTTTTGCAATGGCGTTTCCTTCCGTGAAGGGTTCCACCGGTGTCACCGTGGTGGGTGTGGTCGGCGCTGTGGCAGCAGGCGGCTGGGTTTCCGGCGGCGTGGCAGGTTTCGGCGTGGTGGGCTTCGGTGCAGTCGGCTGGGGTTCCGTGGGGTCGGCGGTGTAGATGATTACATCGTCCTTGGGGGGATTGGCCTCGGCGGATGCCGTAATGGTCATAAAAGACATACACAGCACCAGCGCAGCCACAAGGGTCAGAATACGGCGATTAAGCCTCAATGGAAGCATCCTCCTTATCCTTGGTTTCGGCGGAATTGGGCGCAGCCTGGACTTTTGCCAGCAGGCCGGACAGGGCTTCCGGCGTCAGGCCGCACTCGCGCACCATGTAGATGATGTCGATGTTCTCCAGCTCCTGAATCTGTTTTTTCAGCTCTGTGTTTCGGGACTGGAGCTTGCTGATTTTCTCCGTGTTCTTTTCCAGCTCGGCACGGAGCTTTTGCAATTTGGGATTCATAAAATCACGCTCCTTATCAGGGCAGACGCCCAAATGTGAAGAAATGGGACTGCCAGTATTGGGTGTTGATATTTGTGTAGGAGATGGGGTCTCCGCAGTGCAGCATTCTGTTATTGCCCACATAGATGCCCACATGGGAAACACCGTTTGTCTTGTAGGTGCCCTTGAAGAACACCAGATCACCGGGACGGGCGCTGCTCCGGGAAACAGGGGTACAGAGGTTGTAAAGCCCCTGGGCGCTGGTTCTGCCTACGCTCCAGCCGCTGTGATTGATGACCCAGCAGACGAAGCCGGAACAGTCAAAGGAAGTGCTGGGACTGCTGCCGCCCCAGACATAGGGGTAGCCCAGATATTTTTCCGCTTCCTTTATCATGGCGGCAAATTCCGCATCCTCCAGCGCTTCAGGTGGAATATCGTAATCGGTGTAGCCTTTTACCAGATGCTTGTCGATGTATTCGGAATCCGGGAACAGGTCAGGGCGGTTGCCAAGAGTAGCCATATACAATGCATATCGGCTTAGAGTTTCCTCATTCATGATATACACAGGCACATGGCTCAGATCGAAGTTCTCCAGCGTTACCGTACAGGAGGAATAGTCATACGGCTCAGCATTTTCCGCCCAGGCGGGAACATCCTCCCCGGTGTCAGGATCACGGTAACGGGTTTCCGTTTCCACATCCACAGTCAGGATATACTGCTTTTCAAACAGCATATTCAGCGTATCCATTACCTCGCTGAGTGTCCATTCTCCCGGATGAAGGGCGGACAGAATTGCTGTCAGCACATAGGGGTCATGGCCGATTTCATCCAGATCGCAGCTGTATTCGTCGTAGTCATGGGTGATTTCAAAGCGGTCAAGCTGCCGCTGCAATGCCTGTTCCATGGCACAGTAAGCAGCTTCCGCCCCGACAATGGCATCATCCGAAGCGGCATAGCTTCCGGAGGCAAGTCCAGCGCCGATACCCTCCACCATCATGGAGCAGGAGGACACGGCATTGAGCAGAAATGCCAGCATCAACAGGATGCCAAGGACAGCAGCGAACCCCTTTTTATGACGCAAGACGAAAGTCGCTGCCTTTCCTGTTTCCTCTGCCGTGGTTTTCGCAGCCTTTGCGGCATTCCCGGCAGTGTGAGCGGCAGTGGATGCCCCTCTGCCAGCTTTGGCAGCAGCATACTGGCGCTTGATGGCCTGCTTCTGACGCCACCGGGACAAAGGGTTGCTGGTGGGTTGTTCCACCTCCGCTTTCTTTTGCAGGGCGTGGAGATTGGCTTTCTCAAGCTGCTTTTCCGCACGGGCAGCGGCACGGTAGGGCTGGAGCTGGGCATGATGGTGGGCTTCCTGAAGGAGATGCCCGGTGCCCTCGGCAGTATCCAAAGTGCTTCCCGCAACTTCCACCTCTGCATTATCATCCTCGGATTCCCGTAGATTCCGGCGAATTTGTCTGCGGACAGCGGCGGCAGGAGCGTCGGTGACTTTGAGCCGGGAGGGCGGCTTTTTCTCGGTATCTTCAAAATGCAGCTTCACCTTGATTTTGCCGCTGCTGTTGTCGGTAATCAGCTCCCGCTTGATAGCCTTTTTGGTGGGGATTTTTGCCTGGGCTTTCTCCGCCTTGTCAGCCGCCTTTTCCGCTTTCCGAACCGCCTTGCCCATGACGGGATCAGCTCGCTCCGCATCGGTGAATTGCAGCCGGGATTCACGCAAACCAACCACCTGCCAGCATATCTTTCAGAAGGACGTTCATTTCCGCATACACAGCGAACCGATCCAACGTCAGTTTGGGATAAAAAAGCATACAGGCCCAGAATGCCAGTAAAACCTTTTCTGCTGCGTCAAAACCGCCATTCTGAGGCATCCGCTGAAGCGGCTGCTCTTTTGCGAGAATCGCATTGAAGCGTGCGAATCCTGCCTGCCCGATTTCGGTCAAAGCTGCTTCGCTGCCCTTATTTTCGGTACAGTAGTCGATTGCCAGGGCAAGCATCTGAATACATTTGCTGTATTCAGCCGACACAGCAATGGGCAGTGCTTTTCCGTTCCGGATTTCATTCGCTGTCATTGGTATTTTCCTCCTTTTGATCTGCTGGACGGGTGGTCATGAGGCGGTAAAGCTCCGTATCCTTGGGGAAGTTATCCACGAAGGGCACAATGGTATCGCCGTAGAACAGCAGTCCCTCGCCCGAATTGGAATGGGTTACATAGGAAAGCTGGTGGGGAGAAATGCCGAGCTGCTGGGCAAGAATCTTCCGGTCCCCAGCTGCCTGGTTAAGCATATAGATAAAATCCGAGTTTTCAAAGATATTCTCAACCTCGCGGCTGGCAAGCAAATCCTTCACATTCTGGGTAATGCCGGTGGGGATTCCGCCCCATTTACGGAACCGCTTCCAGATTTCCACGGAATAGGCGGCGGTCTGTTCCTCCTTCAGCAGCAGGTGGAACTCGTCAATGTAGTACCGGGTGGCTTTGCTGGCTTCCCGGTTGATGGTGACGCGGTTCCAGACCTGATCCTGAACAATCAGCATACCGATTTTCTTGAGCTGTTTGCCCAGCTCCTTAATGTCGTAGCACACCACCCGGTTGCTGACATCCACATCAGTCCGGTGATTGAACACATTCAGAGAACCGGTGACATAGATTTCCAGAGCCGTGGCAACGAACTGAGCTTCCTTTTCCTCCTGTTTTCTCAGGCAGTCATAGAGATCACCGAGGATGGGCATATTCTCAGGCTTGGGGTCATTGAGATAGTCCTGATACACCATCCGCACACAGCGGTCGATGATGGTTTTCTCCACCGGCT
>JBJDYN010000032.1:0-4113 GCA_051867395.1 Faecousia sp. | reverse complement strand
GCCAGCAGATACCGTCTTTGTCGGCACGGTCAGCAAGGTATCTGTACACGGAGATGGCCCTGTGGGGTAGATCCATCCGATATAGTTCTGTAAAATTACGCATATTTTCCTCCTGTTCAGGTGGGGCTACATTGCCCCACCTGATTTTTCGTTATGTTTTGAGTGCCGTCTTTTCGGGCATAGAAGCCGCTTCCAGGTTTGGTTTTGCTGGCAGGGTCTCCTTGGAATAGACCAGCGTATATTCAGAAAGAATGGCTTTTTCCAAATCCGCTTTCCCGGTGCATACGGCGGTGGCGAGTGGCCGCTAGTGCGGCGTTCAGCGGCCGCAGTGCGGCCTGAGTGGCCACCATGAATCTGCACATTGATGTAGTATGGAAATCTCCCATAATAGTAGTATCCGCAACAGCGGAAATACACTATTTTAGGGAGGGTAATGAATGTTACTGGACTACAAAGACACCATTATCAAGCACTATGCCCTTGGCATGAGAGGGCGGGAAATTGCCGAAGAGCTTTCGGTTAGCAAATCTGGCGTCAACATATTTCTTGCAATTTTGGGAATATGCTTAGTTGATCTTCCTCGCTGTATATCAGCTGCTCTCATCTCCTTAATCACTCTGACTTGTTCCATAAACAGGCCGGAGCGGGCGCCAGCTAAACCGGCTCGCGCCCCGGCCACAGACAGTCCTGGCAAGGACTGCCTCCGCAAATAATATCTACCGGCGGCAGTTTCGCGCCGTTCAGTTTTGTAATGTCCCCCACATGTATCATTTCGGGGAACCGCAGCTTGGTTACTTCAATTGGAAAGGCTTCAATTTCGCTGGCCCACACCGGCCGGATGCCATTGCGCACCGCCGCCAGCGGAAAACCGCCGATGCCATCGAACAAGCTGCCCATAGTCAATTCGCTGTACACTTAGGATTTGTACCTCCCACAAAGAAAAAAGCCAACCGCACGAGCAGTTGGCTTGTCGAAAATATGTTTTGACAGGAATCCTGTCATCTGATAGAATAAGCGTGGTTCCTTATGGAACCGGGCGCTGCCAGACGCTTAGGCGGTTATCCCCCTCTTTCAGGGGGTGATCCTTCTTTGCCCCCTGTCCTTGCCGGAAGGGGGTGGTGATGTGAATGTGGTTACATATGAAGAACTGTTTCAGCTCTTGCTGGTACTCATTTCCTTTGCCGGTTTGATCATTACGATCATAAAAAAGAAGTAAACCGCCCCAGTCCCACCTAGTGCGGTTTACTTCTTGTAATCAACTAGGGGGCTAACCGTCTATCGGCAGCGCCCTTTTCTATGTTCATTATACCACGATTCCGCTTTCTGTCAAGGGCTGACCGTCTGATCAATTTCCGTGCCGTCATTCAGGTACACTCTGATATGATCGGCGGAGATCACCTTTACTGTATGTACAAGCTGCCGGATCATTTCTTCATCCCACTCGTTTAAATGGTGATCTTCCTGATCCAGCGCAGTCTCTATAGAATGCACATGCTCCTGTGCTTCCTGGTTATTCCGGAGTTGGGCAGCGATACGCTCCTGCTGCCGTTTCAGTTCTGCCATCTCCCTTGAAATCTCAGCAAACCGCCTGTCGGCTTCATTGCCACAGGCATCCAGTTCCAGAAGCTGATCGAATTCCACCGTAAGCTCCTCGATCCTTCGTTTCACCTCTCCGAGGGTCATTGCACTGCCCCTTGAAGGCACGGCCTCCTGCAGCAAGGCATCGGTAATCTGTGTTACCACATCCAGCTTGGGAGGCATTTTTGTATTCAATGCCGCCATGATTGCTTTTTGAAGAGGAACCTCATCCATCGTGGGGGAGTTATGGCAGTATTTTTTTCCATAGTCCAATCGGCTAACACACCGCCAGACGATCCGTTTTTGCTCCGTTCCGTTCCAGGTACACCTTCGGTATAAGGTACCGCACTCCCCGCATACAAGCCGTTCTGACAGGGCATATTTGCTTGTATAGCTGGACCGACCTGTGGGAGACTTCGTGGAAGGGCTCTTTGCCGCAGTCCGGCGCTTTGTTTCCTCCTGAACCGCATAGAACAGTTCCCGGCTGATAATTGCGGGGTGATTGTTCTGTATCAGCACCTGGGGGAGCTGTCCGGTATTTTTTTGAACTTTACCCCCGATGACGCCTTCCTTGAACGTCTTTTGTCCAAGCACATCGCCGCAGTATTTTTCGTTCATGAGTATGGATCTTATGGAAGCTGTCTTCCACCCGGGCTGTCCTGACGGGTTCAAAATTCCCGCGTTATTCAGTCGAAAGGTAATCATGCGCAAACTATCTCCTGCCACATGCCGTTCAAAAATGAGTCGAACCACATCTGCTTTTTCTGAATCAATGGCCGGTGTACCATCCTCCCGCAGCGTATAGCCGTAGAGCCGCTTGAAATTCACATGGACCTTTCCCTCCCGGATCGCCTGGCGTTTGCCCCAGGCCACATTTCGGGAGATGGATTCACTTTCCGCCTGGGCAAAGGCACCCAGCATGGTGATCAGCATCTCGCTGTCCATATCCAGCGTGTTGATATTTTCTTTCTCAAAGATCACACCAATGCCCATTGCCCGAAGCATACGGGTGTAGTTGATAGTATCCAGCGTATTCCGGGCGAACCGGGAGATGGATTTGGTCAGAATCAAATCTATCTTTTTGGCTTTGCACCTGCGAATCATCCGGTTGAAGTCATCCCGTTTCTTGGTGGAAGTTCCTGTAATCCCCTCATCCGCGAAAATGCCAGCCATCGTCCAATCGGGATTGGTCATGGGCGGTTACATAGTCCGTCAGAATCCGTTCAATCATCACCTTTGTCCAGCCGTAGGGTGAAGAGGACTGAATGGCTGGCATATCCTCTTTGTACGGGTGGGGATTGTTGGGGCCATAGACAGTGGCGGAGGAAGAAAAGATAAACTTCCCAGTTGTTCTTCTGCAATCGTTATCCCGCGTTTGCTTCAATGAAACACTTTCACGTCAATGATTTGCCCAAAGGAGTTTCAGCCACTGCTGGCTCTCCTCAATCCATCTCTGATTATGTGCGATACGCGCCGTTATCTCGCCATCGTTTGTCTGCTCGTCACAGGTGGCCAAGCCATGCGCTCCAAAGGGAAATACGTGGAATTCAAACGGAATATGCTTTTCAGATAGCGCCCTTGCATACAAAAAGCTGTTATAGACCGGCACGCTCTGATCCTCCGCCGTATGCCAAATATAGGCTGGTGGTGTCTGCTCCGTCACCAGCAACTCACAGGAAAAGCGTTTCACATCTTCCTGCGTGATCGGTTTGTGGCCAGAAACATTTTCAATGCTTTCCAAATGCGTATAAGCAGGATCTGCTGTGATTACCGGATAACAAAGGATCGAAGCCGCAACCGGATAACTTTCCGGGAAGACACTGCGTACTTCTGCGCAATCGAAGTTGGTTGAGTAATGCGTTGCAAGGTGTCCTCCTGCGGAGAATCCCATGATCGCAATATGGTTCTCGTCACAATTCCAGCTTTCCGCATTGCGGTGGATCAGATCAACCGCGGCTGCCACTTCCCGAATCTGCTGTGGGAAGCAGTGCGGCGCGACCGAATACCAAAGGATAAACACATTGTATCCCTCACGCAGGTAGTGCAGAGCCACCGGCTCTGCCTCCCGTTGGCTGCAAAAAGCATATGCCCCGCCTGGGCAGATCAAGATAGCGGGTCTGCGTTGGTTCCCCCGATGCATCTCACCCAGATTGTCGGGCAGATAAGTATTCAGTACAGGTCTGCAGCCATCTTTCCCTAAAAAGGGATAATCGTCCGTTAGGTTTATTTTCTCATATCGCATATTCTCCACCTCAAATTCAGATCAGTTTATGTTCATCTAGCGTTTATAAAGCTTTACTTCCGAGCAGCAATATAAAGCAGCCGCCCTGAGCAAAACCGTCAGTATATTTTCCTCAATCGGCAATTATTCTTGTCCCTGCCGGAAATTATTATATTTTTGATTTGTGCTTTTCAACCCACAAGTCAGTTGCGGTCGGATTATTAAAATTCCTTTCATCGGCTGAGATTATTTCTATGCTGAAATATAATCGAATATTTCCGTATTTAGGCTATCGGCTTTAGTAAGCATACCAC
>JBJDYN010000031.1:0-88660 GCA_051867395.1 Faecousia sp. | reverse complement strand
ACTACTCTATACATCATTGACCCTCCCGCCAGCTGAAAGTTTTTGAGCGGTCAAATCTGTAGCTTTTTGTGAAAACCAGCACTGGCAGCAACCTATTTCACACTCTGTTCCGTTACCAAGCGGGAGGGTCACTGACCCTCCCCTACAGATGGTGCTGCGATAAACGATCATTTATATGACGAATTCAGGTACGACGGAATCGTTTTTTTGGCAATATTCGTTCTTTACTTTTGGCACTGTCAGACGGTATAATATGTCGCATCGAGTTCATGGAAAAGAGGGAGAATATGAATAAGGATCTGACTGTTGGAAAGCCGGGTACAGTGCTGTGGAAGTTTTGCCTGCCGCTGCTTGGCAGCATTCTGTTCCAGCAAATGTATAATATTGCGGACAGCTGGGTAGCAGGAAAGTTTATTGGTCAGAACGCCCTGGCGGCAGTGGGCAACAGCTATGAAATCACCCTGATTTTTCTGGCGTTTGCCTTTGGATGCAATATCGGCTGTTCCGTTCTCGTGTCCCAGCTGTTTGGCGCGAAGGAATTCGGAAAGATGAAAACCGGTGTCTATACGGCTATGATTGCCAGCGGCGCCGTTTGCCTGGGCCTGATGCTTTTTGGCTTGCTGGGCTGCAGGATACTGCTGCAGCTGATTCATACACCTCAGGAGGTTTTCGCGGATTCCAAGCTGTATCTGGACATCTATGTCTGGGGATTGCCCTTTGTCTTCTTTTATAACATCTCTACAGGAGTTTTCTCCGCGCTGGGAGACAGCAAGACGCCCTTTGTTTTTCTGGCGGTTTCTTCGCTATCCAATATTGCGGTGGACATTTTGTTTGTGACGGTGTTTCAGATGGGTGTAGCCGGTGTGGCCTGGGCAACCTTCCTCTGTCAGGGGATCAGCTGCCTGCTGGCTGTGGTTGCCGTTCTGCGGCGGCTCCAAAAAATCCGCGTGGAGGAGCATACATCCATTTTTTCTGTTCCGCTTCTGAAGCGGTTTGCGGTGATTGCCATTCCCAGCATTTTGCAGCAGAGCTTTGTGTCTGTGGGAAATATCATCATCCAGAGTGTCATCAATCTGTTTGGGGCGGAGGTTATGGCCGGATATTCTGCGGCGGTGAAGCTGAACAATCTGGTGATCACCTCCTTTACAACATTGGGAAATGGCGTCTCCAATTTTGCCGCACAAAACTTCGGCGCGGAAAAGCCGGATCGGGTGAAGGCTGGTTTCCGTGGGGGGCTTAAGCTGGTATGGCTTCTGTGTATTCCGGTGACGGTGTTGTATTTCTTCTGGGGCAAGGGACTGATGGGCTTTTTCCTGGAGGACCCGACGGACTTGGCATTGCGCAGCGGGATTTCCTTCCTGAGGATTTTGTCACCGTTCTATTTCGTGGTGTCGTCGAAGCTGATTGCGGACGGCGTCCTGCGGGGAGCGGGATTGATGAAGCAGTTTATGGCTGATACCTTTACGGATCTGATTCTTCGGGTGGTGCTGGCCTATGTGCTTTCCGGAACTGCTCTGGGATATTTGGGGATCTGGTGTGCATGGCCCATTGGTTGGACGGTTGCCACGTTGATGGCGTTGCTGTTTTACCGCAGAGGGCCCTGGAACAGAGGGGATCATGCGTAGCTTCTTGGGATAAACCGGACCGTGTCATTGCAATCCGCCAGTCGGTCTGGTATAATTCAGTTACAATCCATCCCAGCGAAAGGACGAAGGTATATGAACATCCTGATTATCGATGCCCAGGGCGGGGGATTCGGCAAGCAGCTGGTTACCGCTGTCAAACGGGAGTTCCCGGAAGTAGAGATCACTGCAGTTGGTACGAATTCCGTTGCCACCGGAGCCATGCTGAAAGCCGGAGCCGACCATGGGGCTACCGGAGAGAACGCGGTGATCGTGGGAGCCAGAAAAGCAGACATTATCGCAGGCCCCATCGGCATTGTCATTGCCGACTCGCTCTATGGAGAGGTCACGCCGGCGATGGCGCTGGCAGTGGCCCAGAGCAGAGCGAAACGAATTCTGATCCCCTCCAATCACTGTGACAATATCCTTGTGGGAGTGTCCGACTTGAGTGTGGGAAAACTGATTCAGAGTGCGGTGGAAGAAATTCGAAAAACACTTGCATAATTTCTCCTTTTCCGTTAAAATGAGGACAAGGCTGGCAGGAAGCCGCCTGTGGACGCTGAAGCGTCTGTTGCAGCGCAAAATATTGTGATATAAGTGTGTTAGGAAGGCGCACAAACCTTTACAAGGGGTTTGTGCGCCTTTTTCAGGAGAGAATCATGGATTTGAAACAGTTTTTTCGGGAAAATCCCAGAGCGGCGCTGGCGTTTTCCGGCGGCGTGGACTCTGCGTATCTGCTGTATGCTGCGGGGAAATACGGCGCCGCGGTAAAGGCGTACTATGTCAGGACCGCCTTTCAACCCCAGTTCGAGCTGGAGGACGCTCAGCGGCTGGCGGAAGAATTGGGGATGGATATGCAGATCCTGACCCTGGATGTGCTTTGCAGTGATGCGGTCACAGCAAACCCGCCGGATCGATGCTATCACTGTAAAAAGATCATCTTTACGGCGATACAGGAGGCTGCAAAGAAGGATGGGTTTGCCCTTTTGCTGGACGGAACAAACGCCTCCGACGATGCTTCTGACCGCCCGGGAATGCGTGCTTTGCGGGAGTTGGCCGTTCGGTCACCGCTGCGGGAGTGCGGCCTGACAAAACCGGAGATCCGGAAATTGTCCAGGGAAGCGGGCCTGTTCACCTGGGAGAAGCCTGCTTATGCCTGCTTGGCTACCAGAATTCCAACCGGGGAGCGGATCACGGCGGAGAAGCTCTCCAGGACGGAAGCGGCGGAAAGCTGGCTCATGGCCCTGGGCCTCCGGGACTTTCGGGTGCGGATGCAGGGAAACGCCGCAAAGCTCCAGGTGCGGTCAGCGGATCTGCCTATGGTCATGCAAAACCGTGCCCGGATTGTGGAGGAATTAAAAAAGTACTATCCCATGATATTGCTGGATTTGGAGGTACGGGAATGAACTCAGATGTCAGAAAGCTTTTGCAGTCCGTGCAGTCCGGCGAGGTTTCCGTGGACGATGCCCTGATGCGGCTAAAGCTGTCACCGTTTGAAGATATCGGTTACGCCAAGGTGGATTTGCACCGAAAGATCCGCCAGGGCGCTGCGGAGGTGATCTACGGCGCGGGCAAAACCCCGGAGCAGATTGCGGGGATTGTGGACACCATGCTGGCAAACGGCCAGGAGCGGATTCTGATTACCAGAATGTCTCCCGAGGCTGCGGAGTATGTGGGATGCAGAGCGGCGCTGGATTACCGGAAGGATGCGGCGGTGGGCATCATCGGCGGTCTGCCGCAACCGGACGGCATTGGAAAAGTGGTTGTGGCCACCGGCGGCACCAGCGATATCCCCGTTGCCGAGGAAGCCGCTCTGACAGCGGAAATTCTGGGCAGTCAGGTGGTTCGGCTGTATGATGTGGGGGTCTCCGGGGTCCACCGGCTGCTGGCCCATATGGAGCTGATCATGGGGGCAAGCGTTATCATTGCCATTGCCGGTATGGAGGGCGCCCTGGCCAGCGTGATCGGCGGCCTGGCGGATTGTCCGGTGATTGCCGTTCCCACCAGCGTGGGCTACGGGGCCTCCTTCGGCGGGGTTTCCGCGCTGCTGAGCATGCTCAATTCCTGCGCCAGCGGGGTCTGCGTTGTCAACATCGACAATGGGTTCGGCGCGGGATATCTTGCCAACCAGATCAACCACATGGAGGCGAAGCCATGAGAACACTGTACATCGACTGCGGCATGGGCGCGGCTGGGGATATGCTGGCGGCTGCCTTGCTGGAATTGCTGCCTGATAAGGCGGGCTTTCTCCAAAAGCTGAACCGACTGGGAATTCCCAGCGTTGCCTTCGCTGCCGAGAGAAGCGTCAAGTGCGGCATCACCGGAACTCATCTGCGCGTGCAGGTTGGACAGGTGGAGGAGGACGAACAGCTCCATGACCATCCCCACAGCCATTCCCACAGCGGTATGGAGGATATCCGGGGTATCGTGAGCAGTCTGCCCATTCCCACCATGGTGAAGCTGGATATTCTGTCGGTCTATCAGGAGATCGCCGAAGCGGAAAGCCATGTTCACGGCGTTCCGGTGGATCAGATCCATTTCCACGAGGTGGGAAGCCTGGACGCAGTGGCGGACATTACCGCGGTGTGTCTTCTGATGCAGGAGCTGAATGTGGATCAGGTCATTGCTTCTCCAGTCCATGTGGGCAGCGGCAGCGTTCGGTGCGCCCATGGAATTCTGCCTGTCCCGGCTCCGGCCACCGCATATCTGCTCCGGGAGGTTCCCATTTACGGCGGCTCCATCGCGGGAGAGCTTTGTACACCCACCGGCGCAGCGCTGCTGAAGCACTTCGTGACAAAATTCGAAGCGATGCCGCCTATGAAGGTGAAGGCCATCGGCTACGGCATGGGGAAAAAAGACTTTGAGCGAGCCAACTGTGTCCGTGCGATGCTTGGAGAAACAGCAGATCCTATAGGAGAGATTTTGGAGCTGAGCTGCAATCTGGACGATATGACCGGGGAAGCCCTGGGATTTGCGCTGGAACGTCTCCTGGAGGCCGGGGCGCTGGATGCCTTCACTGTTCCCATCGGCATGAAAAAATCCCGCCCGGGCGTACTGCTTACCGTATTGTGTCGGGAAGCAGATAGGGAAACCATGGTACGCCTGATCTTTCAGCACACCACAACCCTTGGAATCCGGGAAAGCAGCTGTAAACGGTACACCCTGGAGCGCAGGGTGGAAAGCATAAATACGCCGTATGGAACGATTCGGAAAAAGTGCAGCTTCGGCTATGGGGTCCGCCGTGAGAAATATGAGTATGAGGACCTTGCGAAAGCGGCGAAGAATAACGGCATCGCTCTTTCGGAATTGTCTGAAAGACTTGCGAAAGCTGACAATGGATCATTATGTAACAAGAAAGGAAGGTTTCGCTGAATAACGGACACCCACGCATCGGGACGACCGGTATACTGTGATAAACAATCCTCAGGTCCTATTGCCCGGGAAACAATCTGGTTCTCCTTGACAAACAGGACCCTTTTTGTTATACTAGCACTTAGTAATACTAAATATTAGATGTAATTAAGGTGATGCCATGGAAGACAGGTTTCTCCAGCAGCTGAAAAAGGGCGTGCTGGAAATGCTGGTGCTGAAGCTGATCTGTATAGAACCGACCTATGGTTACGCGCTGCTGTCCAAACTGAGGGAGTGCTCCAATGGACGCTTTGCACTGAAGGAGGGGACCCTTTATCCCATCCTCTACCGTCTGGAGGATGACGGCATGATCCGCGCTGCCTGGAGCCAGGGTGAGGGGCGAACAGCGCCGAAGAAGCTGTATGCGGCCACGGAGGCCGGCAGGGAGGAAAATCTCCGGCGGCAAATCCTGTGGCGGGATTTTGAAGAGACAGTCGATGAATTTCTGGAAGGAGGCAATCCATGTTGAAGGATGCAGAAAAGAAACGCAAACGCTATATCCGTGAGGTCCGGCGGCGTCTGAATCTGCCGAAGGATGTGAAAGAGCGGGTCATGTGTGATTTTGTAAGCTCCATATCCGCCCGACAAGAGGCAGGGCAGACGGATGCGGAGATTTATGCCGAGTTGGGCAGCCCCAAAAAGGCGGCGGCAGACTTAAACGAGCAGATGAAGGAATATGCCTATCGGAAAAGTCCCTGGCGGTTCGTGTTCCTGGGGTTGGCGGTGATATCCAGCGGGTGGATGATCCTATACCGCTTCACGATTTGGCTGTCTTGCCAGATAATAGGTGTGATTTCCTATCCGACTGAAAAAAATGCCGTAGGAGTCATCGGCGGCGCGGATGGGCCTACGGCAATCTTTCTGACAACGAAAAGCGGTTTTGACTGGGATATTTTTCTGATGCTTCTGCTGCTGGTGATAGGAATCATCGGCTTTCTCTGTCTGCGAAGATGTAAACGAAAGCCCTGATTTGGAAAGCGCTCTCCCTTTTTTATTCCGCCCAATCCAAACCAGCATCCTATTTCTGGTCTCCCTCTGCCTATTCCGTTAATGCGGCAAAAAAGCAGGCCTATGGTTTTTCCACAGGCCTGTTTTTTGTTATTCCACTTTTACCATCCGGTATCCGATCCCAATGTGGGTTTGGATATATTGGGACGAATTGGAAGTCCTTTCCAGCTTTTTGCGCAGGGTTGCCATGAACACCCGCAGGGATGCCACATCGTTGTCCCAGCTGCTGCCCCAGATACTTTGCGTAATGAACGAATGGGTCAGAACCTTGCCAGTGTTTTGCGCCAGAAGGCAGAGCAGCTTGTATTCGATGGGCGTCAGGTGGAGTTCTTCCCCGGCAAGGAAAGCACAGCCAGAGGCATAGTCGATGCGCAGCTGGCCGTTTTCATATACCGCTTTCTGGGCATTGCTGCCCTGCATCAGGGCCAGGCGGCGTTGGGTGACCCGGAGTCTTGCCAAAAGCTCCTCTACCGAAAAGGGCTTGGTCAGGTAATCGTCAGCCCCGGCGTCCAGGGCGCTGATTTTATCTGTATCTTCACTTCTGGCGCTGATTACGATAATGGGAACGTTGGACCAGCTGCGGATGCGGCGGATCACCTCTACGCCGTCAATGTCGGGAAGGCCCAGATCCAGCAGGACAATATCCGGATTATGGGACGCGGCTTCCATGACGGCGCCTTCTCCGGTGGCTGCGGTGATATAGCGGTAGTCGTGGGCTTTCAGGGTGGTGGTGATCAGGTTTCGAACCGGCGCGTCATCCTCCACTACCAGAATTTGCAATTTACTCATGTAAGGTAACCTCCTCCAAGGGAAGGGTAAAGCAGAAAACTGAGCCCTGGGGCAGGTTATCTGTCACCCGGATGGTTCCGCCGTGGGCCTCCACGATGGATTTGCACAGATACAGGCCCAGACCGAGACTGCGGCGGTTGTCCGCGATTTTATGATCTCCGCAGTAGAATTTGTCAAAGATCTTTTCTTTTTCATCGTCTGCAATGCCGTCGCCGGTGTCGGCAACCTGTACCTCTGCCATAGTGCCGTTTTTCTTTGTGGTGACGGTTATGGAGGAGCCGGGTTTTGTGTATTTGACGGCGTTGTCCACCAGGTTGACAATGACCTGAATGATCAGCTTGGCGTCAGCCCTGACCAGCAGAAGATCGTCCTGGCAGGAAATAGACAGGGGATGGCTGTCAGCTTTTCGCCGGACGTGCTGGACTGCTTCCTCCACAATATCACTGAGCAGCTCGGTTGAGGTGCGCAGGGTCATGCGGCCTTCCTCAATGCGGGTGGCCGACAGCAGATTTTCCACCAGATTAATCAGCCACATGGAATCCTCGTAGATGTCTTCGTAAAGCCGGTGTTTGGTGGCTTCGTCAAAGCTGTCTCCGTTGCTCAGCAGATTGCTGGCATTTCCGGAAATGGTGGTCAGAGGTGTCCGCAGATCGTGGGAGATGGTCCGCAGAAGATTGGCCCGCAGCTGCTCGCTCTGGGCCAGGATTGCCGCTGCTTCCTTTTCCCGGGCATTTTTCTCGTTTTCCAGGGCCAGCGCGCACTCGCCCAGGATGGAAAGCAGAATGCCATGCTCCGAGGCGTCCAGGGCGTTGTTTTCCGCTTCGATGCCGACTACGCCGTAGACCCGGTCATTGACCCGTAGGGCCAGGTACAGGTATCGGGCCTCTGACAGGGTATCGGTGGTAGCACCGGCGGAGTGGTTGTTTTTCAGTACCCATTGGGCAGTCTTCAGTTCTTTGTCAATATCAAAGGAACGCTCCCGCTGGCTGTTGGTCCAGTAGAACATGGGCTTGGACAGCTGACCGTTGACGGCTTCGAAAAGGATGATATTCCGTCCCAGCAGTTTTCCGATCTGCTCTACCGCGGCATTCATAATCTCCTCTTTGCCGTTGGCTTTGGAGAGCAGCTGATCGGTATCGAACAAAATTTTGGTGCGGTACGCGATTTTCGCCGACTGACCGGCTTGTTCCTTATACCGGCTGGCAAAGGTTCCGGTGATATAGGCGGTTAAAAACATGACCACAAAGGTGATGGGGTAGCCGGTTTCGTAGGCCGTCAGGGTGAAACGGGGTATGGTGAACAGATAGTTGAAGATAATGACACTGGCAATGGAAGACACCAGACTGTAGACCTGATGGGGGGTTGCAATGGCGGTCAGCAGCACACCCAGAATGTATACCATGATGATATTGGCGTTGGTAAAGCCAAGATGATAAAACAGAAGACTCAAAAGTGTGGCGCCAGCCAGAATCCCGGCACTCTTGAGAACATTTCGCCAGATGTTCTTATCGCTGCTCCTTCGCGCTTTTCTGGGATGGTAGGTGGCATCCGCGCTTTTGTCCGGGATGATGTGAATGTCGATTTCCGGTACGTAGGAAAGCAGCTGCTCCGTCAGAGTGGGTTTTCCCAGCAGATGTTTTCGGGTAACGGCGCTTCTTCCCAGAACGATCTTCGTGACACCGGACAGACGGGCAAATTCCGCAATCTGGTAGGGGACATCTTCCCCATAGACCGTTTCAATGTTGGCGCCCAGGTCCTCCGCCAGCTGTTGGTTTTCCCGCAGCCTTTGCTTGTTCTCCGGGGACGCCACGGAAAAATCCGGGGTTTCGATAAACAGCGCGGTGAACTGGCTGTTGAAGGCCCGTGCCATTCGGGCTGCTGTGCGGATGATTTTGGCATTGGAGGGGGCGGAGGAGAGACAGGCCAGAATATGCTCATCCGTGTGGAAGCTGTTTGTCTGTTCTGACAGCCGCTTGACGCGATCCGCGCAGCGCCGCAGCGCTACTTCCCGCAGGGCGGTCAGCTGCTCCACGGTGATGGAATTGCCGGTGTCCTGAAGACGCTGCACCAGCTCCTGGGGCTCAATATCAATCAGCTCCACCTGAGCGGCATTGTCAAAGACAGAGTCCGGGATTCGGTCCCAGGGATTATCGCCGGTTATGGAGGCTACGGTGTCGTGCAGACTCTCGATATTCCCCACATTCACCGTGGTATAGACGTCGATCCCGGATTTCAGTAACTCGTCGATGTCCTGATAGCGTTTCCGATGACGACAATTTTTCCCGTTGGTGTGGGCCAGCTCATCCACCAGGATGAGTTCGGGTCTACGGGCCAGGGCTCTGTCCAGATCAAAGGCTTCCTCATCGGCGTACGCAATGGGAGGAAGCAGCTCCAAGCCTTCCAAAAGGGCCAAGGTTTCTTTGGAGGAATGGGGTGCGATATACCCCACCAGAACGTCTACGCCCTGGGATTTGACAGATTGCGCGGCTTTCAGCATTGCCTGCGTTTTTCCGATACTCTCAGCATAGCTGAAAAAGATTTTCAGTTTTCCCTTATTCCTCTGCGGCATAGCTCCCATCTCCCTTGCTTTGCGCCCATTATATCACAGAATCGACGAATTATCCATAGGAAAGATGGGCTGTGCCATTATTGGACGGAGAAGTCATTGCTTAGTGCAAACACCACACGGTCCCGGGCGGGGGAGGGAATGGCCTGATTCCAAAGCACAACGATAGCGGAATACGCCTCTATGGCTTCGACGGTCAGTCCGCTTTCTCCGGCAGTCATATGTCCCATATGGCAGGGGATTTTGACACATGAAAATGGTGAATGGAGCGCCTCAGCGGTATTTTCGTCCAGAAGGAGAAGATCCACCGTGCCCTCCTGCAGACGGTGCAGCATATGCTTTGTCCTGCCCACGCTGACGGAAAAGGTAACATAGGGATTGTTCCAGGAACAGGATTCCATAGCCGGAGCCATGGAATCCACCAGCATGGGGTTTTCCGCGGCGATCCGGATCAGGGATTTGTTTTTTCGGTTCTCTTCCTCAATGGCCCGCTGGTTTTCTGCCATGAACGCATCGAATCGTTTGATCATGAAAAAACCGAACAGGAACACCGCAGCTGTTGTGCTAATTATAATCATGTCCTGCATGGAATCACCTCCGTTAACCTCAAATGAACTGGTATTAGATTCGGAAACACTTCTGAACGGCTTTTTGGTGACCCAGGACCAAAATGGACTTTCCTCCACTGAGGACAGTGTCCGGGGTGATATTCATGTTCAGCTTTCCGTTTTCCCGGATGCCGAGAATGTTGATGCCGTACTTTTTCCGGATATCCAGTTGAAGAATGGTTTTCCCGCTCCAGTTGTCCGGAATGGACAGTTCAAAAATGGAATAATCGCCGTCCAGATCGATGTAATCCAGAATGTGTTCCGAAGTACACCGAATCGCGGTCCAGGAAGCCAGCTGCTTTTCCGGGTACACCACTTCATCGGCGCCGTTTCTCAGCAAGAATTTTTCCTGCACGTCGGTGGAAGCGCGGGCAATGACTTTTGTTGCACCCAATTCCTTCAGCAAAGAGGCGGTCTCCAGGGAGTTCTGGAAATTGTCGCCGATGGCAACAATGCAGCTGTCAAAATTCCGGATGCCCAGAGAGGACAGAAAGTCTTCGTTGGTGCTGTCGCCGATCTGGGCGTTGGTGACAAAGGGAAGCACAGCGTTGACCCGTTCTTCGTTGCGGTCAACTGCCATTACCTGGTGGTTAAGTTCATTCAGCTTCATGGCGATATGCCTTCCGAATCTCCCAAGGCCGATGAGCAATATGGTTTTCATAATGTAATCTCCTTATCCGACTGTCAGTTTTTCCTGGGGAAGTCTTGCTGTGTTGCTTTGGTTTCCGGAGACTGTGGCAAAGATCAGCGTCAGACCGCCAACTCTTCCAAAGTACATCAAAAGGATCAAAATGCATCGGGAAACAAGACCCAATTGGGGCGTGATGCCCAAGGTCAGGCCTACCGTACCAACCGCCGAAGCGGTTTCAAACAGGCAGGTCAGCAGGGGAAGCCCTTCGATCCGGCTAATCAGACACCCACCGGTGAGAAACAGCGTCAGATACATGGTCAATACCGTAGAGGCGCTGCGGACAGTGTCGTCCGTGACCCTGCGTCCGTAAAAGTGCGTGTGCTCTTTCCGCCGGAACACGGAAACCGCTGTCGAAAGCATTACAGCCAAGGTGGTGGTTTTCATGCCGCCGGCAGTGGAGCCGGGAGAGCCGCCTACCAGCATCAGAAGAATCATGATGGCAAGTCCGGCTTCACTGAGGGCTGTCAAATCTGCCGTGTTGAATCCGGCGGTTCGGGTGGTCACCGACTGGAAAAGGGAACTGAAGATCCTTTCTCCCAAAGGGGCATCCGAGAATTCAAAGAAGAAAAAATAAACAGCCGGGAGCGTGATCAGAAGCAGCGTGGTGACCAGAATCACCTTGCTCTGCATCCGGTATTTCTGGAAGCGCAGCTTGTTGGTTTTGAGATCATCCCAAGTTAGAAATCCGATGCCGCCAATGACGATCAGCGCCATCACGGCGAAATTGATCACGGGGTTGCCAATGAAGGAAGTCAGGGAGGAATAAGGCGTTTTGCTCCCCATCAGGTCGAAACCGGCGTTGCAGAAGGCGGAGATTGCGTGGAAGACGCTGTACCAGCACCCCTTCAGCGGCCCGAATTCCTTGCAGAATACCGGCGCCATGACCACTGCCCCCAAACACTCGAAGAAGACAGTCATTCGGATGATGAAGCCTGTCAGACGGACAATGCCGCCGACCTTTGGCGCTGAAATGGCTTCCTGCATCGTGCTGCGGGACTTCAAGCTGATTTTTTTACCAGAAATGGCAGCAAGCGCTACAGCCACCGTTACCACACCCATGCCGCCAACTTGAATCAGGGCCAGAATGACCACCTGCCCAAAGGTTGACCAGTATGTAGCGGTATCTTGAACGATCAGCCCAGTGACACAGACAGCGGAGGTCGCTGTAAACATGGCGTCGGCGAAGCTTGCCCCCTGCCGGTCCCTTGTGGAGAAGGGGAGCATCAGAAGCAGGCATCCCAATAAAATAGCGGCAGCGAAGCCCAGAATGATGATCTGAGCAGAAGAAAGACGTTTTTTGATGCTTCTCATGACCATACCTCTATTTTTGATTCCTTTCGTTCATTATCGCGTTTCTTTTATGAAATCTGTATTAGCGTCGGGAATTTGGTATTAAGATTGTGTTAAGGAAGCTCTGAATAAATCGGCAAGAGCTGACAGCTGGAGATTTTGTCCCCCCGGAAGGATTGGAAAACAGAGGAATACTGGATGTATTTCCTGTTTTTAAACCGTACCGGGGGAACAAAAGATCCGCTGTTTCATACTATTATTTGATTAAAATCTTTAATTTTGATCAAATAGGCATCGTCTGGCGACGCTGCCGT
The DNA here is from genome assembly GCA_051867395.1 of Faecousia sp. GTDB lineage: Bacteria > Bacillota > Clostridia > Oscillospirales > Oscillospiraceae > Faecousia. Next base: position 76,361 of record JBJDYN010000031.1, on the reverse strand, counting down.
TTCTGTGATTTTCGGGAAAGAAAATCACAGAAACCCGTCTCATAATGATCTTCATATTAAAAACTTCAATTCTGACGAATTAAAGTTTTTAATTGAATATCAGTATCAGCCGCAGACGATTTGTTCAGAGGTTCCTTAAGAAAAAAATGGAATCTGCCGCATATAGTATTTTGGTAGATTTATCGTTAGGGAGTGGAGACTGCTATGCGGACAAATCGTTATGTTGTGCAATCCTTGGAGCTGCATCTGTTTTTTGGACGGATCATGAAGGAACATGCCCTGTTCCTGGAGGCTGGATTTACGCCAGCGGACCCATCGTTCCCGCAGCGGGCGGAACAATTTAAGAGAGGCTTTGAAGCGCTATTAAGCGATGCGATGGATTTAAGCAATGGCGTTGTGAGAAAAGAGTTTCTGGAATCCGGGGAAATCGTGACGGAATTTACAGACCTGGCGGAACGGCAGACCGAACACTTCACAGGCATTGCTATCAGCAATGCCATCACGGGCCGCGCACTGTGCCTGCAGCCTGGCGTGGGGCAATGCAGGAACCTGGGGCCCATGTTTGGGAGAGTCCACAATCTGAACAGAACAGCGCTGAAGCTTTTGGACGGCCTGATCTGCTTCAAAGAGAACGTATTAAAATGTGTTTTGCAGGGGGAGCTCTTTACGCTGAACTATCCGCTGCTCATTGAACACATCATCCGGGAAGCGAAACTGTATCGGAATTATGTTCAGATTCTGGAGCAGGAGGGGGAGCTTCCGGAGCACACCGTAAAGGAAACGGAACGCTTCTGGAATCAGATCATGATGGAACACGCCCAGTTTATCCGGGGTTTGCTGGACCCAAGCGAAGCGGAGCTGTTCTGTACCGCGGACGGGTTTGCGAAGGACTATTGCAGACTTCTGGTGGCCAGCCGGAACGCCAATGACCAGACTCTGACCAGGCAAACGCTGGAGCAGACCATAAAATTCCGGGACTTCAAGGCTGCGGGAGCCCAGGGAATCCAACAATGCAAGATTCGCAGTATCATCCTGCCGCTGCTGGCGGACCATGTGCTGCGGGAAGCGAACCACTATATCCGCCTGCTGAAGCAGTAAAGGAGCAGACCGATCAGAAATTTGGAAACAGCGTGTGTGTTTCCAAAGAAACGGTGCGCCATGGAAAGAAGCGCACCGTTTTATCTGTTGTTGCGTCTGATTTGTGCTTGCATTTTCCGGGAGAATATGCGACAATAAGTGGCAAACAAATGGGAACGGTATGACAGATGGACAAGCTTGAACTATTGCAGCGGGTTTTTGGATATTCGCAGTTTCGGCCCGGCCAGGAAGAGCTGATCGACGGTGTGCTCTCCGGCCGGGATGTATTTGGCATTATGCCTACCGGCGGCGGGAAGAGTATGTGTTATCAGATTCCCGCCCTATTGCTTCCAGGGATCACGCTGGTGATTTCGCCGCTGATTTCGCTGATGCGGGACCAGGTGATGGCGCTGAAAGCCGCAGGGGTGAGCGCGGCCTATATCAACAGCACACTGAATGGTGCCCAAATTCAGGCAGTGTACCGCAATCTGCTGGCGGGACAGTACAAAATTGTATATGTGGCGCCGGAGCGGCTGGACTATGCAGGCTTCGGCAATGTGGCGGCGAAGCTGTCTATCTCTTTCGTTGCGGTGGACGAGGCCCACTGCATTTCCCAGTGGGGCCAGGATTTTCGCCCAAGCTATCTGCGCATTGTGAATTTTATTGACAGTCTGCCAAACCGTCCGGTGGTGGGGGCGTTTACGGCCACGGCCACAAAGCAGGTACGGGTGGATGTGGAACGTATCCTCCGGCTGCGGAATCCTGTGCGGACCGTCACTGGCTTTGACCGTCCCAATCTATACTTTGCGGTGATCCAGCCGGAGCGAAAGGACAAGGAGCTGCAACGTCTTCTGGCGGCGAGGAAGCGAAAGAGCGGCATCATCTACTGCGCTACCCGGAAAAGCGTGGAGACCGTCTGTGAAGATCTTCAGTCCCTTGGCTACGCCGCTGCCCGGTATCACGCCGGACTTCCGGAGGAGGAACGCACTGCCAATCAGGAGGATTTTCTCTATGACCGCAAGACGGTCATGGTGGCTACCAACGCCTTCGGGATGGGCATCGACAAATCCAACGTCAGCTTTGTCATTCATTACAACATGCCCAAAAGCATTGAAGCCTATTACCAGGAGGCTGGCCGGGCCGGACGGGATGGGGCAGAGGCGGACTGTATCCTGCTCTATAACAGCTCTGATGTGTATACCGCCCGGTTCCTTATTGACAAAAGCGCCTCGGAAAATGAGGAAATGGACGAAGCACAGCGGGAAATGGTGCGCAAGCAGGATCTTGCCCGGTTGGATGCCATGGTCAGCTACTGCAAGACAAAGACCTGTCTGCGGGGCTACATCCTGGAATATTTCGGCCAAAAGCACCTGGAGATCTGCGGAAACTGCGGCAATTGCAGGGATGGGTTTGAGACAATCGATATCACGAAAGAATCCCAGATGATCCTGTCCTGCGTCAAACGGGTCCATGATAGGCTCGGCTATTGGGTCGGTACTGGCCTGATCTGTGATGTTTTGCGGGGAAGCAGCATGAAACGCATCCGGGATTCTGGGCTGGATGGGTTGAGCACCTATGGTCTGCTGAAGGATCGGGGCAGAAGCGAGGTTCGCGGGATGATCGACCAGCTGGAGGCGGAAGGGTATCTGTCAACGGAACAGGAGCACATGACTCTGCGCATGACGGCTTTGGCCGGTCAGGTGTTGTATGAAGGAAAGACCGTACAGATGCGTGTGGCGGTAGAACCCGAGGAACCTGTTTCCGTGTCCGGTACAGTAAAGCCGATGGAGGAAGATAAGGAGCTCTTCGAGTCGCTGAAAGAACTCCGCAGCAAGCTGGCGAAGGATGCCGGTGTTCCTGCCTATGTGGTATTTTCCAACGCAACCCTGGTGGATATGGCAAATAAGAAACCGAAGACCATGTCTCAATTCCGCAGGGTCTCCGGTGTGGGTGAGATCAAGGCTGCCTGGTATGGGACTGCGTTTTTAAAACAAATCCAGAGATTTATGGATGAAAACCAAGAAGAGGGCTGACCAGCCCTCTTCTTATCCGTTATTTTTCTTCGTAATCCAGAACTTCCTTGGCAATATATATCGGGCGGTCCTTGCTCTGTTCAAAGATCCGTCCCACATATTCCCCGATGATGCCGATGCAGAACAGCTGTACGGAGCCAAAGAACAGAATCAGAACGATAATTGTGGCATAGCCAGGAACATCAATTCCCCGGATGAGTTTTTCCAATATGACCCAGATCAGGTACAAAACAGCTGAGATGCCTGCCACGCCGCCAAGAACGGTAGCCAGACGCAGAGGCGCGGTGGAGAAGCCAATGATACCCTCAATGGCGTATTCCATCAGCTTCCAGAAGTTCCATTTGCTCTTACCGGCGGCTCGCTCACAGGCGGTATAGGGGATAAAGCAGGTTTCATAGCCCACCCAGGCAAAGATACCCTTGGAGAAGCGGTGGTATTCTCCCAGCTCCAGAATGCTGTCCCGGACGCTTCTGCGGAAGGTGCGGAAGTCGCTGGCGTCGGGCTGGAGCGTGACATCCGAGAGCTTGTTGATGATGCGGTAAAAGCTTTTCTTAAAGAAGGACAATACCTTGCCTTCGTTGCGGCGGTCCTGATAAGCCGCCACCACATCGTACGCAGGCTGCTCGTCCAGGATCTTCACCATATCCCTTACGATTTCCGGCCGCTGCTGCAGATCGGCGTCAATGAGGGAGATGTAGTCCCCGGAAGCGTGCTGCAGTCCGGCGTAGAGTCCGGCTTCCTTGCCGAAATTCCGGGAGAAGGAGACGACTTTCACCGGGCATTTTTGGGCGGCATACAGCTTTTTCAGATTGTGCAGCGTGGCGTCCTTGCTTCCGTCGTCGATGAATACGATTTCATAATCATAGCCGCAGCCTTCGAAGGCGGAAATTACGGCATCCTGAAAAGCGGCGACATTTTCCGCTTCATTGTAGCAGGGGACAACCAAAGATAATTTCATAATCATCGTCTCACATTCATAATTGGTTAAAAATCGGCTGTTTATTCCGATAACGCATTGCCGTATTCATCCACGGATATCAGATAAATTTCATCGGGATAACCGTAGAACAATTTGTAACGCATCGCAAGATTGGATGCTTCGTCAGGTACGTATAGATGCAGATAGGAACCATAAGGATAGTACAGGATTTCAATTGTCTGTGCTCCCTTCTCAATTTCCTGCTGAATATGCGCGTGATTTTGGATACCGGTACGATAGATTGCCGAAAAAATGGAAAAATAAAACACAAGGGCAGCTACAATACCGATCTGACCAATTCTCATAGCCATTTTCTGTTTTTCAGGATGGATACTTTCCAGAGGCAGGAAGCTGCAGAGCTCAAGGAAAAGAAGGATAAACAGAACATAGCTGGCAAAAAAGCAGCGGGAACTGACCGGAGTGACCGCAACGAGAGGCACAACTACCAAAAGAATACTGCCAAGAAGAAACAGAATCTTATGCAGCTTTTTATATTGGATTGCCGAGAGTATGATAAATAAGATCAAGAATAATCCACTGATCGCCGTGAAAATTCCCTCAAAGTATTTTAAGCCCGGTAATTTTGTGCAGGAAGATAAACCGATAACGGATATGACAGAGTATACCCAGTATGCAATATTGATTCCAATGCTGAAACGCATAACAGGAAGATACCATTTTGGCGCCTTCCTTTCTTTGGACAAGATGTAAAATATCCAAATACAAACAGCCAGTATTGCCCCATTCAGAACCAGATTTAACAAATAAAACTGTTCGTAAATGACGTCAAAGTAATTGGAAAAAAACCGGCGGAGGACTCCCAATTTGGATAAAGCCATGGATCGATAGGAATCAGCGTCTGAGGCAATTGACGCATATGCGGTATTGGAAAACATGTAGAAAGTTCCGAGAACGGTTCCAATGAGATAACAAACTTGTTGAACCAGGATCCGCCGGTACTTGAAAAGAACATATCCAATAATGAATACGGACAGAAAAAGATTGTAAATCGTAACATGCTCAACAAGTAAAGTGTTGACCAGACCAAGGACAATCATGACCAAACCTTGCAGAGGATGCTGCTTTAATTTCTCCGGTATCGCTTGTTCACGCGCATCAAAAACCCAATAAATATATAGGATATAGAGCAATGTGGTGAAAGCTGAGACAGTATAATTCGCAAATCCAGAAGTCCATACAATGGATTGACGGAAAAGGGCACAGGGCGATGCTAATAATAAAAGCGCACCGAAAATGAAGGAATAATTTGCTTTGGTAAGGCGTTGAAAGATATAGAGGATTCCGGTTAAACACAGAGACATTGAGAGTGATTTCAGAAGATTAGACCGTGTCAAAACCAGAACAATTAGATTTCCAATATATCGGCCGTTATAATTATCAAACCATTTGTTCAGCCGTTCCATTCCTATGGTGGAACCCCAGGCCCAATCATCCCCTGTGTAAGGGAACAGCCAGCACAGGCAGAAAAGAACGAAGAAACAGAGGATATAGCGCATGTTCTCTCGAATTATTTTCAAAACAATTCCTCCTAGTGTGCCATATTTATGCAGTAAATCAATTGCGGTGGTCGTGTACCTACATTGTCAGAAATCTATGGATTCTTCAGTGCCAGTACATGAATTGCGCAAATTTATGTATACGATATTATTATAGTATGAACAGATGAAATGTCAATCATCCATAAAGAGATTTCTTCCCGATGTCCCATTGAGACATAAAAACCTGCTTGTTGGTTGGATATCCGCTTAATTGCTTCAAAACAGAATTCGCTGTTGACAGAAAGCGAAAAGTATGTTAGTTTATTACCATTAGCGGTGAAAGGGAGGTTTCGCCTCCAGTCCCATGCAGAGAGTGCCCGGTTGGTGCGAGGGCATGTGGGAGAAGACGGATGGTCGCCCCGGAGCTTGCTTCCTGAAACTGTCAGTAGGGAAGTGCGGGTCAGCCCGTTACAGCTGTTGAGTGCCCGCAAGGGAATTCAGGTGGTACCGCGGAAAATGTATTTTTCGCCCTGAGAGATTTGCTCTCAGGGCGTTTTTCTTGAAGAAGGAGTGAAGGAAAATGGCAAGAGAATTACCGAAGGTTTATGAACCGCAGCAGGTGGAGTCCCGCGTCTACGATATGTGGCAGCAGGGCGGGTACTTCCGCGCTGTAAAAGATGAGAGCAAGAAGCCCTTTACCATCGTCATGCCGCCCCCAAACGTCACCGGCCAGCTGCACATGGGCCACGCCATGGACGCGACCTTGCAGGACACGCTGATTCGCTACAAGCGGATGCAGGGCTATAACGCGCTGTGGCTTCCCGGCGTTGACCATGCCGGCATTGCCACCCAGATCAAGGTGGAAGAGGAGCTGCGCAAGGAGGGTCTGACTCGCTATGACCTGGGCCGGGAAAAGTTCCTGGAGCGTGTCTGGGACTGGAAGTACAAGTACGGCAACCGGATTGTAGAGCAGCAGAAGAAGCTGGGCGCCTCCTGTGACTGGGACCGGGCTCGGTTTACCATGGATGAGGGCTGCTCCAGCGCTGTCCGTGCGGTTTTCGTCTCCCTGTATGAAAAGGGCCTGATCTATAAGGGCAGCCGCATTATCAACTGGTGCCCCCACTGTGTCACCGCCCTTTCCGACGCGGAAGTGGAATATGTGGATAAGCCCGGCCATCTGTGGCATATCCGCTATCCTCTGGCGGATGGCACTGGCGAAGTGGTGGTGGCCACCACCCGTCCTGAGACCATGCTGGGCGATACCGGCGTCTGCGTCAATCCCAACGACGAGCGCTACAAGGACATTGTGGGCAAGACCGTCATTCTGCCCCTGGTGAACAAGGAGATTCCCATTGTCGCCGACGACTATGCCGAAATGGAATTCGGCACCGGCTGCGTCAAGATGACTCCCGCCCACGACCCCAACGACTTCGAAGTGGGCCTGCGGCACAACCTGGAGGTCATCCGTGTGCTGGACGACAACGGCAAGGTCAACGAGTTCGGCGGGAAATATGAGGGCCTGGACCGCTACGAGGCGAGAAAGCAGATCGTGGCCGACCTGGAGGCCCAGGGGTATCTGGTGAAGGTGGAGGATTACTCCCACAATGTGGGCACCTGCTACCGCTGCCATAACGATGTGGAGCCCATTATCTCTGCCCAGTGGTTTGTCAAAATGAAGCCCCTGGCGGAGGAAGCCATCCGTGTGGTCAAGGACGGCGAAACCAAGTTTGTTCCGGAGCGGTTCAGCAAGACCTACCTGAACTGGATGGAGAATGTTCGGGACTGGTGTATTTCCCGTCAGCTGTGGTGGGGCCATCAGATTCCTGCCTGGACCTGTGCCGACTGCGGTCATATTACCGTCTCCCGGGAGGACGCCTGCAGGTGCGAAAAGTGCGGCAGCACCAATATTGAGCGGGACCCCGATGTGCTGGACACCTGGTTCAGCTCCGCCCTGTGGCCCTTCGAGACCCTGGGCTGGCCGGAAAAGACCGAGGATCTTAATTACTTCTATCCCACCGATGTGCTGGTCACCGGCTATGATATCATTTTCTTCTGGGTGGCCAGAATGATCTTCTCCGGCTGTGAGCATACCGGGAAAACGCCCTTCCACACCGTCCTGATCCATGGCCTGGTTCGGGACAATCTGGGCCGGAAAATGAGTAAATCCCTGGGCAACGGCATCGATCCGCTGGAGATGATCGACAAATACGGCTGTGACGCCCTGCGGATGAACCTGGTCACCGGCAACTCTCCCGGAAATGACACCCGGTTCTACACCGAGAAGTGCGAGGCCATGCGCAACTTTGCCAACAAGCTGTGGAATGCCTCCCGTTATGTCCTGATGAACCTGTCCGAGGACGCGAAAAACGAACTGCCGGAGGCTTCCAAGCTGGAGATTGCCGACAAGTGGGTGCTCAGTAAGCTGAACACCCTGATCGCCGAGGTCACGGAGAATCTGGACAAGTACGAGCTGGGCGTTGCCGTTCAGAAGGTCTATGACTTTATCTGGGACACCTACTGCGACTGGTATATTGAGCTGACCAAGGCCCGGCTGTACTCTGAGGACGCAGACCGCAAGCAGACAGCCATCCAGGTCCTGGTGTATGTGCTGGATCAGATTCTGCGGCTGCTGCACCCCTTCATGCCCTTCATCACCGAGGAGATCTGGCAGAGCCTGCCCCACCAAGGGGAAGCCCTGATCGTGGCCCAGTGGCCAAAGTACCGGGAGGATCTGGCCTTCCAGGCGGAGGAGAGCCATATGGAGTCCGTCATGAACGCCATTCGGGCCATCCGCAACCGCCGTTCCGAGATGAATGTGCCCCCCAGCAAGAAGGCCGCGCTGTTCGTCCTGACCTCCAAGCCCCAGGCTTTCCTGGAGGGCGAGGGCTTCATCCAGAGATTGGCCTATGCCGATTCTGTGACGCTGCTGGAGCAGGAGCCTGCCAACCTGGACGGTATGGTGACCTGCGCCACCGCCGACGCCAAGCTGTATATCCCCATGGGCCAGCTGGTGGATGTGGCTAAGGAGTTGGAGCGCATCTCCAAGGAACTGGAAAAGGCACGGAAGAATCTAAATAGCCTGGAGGGTAAGCTCAGCAACGAGAAGTTTATCTCCCGGGCTCCTGAGGCCGTGGTCAACGCGGAGCGGGAGAAGGCCCAGAAGGCGGCAGACCTGATTGCCAGCCTGGAGCAGAGCCAGGCCGCTATGCGGAAGCTGGGCTGATACAAAATCCACTTTTTTAAGGAGGTAACCCGTATGAAAGCAACCGTTTATTTTTCACGCACCATTACGCCGGAAAAGATATTGCAGCTTTACAAAATGGCAGGCAAAACGCTTCCCGGCAATGTGGCCATCAAGGTCCATTCCGGAGAAAAGGGGAACCAGAACTTCCTGCGGCCTGACTTCTGGAAACCGGTTGTTGACGCTGTGGGCGGCACGATTGTGGAGTGCAACACCGCCTATGAGGGTCAGCGGGACACCACGGAAAAGCACCGCAGATTGCTCTCGGACCATGGCTGGAATCGGTATTTCCCTGTGGATCTACTGGATGCGGAAGGTCCGGATCTGGAGCTGTCCATCCCCAACGGCAAGGTGATCCGGAAAAACTATGTGGGCAAGGACATCGTGCATTACGATTCCATGCTGGTGCTGTCCCACTTCAAGGGCCATCCCATGGGCGGCTACGGCGGTGCGCTGAAGCAGCTTTCCATCGGTGTTGCATCCTCCTACGGCAAAGCCTATATTCACGGCGCCGGTGATCCGAAGCAGCTCTGGACTGCCGATCATGATTCCTTCCTGGAATCCATGGCGGACGCTGCCAGCTCTGTGGTGGAATACTTCAAGGGCAATCTGGTCTATGTGAATGTGATGAAGAACATGAGCGTGGACTGCGACTGCTGCGCCGTGGCGGAGGATCCCTGCATTGCGGATATCGGCATTCTGGTTTCCACGGACCCCATTGCCATCGATCAGGCCTGCATTGACCTTGTTTATGCCAGCTCCGACCCTGGAAAGCCCCATCTGCTGGAGCGGATCGAGAGCCGCAACGGCGTGCACACCATCGAAGCTGCCGCCGCCCTGGGCTTCGGCACCAGAGACTATGAATTGATCGAAGTGGAATAACGCAATCAAAGAATGCCCCGAAAGCAGGTTTCGGAAGTCTCCGAAGCTGGTTTCGGGGCATTTCTATCGGCGGAACGACTCCAAAAGAATCCTCTTGCGAAAGAATACGTTCTATGGTATAATACAAACATACGAACGAAAACAGGAGGACAGCGAGATGGAACAGCCTAAGTCTTATATCGCCATTGATCTGAAGTCCTTCTACGCATCGCAGGAGTGTGTGGAACGGGGATTGGATCCGCTGACCACCAATCTGGTGGTGGCCGATGCCAGCCGCACGGAAAAGACGATCTGCCTTGCGGTGTCTCCGTCGCTGAAGGCCTACGGCATTCCAGGAAGGGCCAGACTGTTTGAAGTAATTCAGCGGGTTAAGGAGATCAACAATCTGCGGATCAGCAAAGCGCCGGGCCACTGCTTTTCCGGGAAATCCTGGGATGCCGGTGAATTGGCGCAAGATCCCTCCCTGGAGCTGGACTATATCACAGCCACACCCCGGATGGCCCACTATATGGAATGCAGCGCAAAAATCTACGGGATTTACCTGAAATATGTGGCCCCGGAAGATATTCACGTCTATTCCATCGACGAGGTCTTTCTGGACGCTACGCCATATCTGAAAACCTACGGCTTGTCCGCCTACGCCTTTGCCCGGAAGCTGATTTATGAAGTATTGGAAACCACTGGGATTACAGCCACAGCAGGCATCGGCACCAACCTGTACATTGCCAAGGTGGCGATGGACATTGTAGCAAAGCACACGCCGCCGGACAGCGCGGGTGTGCGGATTGCCCAGCTGGATGAGCTGTCCTACCGCCGGCAGCTCTGGAACCACCGGCCGCTTACGGATTTCTGGCGGGTGGGCAGGGGCTACGCCAGGAAGCTGGAAGCCCACGGCCTGTTCACCATGGGGGACATTGCCCGGTGCTCCATCCACAACGAGGACACGCTGTACAAGCTGTTTGGAATCAACGCGGAGCTGCTCATTGACCATGCCTGGGGCTGGGAGCCCTGTACCATAGCGGATATCAAAGCCTATAAGCCCGTCAGCAACAGCATCAGCTCCGGCCAGGTCCTCCAATGCCCGTATTCCGTAGACAAGGCCAGACTGATTGTCAAGGAAATGGCGGATCTTCTGGCGTTGGATCTGGTGGACAAGGGCCTGGTGACGGACCAGCTGGTGCTGACCATCGGCTATGACCGGGAGAGCCTGACCAATCCAGAAATTGTCGGGAGCTATCGCGGCCCGGTAACCGTTGACCACTATGGCCGCAAAGTCCCAAAGCATGCCCAGGGAACCGCCAGCCTGCCCAGTCAAACCTCCTCCACAAAACAGATCACGGACACTTTCACGGAGCTGTTCGACCAAATTATAAACCCGGCTTTTCTGGTGCGGCGGATCAATCTCACGGCTGCCCGGATTCTGCCGGAAGGTGCGGTTTCCCAGCAAGAGAAGGAGCCCCAGCAGCTGGACCTGTTTGCGGATTATGCAGGTGAGCAGGCGGAAGCCGCCGCGCGGGAGCGGGAAAAACGCAGACAGCAGGCGGTGCTGGATATTCGAAAAAAGTACGGCAAGAACGCCATCCTGAAGGGCATGAATTTCGAGGAGGGCGCGACCACCATTTCCCGTAACAGCCAGATCGGAGGACACAAGGCATGAATGGCCCTTATGATGATATTCTCTATATGCCCCACCACGTTTCTGCCACCCGGAAGCGGATGGCTCTGCTGGACCGGGCTGCCCAATTCAGCCCCTTTGCCGCCTTGACCGGGTATGACGCAGCCATCCGGGAGACAGGACGCCTGACGGACAGTGCCGTCGATTGGGATGTGGACGGCATGGCAATTCTAAACGAGAAGCTTCAGCATCTTTCTGAGCGGCAGGAAACACAGCCGGAGGTCACCGTTACCTATTTTATTCCGGACGAGCGGAAGAACGGCGGTGCGTACACAAAGGTAACGGGAAAGGTAAAGAAGCTGGATCCCTATACCCAGGTTCTCCTGCTGACGGACGGCAGGGAGATCCCCTTTCAGCGGATTCTGGAGCTGGAGGGAGAACCGTTTCAGCAGGAATTGTAAACGATTCAGTCGAGCCGTAATTACTCCATGCGAATGATCGTTTACAGTTCGTAGGGGGCGGCATCCTTGACGCACCATTTGCATGCAGTACCGTCACAAGGGGCGTCAAGGATGCCGCCCCCTACTACGTTGTAGCATATACAACTGAATCGTAACCATGAAAAATCGGTGCTGTTTGGTTCATTTACGGATTGCATTTTGTCTGCCAGGAGATTATAATAGCGGAGAATCTAGTGAAAGTACGCTTAGGAAGAAATTCTGTCCGTACTTCGGTGAGGAAATCATGAAGAAAGATACCATACAAAGGCTTCCCTGGGAAATGGTTCCCACAATCTTTGCGCTGGCCTGGCCCACCATGCTGGAGCAGCTGATGCAGACGGCGGTGCAGTATATCGACACCGCCATGGTGGGCTCCCTGGGCACCCAGGCCACGGCGGCTGTGGGCGCCACCAGCACGGTGAACTGGCTCATTGGCAGTACCATTTCCGCAGTGGGTGTGGGTTTCCTGGCTTTTGCGTCCCAGGCCTGCGGGGCGGGGGATACGAAGCGGGCGGCGAAGGCAGCCTCCCAGGCAGTCCTGGCGGTGCTGGTCTGCGGGATCTTCTTTACCGTACTGACCCTGGGCTGCAGCGGCATGGTTCCTGTGTGGATGCAGGTGGACCCGGCGATTCAGGAGCTGGCAGCGCGGTACTTCTTTATTCTCTATACCCCCATGCTGGCCCGGACGGCAATCATTTTTTTCGGAACGCTGCTTCGCTCTGTGGGCGATACCAAAACGCCTATGCGGGTGGGGCTGCTGGTCAACATCCTGAATGTGGTTCTGAATTTCCTGCTGATCTATCCTGCCCGGGAGGTTATGGGAATTCGGATGCCCGGCGCCGGGATGGGCGTCATCGGCGCGGCGGCTGCCAGTGCTGTGGCATTTGCTGTGGGCGGTATTGCCATGACCGTTTGCCTGTGGCGGCATCCTGTGATCTCGCCGAAAGGACAATCGCTGCGGCCTGACTGGGAGATTCTGAAGCCCTGCCTCAAAGTGGCGCTGCCCAATGCCCTGCAGCGGTTCGGTACCTCCCTGGGCTATGTGGCCTTTGCTTCTATGATTAACTCCCTGGGCGAAGTGGCCACGGCAGCCCACACCATTGCCAACACGGTAGAGTCGGCATTTTACGTTCCCGGCTATGGCATGCAGACTGCGGCGGCTACTCTGGCTGGAAACGCTCTGGGCGCCCAGGATGAACGCCGCATCCGGGATTTGGGCCGGATGATTCTCTTGATCGAAGTCAGCTTGATGCTCCTCTCCGGCGGCCTGCTGTTCCTTTTTGCCCCCAATATGATGTCCCTGTTTTCCGGGGATGCCCTAGTCATTGCTCTGGGAGCCACCGTACTGCGGATGGTGGCTGTGTCGGAACCCTTTTATGGGGTCTCCATCATCATTGAGGGCATGATGCAGGGGATGGGCCGTACGCTGCTGCCGTTTGCCTTTAATATTGCGGGCATGTGGGGAATCCGTATCGCGGGAACCTTCCTTTGCACCCAGCTGCTGGGGATGGGGCTGGTCTCCGCCTGGGCCTGTATGATTGCCCACAATCTGCTTCTGTTCGCCATGTTCATGATCTGTTACCTCAGCGGAAACTGGAATCCCCTAAACCAAAGGGGAAAACAGCGGAAGAATCTGTAAAATTACAGAAAAAAGTACTTGATTTTATGAAAATAGTATGCTAAAATAAATCGGTCTGAAATCAAGGTGCGTCCTCTGCCAGCGGACAAGCTGGGCATGAACGCCTAATATTTAAGGAGGACAAAGAAATGGATTTGGTAAAGGCTCTGAACAGCCAGTACATGAAGGAAGAGCTGCCCGAGGTTCGGGTGGGCGACACCGTTCGTGTGCATGTGCGCATCAAGGAAGGTTCCCGGGAACGTATCCAGGTGTTTGAAGGCACCGTTATCGCCCGCAAGCATGGCGGCATCGGTGAGACCATCACCGTTCGTCGTATCTCCTACGGCGTTGGCTGCGAGAAGGTCTTCCCCCTGCATTCTCCCAATGTTGCTATGATCGAGACCGTCCGCAAGGGCAAGGTCCGTCGTGCCAAGCTGTACTATCTGCGTGACCGCTTCGGCAAGGCTGCAAAGATCAAGGAGAAAGTGTAATTCCCAACCGAATAAAAAAAGAGGGCAAGGCCCTCTTTTTTTATTGGGATGCCCCTGAAGAATGATTCCAGCATGGGAAATTTTCACATTTTGTTATAGAAAAGCGTTTCTTTCTGTGTTATACTATAATAAGTTATGGTATGACTGCCATCAGCTATCATACTATTTCTCGATAAAATGGTTAACACCATTTTATCCTGCGATGGAATCGCAGGTCGCCGGTGGCGACGAGAAATGTATGGACTACGTTTTTTAACGGCGATGCCGCTGACCGCAAGATCGCGGTCTCATAAAACGGTATTTTACCGTTTTATGAAAAACTAGTATCAGAATGATTTTGGATTCGCTGCGCGGAGCACCACGGTAAAGCGACCATTCGTCGGCGTTGCGCCGTTATAATAGGAGGAAGCATTATGGCTGCGGAAGAACAGAAGGCCTCCAAAGGGAAAAAAGAGAAGAAACTGGGCTGGAAAGAAAGTCTGGTATTATACCTGCATGACCTGATCTACATGCTCATGGTGATCCTGCTGCTGTTTCTGCTGGTATTTCGGGTGATCGTCGTCAGCGGCGACAGCATGAAGATGACGCTGTTGGACGGCGACTATTTGCTGCTGCTCAGCAACACCCTCTATCATGACCCGGAATATGGCGATATTGTGGTTATCAGCAAAAAGGACTTCGACAATGGCAGCCCCATTGTCAAGCGGGTCATTGCCACAGAGGGGCAGACGGTGGATATCGACTTCGATAACGGCATTGTCTATGTGGACGGTGTGGTACTGCAAGAGGATTATATCAATAACCTGACCACCTATGCTGAGGGTGTTCCTTTCCCGCTGACTGTGGAGGAAGGGTGTATCTTCGTCCTGGGAGATAACCGGGCTGTCTCCAAGGACAGTCGTAATCCGGAAATCGGGTTGATTGACAAGCGGGAGGTTTTGGGAAAGGCCATTTTTCTGATGTTCCCCGGAACGGACAAAGGAAATATGCCCCGTAATTTTGACAGAGTAGGAGCAGTGAAATGAGCGGACGGGAAGAAATGAATATCCAGTGGTATCCCGGCCACATGACAAAGACCCGCCGTCAGATTGAGGCGGATCTGAAACAGGTGGACGCGGTCTGCGAGATTGTGGATGCCCGGATCCCAATGTCCAGCCGGAATCCGGATATCGATGCCATCTGCGGCAGCAAGCCCAGAATCCTGGTGCTGAACCGGATGGATTTGGCGGACCCGAATGCAACCAAGCAGTGGGCGGCCTATTTCAAGAAGAAAGGTATGTCCGTCATCGCAACCGACTGCAAGACCCGGAAGGGGATTGGGGATTTCGTCCCTGCCGCCAGAGCAGCCTGTTCGGAAAAGCTGGAGCGGGATGCCAAGCGCGGAATGAACCGGCCCTTGCGGGTCATGGTGGTGGGCATTCCCAACGTGGGAAAATCTACACTGATTAACCAGATTTCCGGTCGGAAGGGCGCGAAAGCGGAGAATCGGCCCGGCGTCACCCGAGGCAAGCAGTGGGTTACTGTGGACAGCGGCTTACAGCTGCTGGACACGCCCGGAATCCTGTGGCCTAAGTTTGAGGATCCGGAGGTGGGCATGATGCTGGCCTATACCGGTGCTGTCAAAGAAGGCGTTATTGATCTGGAAGAGCTGGCCTGCCGCCTGATGGAGCTTCTGCATAAATACTATCCCCAGACGCTGCTGGAGCGCTACAAGGTGGACGCTCCCGCAGACATCCCTGGTTGGCAGCTGGTGGAGATCGCGGGAAGAAACCGGGGCTTCTTGGTCTCCGGTGGGGAAGTAAACACCGAGCGCATGTCCAAGGTGCTGCTGGACGAGTTCCGCAGCGGTAAGCTTGGAAAATTTACTCTGGAAATGCCGGAGGAAACAATATGAGTGTGGAAACAATGTGGGAAATTGAAGACGGCTTCTATGCCCAGGGCATGCAAATCATCTGCGGCGTCGATGAAGCGGGGCGGGGCCCCCTGGCAGGCCCGGTTTATGCGGCGGCTGTGATTCTGCCGGAGCATCTGGATATTCCTGGTTTGACCGACAGCAAGAAGCTTTCCGATAAGAAACGGCGGGAGCTGTTTCCGCTGATTCAGGAGCAGGCCGTTGCCTATGGCATCGGGTTTGCCACGGAACAGGAGATTGACGAGATCAATATTTTGCAGGCTACCTTTCTGGCAATGCGCCGGGCGCTGGATCAGCTGACAGTCCGGCCGGAGCTGGCCCTCATTGACGGCAACCGGGAGACGGACTTTGGCCTGCCGGTGAAAACGGTGGTAAAAGGGGACAGCCTCAGCGCCAACATTGCCGCAGCCTCCGTTCTGGCAAAGGTCTCCCGGGATGATTGGATGCTGAAAATGGCGCAGGAGTACCCGGAATACGGCTTTGAGATCCACAAGGGCTACGGCACCCGGGCCCATTATGATGCCCTGAGGGAGTTCGGTCCCTGCCCAATTCACCGCAGGACCTTCCTGAAGAAATTCTATGGGGAAAAGTAAGCTGTCCGGCGCCTGGGGGGAAGCCCTTGCGGCGGAATATCTGCGTAAAAAACATTATAAAATCGTTGCGTCCGGCTACCGCTGCCGTTTTGGGGAAATTGACCTGATTGCCCAGGACCGGAAATTCCTGGTGTTTGTGGAGGTCAAGCTGCGCAAATCTGCGAATTTTGCCCAAGCGATGGAATATGTGGACCAAGCAAAGCAGGACAGGCTCCGTTCCACGGCGGCGCTGTATCTGTCCCAGAACCCGACTCGTTTGCAGCCGCGCTTTGACGTGATCGAAATCTATGCCCCGGCGGGGACGGAAACAGCCCGTCCGGAGCTCCACCATATGGAGGATGCCTTTCAATGAACGTTCCTGTTTTTGATTTTCACTGTGATACGATTCTGGGACTTCTGGGCCAGGATATGAACCAGGCCGGAAGTCTGCGGAGCAATCAGATGCATATTGACCTGGAACGGGCTTCTAAGCTGGGCGGCTATGCGCAATGCTTCGCTTGCTTTACGACCCCGTACATGGAACAATGGCGCAAGATCTCTCCCATTCTGGTTTTTGAGCGGGAGCTGGCAACATTGCAGCGGGAGGTGGAGAAGAACAGCGATCTCATCGCCATTGCCTATACCCCCCAGGAGATTGAAGAAAACCGGAAAAACGGTAGGATGTCTGCCATTCTGACGCTGGAGGGAACCGCTGGGTTTGGCCACGATCCGGCGCTGCTGCAGGACCTGTACGCCATCGGCTTCCGAATCTCCAGCCTGGGTTGGAATGAGAAAAACCCGCTGACCGGCTCTCACGAGACCGGCGGCGGGCTGACAGACCAGGGCAGGGAATACGTGAAGGAGGCCCAGCGTCTGGGCATGCTCATAGATGTCAGCCATATCAGCGACGAGGGCTTCTGGGATATTCTGGAGATCACGGGCGCTCCTATTATCGCCACCCATTCCAACTCCCGGGCGGTGTGGAACAACAGCCGTAATCTTACGGATGATATGTTCCGGGCCATTGTCAGCACTGGCGGTCTGGCGGGTTACAATGCCTGCGACGAATTTACCGGGGAAAATCCGACCATTGATACGATCTGTGACCATATTATTCATTTCCTGGAGCTGGATCCCAGCGGGAAGCATATTGCTTTGGGCGGAGACCTGGATGGCATTGACCATATGCCCGCCGGATTTGAAGGTGTCCAGAGCTGGCCAAAGGTAGCAGACCGTCTGATGGAACGGGGAGTGACGGAAGACATGGTTATGGATATCTTCTGGAACAATGCCATTGGAGTGATGGAACGTGCTGTATGTAACCACGCGTAATAGCCGGGAAACCTTCACCACCCAGCGGGCTCTTCGGGAAAACCGCGGTCCGGATGGGGGGATGTATCTGCCCTTCCGCGCGCCCCGCTTTTCTCAGGCGGAGCTGGATGCTCTGGCGGAAAAGCCCTTCAACCAGCGGGTCGCGGATATCCTGAATCTGCTGTTTCAGACCAGGCTGTCCGGCTGGGATGTGGATTTCTGTGCGGGCCGGTATCCGGTACGGTTGGAAAGCTTATCCCACCGGATTGTCATGGCGGAGACCTGGCACAACACACAGTGGGACTTTGAACGGACGGTGCGAAACATTACGGCCCGTTTGCAGGATGGTCAGCCAGGAGACCTGGGAGATTGGCCCAGGATTGCAGTCCGTATTGCGGTATTGTTCGGCATCTTTGGGGAACTGAAACATGCCGGTATGGACCAGATGTGGGATATCGCTTTGTTATCCGGGAACTTTTCCGCGCCCATCAGCGCCTGGTATGCACGGCAGTGGGGACTGCCCATCGGCAATCTGGTCTGCTGCTGCAACGAAAACAACAGTTTATGGGATTTGATTTGCCATGGTCAGCTGCGTACGGACGTTCTCAGCATTCCCACAGCCATTCCGGAGGCGGATGTGGCTCTGCCGGAGAACCTGGAGCGGCTGATTTACGAATGCGGCGGTACGCTGGAAGTCCAGCGGTATCTGGATGTCTGCGGAAGGGGCGGTCTGTACTGTCCGAACGATGCTGTACTCGCACAACTGCGCAAGGGATTGCATGTCAGCGTCGTCAGCAGTCAGCGGTTGGAGATCACCATTCCCAGCGTTTACCGGACCCACGGCTATATTCTTTCGCCCTCCGCGGCTCTGGCCTATGCGGGGATGCAGGACTACCGGGCCAAAACAGGCCGGACGGGGCCTTGTCTCGTTCTGGCAGAAAAAGGTCCTCTGTACAATGCCCAAACAGTAGCATCCATGCTGGGTATTTCTGAGGAGGAGCTGAAAAACCGGATTTGATATCACAAAAGGGAGGTGTCCTATGGCACTGTATGCCATCGGTGATCTGCATCTATGTCTTGGGGCACCGAAGCCTATGGATATTTTTGGCGGTGCCTGGGTTGGGTATATGGACAAGCTGAAAGCGGGGCTGTCCGTCATCCGGCCGGAAGATACCACGGTTTTGCTTGGGGATCTGAGCTGGGCCCTGGATCTGCAGAGCGCTCAGGCGGATTTTGCCTGGATCAATGAAATCCCCGGAAAGAAAATTCTTTTGAAGGGAAATCATGATTATTGGTGGAGCACTGCCGCCAAATTCGAAAAGTTCTGCAAGGAAAACGAATTTGAAAATCTGCACTTGCTGAACAACAACTGCTATTCCTACGGCGATTATGCAATCTGCGGTACCCGGGGCTGGTTTTTTGAGGAGGAACGAAGCGGTCAGCACGATGAGAAGGTCTTTAAGCGGGAGCTGATCCGCCTGGAGGCTTCCCTGAAAGCGGCGGGGGAGCGGTCCAAGTTGGTGTTCCTCCATTATCCCCCCCGGTATAAAGGTTACGAATGTCCGGAGATTCTGGACCTGCTGAAACAGTATGATGTCCGCCGGTGTTTTTACGGTCATCTTCACGGCGGCAGCCATAAGCTTGCCATGGAAGGCCTGTGGGACGGTGTGGAATATCGGCTCGTGTCGGCGGATTACATCGGCTTCCGTCCCTATACCGTAATTTTTTAAAAGAATTTTCAGAAAACTATGGACAAAACCATCATATTTTGATAGAATAGACCGGCTATGAAAAAATAAATAAAATGGTATCGTTATGCGAACCAATTTAGGAGGATTACAGTAAATGAACGTTAAGAGCATTGAAAGAAACGGCAACGAGGCTACCGTCGTTGTAGAGATCGACAAGGAACTGATGGAGTCCGGTGTCAATAAGGCTTACATGAAGGCCCGCAAGAACATCCAGATCCCCGGCTTCCGCAAGGGCAAGGCACCCCGGAAGATGATTGAGACCCTGTACGGCGCTCATGTTTTCTATGAAGACGGCCTGGATGAGATTTTCCCTGAGGTTTACGACTTCGCCATTGCGGGGCAGGAGGGCTTCAAGGCCATTGGCCGTCCCAGCCTGGCGGATATGCAGATCAGCGATGACAACATCGTCACCCTGACCTTGACCACTGAAGTCTATCCTGAGGTCACTCTGGGCCAGTATAAGGGCCTGGAGGTGGAGAAGGCCGAAGCTGCCGTTTCCGATGCCCAGGTTCAGTCCGAACTGGATCGCATGGCCCAGAATGTGGCTTCCACCGAGACCGTGGAGCGGCCTGCCGAGATGGGCGATACCGCCAACATCGACTTCGAAGGCTTCGACAACGGCGTTCCTTTTGAGGGCGGCAAGGGCGACAACTTTGACCTGAAGCTTGGTTCCGGCCAGTTTGTTCCCGGCTTTGAGGAGCAGATCGTGGGCATGACCGCTGGCGAGGAGAAGGATATCGACATCACCTTCCCCGAGGACTACCACGCCGAGCTGGCCGGCAAGGCAGTTGTGTTCCATGTGAAGCTGAACAAGGTCACTGTCACCAACGTCCCTGAGCAGGATGATGAGTTTGCCAAGGACGTTTCTGAGTTCGACTCCCTGGAGGAGCTGAAGGCCGACATCCGTGCCAAGGCTCTGGAGAAGGCCGAGAAGCAGATCCAGTCCGCTTTTGAGCAGGCTGCTGTGGAGAAGGCTTCTGAAAACACCACCGTGGATATGCCCAAGGCCCTGGTGGAGGCGGAGCTGGATACTCAGATGGAGCGCTTTGCCTATCAGCTGCAGATGAGCGGCTACTCCATGGAGCAGTATGCCCAGATGATGGGCGGCGACGTCAGCACCATGCGCAATGCGTTCCGTCCTGCTGCTGAGAAGCAGGCCAAGATCAGCGTCACCCTGGAGAAGATCGTGGAGGTCGAGGGACTGTCCGTCACCGATGAGGAGATCGAGGCTGAGTTCCAGTCCCTGGCTGACCAGTATCAGCTGGAGCTGGACAAGGTCAAGGAGATGGTCCCCATGGGCGAGATCACCGGCAGCCTGACCACCCGCAAGGCCGTGAAGGTTATTGTGGACTCCGCCGTCGCCGTGGCCCCCAAGGCGGAAGAGAAGACCGAGGAGTAAGATCGTCTATTTTCCCGAAGAGGAATAACCTTCCTCTCCAATGGTTAGAATGTTTCAAACCCTATGAAAGGAGACATCACCATGAGTTTAGTACCCTATGTTGTTGAGCAGACCAGCCGCGGTGAGCGCAGCTACGACATTTTCTCCCGTCTGCTGAATGACCGCATTATTTTCCTGTCCGAGGAGGTCAACGATACCACCGCTTCCCTGGTAGTAGCCCAGCTTCTGTATCTGGAAGCCCAGGACCCCGACAAGGACATCCAGTTCTATATCAACAGCCCCGGCGGCAGCGTGACAGCCGGTATGGCGATCTACGACACCATGCAGTACATCAAGTGCGATGTGGCTACCATCTGTGTCGGCCTGGCCGCCTCCATGGGTGCGTTCCTTCTGAGCGCTGGCGCCAAGGGCAAGCGTATGGCTCTGCCCAATTCCGAGATCATGATCCACCAGCCTTCTGCCGGTACCCAGGGTCAGATCACGGATATGGCCATCCACATGAAGCGTTTGGAAACCGTCAAGACCCGGATGAACCGTATTTTGGCGGAAAACACCGGCAAGAGCGTGGAAGAAGTCACCGCAGCCTGCGAGCGCGATAATTTTATGACCGCTGATGAGGCTCTGGCTTTCGGCCTGATCGACCGGGTTCTGGAACACCACTAAAAAACAAAGAAACGAGGTACCAGGTTCATGGCAAAGAAACCCGAGCAGCCGATTCGCTGCAGCTTCTGCGGAAAGCGGGAGAACCAGGCGTCACGGCTGATTGCCGGTCCTGGGGTGTATATCTGCAGCGATTGTGTGGCTGCCTGCAGCGATCTGCTGCGGGATGAATATGACATGGATGGCTCCACCGACCTCAAGGCGCCGGAGAAGCTTCCTACCCCCATGGAGATCAAGTCCTTCATGGATCACTATATTATCGGTCAGGATGACGCTAAGGTAGCCCTGTCCGTTGCGGTATACAACCATTATAAGCGCATCTACTTTGGCGGAGCTTCCGATGTGGAGCTGCAGAAGAGCAACATCCTTCTGATTGGTCCTACCGGCAGCGGAAAGACGCTCTTCGCCCAGACCCTTGCAAAGATCCTGAATGTCCCCTTTGCCATTGCCGACGCAACTACCCTGACGGAGGCTGGCTATGTGGGCGATGATGTGGAGAACATCCTCCTGCGGCTTCTGCAGGCTGCTGACTTTGATGTGGAACTGGCTCAGCGGGGGATTATTTACATTGATGAAATGGATAAAATCGCCCGCAAGAGCGAAAATACCTCTATCACCCGGGATGTTTCCGGTGAAGGTGTCCAGCAGGCCCTGCTGAAGATATTGGAGGGTACCGTTGCCAATGTCCCGCCTCAGGGAGGTCGGAAGCATCCACAGCAGGAGACCATCCCGGTGGATACCACCAACATTCTCTTTATTTGCGGCGGTGCTTTTGATGGGCTGGACAAGATCATCGAAAAGCGCACGGATAAGAGTGCCATCGGATTTGATGCACCGGTCATGAGCAAGAATGAGCGGGATGTGGGGAATCTGTTTTCCCAGGTGGAGCCCCATGATCTGCTGAAATTCGGCATTATCCCGGAGCTGGTAGGACGTATGCCCATGATCACTACCCTGAAAAGCTTGACCCAGAATGATCTGGTCCGCATCCTGGTGGAACCGAAGAACGCGCTGACCAAGCAGTATCAGGCGCTTCTTGCCATGGATGGCGTGGAGCTGGAGATCACGGATGAAGCGCTGCTGGAAATTGCGCAGAAAGCATTGGACCGCCAGATCGGTGCAAGAGGACTGCGGGCAATCATGGAAAAGGTCATGACCAGCATCATGTTCCTGATTCCGTCGGATTTGTCCATCAAGAAGGTGGTTATCACGCCGGAATCTATCAATGACGGCGATCCTATCATCGTGCGGGACGCTGCGCATCCCAGAGAAATGCTCTCCGGAAAACGATAATCTTATAGTTAAGGGGGTAGTTCTTCTACCCCCTTTTTTTCCTAAAGGAGGGAACTCCCTTGACAGAAACTTTGTATGCCGGGAAAATGCCCATTCTGGCCCTCCGGGGACTGGCTGTTTTCCCTGAACAGACTGTTCATTTTGATGTAGGCCGCAATAAGTCCGTTTTGGCTCTGGAAGCGGCCATGAAGCAGGATCAGACCCTGATGCTGATCCCCCAGAAAGACCTTCTGGAGGATGATCCGAAACTGAAGGACCTGTATGCCATCGGCACTGTTGCCAAGGTCAAGCAGGTCCTGAAATCCCAGGGGGAAAACCTCAGGGTTTTGGTGACCGGTATCTGCCGTGCCAAAATTACGGAGCTGGAACAGAGTGATCCATTCCTACTGGGAACCGTGGAAGCGGTGCCTATCCCGGAGACGGCAGATTCGCTGCGCTCCCATGCCCTGCGCCGGGAGGCCAATTCCCTTTACGGCCTGTATCTGCAGATGTCCGAGCATCCCGCCCAGGCCATCCAGCTGCGGATGATGGCCAGTGAAAGCGACGGCTTCCTGGCTGACTCCATTGCCCAGAATTCCGGTATTGAATTCCAGGACAAGGCGAAGCTTCTTTGCCAGCTGAATCCCACCCGCCGTCTGGAAAGCGCCGTTCGCCTGCTGCGGCAGGAGGTAGAGATGCTGCGTCTGGAGGCGGAGATCCAGGAAAAAACCCATGCTGCCATCGATCAGAACCAGAAGGACTACTATCTGCGGGAGCAGATCAAGGTGATTCGGGACGAGCTGGGCGAAAGCGACGAGGAAAACGAGTTTGAAGCCTATACCGCAAACATCCGCAGTCTGCATCTGGAGGAGGACACCGAGAAGAAGCTTCTTAAGGACGTGGATCGCCTGAAAAAGCAGCCCTTTGGATCCTCCGAGGGTGCTGTGCTGCGCAACTATCTGGACACTGTTCTGGAGCTTCCATGGAATAAAAAGACCAAGGAGCGTGTGGACGTGGCCGCTGCCAGAAAGGTTCTGGAGCACGACCACTTTGGGCTGGAGAAAGTGAAGGAGCGGATTCTGGAAACCATCGCCGTGCGTCAGATGGCTCCGGAAATGCCGCCTCAGATCCTGTGCCTGGTTGGGCCTCCCGGTGTGGGTAAGACCTCCATTTCCTATTCCATTGCCCGGAGTCTGAACCGGAAGATGGCCAGAATCTCTCTTGGCGGTGTCCATGATGAAGCGGATATCCGGGGCCACCGGAAGACCTATGTGGGCGCCATGCCCGGCCGGATCATGACCGCCATGTCCCAGGCCGGCAGCTGCAATCCTGTTCTGCTGCTGGACGAGATCGACAAGATGGGCTCCGACTACCGGGGAGACCCCAGCGCCGCTCTGCTGGAGGTCCTGGACGCTGAGCAGAACCATGCCTACCGTGACCACTATCTGGAGATTCCCTTTGACCTGTCCGACGTTCTCTTCATCACTACTGCCAACACCCTCGACACCGTTCCCAGGCCTCTGCTGGACCGCATGGAGGTCATCGAGCTTGGCTCCTATACCGATGAAGAAAAGCTGATGATTGCGAAAAATCACCTGATCCCCAAGCAGTTGAAAAAACACGGCCTGAAAAAGCAGCAGCTTCGTGTCACCGATGATGCCATCCGGGAGATCATCTCCTGCTACACCCGGGAATCCGGCGTCCGGAATCTGGAGCGGGCATTCGGCGAGATTTGCCGGAAGGCTGCCATGGAGATCGTATCCCAGGAGACCCCGAAGAAGCTTACCGTCACCGGCACCAATCTGGAAAGCTATCTGGGCGTCCGCAAGTACCTGCCGGATCGTCTGCCCTGTACAGATCAGGTGGGGCTGGTTACCGGTCTTGCCTGGACAAGCGTTGGCGGCGAGACCCTGGAAGTGGAAGTCAATGTTATGGACGGCAGCGGCAAGCTGGAGCTGACCGGCAACCTGGGCGACGTTATGAAAGAATCCGCCCACGCGGCCCTCAGCTATATCCGGGCCAACGCGCAAAAGCTTGGTGTGGCTCCTGATTTCTACAAGAACAAGGACATCCATGTCCATTTCCCGGAGGGCGCGGTTCCCAAGGACGGTCCCTCCGCAGGCGTTACCGTCTGCACGGCTATGGTCTCGGCGCTGACCGGCGCCACTGTCCGCCGGGATATTGCCATGACCGGAGAAATCTCCCTCCGTGGACGTGTTATGCGGATCGGCGGACTGAAAGAAAAGACCATGGCGGCTCTGCGTCATGGTGTCCACACGGTGATTATTCCCAAGGACAACGAGCGGGATCTGGAGGAAATCGATCAGACCGTCCGCCGTCAGCTGAATTTTATCAGCGCCCAGACTATGGACACGGTGCTGGATGCCGCACTGAACCGTTCTGCGGAACTGAATCCCATCATCCTGGCGGATATTCCCAGCGACGTCAAGAGCAAGCCCCGGAAACCGGAATTGCGGCAGTAACGAGGTGACATATGAACTTTCAGAATGTGGATTTTTTGATTTCTGCCGCATCCCCCAAAGATTTTCCCAAAAATCGCCTGCCGGAGATCGCGTTTGCCGGGAAGTCTAACGTGGGAAAATCTTCCGTCATCAACCGGTTGCTCCAGCGCAAGAACTATGCCAGGGTAGGGGACAAGCCCGGGAAAACCATCCATGTAAACTATTTTGTCATTGATCAGAAATGTTATCTCGTGGATCTGCCCGGTTATGGCTTTGCCAAGGTATCCCAGCAGGAAAAGGGCCGCTGGGGCAAGCTGATGGACGATTATTTTGCCGCCGGCCGAATCGATCTCGGTGTCCTGATCGTGGACTACCGCCATCCTCCCACAAACAATGACATCACCATGGCAAACTGGTTTCTGGAAACCGGCTGTCCTTTTGTAGTGGTAGCCAATAAGATGGACAAGCTGAAAAAAAGTGAGCTGGAGCCCAACCTGAAGACCATCCGGGAAGATCTGAATCTGCCTGAAGGCTGCCCGGTGATTCCTTTCTCTGCGGAGAAAGGGAACGGGCGGGATGAGCTGGTGCGTCAAATTCTGTCGGTCGTTAAGGAGTAAGTCCCTTGATTCTGATATTGTCCGACTGGCGGTTCCGGGTGGATGTGGAAGCCACCCGTGTACAGACGACCCAAAATGCTTCCGATCACTGCGAGTGCGCCTACTGTAAAAATTACTATGACACGGTGGACATGGCCCACCCCAAGCTCCGCCCCTTTCTGGCGGAGTTCGGCGTTCATATTGCCGGTCCATCGGAGCTGATGCCCTTTGAGCCGACTTTGATGCTGGCCTGCTACCGGGTTCAGGGACAGATTCTGGAATGGGGAGAGACAGAGCTGTTTGTAGACGGTGTTCCCATTCTTCCGGAGGCGGAGGATGACAATACGTTCCTGCTGTGGGTCGGGGAACTGGAAGTGCCTTGGCTTCAGGAGGAGCGGCCGGAGGATGTGGTATCTCCTGCCAATCTGCCGGAATTTATGGACCGGATGCGGGAGGTGTGGTTCCTTCGCCATGGACAGGAAATCCTCTTTTCCTAAAGAATCTCTGAACAAATCGTCTGCGGCTGAGCAGCGGATCTTTTCCTTCAGACCTGCAGTTTCAAAAGTGGGAAATACATCCAGTATTCCTCTACTTTTGAAACTTTCGGCTGAAGAAAAATCTCTCGCAGTCAGCACTTGCCGATCTATTCAGAGCTTCCCTAATACTTATATCCTTTGATTTTCTATATAGATATGCACTGCCATGCGGCGTTGCTGTTTTCGTGTTTTTCGAAATAGAAAATCACAAAAACTCGTCTTGCAATGATCTTCATATAAAAACTTCAATTCTTCGAATTAGACTTTTTTATTGAATATCAGTGTAAAAAGACCAGGACGGTTGGAACTTCCCTGGTCTTTTATCAGGAAATGAAATACTGCTTCTTTCTTACTGCCTGTGAATTGACAATCACATGGACAGCGACGGAAAGAGGCTGTTAAGGCACTGGACGAAGTTACCGGTATTGGGGCAAAAACCTTCGATTTACCGCTTGACAAATCTGTCAGTCTATGCTAAAATACTTTGGCAATCAAGTAAATACTTTTTTTGATTCGGAGTGATACCCAAGAGGCCGAAGGGGCTCCCCTGCTAAGGGAGTAGGCGTCTAAAAAGCGCGCGAGGGTTCAAATCCCTCTCACTCCGCCAAAACTGGATGCCGAATTGGTGTCCAGTTTTTTTAATAGGGAGGAAATATGGTTAAGCTTCTCGCGCCAAATGAGCAGTATTTGAGATCCTATAGGGAAGCGAATGACGAATATATCCATAATCAAGTCAGGTCATATTCTTTTTCCGACGGAACGGACTGTGACATTCTTGAGAAATTCGACAACTATAAGTTTGAGCGCAATCTGAAACCGAACAGGGTTGGGGCGGACTTTTACTGGTTGGTGGATGACGAGAGACAGGTGTTCCTTGGGGAGGTTAGTATTCGTCACAGACTAACCGACGCACTACTGCGGTATGGCGGCCATATCGGCTATGGCATCCGGTATTCCCAGTGGAACAAAGGATATGGTACGCTGCTGCTGAAGCTTGCGCTGGAAAAAGCCGGGGAAATGGGGATTCATGAGGTTCTGATTCACCCATAGAAGCCAATCTGAGTGGTTTCTATGGGTGTTTTTTACATGTGGTTAAGACCTCAGTTTCTAAGAAGAAAGCAAATTAACATTTCTCAAACATATGAGAAGCATTTCCTAAATATCCGGGAAGCCAACACAAGTGCCCTGTACAAATCCGATGGTCAGAAAGGGCAGAGAATAGGTAGTACCCACTGCTGCCAGAGCATCCTCTCCGATGAGACGCCCCACCATCACGGTATCGACGAAGGAATACAGCTGCTGAAACAGGGTTCCCATAACCAGGGGAGGAGAGAATATAAGAATCTCCTTGATGGGTCTGCCCTGGGTCAGATCCATGGTTCCTTGCTTTGCCATGAAACACCTCAAATTTTGGGGGATACCTCCAGTATACCGCCGACTTTCTTTTTTGTAAAAATGAAAGATGATGTTTTTTCGGAATGAGGACCCCAGCAGCCAGCATCCGCAGAATGGGCCTTCACCGTCAAAGCAAAATACAAGCCGAAAGCCTCTGGAGTTTCCGGGGGACTTGTGCCATAAGTATAGCAGACTGAGCGAAAAGGTAGAATTTTTCAACCGGCAGGGGAACTGTCGGTTTTCTTTTTTTGCACCCGATTCCGACTGAAAAATAGTTCGCAGTTTACTATACTGATTGCAGCAAATTGCTAAGGAGGAAATAAACATGCACTTTACCAGTTTTTTGGAGGAGGGCCGGCTGACCGTGGCGCTGACCGGTGAGATTGACCATCACTGCGCCAAAGCCTATATCCAGGCCATTGCCGCCAAAATCGAGGCCTATACACCCCAGGTCTGCGTTCTGGACTTTCAGGAAGTCTCCTTTGTGGATTCTTCGGGGATTGCTGTGGTCATCAACGCCCTGCGGTGTATGACCCAAATCGAGGGGCAACTTTTGCTGACGGGAATCGCGCCCCAGCCAATGCGTGTGTTCCGAGCGTCGGGAATCGATAAATTGGTGGAGATCAAGGAGGCAGTCTCATGAAATTCGACAACTATATGATTCTGGACTTTCCCAGCAAGTCCGCAAATGAAGCCTTTGCCCGTTCAGCGGTGGCCTGTTTTGCTGCCCAGATGGACCCTACCTTGGAGGAACTGGGGGATATCCGGACGGCGGTTTCCGAGGCGGTGACCAACTGCATTGTCCATGCCTATCCCGAAAAACTGGGCAATATCACCCTGCGCTGCCGGATCCTGAAGGACTCCGTACTGGACATTGTGGTGAAGGACAAGGGGGTGGGCATCCCTGATATTGAGCAGGCCCGGCGTCCAACCTATACCACAGGGGGCAACGAACGCAGCGGCATGGGCTTCACCATTATGGAAAGCTTCATGACCAGCCTGGAGATTACATCAAAACCGGGGAAGGGCACCACAGTACATATGCGCCGGAAGCTCCAGCGGCGGCAATGAGCACGCCGGAGGAACTGATTGCCCGATCCCAGGCAGGGGACCGGGATGCCACCCAGACCCTGGTAGAGGAAAACTCCGGGCTGATCTGGTCAGTGGCCAGGCGGTTTCTGGGAAGGGGAACGGAGCCGGATGACCTGTACCAATTGGGAGCGCTGGGCTTTCTCAAAGCGGTGGAAGGATTTGATCTGGAATACGGCACACAGTTCTCTACCTACGCAGTCCCCAAAATCGCCGGGGAGATTCGACGATTTTTGCGGGATGACGGGGCGGTTAAGGTTTCCCGCAGCCTGAAAGAACAGGCATCTGCCATCAAATCCACCAGAAACCGTCTGACAACAGCTTTGGGACGGGAACCCACCATACAAGAGATCTCCCGGCAGACCGGACTTTCCCCAGAAGAGATTGCTCTGGCGGAAACCGCCACCGCGGCTACCGAATCCATCCAGCGGGAAACCGGAGACGAGGGCTTCTCTCTGGAAGATATTCTGACAGATACGGAATCGGAGGAGCGGATGGTGGAAAAAATCGCCCTCCGGCAGGCCATCGATGCCCTGCCGGAGCGGGAAAAGCTGGTGATCCAGCTGCGGTATTTCCACAGCCTGACTCAGCAGCGTGTGGCGAAAGTCATGGATGTAAGCCAGGTGCAGGTGTCCCGGATCGAGAAAAAAGCCCTGGCCATGCTGAGGGAGCTGATGGCATAATAAATAATTTACATCTTTACCTTTTGGGAAAAATGCGCTAAAATAGTCGCATCTTAGATTGGAACAGGTGCGACTATGAACGAACAACTAAATTCCCGGTTTCTGACTGCCCGGCGGCGCTATATTGCCAGCCAGTTTGCCCAGCTGAACGATATGCAGCAGGAAGCCGTATTAACAACGGAAGGACCACTTTTGCTGCTGGCCGGTGCGGGCAGCGGAAAGACTACGGTTCTCATCAACCGGATTGCGAATCTCATGCGCTTTGGCCGTGGCAGCGACAGCAGCGAAATACCCGACACGGTCACAGAGGAGGATGTCCTTTTCCTGGAGAATCTTGGGGAAGACCTTTCCGAATATGACCGCTGGCGGGCAGATACCCTATGTGCGGTGGAACCGGCGGTGCCCTGGAGCATCCTTGCTATTACGTTTACCAACAAAGCGGCCAACGAGATGAAGGAACGGCTGGCTTCGCTTTTGGGAGAAAATGCCCAGGACATTTGGGCCATGACCTTCCACGCCGCATGCTGCCGAATCCTGCGCCGGGATATCGAGCGGATGGGATATACCAGGGACTTTACTATCTATGACACCTCCGATTCAGAACGGATCATGAAAGAGATCCTCAAGGATATGGGTCTGGACGACAAAACTTTCCCGCCCAAGTATGTCCTTGGCGCCATCAGCCGGGAAAAGGACGAAATGGTTTCTCCCCAGGAGATGCTGGAGCGAGCGGAGCGCAGCAGTGATATCCGGGCGCAGCACATTGCCCGTGCTTACGAAAAGTACCAGATCCAGCTGAAGGACAACAATGCCCTGGATTTTGACGATATCATCTACGTAACCGTGCAGCTTCTGCAGGAAAACGAGGATGTGCGGCAGTATTATCAACGGAAATTTAAGTATGTGCTGGTGGACGAGTATCAGGACACCAACCATATGCAGTATCTGTTGACCGCGCTTCTGGCAGGGGGCTACGAAAACATCTGCGTGGTTGGCGACGACGACCAGAGTATCTACCGGTTCCGTGGGGCCACCATTGAAAACATTCTGAACTTCGAAAAGCAGTACCGTGGTTCCCGGGTCATCCGCCTGGAACAGAATTATCGATCCACCCAGGCCATTCTGAACGCGGCCAACGCCGTGATTTCCCATAATGTTGCCCGCAAGGGCAAGCGCCTCTGGACGGACAACGGCCAGGGGGATCCCATTACGGTCTACGAAGCTTCCGACGAGAAGGTGGAGGGCAATTTTGTTGCCGGACAGATTTTGGCTGGCTCCAAAGGAAAGAACTTTAAAGATTTTGCCATTCTATACCGCACCAATGCTCAGTCCAACGCGTTGGAATATGCCCTGAAGCGCAATGGAATTCCCTATCGCGTCTTTGGCGGCACCCGGTTCTTTGACCGGGCCGAAGTCAAGGACATGCTGGCCTATCTGTGCGTCATCAACAACCGGGCGGATGATCTGCGGCTGACGCGCATTATCAACAACCCGCCAAGAGGCTTGGGAAACAAAACCATTGATACCGCTCAGCGTTTGGCGGAGGCGGAACAGAAGCCGCTGTACAGTGTGGTTTCCGATCCCTATTCCTATGCGCCGCTGGAGAAATCCGCCATGAAGCTGCTGCAGTTTTCCGCAATGCTCGAGGGCATGGCACAGCTTCTGGACGAGGGAATGAGCCTGCCGGATTTCTACGACGAGCTGCTGATCCGCACCGGATATGTGGATATGCTGAATTCCAAGGACACCGAGGAAAACAAAACCCGGCTGGAGAACGTGCGGGAATTAAAATCCAGTATTCTTGCCTATGTGGAGAACGCCGAGGTTCCCACCCTGGCCGGATTCCTGGAGGAGATTGCCCTGTATACCGATCTGGAGGAGTACAACGCGGGAGACGATGCTGTGGTCATGATGACCATGCACTCTGCCAAGGGCCTGGAATTTCCCCATGTATTTCTGGTGGGCTTTGAGGACGGCCTGTTCCCCGGGATGCGGGCCATCGGTGACGCGGAGGAGATGGAGGAGGAGCGGCGGCTGTGCTATGTGGCCATCACCCGGGCCAAGCAAAGCCTGACCATCAGCTATGCCAGGCAGCGTATGATCTACGGCCGGACCTCCGCGTCCCTGCCCTCCCGGTTTCTGAAAGAGATCCCGGAGGAATGTATCGTCAAAAAAGGCGGTTACCGGAAGCAGCCGGAAAACGGCTATGGATATGCAGGTGCCTCCGGCTACCGTTCTCCCTACAGAGCCCCGCAAAAACAGCCGGTGAAGCATCCGGAGAGCCCCCTTGTTTCCGGCGAGAAAGCCCCTTATCTGGACCTGAACCAGGGGGATATGGTCATGCACGCCGCCTTTGGCCGGGGCATGGTGCTGTCCGTCGTGAAAACAGGCGGAGATGCCCTGCTGGAGATTGCCTTTGACGACATTGGCACCAAGCGGCTTATGGCGAAGACCGCTTCCGCCCATATGAAAAAGCTGTAATCTTCCAATCCAAAGCGCATATGCTTTCCCGGGAGGGATGGTTATGCGCCGGCGGCTTCGGAAATTGTTGTATTTTGTCTTTGTTCTTCTGGTAGCCGCTGCGGTAGCGTTTCTGATGCTGCGCAGCCGTTACCGGGATGTGATCCGGGAGCTGGCCGAAACCCAGGTGAAGAATACCACTTCGGACCTGACCAACGACGCCATTGCCAAGCAGATCGCCGAAGGGGTCATCCAGTATGACCGGATCGTGTATTTCGAAAAGGACCTGAATGGCAGGATCACCGCCCTGAAAACCAATATGAGTGAAGTGAACCGCCTGAAAACGGATATTCTGAATATCATCAACGATGAAATTCTGGCCTTGGACACCTCAGACATCGGCATCCCCCTGGGCAGTCTGTTTCTGCCGGAGCTGTTTTCCGGAAAGGGGCCTGCCATCCCGGTACATATCCTGTCCATCCGCAACTCGGATGCTGGCTTTGTCAGCGCCTTTTCCCAGGCGGGGATCAACCAAACCCTGCACCAGCTGACCATGGAGGTCAGTGTGGATGTGGCAGTGCTTGTTTTGGGAGAGACCAGCAGTTTTACCGTCACCAGTGAGGTGGTGGTAGCCCAGACGGTGATCGTAGGGGAAGTCCCCACAACATTTTTACAAACCGGAGGAAATTATGAATCCCAAAGAGAGAATTGAGGAGCTGACAGCCCTTCTGAAAGAGGCGGGGTATCGTTACTATGTTCTGGATGACCCCACTATGGAAGACTATGAATATGACCGTTTGCTCCGGGAATTGGAGGAATTGGAAGCGGTCCATCCGGAGCTGGCCGCAGCGGATTCTCCCACCAAGCGGGTGGGCGGGGAAGCCCTGAGCCAGTTTGAGAAAGTGACCCACCCGGTGCCTCTGATGAGCCTGCA
Source organism: Faecousia sp. (assembly GCA_051867395.1). Classification (GTDB taxonomy): domain Bacteria; phylum Bacillota; class Clostridia; order Oscillospirales; family Oscillospiraceae; genus Faecousia. The sequence continues at coordinate 43,394 of JBJDYN010000031.1, read as the reverse complement.
GGACGTATTCAGCATGGAAGAGCTGAATGACTTCCTGGAAAAGACCATTTCTTCTGAGAAGGATGTGGCGTTTTCCGTGGAGCCCAAAATCGACGGCCTTTCTGTGGCGATGGAATATGTGGACGGTCAATTTGTCCGGGGCGCGACCCGGGGCGACGGCAATGTGGGCGAAGATGTGACGGAAAACCTGAAGACCATCCACGCAATTCCTATGTCTCTGGAAAACGCGCCGCCCCGGCTCATCGTCCGGGGAGAAGTGTTCATGCCCAAAAAGAGCTTTGAGAAGCTGAACGCCCGGCAGGAGGCGGAAGGGAAGCCTTTGTTTGCCAATCCCAGAAACGCCGCTGCGGGCTCTCTGCGGCAGCTGGATCCCAAAATCGCTGCCAAGCGAGGATTGGATATCTATGTTTTCAATGTCCAGCTGGCGGAGGGCGTGGAGTTTACCAGCCATACCCAGTCCCTGGAGTATCTGAAAGACTTAAAATTCAAAGTGATCCCCCACAAAAAGCTGTCCCAAATCGCCGAGATCGACGCGGAAGTGCTGTCCATCAACGAAAACCGGGAGAAGCTGATCTGTGATATCGATGGCGCAGTCATTAAGGTGGATGACCTCGCCCAGCGGGAGCGGCTGGGCTTCACTGCAAAGTTCCCCCGGTGGGCAGCGGCTTACAAATATCCTCCGGAGATCAAGCCCACCGTGGTGGAGGACATTGTGGTCCAGGTGGGCAGGACCGGCGTTCTGACCCCCAAAGCGGTGGTCCGTGCCGTCCGACTGGCGGGTACTACCGTCACCAACGCCACGCTGCACAATCAGGACTTTATCCGGGAACGGGATATCCGCATCGGGGACACCGTCCTGATCCGTAAGGCAGGGGAGATCATCCCGGAAATCCTGGAGGTGGATCTTTCCAAGCGGCCCGAGGGAACCCAACCCTATTTTCTGCCACAACGCTGCCCCGTCTGCGGCGCGAAAGTAGAGAAGGACGAGGACGGCGCATTCCTGCGCTGTACCGGCGCGGAGTGCCCCGCCCAGCTCAGCCGGAACATTGCCCATTTCGTCAGCCGGGATGCCATGGACATTGATGGCCTGGGCTCCGCCATTGTGGAAAGCCTGATCGAAAAGGGGCTGATCCATTCCCCGGCAGATATCTACTATCTGACCCTGGAGGACATCAAGAGTCTGTGGAAATCCGGTTCCACCGCGGCGAAAAAGCTGCTTGCAGCCATCGAGGCCAGCAAGCAGCAGGACGTCAGCCGCCTGATCTACGCCCTGGGCATCCGTCAGGTGGGCGCGAAGACCGGCAAGGTGCTCTCCTCCACCTTCGGAAGCCTGGACGCCCTGATGGCGGCCTCGGTGGAGGAACTGACCGAGGTCCCCGACGTGGGCGGCGTCACGGCGGAAAGCATTCACGACTGGTTCAGCCAGGAGCAGTCAAGGCACTTGGTGGAGCGTCTGCGGCAGGCCGGAGTGAACTTTGAAAGCAGGCGGGTCATCACGGATGCCCGGTTTGCCGGAAAGACCTTCGTATTGACCGGCGCCCTCAGCAAGTTTACCCGGGAGGAAGCCACGGAAAAGATCGAGCTTCTTGGCGGCAAGGCCGCCGGCTCCGTGTCGAAGAAGACCAGCTTTGTGGTGGTCGGAGAAAACGCCGGTTCCAAGGAAAGAAAGGCCCGGGAGCTGGGAATCCCCATTCTGACGGAAGACGAATTCCTGGAAATGCTGAAATAAATAAAACCATCTGCAAAGTTCTCGGCTTTGCAGATGGTTTTTTGAGATTTGGCGAAAGCAGGGATCATAACGGGCTGTTTATATTGCTGTTATAGCCGGAACTGTCCAGAATGATCCTTTTGCATTTGGGACACAAATCGCTTTGCACATGATGCGGCGATACCAGCGGCTTTTTCAACTGAAGCGCATACCGTTCATTATTGTCTGTTGTCAGGCTTAGCTTGTGTTTCTTTTCACTCCACAAAACTGCCCCGCAGTTTAAGTAGCCGTGAATCATTTCCACGCCGCAATATGGACATTTCATTTTAGCCCCTCCTCTGTGCAGATTAAATAAAAGGATTGAAGTAACGCCCGCCATTGAGGAAGGTCAGGGTCAGAGATAGAACTACCAATAAAACGCACACAACCATGCAAAGAATATCCATCTTCGAGAACTTTCTTCCAGAATACCAGGTGCGGTTTTTCCCTTTTCCGAAGCCCCGCAGCTCCATGGCGTTGGAAATGGTCTCGATCCGGTCCAGAGAGGACAGAATCAGGGGGATCAGAATGGAACTGGCGGCCTTCAGACGGTTTACCAGACTTGCCTTTTTGCTCATTTCCGTACCTCTTGCCTGCTGAGCCAGGGAGATGTCCCGGTATTCCCGCTGAATGTCGGGGATATAGCGCAGGGCCAGGGCTACCGCATAGCTGATCCGGTAGCTGACGCCGATGCGGTTCAGGGAGGCGGCAAACTCCGAAGGGTTGGTGGTGCAGACGAACAGGAGAACAATGGGAATGGTGCAAGCGTTTTTCAGAATGACATTCAGGTGATAGAACAGCTGCTCGGCGGTGACCACATAGGGACCTGCAATGCGAAACAGCACCGTTCGGGTTCCGTAGATGCTGGTGCCGTGCTCCGGACTGAACAGGAAGATCAGAACATTGTTCATCACAATATACACAACCATGATTCCCAGCATGAAGGAGATATCCTTCACCTTCAGCTTTGCCACCCGGAACAGCACCAGGGATGCCGCAGTCAGGAAGATAAGCAGCGGTGTATAGAAGCTGGTCATGGCTGCCACAGACCAGGCGATCAGGCAAACCAGCTTACATGCTCCGGTGAGCCGGTGGATAGGGGAGGGGCGGTCGATGTAGTTAAACAGATTAATCATGTTTCCGTACCTCCCGATCTCTTACAATAAAGCGCCGGGTGAATTCCTCCGGATCGCCAATGCCGCACTGCTGGGCCAGATGGTACAGAGAGGTCTCCTTCAGATGGGCAGCCTCCACGATCTGCGGGGAATTCAGAACTTCGGCGGCGGATTGATCGGCAATGACTTTGCCCGCGTTGAAAACAATGGCCCTCGGCGTGTATTCCAGCATCAGGTGCATGTCGTGGGTAATCAGCACAACGGTGACACCCTGACGGTTCAGCTCCGCCAGGAAATCCATGATCTCCGTGTAGTGTTTCAGATCCTGACCGGCTGTGGGCTCATCCAGCAGGATCATTTCCGGCTCCAGCACCAGAATGGAAGCAATGGTGACCCGCTTCTTCTGCCCGTAGCTCAGGGCGGAAACCGGCCAGTTCCGGAAGGGATACAGACCACAGATTTTCAGGGTTTTCTCTACCCGGGGTCGGATTTCTTCCTCGGAAACACCCCGGTTCCGAAGTCCCAGGGCCACTTCGTCGTAGATTTGGGTTTTGGAGATCATCTGGTTGGGGTTCTGCATGACATAGCCGATATGATCGGCCCGCTCCTTGATGCTTAAGGTACTTAAGTCCGTGCCGTTCAGTGTCAATGTGCCGCTCTGGGGCTTTTCAAAACCGCAGATCACCTTGGAGAAGGTGGACTTTCCCGCGCCATTGGTGCCAACAATGCTGAGCATCTCGCCTTTGTGAATGACGGCACTGATTCCGCGCAGAGCATGGTGCCCGCCCTCATAAGTAAAATCAATGCTGTCCGCCTGCAGCAGAACCTCCTGCTGCTGTTTTTTTTCTGCCGGAGGCTGTTTGGCAAACCAACTCAGAACCTGCTTCTTCTGATCTTCAGACAGCCGCAGTTCCGGCAGGTAAGAAGGCCGCATTTCCGGCGTCAGTTGGACGCCCGCATATTTCAGGGCAGTGACATACAGCGGCTCCCGAATGCCGCACGCGTGCAGCAGGTCTGTACACAGCAGCTTGTCCGGAGCGTCGTCGTACAAAATGCGGCCCTCGCCCATAACAACAACCCGGTCAACCGGGCGGAAGAGCACATCCTCCAGCCGGTGTTCAATGATAACCACCGCACAGCCGGTGCGCTTCTGAATTTCATCAATCAGCGCAATGGCCTGTTTTCCGGTGGCAGGGTCCAGGTTGGCCAGCGGCTCGTCGAACAGCAATACATCCACCTGGTTCACCATGACGCCGCCTAAGCCTACCCGCTGTTTCTGTCCGCCGGAGATTTCATGGGGTGCGTGATGCAGGACCTGCTTCACGTCCACCAGCTCCGCGATTTTTTCCACCTGCTGGTGCATTTCATCGGTGGGAATGCAGTCGTTTTCCAGAGCAAAGGCAATATCCTCCGCAACGGTCAGTCCGATGAACTGGCCGTCGGAATCCTGAAGCACTGTGCCTACTGTTTTGGACAGACCGAACAAACCCAGCTCCTGGGCATTCTTGCCCGCAACAGTCAGGCTGCCGGTAATCTTGCCGGGGTAGGAGTTGGGGATCAGGCCGTTGATACAGTGGGCCAGGGTGGACTTGCCGCAGCCGGAGGGACCGGCGATCAGCACCTTTTCCCCCTTGCGGATCTTCAGATTGATGTCATAGAGAGTAGGCTCTGCCTGGGCGGTATATTGAAAACCGAAGTTTTCAAAGGAGATAATGGCTTCTTTTTCCAAATATAAACCTCCTGACGAACAAAGGCAGGCATATCGCCTGCCTTTGAAACGAGTTTTCTTACTCCTTGGTCAGGCTGCCGGCCTTGGTCTTGGTGGCAGCGTAAGCAACGCACAGCAGGCTGCCCACGATGGCAGTGGTGACGGCATTGGAGATACCGGCTACCAGACCCTGAGCAAACAGCTTGTCCAGAGGCTCACTGTAGATCAGGATGTCCAGAACGGGAGCCACAACGCCCCAGCAGATCACATGGCTGACGACCTGGCTGATGTTGAATTTGATCAGGCCCTTTTTGCCCATCTCTGCTTCATCCATCTTCAGCAGCTTTGCAGCAAAGCCCATCAGCAGACCGAAGACGGCAGATGCGATAACCCAGCTCCACCATACGCCCCAGCCGTAGCTGAAGTCGATCAGCGCATGACCAATAAAGCCAATCAGCGCACCTGCCACAGGGCCGTAAACCACAGACAGGAACGCCAGCAGGCCGTACTGCACAGAGATGCTGGTGTTGGGAACCGGGCTGGGAATGGCGACGAAGCGGCCCAGAACAAAGAACAGGGCAGCGCCGATGCCGATGGCAACGATGGTTTTCACGGAAAACTTCTTCATTGTATTCTTCCTCCATAGATCGTTTTATGTTCAGGCATACTGCCAAAACAGCGCTCAAAACCCTTTGAAGGGCTCAATCCGGATGCGCCAGGAGTTACCGGTGCCGATATTGTAGGCCCTGGCGAAGCTGCCCTGGTTGATGGCGATGGCGACACAGTCCAGGCTGTTCACATAGGCCAGGGCTTCCCCCACATACACATCCGCAAAGCTCTTGGCAAAGAGGATGATGTTGCGGTAAACCGTGCGGGTGTCGTTCTCAATGGTAATGCTCACCCGGTCCCCATACTGGATTCCGGTCTGCAGGAACATGGTTCGGGGGATATTGGTCCACAGGCTGCCAAAGCGGACATCCAGCACATCAATGGTACCGCAGGCCGCGTTCCCGTCGAGATACGGCTCCACAATGGGCAGGCTGACCAGAGAACTGACATCCAGCTCCGGTCCTACGCCCTCAAAATCAATGACGCCGCTGGCAAGCCGGGCCCCGGTGTAGGCGTAAACATCCCGTCCGTGGAAGGTATAGCTTTCGCCGGAGCGGGGGAGACGGTTCACATGCTCATCGATCTCCCGGGCAGCTTCAATTCCGTCCAGGCGGATCACATGGGTCAAAGTCCCATTATCCGGGGTCACAATATATTTACCGGATTTTGTCTTCACCACCACACTGCGACGGGTAGAGCCCACGCCGGGATCGACCACAGAGACAAACACCGTGTCATTCGGCCAGTAGGCAATGGTCTGGATCAGGCGGTAACTGGCCTCCCAGATGTTGTAAGGCGTAATATCATGGGTCAGATCGTGAATTTTCAGCTCCGGGTTGACACAGTAAGCCACGCCGTACATGGCGCTGACCGCACCGTCCACAAGGCCGAAATCTGTTTGAAATACAAGCGGCTTCATAGATCGTTTCTCCTATTTTGCAGTTCTATTTCATTATAACTTGTTTCCGGGGAAAGTCAACCAGGAACAATTATTTCCAGCGATGATTCCTGAAAACTGTGGATTTTGTCCGAATTTGCGTTTCTCAATACGGATATGAGACAGGATTATCAATGCTTTGCAGAAAAAAGGAAAAACGACGAAAAAAAGCATGGATAATACTGGACATTTGTATGGTGTGTATGATATAATCCATGTTGTAATCGTTTGCTTGCAAACGAAGAACAAAATAATAAGAAGGTGATATTTGGTGGATTATACCAAGTATGTGTTAAAGAGCAAGGAAGAGCTGGAAGGCTTACTTGCAGGGAAGGATAACTTCTTTGTTATCTCCTGTAACAAGTGCTTCAAGGAGTTCAACACAACCGAAGAGCCAGAGTGCGGTAACTTTTCTGCCATTGCTCAAGAGCAGGGCAAGCACATCACCGGAAATATCAAGGTAGACTTCCTGTGCAACAAGGTCCAGACCGAAAAGAAGCTGGCGGGTATTGTGCCTGAAGGAACCGAGAATGTGGTGGTCATTTCCTGCGGCCTGGGCGTGCAGACCGTGGCAGATTTGGAGCCAGTTCCTGTCTACACGGCAACCAACTCCCTGAACTACATCGGTCATCACGGCATGGCGCTGACCAAGAAAACCTGCGGTGCCTGTGCCCAGTGCTATCTGAACATCACCGGCGGTATCTGCCCCATTGTGGACTGCACCAAGAGTCTGGTCAATGGTCAGTGCGGCGGCGCGAAGAACGGCAAATGTGAAATCGACCCCAAGAAGGACTGCGCCTGGGAAAAGATTTATCAGCGTCTGGAAAAGCAGGGCAGAACCAAGGAATTCCTCGATCAGCCGGTCCAGCTGCGGGACTACTCCGTGGCCAATGTGGATGAGATCAAGGCCTATGTAGCCGAAGCCCGTGCCAAGCGGTACGAGGGCTTCTACGGCGGCGTTCATCCCACGGAGAACAAGGAATACACCGAGCATCTGGCTCTGCAGAAATTCCCCGAGCCCGACACCGTGATTATCCCTCTGGCCATGCACATTGGCGCACCGGCTAACCCTGTGGTCCAGCCCGGCGATACTGTGAAGGTCGGTCAGCTCATCGGTGAGCAGGCGGGATTCATTGGCGCTCCGGTCCATTCCAGTGTCAGCGGCACGGTCATTGCTGTGGAGCCCCACACCCATCCCAACAAGGGGCCCGGTGTGATGAGCGTGGTCATTAAGAACGACGGTAAGAACACTCTCCATGAATCCGTAGTTCCCAATAAGCCTCTGGAAGAGCTGACCCCTGACGAGATCATTGAGATCGTCAAGGAAAAGGGCATCGTGGGCATGGGCGGCGCTACCTTCCCCACCTATGTCAAGCTGAAGCCCGGCAAGCCCATTGACGCTGTGCTGATTAACGGTTCCGAGTGTGAGCCCTATCTGACTGCTGACCACCGGGTAATGCTGGAATACGCCGATGATATCGTGTTTGGTCTGCGGGCCATGATGAAAGCCGTCAGCGCTCCGGAGGGCGTGATCCTCATTGAAGACAACAAGCCCGATGCCATCGCTCTGATGGAAGAAAAGGTTGCTCCGTACGACAATATCCGCATTTGCGCTGCCAAGACCCAGTACCCCGAGGGTGCTGAGAAGATGCTCATCAAGAAGGTCATGGGCCGTCAGGTGCCCAGCGGCAAGCTGCCCGCTGACGTGGGCTGCGTGGTGAGCAACACCTCTACTGCAAAGGCCATTTCCGACGCCATCCAGAAGGGTATGCCTCTGGTGGAGCGCGTGGTTTCCGTTACCGGTGAATTCATCCGCAATCCCGGCAACTACATTGTGAAGCTTGGCACCAATGTGCAGGAGATTATCGATCACTGCGGCGGTGTCACCGGCGACGATGTGGTGCTGAAAATGGGTGGCCCCATGATGGGCGCTCCCATTAAGGACACCAATGTGCCCATTATCAAAGGCTCCAACGGCATTATTGCCATTGCTGCCGATCACACCGAGGAGAAAGAATGCATCAAGTGCGGCCGCTGCGTGGATGTCTGTCCCATGGAGCTGGCTCCCCTGGATATCTACAAGTATGCCCAGCTGGGTGACACGGATACCCTGCTGAAGCTGAACGTAATGGATTGCTTCTCCTGCAAGTGCTGCGAATACATCTGCTCGTCCAAGATTCCTCTGGTGTCCAAGATCAACGCCGCCAAGGGGATGATCGCGCCTCTGCTGAAGAAGAAATAAGGGGGATGAAGAAAACATATGTTAATGACAAAATTGAAATCTGAAGAAGCAATTGCTTCCTTGGCTTCCGGTAAGGTTTTCATCATCAACTGTCACGGCTGTAAGGAAGTCGGCTTCCCCGAGGAAGAGGCAAAAGCTCTGCAGAAGAAGTTGGCAGACGACGGAAAGGTTGCGGGAATTCTCACCACTGACTATATCTGCAACCCCACGGAGCTGGCCCTGCGGCTGCGCGGCCCCATGGCAAAAATCGCCGAGGCGGATGCCGTGCTGGTATTCTCCTGCGGTGTAGGTGTTCAGACCATTTCCGAGGTGCTGGAGGACAAGCCTGTTTACGCCTGCTGCGATACCATTGAACTGCCCGGCTTCCAGGGCGTAACGCCTCTGGAGTACGACTGCGGACAGTGCGGCGAATGCTTCCTGAATCTGACCGGCGGCATTTGCCCCATCACTGCCTGTTCCAAGAGTTTGGTCAACGGCCCCTGCGGCGGCACCAAGAACGGCAAATGTGAAGTCTGCCCCGATATGGAATGCGGCTGGGAGCGGATCATCCAGCGCCTGAAAGCCCAGGGCCGTCTGGATGTGCTGCGCTGCCCTACCCAAATGCACGATTTTAACACTGACGAGGCTACCAAGGCCGCCAAAGAATCTGAATAAATTAGGAGCGAATAGAATTATGAGAATTACGGAACTGTTTGATAACGGTGAATTTGTAGTTACTGCCGAAGTCGGCCCTCCCAAAGGAATTCATATTGACGGCATGGTGGCAGAGGCCAAGGAATATCTCTCCGGTGTCCACTTCGTCAACGTCACGGATAACCAGTCCTCCGTCATGCGTCTGGGCTCTCTGGCTACCTGCAAGGTGCTGAAGGATGCCGGTCTGAACCCCATCTTCCAGCTGACCTGCCGTGACCGGAACCGCATCGCCCTCCAGTCCGACCTGCTCAGCGCCGCTATGCTGGGCATCGATAACATCCTGTGCCTGACCGGCGATCACACCAAGCTTGGCGACCATCCCCAGGCCAAGCCCGTGTTCGATCTGGACTCCGTCTCCTTGCTGCACACCGCAAGCCTGCTGGAGACCGGCGTGGATCTGGGCGGCAACGCACTGGTAGGGGAGCCTCCCAAGTTTGCCAAGGGCGCGGTTGTGTCTCCCTGTTCCGACTCTGTTGACGCACAGCTGGTGAAGATGGAGCGCAAGGTCAAGGCCGGTGCCGAATACTTCCAGACCCAGGCCGTTTTTGAGCCGGAGAAGTTCATCAAGTTCATGGAGCAGGCAAAGCAGTTCGGCAAGCCTGTCCAGGTTGGTATCATCATCCCCAAGTCCGCCGGTATGTGCAAGTTCATGAACAACAATGTGGCAGGTGTCCACATTCCTGATGAACTGATTGAGGAGCTGAAGGCTGACAAGGAAAAGACCAAGGCCGGTATCACCGGTGTGGAAATTGCTGCTCGAATTATCCGTGAGTGCAAGCCTTACTGCCAGGGCGTACACATCATGTCTCTGGGCTGGGAGGCCAAGATTCCGGCCCTGCTGTCCCAGGCTGGTCTGAAATAAAGAATAAATCCACCCCTCAGCTCGAGCCTCTCCCTTATCAAGCAGGCAAGAAAAAGAGCATAAGTGTATCAAGCAGCTGCCGCCGTTATGGTGGCAGCTGTTTTGTCAGTGCAACGTGCGAGCGTGCTTATACAGGAAGCACAAGCGTCAAGAGCACATGAAAACAACGAAAAATAGTAACTATTCAGTCGTGCCATAAATTATCATATAAATGATCGTTTACCGCAGTATGCTCGATAGAAGAATATACGCAAAAGATTTGCGCAGTGAGCGTAGGGGGCGGCATCCTTGACGCCCCTTTTGCATGCAGTACCGTCACAAGGGGCGTCAAGGATGCCGCCCCCTACGAACTGTAAACGATCATTTACACCAAAATCTCTGCCACGACTGAATAGCTACGAAAAATAAAAATATTCCCTGGCTCCTGAGGAACCAGGGAATCTATGGGTTTTAACCGGACTATTTGTTACATGTCGATGGCAGGATTCATAAAATATACGTTTTTTTGATCTAATTTCTCCCTCAGAAGCTGGATAGCCTCACCGAACCTCTGGAAATGGACCACCTCTCGCTCCCGAAGGAATTTGATTACATCGTTGACATCCGGGTCATCCGACAGCCGAAGGATATTATCATAGGTCACTCTGGCTTTCTGCTCTGCTGCAACCGGATAAACACAACTATATCAAAAACAGAGAACTCAAGCAACAGAGAAAGGCTCCTCTGTCGAAAACCGCTGTGCTGCCCTTCTGTTTCTATGAGATTATTCGTTTACAATAAGGCAAAAAATATTATAGAAAGATTCCTTTTTTTGTGAAAAACCGAAAAAAAGAAAGAAACAGATTGGGATGTGTTGACAAATGGAAAGTTTTGAACTACCATTCACTTCAGGCAGTGTTTATCCATTATGGCTGAAGATATCCCTTTGACCGCCCAATTAAGTGGTTTTCCCCAAAAGTCCGCTTGTGTAAGTCTGGCAACCTTCGGAACCAGTTTTGCGCAATGGATCGCACTGCCGGTAAATCAGGTTGTTCTTTGTTAGCAACAATGGAAATACACAATATTTTTTAGGAGGAAAAAGAAACATGAAAAAGATCCTTTCTCTGGCTCTGGTTCTGGTTATGGTTCTGGGCCTTGTTGCCTGCGGCAGCAAGACAGAAGCACCTGCTGCTACCGAAGCCGCTGCGCAGACCCCTGCCGGTACGGAAGCTCCTGCCGCTCCCGAAGCCGCTCCTGCTGATGTGAAGCTTGGCTTCATTTTCCTGCACGACGAGAACTCCACCTATGACCTGAACTTCATGAATGCCGCCAAGGAAGCCTGCGCTGCCCTGGGCCTGTCCGAGGACCAGTACATTTTCCGCACCAATATTCCCGAAGGCCAAGAGTGCTATGACGCCGCCTGCGAGCTGGCTGACGCTGGCTGCAACATCATCTTCGCGGACTCCTTCGGTCATGAAGACTACATGATCCAGGCCGCTCAGGAATTCCCCGATGTTCAGTTCTGCCATGCTACCGGCACCAAGGCTCACACCCAGGGCCTGAGCAACTACCACAATGCCTTTGCCGCCATCTATGAGGGCCGTTATCTGGCTGGTGTGGCTGCTGGTATGAAGCTCAACGAGATGATCGAAGCCGGTGAATTCACCGCCGAAGAGGCCAAGATGGGCTATGTAGGTGCTTTCACCTATGCGGAAGTTGTCTCCGGCTATACCAGCTTCTTCCTGGGCGCCAAGTCCGTCTGCCCCAGCGTAACCATGGAAGTCACCTTCACCGGTTCCTGGTATGATGAGACCGCCGAAAAGGAAGGCGCCAACAAGCTGATCGCCAATGGCTGCAAGCTGATTTCCCAGCATGCTGACTCCATGGGCGCTCCCACTGCCTGCGAGACTGCCGGTGTGCCCAACGTCTCCTACAACGGCTCCACCGTTGCCGCCTGCCCCAACACCTTCATCGTTTCTTCCCGCATCAACTGGGCTCCCTACTATGAGTATGTGGTGAACTGCGTTCAGAACGGTGAGGCCATTGCCGCCGACTGGACCGGCACTATCGCCACCGGCTCTGTTGTTCTGACCGATGTCAACGAGCAGGCTGCCGCTGCCGGCACTGTTGAGAAGATTGCCGAGGTTAAGGCCGCTCTGGAGGCTGGTGAGCTGCATGTCTTTGATGTTTCCACCTTCACTGTTGGCGGCGAGACCCTGAATAGCTATCTGGCTGACGTGGACACCGATCCCGCTTATACCCCCGATACCGAGGTCGTGGAGAATGGCTACTTCAATGAGTCCGCCAAGCGTTCCGCACCTTACTTCGATCTGCAGATCGATGGCATCAATCTGCTGGATACCGCATTCTAAGAGATTACAATCTACTGGGAGGCCCCGTTTTTTCGGGGCTTCCCATTCTATGCTGTAAAGGGCAGTGCAGTACATGCTGTACCGTGCTGCCCTTTGCAGCAAAGACAAAGACAAAAAGGAGTGAGCCCTTTGGAAAATAAGACCGCCGCAGTGAAAATGCGGAATATTACCAAGCGGTTCGGCGCAGTCCTGGCAAATGACCGGGTGTGGCTGGATATCTACAAAGGGGAAATTCTTGCCCTGCTTGGCGAAAACGGCAGCGGTAAGACAACCCTGATGAACATGCTTTCTGGCATTTACTTTCCTGATGAAGGCCATATCTTCATCAATGATGAGGAAGTCATGATCCGCTCTCCCAAGGACGCCTTCGGCTACGGCATCGGTATGATCCATCAGCATTTTAAGCTGGTGGATGTTCTGACCGCTGCCGAAAACATTGTGCTGGGCCTGAAGGAGCCGGGACGGCTGAATCTGGATGTGGTTGCGCAGAAGGTTAAATCCATCTGTGACGCCTATGGCTTTGATGTGGATCCGTATCAGAAGGTCTACAATATGTCCGTCTCCCAGAAGCAGACAGTGGAGATCGTAAAGGTGCTCTATCGCGGGGCGGATATCCTGATTCTGGATGAGCCCACCGCTGTGCTGACCCCCCAGGAGACGGAGAAGCTTTTCGCCGTTCTGCGCAACATGCGAGACGACGGGAAAGCCATTGTTATCATAACCCATAAGATGCACGAGGTAGAGGAGCTGTCTGACCGTGTGGCGATTCTGCGACACGGCCAGTTTGTAGGCGATATGCTTACCAGGAAAACCAACGCCCAGGAAATGACCAATATGATGGTTGGCCGTCCTGTGACGCTGAACATCGACCGGCCGGATCCCGTGAACCCCAAACCCCGGATCGAGGTAAAGGGGCTGACTGTCCGGGACCTGGAAGGCACGCTGAAGCTGGACAACGTCAGCTTTACGGCCAACAGCGGCGAGATCCTTGGGATTGCGGGTATCTCCGGCTGCGGCCAGAAGGAGCTCCTGGAAGCCATTGCGGGCCTCCAGAAAGTGGAATCCGGAAGTATCTGCTATGTAGAAGATGACGGCAGCCGGGAGGAGCTGATTGGAAAGGACCCCCTGAGCATTGCGGACATGGGCGTATGCCTTTCCTTTGTTCCGGAAGACCGCCTGGGCATGGGCCTGGTTGGCAGCATGGATCTGACAGATAACATGATGCTTCGTTCCTTCCGGAAAGGAAAGTCCTTTTTCACGGACAAAAAACAGCCCCGTACTCTGGCGGAACAGGTGGTCAAAGATCTTGAGGTGAACACACCCGGTGTTTCCACCCCTGTCCGCCGGCTTTCCGGAGGCAATGTCCAGAAGGTATTGGTTGGCCGGGAAATTGCTTCCGCCCCCATGGTACTTCTGACAGCTTACGCTGTCCGGGGTCTGGATATCAATTCTTCCTATACGATTTACGATCTGATCAATAAGCAGAAGCAAGCTGGTGTCGCGGTGGTCTTTGTGGGCGAGGATCTGGATGTGCTGCTGGAGCTTTGCGACCGGATCCTTGTGCTCTGCGGCGGAAAGGTCAGCGGAATTGTGGAAGGCCGTGGGGCGTCCAAACCCGAGGTTGGCATGATGATGACACGGCTGGGAGGAAAAACCAATGCGTAAACAAAACAGCGGGATCCCCGTATTGCATATATCCAAACGGACGTCCTTACCTTGGTACAAAGCCTGGGCTATCCGCGCTGCGGCAATCCTATTGGCGCTGGTGGTTTGCGCCGTAGTCACAGCCGCCCTCACGGATTTAAATCCTTTGGGTGTCTTTAAAACCATGTTTGACGGCGCATTTGGCACCCAGCGAAAGCTTTGGATTCTGGGTCAGAATGTGGCAATTCTACTCTGCGTATCTCTCGCAGTCACACCTGCATTCAAGATGCGCTTCTGGAACATCGGCGGCGAGGGTCAGATCCTTGTGGGCGGTCTGGCCACCGCAGCCTGCATGATTCTTTTGGGCGACAAGGTTCCCAATTGGCTGCTAATCATGATTATGTTCCTGAGCAGCTGCCTTGCAGGTGCAATCTGGGGCGGAATTCCGGCCATCTGCAAAGCAAAATGGAATACCAATGAAACGCTGTTCACTCTGATGATGAATTATGTGGCGACGCAGCTGGTGGCCTTTTTCGTAATCGTTTGGGAAGTCCCCAAGGGAGCTGGCAAGATCGGCATTATCAACCAGGATACCCATGCCGGTTGGCTGCCCCAGATCGGCAGCTACAAATACCTGCTGAACATTCTGATTGTCGCAGTACTGACGGTGATTATGTATTTCTATCTCACCCGCTCCAAGCAGGGCTATGAGATTGCCGTTGTGGGTGAAAGTGAAAAAACCGCACGGTATGTGGGGATCAAGGTAGAAAAGGTGATTATTCGGACCATGATGATTTCCGGCGGTATCTGCGGTCTGGCTGGCTTGCTGCTTGTGGGAGGAACAGATCATACCATCACAACCACCATTTCTGGCGGCAGAGGTTTTACTGCCGTTATGGTTGCCTGGCTGGCAAAGTTCAACCCGTTGGTTATGGTGCTAACCAGTTTTCTGCTTGTGTTCCTGAGCCGCGGTGCCAGTGAAATCACCACCATTTATGCGCTGAACCATTCCTTCGGTGATATTCTTACCGGTATCATTCTGTTTTTTATCATCGGCAGTGAGTTCTTCATTGGCTATCGCCTGAGTTTCCTGAAGAATGAAAAGAAGGAGGGCAAAGGAAATGTTTGATTTTGTCTCTTTTTTCCCTCGTGCAGTGGTGCAGAGCATTCCGCTGCTTTACGGCGCTACCGGTGAAACCCTGACGGAGAAGTCCGGCAACCTGAATCTGGGAATTCCCGGCATCATGTATGTGGGTGGTATCTGCGGCGTCATTGGCGCGTTCTTTTATGAGCAGAGCGGTGATATGAACGGTTTCCTGGCGGTTCTGATTCCTATGGTGTGCTGCCTGCTGGGTTCGCTGCTGATGGGACTGCTGTACTGCTTCCTGACAGTAACGCTTCGAGCCAATCAGAATGTGACAGGCCTGGCCATGACCACTTTCGGCGTTGGATTTGGAAATTTCTTCGGCGGCTCTTTGATCAAACTCACCGGCAGCGAGGTTCCTTCCATTGCGCTGTCTGCCACAAGCAGCTATTTCAGCCGCAGTCTGCCCTTTGCAGACCGGTTGGGAGTGATCGGAAAACTGTTCCTGTCCTACGGATTTCTTGCTTATCTTGCTATCATCATCGCCCTGGTCGCTTCCTATATTCTGAAGCGTACCCGTGTAGGCCTGCAGCTTCGGGCCGTAGGTGAAAGCCCTGCCACGGCGGATGCTGCCGGTATCAATATTACCCGTTATAAATATGTTGCCACCTGTGTGGGCAGCATGATCGCTGGTTTGGGCGGACTGTACTATGTTATGGACTATGCCTGCGGCGTCTGGTCCAACGATGCCTTTGGCGACCGTGGCTGGCTGGCCATTGCGCTGGTAATTTTCACCACCTGGCGGCCCAATGTGGGGATTCTGGCCTCCATCCTCTTTGGCGGACTGTATATTCTGTATCTGTTCATCCCTACAGGCACAAACCTGTCCGTAAAGGAACTGTATAAGATGCTTCCGTATCTGGTCACAATTGTGGTTTTGATTATCAGCAGTATGCGCAACAAGCGTGAGAATCAGCCTCCGGAAAGTCTGGGTGTTCCATACTTCCGTGAGGAACGGTAAATGACAGATTAAAAAAGTGCCGCAAATACACTAGCGGCACCTTTGCTGGCAAGAGAAAAACACGCTTATGGGTTGCATCTGTACAAGTATGTGGGGTATAATAGCAACGTTTCATAAGAGGAGGATGCATCCATGGCTTGGAATCTGGAAGAAGCAATTTCTTATTATCAACAGCATGGAGCTCCCAGTGACCAACATGCGATAATCAGTCTCCTGCGGGAGGTTCAGCAGGAAAACGGTGGGAGGATCCCAACAGGTGTTCCCGCGGCCATTGCCCAGGCCTATGGCGTCAAGGAGAGCTTGCTGGTTGCCATTATCAAACGGATTCCCAGTCTTCGATTGGCAGACGGGCACGGCCTGGAGCTATGCGCAGGACCGAACTGCGGAAAGCAGGCAGCACTTGCAGCGTTGGCAGAGCAAGAGAGTCCCGGGAAATTCACCTTGAAATATGTTCCCTGTATGCGCTTGTGCGGCAAAGGGCCGAATCTTCGCTGGGATGGAGTGCTGTATCAGCATGCAGACGCCGCGCTTCTTCGCCGTCTGATTGGAGAAAACTGCAAATAAGCATCTTGATATGGATACGCAATCGACGATGACATAATAGAGTAGAGCTCCAATTACGCACAACCCTATACAGTCTATAAAAACATGCCGACTCCAGGCGCAGTTATGGAGCCGGCATGTTCTTTTTTCATAATGCGCAGTGTTCGAATCCGTTGCGTCTTTTATTTGGGGGATTGTTCCCGAAACGTGATCTTACCGGTTTCGGGATCCATGGCGTCCACGATGGCCAGGGATTCCAGCTGGTAGCCCAAATTCCGGATCACCTTGCCGCCAATTTGGAAGCCTTTCTCAATGACAATGCCCAAACCTTCAACAGTAGCACCTGCAGATTCGACAATAGAAATCAAGCCTTGCAAAGCGCATCCGTTTGCAAGGAAATCGTCAATAATCAGGATGTGGTCCTCTGCGTTCAAAAACTTCTTAGAGACGATGACTTGATTTTTGTTTTTATGGGTAAAGGATTCCACCTCTGCCACATACATTTCACCTTCGATATTCACGGACTTGGACTTCTTGGCAAACACCATCGGAACGCCGAATTCCTTTGCAACAAAGCAGGCAATTCCGATTCCGGATGCCTCAATGGTCAGTACTTTGGTAATGGGCTTGTCTGCGAAGCGGCGGTGAAACTCTTTACCGATTTCCTCTATCAAGGCAATGTCCATCTGGTGGTTCAGAAAACTGTCTACCTTCAGAACGTTACCGGGTTTCACAATGCCATCCCTTGCGATTCTCTCTTCTAAGAAATTCATGGAAGCACCTCCTCAAGAATGAAACCAATATAGCATATTTCCGCCCAGTTGTCACCTACTTATTCCAAAGGATTTCCAAATATTTCCCTTTGCGCACAGAGAACTGTGTTGTCTCGCATACCTGTGGGGAACACATTTGTCACGAGAACAAGCACGGGTGCAGCGGGAATGGAAATAGCTGCCATATGTGAAAAAGTTCCCATTTAACGATAAAGCAGGGTTTATTAGATAATAGTATAACATTTCAAAAACAGCCTGAACTTTTTGCGTTCGGGTTGTTTTTTTCGCGCGGTTGTAGCCATAAGATTCCAACATTGAAATGCATTTATGTGCCGGATATTATGAAGTCTCCTGACTGTAGGAATCCGCCGTTCATAACATTCTCCATACATAGCAGAAAGAAAGAACCTGCGGATGCATATCATGCAATATCCTGTTATGAGGAGTGTTTTCTTATGGACAATACCAGTCAACCCGCCAAAAACTGCCGCAGTTTTTTTAAAAATGGCAGACTCCCTACGACGGAAGAGTATACAAGGGTATGGATCAAACTGATCAATGAAATGGAAAAGCGAAAAGCTGTGGGATGATCCGACACAATGATCGAATGTGTCATAAGAAAAAGGAGGTAGGAATATGAAAGCAGCACTATATTGCCGCCTCTCTGAAGAAGACCGGAACAAACTGCACGAAGATGATGACAGCAACAGCATCCAAAACCAAAAGGCATTGCTCCTGCAATATGCCGCAGAAAAGGGGTGGGAAGTGTACGATATTTACAGCGATGATGACTATACCGGCTCTGACCGACACCGTCCGCAGTTTAACAGACTCTTGGAAGATGCGAAAGCACACAAATTTGATATCGTATTATGCAAGACACAGTCCAGATTTACCCGGGAGTTGGAGCTTGTTGAGAAGTATATCCACGGACTGTTTCCAATCTGGGGCATTCGTTTTGTCGGCATTGTGGATAACGCCGATACAGCAAATAAAGGGAATAAGAAATCCCGGCAGATCAATGGACTGGTCAATGAGTGGTATTTGGAAGATATGTCGGAGAATATCCGCAGTGTTCTGACGAACCGCAGACGCAATGGATTCCACATCGGTGCTTTTGCCCTTTATGGATATCGGAAAGATCAAAAGCAAAAAGGACATCTGATCATCGATGAAGAAGCCGCTGCAGTTGTCCGGGAAGTGTTTATCCTTTATTCCCAAGGTTATGGAAAAACGGCAATTGCAAGGATGCTGAACGACAGGGGCGTGCCGAATCCTACAGAATATAAACGGCTGCACGGTATTCGCTATAAGCAGCCAAAAACCGGAAGCAGCACCCTCTGGCGTTACGATACAATATCTGCCATGCTGACCAATGAGATCTACATCGGCAATATGGTGCAGGGAAAATATGGAAGCGTATCCTATAAAACGAAGATCAATCGTCCGCGCCCAAAGAGCGAGTGGATCATCGTAGAGGGAACCCATGCGCCAATTATCAACCGTTCGCTCTGGGATAGTGTTCAGAAGATGATCGTGGAAAAAGCCAAGCCTTTTGCGATCGGTCAGATCGGTATCTTTGCAAAGAAAGCAAGGTGTGTTTACTGCGGAGGCACCATGCGCTCTTCCAAAAATCATGGAAGGCATTATTTGCAGTGCCAGACCCGGTATGTGTCAAAGCATGCCTGCCCTGGGGCATTTATTCCTGTTGCCGAGTTGGAGAAAATAGTTCTTCAGGAACTGCAACGACTGTCCGGAGAACTTCTGGATCGGGAGGAGCTGGAACGGAATATCACCCTTGCGGACAATCTCGCCGATGAAAAAGAAAGGCTTCAGCGTGATATCGCGGTATACGAAAAAGGAATCGCGCAATACACGCAGTGCATCAAAGACTTGTATCTGGACAAAGCCAAAGGAAGGCTGAGAAACGAGGAATTTTCCGCTATGTCCGCGGACTTTCTTGCGGACAAGAACCGCATGGAACAGCAACTGAAAGACCTGCGACAGGATCTGGAAAAAATAGAGCAGCGATTCTCCACCGGTGACAGCCGGAAAGAATTGATTGCGCGGTATCTGGATATGGAATATCTCACCCGAGAGATAGTGGAGATACTGATCGACCACATAACCATCGGTCACCGTGATCCGGAAACGAAGCGAGTACCGGTGGATATTTACTGGAACTTTTGAGTTGTGAATACGAAGCATCAGCATCTGCTGCAAGGTCCTCCACCAGATCCGCCATAGGATCCCCCTTTACCTGCATGGAAGATGCGGTGTAGGGCGTACCGGAAGCGGAAGTGGGGAAGACCCCGGCTGTGTGGTCCACAAAGTAAGGCGCAAAGGCCGGGTCTTTCATTTGGGAATCTTTCATATCCCGGGTCAGCTGATGGACGATAGCTCCGATCATCTCGAGATGCCCTAGTTCATTAGGACCATGATGATGGAAATGGGGATATAAGGATAGCCGGAGCGTGGGAGGGGCTAGACCTTGAAGTGGATGTCAAGCACGATAGGCTCCGGAGTGCCGAAGCGGCGGTTTGCGGAATCTTTTTTCTTACGGGAATAGGTGATCCTGTCGATACACTGCTTTAGGAGAAGATTCTGTTCCTTAATGGAAGCGTTCGGATTCTGAAGAGTTTTGACTGCCGCGGCAAAGGTTTCCCGCTTCTGGGCGTAGTCAACTTTGGGAGGAACGGTTTCTTTGGCGGTTTTGAGTTCCTGGAGGACGGTTTCTTTCTCCTGGGTGACCTTTTGGTTCAGCTGTTCAAAGATGTGCTTGGGCATGGCCTCCTGGGTGTATTTGTCCCACTGGGCAAGTTCCAGACGGTCCAGCTCTTCCAGGCGCTTTTCTAAGCGGGCGATCATCTGCTCCTGAAGGACGGCGCTGTCTTCCGATGCGTTTTGCAGTTTGAGGTCAAAGTCCTTGATCTCCCGCTCCATGGCCTCAATAACGACTTCGGTAAATTCCAGAAGGGTGCAGGAGGCTGTACCGCATTCCACCTGATTGTTACAGAGCAAGCGGGGCTGGCAGCGCTCGATGCCTTGGGCTTTGTACTGACGGCGGGACATGACAGCGCCGCACTGGCAATAAACAAGCCCGGCGAAAGGGTTCGCATATTTTGCTTTATCCTTTACAGGAGGGTGTGTGCCGCGAACGGACTGGACGGCGTCCCACAACTCTTTGTCTATGATGGCGGGATGCTTGCCAGGGTAGGAGAGATAGTCGCTGCTGCGGGGACGGGTGGCCACGACCTCACCGTCCTCCACCACTTTGATGGTCTTCCGTCGGTTCCAGTGGACCATGCCGATATAATGGTCATTGGTGAGCATCGGCTTGATCGACGCGACTGTCCACTTTCCGCCATCGGCGGTGGGAACGCCCATGCTGCACAAGGTCTTGGCGATTTGGTTCGCATTGATACCGGCGGCGTACATCTCAAACACCATCTTCACGATGGGCGCCCGCTCCGGATCCGGCTCCAGGGTGTGGCACTTGCGCTTGCCATCTTTGATCACCACTTTACGGTAACCGTAGGGCGGCTTCTGGCCGATGAAGTTTCCATTCTGGACAGACAGCAGCCGGCCGTTGTTCATGATGCGCTTCTGGTATTCCAGGAACTCGTTGCCACGTTTCAGCTCTCGCTCGAACATGTCCCGGTCCCGCTCGTCCCGGAGATCGTAGGAGTATTGCAGGGTGATCACAACGGTGTTGGAGTACCGGAGCAGCTTCACGATACGGCCAATGTCTTCCAGGTCGCCGCGGCTGAGACGCTGGGGCTCCACGATCAACACGGCCTTCACCCGGGGGGACTCGATCCTCCGGAGCAGCTCCTGGACCCGGGGGCGGCTTTCGATAGTCTCACCGGAGACCACCTCCCGGTAGCGGTTGGCCTCCGGGATCTTTCCTCCGGGCAGGTTCCGGGAGACCCAATCGTCCAGCATTTGCTCATGCTTAGACAGAACCTCATCCACGGTCAGAGCCGGATCGTCGGTCCGGGATTTTCGGAGATACATCAGGATGTTGTCTGCGGATAGGTTGGGGAGTTGCCACATGTTTTCACCTTCTTCTTTGCCCGGCGTTTTACGTCGGGGATTATTTATAACTGTAGGGTTTAAATTTAATCAATCGGCTTCCATCGTTCCTCCGCTTTTGTAAGACTCAAAAGGAATTCAAGCGTGTATGAGTCCATATCTGCATCAGCATTGTTGATCCCATCGCGGATGCCAAAGGCATAGCCGTACAGATAGCCATTGTCGTATCCTTCGTCATAGCCGTTGGGCTCACCATCAATCAGGCCGTTGTCGTAGCCGATATTGTAACCTTTGCTGTAGCCTGAATCGTAGCCTTCATCGTAGGCCTGGGATTCCAAACCTGACATAGAGGCTTCCAAATTATGAATCTCAGATTTCAGCTTTGAATTATTCATGCCAAGAAAGGCAGTAGCGATCAAAAGAACCACGATTAGAACACAGGTAAATTCGAATTTCCATTGATATTCAGTGCGATCACTATTCATATTCTCACAACCTCCTTATTGGTTATGCTTCCTTGGCAGGAGAAATAGCTTTGTCCCCAGAGAGGGAATCATATTCGAAGTTAAGAACGTTGAGAACGGCGGACTTACCGCGATCATCCAAGGTACGGAATTTACGAATCATTTGCTCCTCATTGGGATCCAGTTTCAAAGGGGTGGGAGGCAAAATGGTTGGTGTTGCGCTGGAATTAGTAGAACAGTTTGTTCTTCCCACTAAGTAATCCACAGAGGTTTCAAAAAAATCCGCAAGCTGGATAAGAATTTCAGAGGTTGGTTCACGTTGTTCCTTTTCATAATTGACATAGGTAGTATAAGGCATGCCGAGAAGCCTTGCAGTCTCTTTCATATTAAGACCTTTGGATTCCCGGAGCTCTTTTATTCTGTACATAATATCACCTCATGAGAAGTTCATGAGAACAGTATTACACATTTTGAGTAATCTGTCAACCAGTCTAAATCCAAATTGGGTACAATGCACAAAACATGTATTCCCAGTTTGGGTATTTTTTTACCTTGACAATTACTCAATTTGGGTATATATTGCAAATATACCCAAATTGAGTAATAAAGTGTCGGAGGTGATTGAATGAAATACCCGAATATTGATGCAGAGAGAGCAAGAAACGGTATGAATGCGGACGACCTGGCGAAGGAACTTGGGATCAGTCGTAAGACGCTGTACAACTGGCTGACAAATGGAAACATTCCGTCATCCGCTTTAATCCGTATGGCTGACATTTTCCAATGCTCAATCGACTATTTGCTTGGAAGGTGCTGCACAGTAGATCTGAGTAACCAGAATGCAAGTGCTTGAGGGGGGGAGTACATATGGCAGAAAAGAAATCCGCCCCCCAGGAGTGGGGAGCGGATATGGTCAAGTGGGTGCGCCGTCTGATCAATAGCCAGCCGAGTGGAATCGACAATCATTGGTTGAAACCTGCGACGGAGTACAGGCTGCGCATGGAACAGATGCGCAGCCGGAAGAAAGCCGCTGAAAGGAAGTTGGACTATCTGAATTGGCCAAGCGACGTGGTAGACCTGAAACAAATGGTCAGTTCCAACTTTCCGGAAGGTACGCTCCTTCAAGATTACTTAATAACTGTAGAGGGAAGTAATCTATGCTAACGAAAGAAAGAACCATCAACGTGCTGGGAACAGACATTCAGGTTCTATTCCGCAAAGAGCAGGAGGATCCGGCCCTTGAAAACTGCAATGGATATTTTGACAGCAGTTTGAAGCGGATCGTGGTCAAGATCCCGGAGGAAGACAAGATGTCTCTTGGGAATCTGGAACTTTACCAGAAGAAGGTCCTGCGGCATGAGATCCTGCATGCGTTCCTGCAAGAAAGCGGGTTGGATTACAGCAGCTCTGCCGCTGAAAGCTGGGCAACGTCGGAAGAAATGGTGGACTGGTTCGCAATACAGTCACCGAAGATTTACAAGGTTTATTTGGAGCAGGGGCTCCTATAAGAAAGGAAGTACATACATATGGACGAAATTGAAATCAAGATCTTGGAAGAAGTGGTGCTGTCGGAGGCAGCAGAAAACGGATCGCCGGTGCGGATCGTGTTCACCAACGGGTATCAGACCACGGCGGTAATCAAGGACTTCGACTGTGAGACGATCCTGGCGGAGGTCAAGGGGAAGCGTTGGATGATCTACCGGCACGCCGTGAGTACCGTCGTACTGGACTGAGGAGGCGGGGGTATGCCAAAGCTGACGAAAAGAAGCTTGGGGATCACGGACGGTTTTGACTCCGGCTACAAGCGGGACGAGTTGATCCAGAAGCTGGGCCACATCGAATACCGGGGTCAGGAGCTGGCGGGTGACATCTGCGACCATGTATGCCGGTATCCGGGGGAAGCGGATCCGGAGGAGATGGACAGCATCTGCGAGGCCTGCCCGGTGACCCGGCTGATGGAATTGATTGACTGATCCGTCACGGGACATGCCCTTGGTGCATAGGACAATAGAAGGACCATCTGAAAGGAGAGGAAAACGATATGGATGAAGAATACACAATGACGGAGTTCCGGACCAAGAATGCCATCGTCCGTATGTACAGACCGATCCTGACAGAAGAGGAGCGGGCCAAACGAATGAAAGCCATCGAGAAGGCCGCAGTCAATCTTGTCCTTGCGAACCGGCGGGCGGAATCACAGAGACAGGAACTGTCAGAGGGAAAAGCTTAGATTCCCAAACGTTTGGGAGAGAGAAAGGAGCGCACCATGGGACAGAAGGATTTTAGCGCCGGACTGCAGCGGCATCTGATGAAGTGTGAGCTGGAGTACCGGGCGAAGATGCTCCCCGGCGGGAGCTGCGTGGACTGGCTGGCGAAGCACTGCAATTCCGTTACGGACATTGCCGAGCTCCTCCGGGAGCTGGGCTTCAAGATCAAGGAAATCGTGGATGATGTAGACTGCACTGGTGAACGCTACCAGTGGGTGGAAACAACAAGCGGAATCGTCGTGCATGTCAACGTTCCGTATTCTAAGGGACTCGTTAGCGGGCGGGAGAAGCGCAGGTAATTTACGCCGCCATCCGTGGCGGCGCTACGGGCGGGAAGCACATGCGGATGTGCGCCACTTAGCACAGGTGGATGGGCAGCGGGTTCGAATCCCGCTCCGCCCTCCAGCAGCGGAGCAGGACGCTGCACGATTAACCTCCTATGGCGGTCCGGAAAGACGGGCAGCTCCGGAGACGTCCGGAGCATTACGGTCCTGTATCTCAATTGGCAGAGAGCCCGGCTCATAACCGGGAGTATTCCGGTTCAATCCCGGCCAGGACCACCATTCAAGACAATGGGGAGTATTGCGAATGAGTGTTAAAACTGAATTTGCCGAACGGCTACGCCGGGAGAAGGCAAAGAACCTTCGGTACAAAAGGGCGATTTCCGCAGATCTGAACTTGGAAACCATCACATCCAGTCTGTGGGAAATGCAGGAGACGGCTTCCAATATACGGTGGTGGTACACCCAGGGTGACGAAACTATGCTGGATGAGCTGATCGGCGACGAGGAAGAATCCTATGAGCTGAAAATGGCTTTTTCCACGCTGGACGCTGACTGCTACCAGATGATTGAAGATCTGAATAATCAATGGATTCCTGAGTGCTTCGATGCCTTCTTCGGTGCCATCACGCCGGGACGGATGATGGGATTTGATTCCTATGAGGGAGATTACTTCGGCTTGGATGACGGCTATGAAACCGAACTTGCCCAGCGGGAAGCCCAGGAGCGTTTGAAACGGTACACAAAAGATCAACTGATCGATGCCTTCCGTACCTGCTTCCGTGTAGTAGTGAATTACATCAACATCCGAAATCGCTATGATGGTCTGCAAAGCTACATTGACATTCTGAACGGTCAGAATACAGGATTCCTTGCAACTGTGAAGAGAATTGAGGATCTATATGAGAAAGTAGCCGATGGGCACGCATCATGGGATGATAGGAAGGAATTCGACAGCCTGATTAACAATATGCCCGATGAAGTTTGGGTACAGTGAGATATCGACCTTCTGGGCGATTGGGGAACAGTCGCACCACAGCCCTCACGGGCACTGCTCAAAAATGCTGCCGGAGCGGGAAGGGCAGCTCACCACTCGCCGGGTGCGCTCGATATGGGACAGTAGCTCAGTTTGGACAGAGCGGCTGTATCTGGAGCTAGCCGGGGTCTGCGCGCACCCTGCTGGATGCAGAGAGACGGAGGTTCAACCCCTTCCTGTCCCACCAGCCCGAGAGGGCGGACATAATTTTTCACCATTACGAAAGAAAGGAGGGAATGCGGCATTGGTTAAGAATCAGTCCTTTGGTTCCTCGTGCAACTGCCGGCTGCCGTGGTACACAAGCGGGTTTCGATCGTGCTGACAGACTCCTGAGCGCACGAACTAACCTACAAATATTTTTTCATAGCCAAAATCTTTAGAAAGGAAAAAATCCTCGCTAATCGCTAATTTAGAAATGCACCCCACCCGAAAGGGTGGGTTTACGGGACGGCAGGAAACCGCCGGTTCAATTCCGGCACGTCCCTCCATATTCGAAATCCAAAGGAGGAAAACAATATGTATGTAGACAAAGAAGACCGCGACGTGATCAGCATGTGCAATGAGAACAAGCGCCGGAGTGGGATCACCACCACGGTCGGTTACTTCGTGCCCAAGGAGCGGGCTCTGCAAATCGTGGCAGAAGAGTCAGCCAGGAAGCGCGGCGGAGACGGGATTGGCGTAGCCATGATGGCCATGGGAACCATTGCGGTGATCGCCATGACTGTGGCGGCGCTGGTGGGGTGATGCCTATGCCGAAAGTAACCGTGCCCGACGAACAGGAGCAGAGGATCCTGCGGGAAAACAAGCTGGATCCGGACCATTACGGCGTTACTTACCGGGATGATAAGACGATCTGCCTGCTGTGCTACGACACCCGGGACGAGGTGACGATCCGAAAGGGGGACAGGCCGTGGTAGTCAATGAATCCGGCCTAATGGCCAATATGAAAAGCGCTGTGAAAACCACAGGCTACACCGTGGCGGGCACCGGCACGAAGGAGTATCCGGGCCTGATGATCAGCAACGGCTATTGGGCAGTGGTCCTCCGGGGCGAGGTCATTCCCCGGAATGTGATCGGCCTGATTGCCACCAATACAGGGAAGCTCCCCGGGACCGGGGAAGCGTTCCATGTGTTCAAGGAAGATGTGCAGGATGAGATCTACGAGATGGCCGTCCGGGAGGTCCGGGGCCTGCAGCAGATGGCCAAGCGGCTGGAGAAGGAAGCCGACCTGCATCTGCGCACGATCAAGCCCACCAGCCTGACCTTCGGTGGATGGAACATCTGGCAGTCACCTTACAACCTGGAAGTCAAGAAGATCAATCCGGAGCGCCAGAAGGTGATGCAGCTCACCGGCATGGAGGACGTCTATCTTATGGGCAATACGCTCTATGTGGAGGATGGCGTCAGCGCAGCGTTTCTCATCTGCGAAACGGTGAACGACACCGAGGAGCCGATGGTCAAGCACCTGGAGCAGTTCCAGTGGATCACGGCAGAATAAAAAAGGCGGTGCCCAACCGGTCAAAGTCAGGGCACCGCGCAATCCATATAAGCCGCAGGGGGCTGTGTGAATATTATAGCACATGGCTCCTTTTTCGGCAAGAATAAATTGGGGATGGAAATGAATACATTGCTTAACTACCCTGGGGCAAAGTGGGGTATGGCAAAAGAGATCGTTGCCCTGATGCCTTCGCATAGATCCTACCTGGAACCATTCTTCGGAAGCGGGGCTGTCCTGTTCAATAAGCCAAAATCGGCAATTGAAACCGTCAATGACATCGACGGGGATATCGTGAATTTCTTCCGGGTCCTGCGGGAGCAGCCGGAGAAGCTGGCAATGTTTATCGGCCTGACGCCGTATTCTAGGGATGTGTTCAACGATGCTCATGAGAATCGGGGAGCCAGCGATTTTGAAAGGGCCTATAAATTTGCCATCCGGAGCAAGATGGGATTTGGATTCAAAACCTATACCAAAACTGGGTTCAAAGTGGATGTAGCCGGCCGGGAAGGCTCCTATGCCGTAAATAATTGGAACCGTATGCCAGCGGATTTGTTGGAAGCATCTGCCCGACTGAAGGATGTTCAGATTGAGAACAGGCCGGCGCTGGAACTGATTCGGAAATACAACTATGACAATGTGCTGATTTACGCTGACCCGCCGTATCTGCTGGAGACCAGGGGTGGCAAGCAGTACCGCCATGAAATGACCGAGCAGGACCACTTGGATCTCCTGGCAGCGCTGAAACAGCACAAAGGTAGCGTTATTCTTTCCGGCTACCCGTCGGAAATGTATGACCGGGAGTTGGCCAGGTGGAGCAGGATCACACGGAAGTCTTACAACCAGAATGCAGACCAGCGGACGGAAGTGCTGTGGTGTAATTTTCAGGTTCCATCTTTATTCTTTGATGAAGACGGAGGTATTTATGACTGTTTTTGAAAAGATAGAAGCCCAGCAGAAGGGGCATGAGAATACCGATCGATGGATGGTAGGAGAGCAGCTGAAGGATATTCTTCGGGCAGATCCATCACTGGAAGAAATCGTGGACAAGGATCTGGATGAGGTTGGTATGTCGCTAGAAAAAGCTGCCGGGAAGATCAAGGCGTGGGCAGATGAACAGCACAGAAAAGCAAAAGGGAACTGCGTTTGTGTTCCGCCGAATGTGGCGGAGAAGATCATCCGGGAATTCTACGGATTGCCGGAGGCAGGAAAACCGGCGCAGAAGCCGGCACCGACGCATACAGAATCCGATCCGCTGGACCTTGCCAGCTTCTTTTGAGGTGGGCCATGGATAAAGAATGGATGCGCCGCCGACTGCCGGAGAAGGCGCCAGATGGATATGAAGAATGGATTCTACGAGAGGCAGCGGAAGAACTGGACGTGGATCTGATGCTTTTTTCCGCTGAGCGGGTGAAGGTATATCCGGAGCTGAAAGAGTGTATGACTCCGGAGGACTACAGGCCGATCAAATCCATATGGCGGAGTAGATGCACCTGTACTGTCTGCGGAGAAGATTTCATCACCAGGTATGTGAACAGCGGCGTCAAGGGATTCGTGATGTATCAGGGCGAGGATGGCTGCCTGTATCCGGTGGATCCGGTAAGCTGGGAGCCGGATCCATGCAGTGAAATCGAAGACATGGGGTATGACAGCAGATTCATCGAACTGTCTGATGGGGATGGCGTGGTCTGCCCGCTGTGTTTCGCGAATGTGGAGGTTCTGCACAGGTCAAAGCTGCGAGGTGGAAGAACCCGTCAGATTCTGGGCTGCACGGTGCAGAATATCTCAGGTTATACCGCAATCATTTATTGGCTGACGGCAAAGCGGATCGATCCGCTAGGATATTACACACTTGAGACATACCCGCGGGACGCCTATGTCATCGGGGAAAAGGGCGGGCTTACGCGGTACAGACATACCGGCGGAACCGGAACTTTTGTCACAGAATTTCGCCTGAATGAATGGACACTATGCCAGGACGCAGGGCGGGACAGTGCTTCAGTGCCTTACCGTGACTGGACAAGCAACTGTAATAAAAAGGTAGGTGGGTTCGTCTGGAGGCGGGTGCCGGATCTGGAAGGATGCACTGGAGAGAAAACCGGCTTGGCGGAATATATCCAACAGGGTGGACAGTATCCGGTTACCTATCTGAAAATCTGGAAGCAGCATAAGAGTATCGAAAACCTGGTGAAGGCCGGGTGGGGGATGCTGATTGAGCGAAATATTGACCGGTACACCACCCAGGACGCCAGATGCCTGTCCACCGAAATCAGAGACATTGATCTGACAAAGAAAAAGCCACATGAGATGCTGCGGATGACGAAGGCGGATTTCCGGGCTCTGAGCTTGACGCACACTGTGTGGCGGCCTGATATGTTCGGGAAATGGGCGGAATACAAAATCATCGGAGGATCCTGCTCTGCGTTGGAATTTGAAAAGTATTACCGCAGATTCGGAGAAGGTGGGACAGATGCACTGATAGATCTGATGCGCGTGGATGAGAAGGCAGATTTTCAAACGGTTGCGGCATATATGGAAAAGCAGAATCTCTCACCGGCCAATACCCGCTTGCTGGTGGATGCCAGGGAAATGGCGGAGGCGCTGCATCCGGAACGGGAGCTGACAGCGGAGGAACGGTGGCCGAGGCATCTGATGGCGGTACATGATCGGCTGGATCAGATGATCAAGATGGAGGGCGATCCGAAGAAAAACCGGGAACTGGATGCAGGGTTCCGGGCTGTGGTTGAGGCCTATGGCTGCCTGGAATGGAACGACGGGGAGCTGAGGATCCTCTTGCCGAGGAGCAATGCGGAATTAGTGCGGGAGGGCAATGTGCTGCGGCACTGCGTTGGTGGCTATGGGCAGGGGCACTGTGAGGGTAGATTGATTTTCTTCGTCCGGAAATATCGCCGTCCGGAGCGTAGCTATTACACCCTGAATATTGACATGACCCGTGGACAGCCAAATGAAATCCAGCTGCACGGCTATGGAAACGAGCATCATGGCAAGAACAAAGAATACACGCACAAAATCCCTCAGAAAGTCCGGGATTTTGTGGACCGATGGAAAAAGGAAGTGCTGATGCCTTGGTGGTTGAGGCAGATCCAGAACGATAAAAAGGAGAAGACAGCATGAGCGAAATGATCACAGTCCGGGACCTGGCTATGGTCACATCGGACATTCAATACGCCCAGCGGCAGGGGGCGCGGCAGCTGGCCAGCAATCTCATTGAGATCGGCCGGCTGCTGGTGGAGGCCAAAACCATGGTGGCCCCGGCGGAATGGGAGAAGTATATCTGGGATAACTTCGGCTACTCCACTTCCAGCGCGGATAACTGGATGAAGCTGTACCGGGAATACGGGGACAATCAGGAATCCCTGTTTGATTCCTTCACCAATTCCCAAACGTTTGGGAAGCTTTCTTATACCCAGCTCCTGGCCCTGACCGCCCTGCCGGCAGAGGAACGGTCGGCGTTCGTGGAGAGCCACGACGTGGAGAACATGTCCACCCGGCAGCTGCAGCAGGCCATCCGGGAGCGGGATGAGGCTCTGAAGGCGAAGGATGAGGCGGAGAATAGAGCCGCTGAGATGGTTGGTCAGGTGGAAAAACTGCGGCAGGATGCGGCAGAGGACGCGAAGAAAGCAATTAAGAAGGCGCAGGATGCCGAGCAGGCCAGAGGCCGGGCGGAAAAGTCTGAGCAGAATGCACTGAGTCTGGTGGAGAAGCTGAAGAAACAGCTTGCCGATGCGACGGCCGCAGAGGAATCCGCCAAGGCCGATCTGAAAAAAGCCAGGGAAAATCCGGATATTCCGGAATCCATTATGGAGCAGCTTCGCCGGGAAGCGGAGGCCAGTGCCGCAGAGAAAGCTGCCGCAGATATCCAGAAGCAGCTTGCCGCCGCCGAGGAAAAAGCAAAGGAAGAAACCAAAGCCAGGGAAGCTGCCGAGGCTGCCGCCAGGGAGGCTCAGGAAAAGCTTGTGGCGGTGCAGAAATCCGAGAAGCTATCCAATCCGGATGTGATGTCCGTCAATGTGCTGGGACAGCAGATGCTTTCCCTCTGGAACAGCATCAAAGGGCACCGAATGAAAGCCGTGGCGGCGGATCCCAACAACGCCGGGCCGATCGATGCTTTCCTGGGGAAGGTGCTGGATACTATGCGGGACAGTCTTGCTAAGGAGGTGTGACGATGGAAAAATTGAAACCGTGCCCGTTTTGTGGTGGAAAAGATATTGTCTTTGGATTCAGCTGCGAATATGGTGAAATTTGGTGCCGGGGATGCAAAGCCTCGATTAAACTGTATGAAGGGTTTTTCTTCAATCCGAAAGATGCGAAGAAATATTACAAACAGAGAATGTTTGACGCATGGAACAGGAGGGCTGACGATGGCAAAGGAAATCTGTGAAGACTGCGAAAAGGTATTTGAAGCCGGCGCGTACTCATTCCTGTGTCCGGATTGCCGACGTAAGCGCTTGAGCGAAATAGCCAAAAGGCGCAATCTGAGCAAGATTGGAAGTGACGCTTATTCCAAGCAGCAAGCCATGAGGAAGGATGAAAAGGAAAGCTAATGAATGACGTGAAAATATATGACCCACAGGAGCCTGTTTCCGTCACCATGACCAGGGAGCAGTGGGATACTGTGCGGCGCTGGATCACTTATGGAGTAGATCAGAACAAAAACAGTGCGTATTGGTGGGCGAACTGCTGCAGCAATAAGGATATGGGAGCGGAAACCGCTGCTTCGTATGAAAGGGCAGTCACAAAGCTGGAAGGCCTGATCAAGATTATTGATACATGTTTGGGGGTGCCTTGATGGCAGGCGGATTACATTATGAGAGCTTGGCAGACCTGCCTCCGGGGATGCGCCAGCAGGTGGCGGGGAAGGTCATGGCAAAAGCTGCTATGGCCAACCCTGTGGCGGGGCAGAGGAAAACGAAATACCGCAATGAGCCGGTGAACGTGAACGGGATCCGCTTTGCTTCCAAAAAGGAGGCACGGCGGTATCTTCAGCTGATGGATGCGCTCCGGGAGGGTGTGATCTCCGACCTGCGATTGCAGCAGGATTTCACCCTCCAGGAGGCTTATACCACGCCGGAGGGTCAGCGGATCCGGGCCATCCGTTATCAGGCGGATTTTACATACCGGATTGAATGGGCGGGTGATTTTGTGCCAACTGGCGTCCCATTTGATGATCTGGAATGCTGGCGTAAGCTGGGCCAGGGCGCCAAAGTGGTGGAGGATACCAAGTCAAGACCGACAAAAACAGCTCAGTACCGCTTAAAATACAAGCTTATGGCCGACAAAGGATACATCATCCGGGAGATTTGACGATGGTAAGGAGGAGAAAATAAATGTTTATTACCCGAAAGAAATATGAGGCGGCTATCGCTCAGGCAAAGAAAGAAGCCGCCAACGAGGTGTACAAGCGCATGGATGAGGAAAAATATCGGCGATTGGTATGGGAGCAGATTGAGAAACTGGGACTGAGAATCGAGGCACTAGAGAAGTCTTGCGTGCGACGCCGGGTAAAGGGGGATACGGAAGAGATGCTTCCGTTCTGAGATATGGGAAGAAGCGTGAATTTACCGGCGGATTATGCCATCGATGCCATGTCTCTGGAAGCCCAGCGGCGGAGCAGAGAGATAGGCAGGCCCTACAGCTACGGCCAACTGGTGGCTGATACCACCAAGGAGCAGAGAGAAAAAATCGCAGAGGCCTATGAGGAGTCCGCAAAGAGGAAGCACAGAAGCAGGGGAACGAAGTCGTTCTTCTCAGAATCAGACAAGGAGGGCGACGGGGACTGACCCCGCCGCCCTGGGGCTGGAATGACAGGAAAAGGGGGGTTCCATGTTCCGGTACAAACGGTCCATCCCTGTGACGTATGAGCTGCAGGGTTACATCTATTTTACCTCACAACTGTACAGGGAGCTGCCGAAAGGAAAGCAAGCGAAGATCCGAAAGCTGTGCGAGGAGGCTGCAGGAGAATATGCCGATGCACTGTTCTTGTTCGTGACTACGGATACAAGTAAGGCAGAGGTCTGCGCGAAGTATTTCATTTCGGAATCCACCCTGGAGCGGGTGGTGCGGCGGTACTATATGGCGTTCCAAAGGAGCATATAAGCGATTTGATTTTGTATGGGCTGCGTCCATGCGGCGCTGCCCCTAGAGAGTCAAATCCTAATTGAAAATCCTTACGCGCACGCGCGCGTATTCGGGCTCGGTAAGGGCCTAACTTTTCAACCAATTTCTATCGGCAGGGGGCAGCGGCATGAGCGAAGGGTACTTTGTGATCCGCACATACAAGGCGGGCGAGATCGGAGAGAAGACGAAGTTCTTCGTTCCGGGCAAGCGATCAGAGAAAACGCTTTCCAAAAGGCAGAGGGCTGCCATCCACAAGCAGGAGCAGAACGAGTATTCCGCGCAGAAGGCTCTGGCTCGCCTCATCAACGCGAACTTCCAGGCAGGGGATCTGTTCCTGGGTCTTGATTACAACGACGCCGGCCTTGCCCGGGTTAAGGCATGGGCAAGAAAGCAGGGCCTTCCCATTGACTCTCAGGAAGAAGGGGAACGGAACGATGCCCTATGGGAAGCAGCTGCCCATGAGCTGGACATTGCTCTGCGCAGAGTCAAGCGCCGCCTGGAGAAGCAGGGGATGGAATTGAAGGCCATCTACTGCACCTCCGACATGGATGGCGATACCGGGGAGATCGTCCGGGTACATCACCACCTGATCGTCAACGCAGGCGTTCAGGAGGCGTTCCTTACTGCCTGGGAGAAATACGGCCTGGGCGGTGTGTCATGGTCTGCCCTCTGGGACAATCAACTGGACAGGACCCCAATTGCCGAGTATATCATCAAGCAGGTGCGCCGGATCCCGGATGCCAAGAAGTTCCGCAGCACCCGCAACCTGGTCCGGCCAAAGCCGAAGGACCGCATTGCTTACACGGACACCGAACTGCAGGTACCCAGGGGCGGCAAGCTGATCTATCGTCAGAAGTACGAAAACAAGCAGACCAGCTCCCGGAGCTACCAGAACCGTCAGCCCCAGTATATCCGCTACATACTGCCGAAGAAGAACGAAATCCCTCCGGATTCTGCGGAGACCGCTTAAGTCCACAGCACGCGCTCGTCACTGGCGAGGGCGCTGTCTGTATGTCTACATTTTTTATGACGCTGAAAGTTGACGGTTCAGCGTCAACTTTTTATGCTATTTTGGATTTAAGACAAGGGCTTAGAGCGATTATCGGGAAGGAGGGATTCCATGGGTGCAAAAAAGAAATACACGCCTAAGACGCTGGACACGGCCGTCAGGAAGTATTTCAAATCCATCAGCCGGGAAGTGACCGTGACGGAACGGAAGGCAACGGGCAAAAAAAACGAGAAGGGGCATGAGATCTACGAGGATGTGCCGGTAATCAACAGCCTGGGCGAGGAAATGAAAGTAACCCAGTACCTGATCCCTCCCACCGTGGGCGGCCTGAGTGATTATCTGGGCATCCACCGGGACACCTGGAATGCCTACTGCAAAATGGAGGAATTTTCCGACACGACAACGTACGCGCAGGGGTGCATGCACGCGTACCTGGAACAGGAGAGCTTGACCCGGTCTGGAAAGGATCTGAAGGGCGTGCTGTTCAACCTGGAAAATAACTTCGGATACAAGGAGCGCCTGGAAATGTCCAACGACAGCGTAGAAGAGTATCTGAAACGGCAGATGGAAGAAGGACAGACGTTTTGAACATCCTGCTGACCTGCAAGCTGTACATCCTGAATTTTCTCAAGATCCGTGACAAGGAAGGGAAAATCATCCCGCTGCAGCTGAATAAGTCCCAGCAGCGGCTATACGACATCATTCAGCAGCAGTGGCAGCAGGGCAAGCCGGTGAGGATTATCATCCTGAAAGCCAGGCAGATGGGCTTCTCCACGTTGATCGAAGCGATCATCTTCTGGCTGGCGGCCACAGCCTATAACGTGGAGTGCATGATTGTCGCCCATACTGTGGAGGCTACCCGGAATCTGTTTGCCATGTCCAAGCGGTTCTTCGATCACCTGCCAGCGCGGATCAAGCCAATGCAGCGGTCCTCCAATGCACAGGAGCTGGTGTTCGACCGGCCCACCCGGTACCGGGGATCCGGGTCGGGGCTGAACAGCAGGATCCGGGTGGCCACGGCAGGCGGCGACGGGATCGGCCGAAGCTCTACCCTGACGGCGGCACATCTTTCGGAATTCGCGTTCTGGCCTGGGGACAAGCTGGACACACTGACCGGACTGATGCAGGCAGTACCGGACAGACCGGGGACCATTGTGGTGATCGAGTCCACGGCCAACGGCTACGAAGAATTCAAAAAGCAGTGGGACATGGCAGTGGAGGCACAGAGGGAAGGCCGTGAAGGTTTTATTCCGGTATTCTTCCCCTGGTACGAAATGGACGAATACCGCAGGGCTGCTCCGCCGGGATTCCAGCGAACAGCGGAAGAAGAGGTACTTTCCCAAACGTTTGGACTGGACGACGAGCAGCTGGCCTGGCGTCGATGGTGTATCAGCAACAACTGTGGCGGCGATCTGAACATATTTCACCAGGAATATCCGGCAACCCCGGATGAAGCGTTCATTGCCACCGGCGCCTGTGTCTTCGATAAAGAAAGCATCGTGCTGCGCCGGGAGCAGGTGCGGAAGGAAACCTGGGAGCGGGGCATGTTCCGGGTGGAATACGACATCGCAGAGCGGATCAAGTCCTTTACCTGGGAACCGGACGAGAAGGGGCCGGTACGGATCCGGATACACCCAGAAAAGAACGTGCCCTATGTCCTTGCCGGAGATACGGCGGGTACCGGAAGCGATTTCTTTGCGGCCCATGTGCTGGACAACCGGACGGGCGACCAAGTGGCGGTGCTGCATCATCGATTCGGGGAGCGGATGTTTGCCGAGCAGATGTACTGCCTGGGCATGTACTACAACGAGGCCCTGATCGGCATAGAGACCAACTACTCCACCTATCCGGAGGTTTGTATCGAGAGCCTGGGCTATCGGCGGCTGTACGTCCGGCAGCGGCTTGACACCTTTACTGGAAAGCTGATCGATGCCTTTGGGTTTGAAACCAATACGAAGTCCCGGCCCCTGATCATCGACAACCTGAAGGACGTTGCAAGGCAGGCGCTGGAAACGATCCATGATTTTGATACCCTGGGAGAAATGCTTACCTTCGTCTATGACGAGAACTGGAAGCCTCAGGCAGAGGAAGGAGAGCATGACGATCTTGTCATGTCTCTTGCTATTGCCCACCATATCCGGGCCCAGCAAAGCACACAGCTGGCAGAGCAAAACGCAAGGGAAAGTCAGACGTGGACAGAGGATATGTGGGAGGACTATGAGCGGGGATCCCCGGAGGACCGGGAAGCCATGATCCGGATGTGGGGCAAACCCAGCAGATAGGAGCAGATTTATGCGTGGGAAACAGAAGCAAAGCAAACAGGAACGCCAAGTCTCTGATAAGCTGCGGCTTTGGCAGGAGCGGCTTGCGCAGAGCGACAGGGAATGGGCTCCGGAAGTTGACAAAATGGATGAGCGGGAGGCCATCTATAATGGCAGCGATGTCCTGCGCCCCCTTGTGAAGGGCGATCAGCAGGGAAAAATGGAAAAAGCGACCCATGTGCGCAACATCATCTTTGAGAACATAGAGAGCCAGATCAGTGCCTCCATCCCGCAGCCGAAGGTTACAGCCAGAAGGAAGCAGGATGAGCCTCTGGCGGAGATCATTGAGAACTGGATCCGCAACGAGCTAAACCGGCAGCCCTTCGAGATGATGAACGACATGGCAGAGCGGACGGTTCCCATCCAGGGCGGTGTTCTGTTTCTGCAGGAATGGGATAATTCCAAGAGGACCCATAACGCTGTAGGCATACAGGAAACCAGCGTGATCCACCCGAAGCAGCTGGCACCACAGCCGGGAATCTATACTGGCATTGAGGACATGGACTGGGTGATCGTCAAACGGCCCACAACAAAGCAGACGATATACCAGATGTATGGTATCCGGGTGGACAGTGAAGGCGAATCCGAGCCGGAGATCCGGGGAACCGGGGACGAAGGCTACAGCGAAGACGCAGTGACCCAGTACGTTGGATTTGCCAGGAATGACCATGGCGGAATCGATCGGTATTCCTGGGTCAACGATGTGGAACTGGAGGACCTGCCGAATTACCAGAATAGACGGTTGCCCGTTTGCGCGGAGTGCGGAAGGATACGTCCTATGCCGGGGCAGGTGATTTCCAACAACGTGGCGGAACGGTCTCCGGAATTCCCGATCACCGGGCCAATCAGGGATCGGATCCACGCTGGCCGGGAGATGGCTGGGCTGCTGGCGGACCAGATGATGGTGCCAGAGGAAGAAAACGGAATGTTCTTGGATGGCATTGGGATGGATCTCACCGGGGAACCGGAAGTCTATGACGGCGGACGCTGCCCATGGTGTGGGAGCGACAAATGGGAAGACCGGGAGCAGGAATACGAAGAAGTTATTCTGCCGGTGAAAACGCAGCTGGGGCACAAGATCCCAGGGGAACATCCGGGCATGGATGAGCTGGGGAATCCGGTGATGGTGCCAACAAAGGTCCCGTATTACAAGCCGGATGTGTATCCTCTGGTACTGCAGAGGAGCGTATCCGTCTATGGGCAGCTGCTGGGGAATTCGGACGTGGATGCCATCCGGGATCAGCAAAACACCACAAACCGGATTGAGAAGAAGATCATTGACCGAATTCTGAAAGCCGGCTCCCGGATTACACTCCCGCCAAAAGGAAACATGAATATAGATCCCGTAGATAACAGCAAATGGTATCTCAACAATCCGGCAGATAAAGCGATGATCGGACAATACGATTTCACGGGGAATCTGCAATATGAAATCGCCTATCTGAGCCAGGTCTACGAGGAAGCCCGGCAGATCTTGGGCATCACAGATTCCTTCCAGGGCCGCCGGGATCCCACGGCAACCTCCGGCAAAGCCAAGGAATATTCCGCAGCCATGGCTGCCGGCCGGCTGGAAAGCAAGCGGATCATGAAAAACGCGGCCTATGCCCAGCTGTTTGAGCTGATGTTCAAGTTCCAGCTGGCGTATGCGGACGAGCCAAGGCCGGTGACCTATAAGGACTCCAAGGGAGAAACAATCTATGCGGAGTTCAATCGCTACGATTTCCTTGAGCAGGACAGCGATGGACAGTGGTACTGGAACGATCAATTTCTTTTCGATTGCGATACCTCCACGCCGCTTGCAAGCAACCGGGAGGCAATGTGGCAGGAGACCAGGCAGAACCTGCAGACAGGGGCCTTCGGGGATCCGGCGTCCACGGAAACGTTGATCCTTTTCTGGGGCAAGATGGAAATGCTCCACTATCCGGGGGCGGCAGCCACCAAGAAGTATCTGGAAGAAAAGCTTCAGCGGGAACAGGCACAGGCGGCGCAGATGCAGATGGCGCTGCAGGCGCAGCAGCAACAGGCGGCTCAGGCGGCGGCATCGGCAGGCGTGCAGCAGGGCACGGGAATCTAAGCTATCAGCCGCCCGCGTGGCGGAGGATATAAGTCTACCAGGAAAGGAGGCGAGCGCAATGAGCGAAAAGAGCGGTTACATCGGCCGTATCCGGAACAATGGTACCCAGGTTGTGAAGGCCCCCAACCAGAGTACCGACCCGAAGAAGGGTACCGTCAAGACCGGTAAAGACCTCCGCAGCGGCAAGAAGTAATTGCCCCTGCACAATCAAAACAACTACGCATGGAACAGCGGAAAAATCCAAACGCCTGATTGGGCGTCGGGAGGAGATATGCCCGAAATTACCGAAGCAAGACTTTATGAGGCCTTTGGACTGAAAGCCCCGGAGAAGGACCCGGGGCAAGGCGAACAAGTGCAGGAACCCGCCGCCCCTGCATCCGAGACCGCACCGGCTGATACCGGAGAAGGCGCACAAGCGCAGGAGCCCGCCGAACCTGCACCGGATGATGCCGCCGTAATCAGTGACAACGAGCCTGATTCCACAGGGGAACCGGAGGATCTGGGCACCGAGAGAAAGCAGCCCCTCACCCTGGAGCAGCGCCGAGAGAACGCGGCCAGGAGACGCCAGCAAGAGCAGCAGGCTGCCATCGATCAGGCGGTCAGCAACGCTCTGACAGCGGAGCGGGAGAAGCAGGCCGGTCAGATGAAGGAATTCTTTGCCAAGGCGGGAATGAAAAATACATTCACCGGTCAGCCCATCACCACCTTGGAGGAGTTCGACAGCTGGAAGCGTGAGTTTGATATCCAGCAACTGAACAAGAGCCTGAAGGACGGCAAGTTGACGGCAGAACAGCTGAACCAAGTGATTGCCAGCCATCCGGCAGTCCAGCAGGCCCAGACCATGATCCGGCAAAACCTGCAATCCCAGGCCCAGCAGCAGAACGCCGCAGAGCAGGAACGGATCACCGCTGAGCTGGCGGAGATTGAAAAGCTCAGCGCCCAAATCGGTGGGAAAACCATCGGCGGCGTTCAGGATCTGCTTACCATGCCGAAAAACCAGCAGTTCCGGGGGTATGTGGCCAAGGGCTATTCATTCCTGGACGCCTACAAGCTGACCCACATGGAGGAGCTGTCCAACGCAAAAGCGGAAGCCGCGAAGCGGCAGGCAATAAACAATGACAGGGGCAAGGACCATCTGACCGCTGTTGGGAATCCCCGTGGAAGCGGCGCTGCATCCGTTCCGGCGGATCAGATGCGGATGTTCCGGGCAATGAATCCCAATGCCACCGACGCCCAGATCCAGGCATTTTACAACAAGTACAAATCCAAGCAAGGAGGATAAAAACAATGTTTTACCCGCACACAAGTGACACCGGCGCAGCGCAGCCCTGGGAGTATCTCCCTGCAGCCGCCGGTACTTATAAAGCCGGGCAGCTGCTGAAGGTCAGCTCCGGCAAGCTGGCAGCCCTATCCGCTGCCAGCACCACAACGCCGCCTTATCTGTGTATGGCGGATATCACGGTCATGGACGGCGAGAATGTGCCTGTGATCCGGGTGGCGGATGATGCGATCTATGAAACGAAGCTCAGCGCTGCGGCCGCCTCTGCCGCCATCGGCAGTAAACTGGAGGTCAGCACTGGCGGCCTGCAGGTGGATGCTACTGCTGCCGGTACCTTCGAGGTTGTGTTCCTCGCAGGCACAGCCGCAGGAGATACCGTACGGGGCCGGTTCAGCTAAGAGAGAAAGGAGAATTGAGATATGCCCGGCATTATTTTTTCTGAAGGTTCCGGCCTGAACGATTCCATTTATGGAAATTGTCAGGCACCGATCCAGATGTTTATCGAGCGGTACGGCGAGGAGTGCGAACGGGAAAGCGCTCTGAAGTATCTGTTCAAGATGGGGACCTCTGAGAACTTCAGTGACTACCTGACGGAGATGACCGCCATGGACGGCTTCGATCCCGTGGGTGAGAACGGTGCATACCCCCAGGACAACATGCAGGAGGGGTATGGGAAGTACATGAGCTATGTGACCTGGAAGAACAGCTTCCAGATTTCCCAGGAAATGGTGGAGGACGGGAAGCTGATGGATATGACCAGCGCACCCCGTCAGTTCATGACCGCTTATAACCGAACCCGTGAAAAGTTTGGTGCGGCACTGTTCGCCGGTGCCATCGGCAGCAGCAAGACCGTAAAGTACCGGGGCAAGCTCTTTGATGCTACCAGTGCAGACGGGATGGCTCTGTTCCACACCGCCCATGTTCCCAAGGTCAAAGGGGACAAGCAGTGCAACCTCTTCAGCAACGCATTCAGTCTGACGGCGCTGGACCAGGCGGAGGCAGCAATGCATCTGTTCCGGGGAGAGGCCGGGGAGATTCTGGAGGTGGCTCCGGATACAATTCTGATTCCCGAGAACGCAGAGCTGAAGCGGGAGGTGTTCAAGGCCATCGGTTCCGATCTGGATCCTGCAGCTGCTACCAACGCATTCAACCACCAGTATGGCAGATGGAACGTGATCATCTGGCCGTATCTCAACGAGTTTCTGGCAAAGGGGCTGAAGCCCTGGATTCTGATTGACAGTAAGTTCAACAAGACATACGGCGGCGCTGTCTGGAACGACAGAGTAGCGCTGACCATCCGTTCCACAATCGATGAGAATACCGATGCCAACGTGTGGCGGGGCCGCAGCCGGTTCAATGCCACCTTCAAGAACTGGCGCTTTGCCTGCTGCGGCGGTATCACCGGCGGCACGGATCTGGCCACCCTGAACGTGTAATCCAGGAATTTTATACAGCAGAAAGGGAATGGGCAAGGTGCCCGTCCCTTTTTGCAGAAAGGAGGGCCCTCTTGGCTAAGATCAAGGAAGTGATCGAGCGGGTGGATAGTATCAAGCCAAATGCTTTTACGGAAGATCAGAAGGTGGCATGGTTGGCTCTGCTGGAAGGGAAGCTTGCCGCAGATGTTTTCCTCATGAGCATTGACGATATCCGGCAGCTGAAATACCGCTTCCCGGAGGACATGGAAACAGAGCTGATGGTCAGCTTTCCCCATGAAGATATCTATGAGCATTGGTTGGAAGCACAGATCGATTATGCCAATGGCGAGTATGACAAGTACCAGAATTCCATGGCCCTGTACAACGCCAGTTATGACAGTTTTGCGACTTGGTTCTTCAGTATTTATGATCCGGTACAGGGATATATGAGGCGCGATGAGTATGAATAATAAATGGAGATCGGATAACCCGCCCTATTATCTGAGCGCCTATGCACTGGCCTGCAAACGGGGATTTGAGGGGACGATTGACGAATGGCTCTTGTCCCTGACAGCATACGGACTGGCGGTAAAGAAAGGGTTCAAGGGGACTCAGGAAGAGTGGCTTGCGTCCATTCAAGGAAAAAGCGCCTATCAGTATGCCGTAGAAGCAGGCTATAAAGGGACCGAGGAAGGATTTGGAGATAGACTGAACCAGCAAGGAAAAACCGCATATGAGTATGCGATAGAAGGCGGGTTTGTAGGGACTATAGAGGATTTCCGAAAAAAACTTGCAGCGGAGTATTTGTTAAAAACCGGCGGCACCATGTCCGGGGACATCGCCATGGACGGCCACAAGGTCACCGGCCTGGGAACCCCTACGGAGCCCGGTGACGCGGTTTCCAAATCCGCCATGGAGAAAGCACTGGAAGAACTGACCGGCGGCTCAATCCCGGTTTCTGTGGAGAATGGCGGCACCGGAGCCACGTCTGCTGCAGATGCACGGACCAACCTGGGCGCGGTGAACAAGGCCGGAGATACCATGACCGGACGGCTGATCCTTCCGACGCTGCGGATGAATCCTGACAGCAATTTCCCGACCCTGGAGATCTATTCCGGCGGCAGTCTCATTGCCACGTTGAACTGGAACAAAAATACCAGGAGAACCCAGATCGTCAACTACTCCCCCAATACGGACTATCGGGAGATTTTCGCCTCCCCCGCCGCCGATTCGGATTTGGCGGAAGACCAATACTACGAGCTGCTCACCAGCAAGATACCTGTCACGGTTGCCCAGGGCGGCACTGGGGCATCCACCGCCGCCGGAGCCAGGGAGAACCTGGGAGTGTCCGGGGCGCTGAAGCTCACGGCGGTTTGGACAAACAGTTCCCCGGAATCTTCTTTCGCCGCCCAAACGGTTGCCCTCAGCGGGGCCTCCGGCCTGGATATGGCGTTCTGGATCGTGGAGTACCGGGGGCTGGCCAGCGATACCGGTTCCGTCCTGAACACCATTGCCTTTCCCGGCCATGGGACCGTTTCGCACTACCATAACGAAAGCAAGATTATGGGCAGAAGCGTAGAATTTTCCGGCACGTCCGCCGTTTTCAAGGACTGCTACACCGGCACCACGGTGGACAATACCTGTCTGGTCCCATACCGCATCTGCGCGGTACACAGAGCGTAAGGAGGCTGTACTATGATTATTGCAAAAGTCCATGTCAGCGGAGCCCAGGCCGGGGCAGTTGACAAGAAGCCGATCACGGCGGGCATGGTCGGCGCACAGGTGCAGCTGATCTATACGGACAGCGTCTGGAAGGGCCTGAAAAAAACCCTGGTGTTCTACGGCGCGGTGACCCGGTATATCGTCACCGACGCGGAGGTGGTGACGATCCCGGCGGCTGTTCTGGCAAAGCCCAACATCCAGCTGGTGGTGGGGGTGTATGGCGAGAACGCTACGGGAAGCCTGGTGATTCCCACATTGCGTGCGGAGCTTGGCATGATCCGTGTCGGAACCATGGTCAGCGGAAATAAGGAAGAATACGTGCTGGACACCTCCGACGCCACAGCTGCCGCTGAAGACATCGCCAATGGAAAAACGGCCTACGTAAACGGGGAGAAAGTCACCGGAAATGTTGTAACAATAAAAGAAGGGGAACATGTTACATTTGCAGCTGTGGATAGTTCCGTTTCTGAAGCGGATTCTTCCTCGGTGTTTCTATGTTCTGGCAAAGACACAACCAGGGATAAACTCC
>JBJDYN010000030.1:0-4405 GCA_051867395.1 Faecousia sp. | reverse complement strand
AAAAGCCAGGGCTGATCCCTGGCACAGTAGTAGGCAGTCATTTTATTGTCTCCGTTCTTTACGATAGGGGTAGACGAGAAGTGCAGTACAGAGGAATATACACGCGAATTGAGATACCCGAAGCCATGCCCCGGAGGTCATACCGGTATCAGGCAGCTTAAATATTTCGCAATTCACTACACGAAAAGAAACCGTCAGATTATCCGCCGGAAGTGTTCCCTCAAAGGCAGGTTCCGTCAAAAGCGAATATCCTTTGGGTGCTTCCAGTTCTGTCACGCGGTACATCAGTCCCGGATGCAATCCAGTCCATTCCAAAAGCCCATCCTTTCCGGAAGTCAAAGTACCATTTACACATTTGGCATTGAAACAGAATCCCTCTCTGACCGCTCCTGTATCGGTGTATTCCACCGGCCACCAAAGAGAACCATCCTTGCTCCATTCCAGCAGGAACTTCGCATCTGCCAAGGGTTCTCCACGGATGTCCACTTTCTCAATGAGAATCCTGCCAGGGCGCAGAGCGTTGGTGAAAGAAACCCCGGCTGTTTCTCCGGCTTTCACGGTCACAGTCTGTGGATTCTCACTGGTGCAGGAATACAGGCTATTCTCCGGAATCAGCTCCTCAACCTTGTATTCTCCGGGCTGTAGCTTTCCAGTGAGAATCAAACCTGTTTCATCCGTGGTAAAGGGAGAACCGTGGATTTCCGTGCCAGAAGAATCTGTGATGCGGAACTGCCAGCCTGTCAGACTGCCCTCCGTTTCCATGGCTTTCTGAATTTGGATTTTGCCATACTGCGTATTGGTATAGGCTACCTCCGCCTGAGAACCAGCTGTGACCGTAATCTGCTTCTCTATAGTGGCATCATACTCCCAATAAGTGTCGTCACGGTCATGCACTTCAAGAATGAAATACTGTCCGGGGAGGAGAAGCCCGGA
Organism: Faecousia sp.; assembly: GCA_051867395.1. Taxonomy (GTDB): domain Bacteria; phylum Bacillota; class Clostridia; order Oscillospirales; family Oscillospiraceae; genus Faecousia. Next base: position 3,472 of record JBJDYN010000030.1, on the reverse strand, counting down.
GTGAGCATAGCCGTCTGCCCCTGTCTTGATAGTCGCAACCAGATTTCTCTCAGAATCCAAAATTTGGAAACTCCATCCTTCAGCAGAACCGTTTACCGCATTTTTTCGGATACACAGATCTCCGTAATGGGTATTGCAAAAGGTCGCGGCTGCGGTCTGTCCCGCAATGATATTGACCGTTTTCACAGAGGTGTCACAGACCCAGTAAGGGTCATCCACTTCAATTTCCTTTGCGTACAGCGTCCCAACAGACAAATCGGAAACCGTTACACTTCCGTCGGCCCCGGTGGTAAAGGGAGAACCGGAAACAGGCTTTGTGCAGGCGGCATCGGTGTAAAGACCGATCTGCCAACCATCCAAATTCTTGCCTGTGTTTGTTTCCTTGACCAGCTTAACGCCGCCGGTGTTAAGCCTGTTGTGGAAATTAACCGTTGCAGTAGCTCCTGCGGTGATGGTTACTTTCTGAGGATTGGCGCTGTCGCAGGTATACAGAGTAGCAACACTCGCGTCCGTGTGGCCTAATTCTTTTACATACACGGTTCCTGCGGTCAAATTGGAGACGGAGAGCGCACCTGTGGAATCTGTGGTGTGCGGACCGGAAACCAGGTTAGAACAGCCGGAATCCGAATAAACGCCAAACTGCCAGCCAGACAGGTTTTTTCCGTCCTCTGTGGTCTTGACCAATTTCATGGATCCTGTGGGATTGACGGCCCTTAGCCGGAAATAAACAGGCAAATCCTCATAAGATGGGTCTGCCTGACTGCCCAGCATCACCTGATAACTGCCGTTATACCACACGAAGAAGGGGTGCCCCTGGGTGTTCACCCGGTTTCGTGTGGGTGCCACCAGCACATTGTCCAGTGGGCGGTCAGAGGTAATCGTCAGCACATCCCCGTTCGTGGAAAAGGTCAGTCCATCCACCCTCGGAAAGGAATACCCGGATATTACCCGATTGCTGTCTGTTACGGCTGCACTATACTTACCGTTGCCATTCGGTTTCAAATCTATGGTCGGAGCAGCATTTTGAGCCGCGCTGGTAAAGCTGGGGATGGCGTCGCTGTGCGCCGCCATGTTTGCAGAAATCTGGTTGTATGCCGAAATGACATTCTTCAACCGGCCTCCGATGGAAATATACATGGAAGTGGCTTCAGGCCCTTTTCCGTAAGCATTCTCAAACCGGCGAATGAACGCATCATTGGTCTGTGCATACGGCGGTGTGGCATTTCGCCAGCCAATGGCGATTTCCCAGACAATGATCTGCGTTGCCACCATATTGGACAGCAGTTCATAGCTGGCGGATTGCGGAAGCGTCCTCTGTCCGTACATAACCGCAACGCACATAGCTTTCATTTGCTGTACAGTCAGCGTGGATGGGGCTGCTGAACTGCTGACAAATTCATCCATTGTCAGATCTTCTTCTGTATAAGTGGAGCCTTCCGCAATGCCGGGTTCCAGGCAGTAAGCCGCCTGCCATGTTCCATTGACCTTAATGGCTTTCAGGCCGACATTATTTCGGTTTCTTGACTTGCCCGCAAATTCATAGTAGATAAATCGGTTGGTCTTTCCGGCAATGGGACTGTATTCATCTGTATTGACCCAGATGGTAGCCCATGTGGTTGCCTGACAGTTGGAAATGGAGGCAAGAGCAACCTCCCCGTCAATCAGAAGCATGACAGGCGGCTCAGAATCATCAATGATATCAGCTTCCGATAGATTATTTCCGGGTTCCTCGGCAATGGCCGCTTCCGTTTCATTAGGCGGTGGGATCATATTTTCTTCCGGTTCTGTGTTCATGGTTTCTTCCGTTGTCTCCGTGGAAGCAGCGAGATCAGCTTCTTCGACTGTTTCCGCAGCATATACGCTAGGAATCAGACTAACCACCAGCATCAGAATCAAAAAAAATGCAATACATCGTTTGATTACAGTTGGCATGATAATTCCTTTCAAAAAATAGTCCTTGCCGAAGTACAGCAAGGACTGCGATTGTTGGTTTGTTGTTATAACCGGTACAAAACTGGTTCTCCTTTTCGGAGTGTACAGGTAGTCTGGAGGGGGTGAGGTGTGGAGAGGGGGAACCGTGCAAATCCCGATTCCTCAGTCCTGTGAAATGGGCAGACTGCCCCCTTGTGAGTGGCTATCGTTCCTGTTCCCGCTGGCGCTTCCGGTAAAACTCCAATGCCTTTACAATGGTATCCTCAATCTTCTGCGCAGGCGTCCCCGGCGCGAAGTATTTGCTGATACGCTCCTTTGGAATTTTGAACTGCTCCTTCTGGTTGGGCTTTTCCTCCTGCATGATGGAGAAGATCACATCCATGTTCAGCCTGCCCTGCTCCGAGAATTTCCGCATTTTCATTGCCTGAACATGAGAAGGGGTGCAGTCTTCCGTTGTCATAGTTTCATACAGATCATGCTGCTCCTGCTGGGTCAGGTAGGACAGCTCCACCGCAGGGCGCAGAGCAATTTGCAGCTTGTCCTTTTCTTTCAGAACGGAGTTGTCTACCAAGTCCAGGACTTCGGGAATCAGCTCCGTCAGACGGATTAACTTTCTCACTTGCTCATGACTTTCTCCAGCCTGTTCTGCCAGAATCTCTCTGCTTTTCTTACCAGCGAAATGGGGCAACACTGTTGCACCATTTTCTTTGCTCGGTCTGCCTGCTTGCCGCTTCATAGCATCCAACTTCATCTTATAGGCAAAGGCCTTCTCCGATGGAAGAAGTTGTTCCCGCTGCAAATTGGAGTCTACCATAATAATGGTAGCTTCCTCGTCTGTCAGTTCCCGGACAATGCAGGGCAGTTGCAGCTTTGCAATCAGGGTACACGCCAGCTTGCGGCGGTGACCGGCAACCATTTCGTAATGCCCATTCTCCTTGGGACGCACGATGGCAGGGACCAAAATGCCGTGCTGCTTCACACTCTCCGCGATTTCAATCATGTTGTCATCCATGCGGACTTTGAAGGGGTGGTTGGGAAAATCGTCAATCTGGTCAATGGGGATTTCCTGTACTCTGGGCTGGGCTGCAATGTCCCGCTCCTCCTGGGTGGTGAACAGGCTATCGACTGATGTCAGAAGGCTTGCTGCGCTGTTTTTCGCCAATGTCCATTACCTCCTTCACCAGAGTGCGGTAGGCTTCCGCCGCGCGGCCCTTCGGCTCATGTTTGAAAATGCTGCGGTCTGCAGTGCTGATTTCCGCCAGCCGAACCGTTGACGGGATCACTGTCTGCATAATGGGCAGATGCTTTCCGTAAGCGGCTTTGACGGATGCCACAATGTCCTTACGGAAGTTGGTCTCGTTCGCCATGGTCATAAACACGCCACCGATTTTCAGCTTGGGATCGATCTGCCGCTTGATGCTCTGCACGGTATTGACCAGTTCCGTCATGTTTTCGGCAGCAAAATACTCTGCCTGAACCGGAATGAGAACATAATCCGATGCAGACAGAGCATTGATGACCAGCATACCGAGGGACGGGC
>JBJDYN010000029.1:0-4446 GCA_051867395.1 Faecousia sp. | reverse complement strand
CCTATGGATCAAGACCATTTATCCCATCATGGCCGAGTTGATTCTGAAGCTGCCGAACAAGGCCGGCAAGCTCCTGACTTGGGCCCTGGCAGTCTTCTTTGTTTTTGATTCTTTTATGACAGTGGCGGCCATGACCCGTTGGACCCGGAGAATGGATGGCGTGGAGCCCACCAGCTCTTTCGCCGAATTCCTGGACGAACGGTTCCCGGACCATCGCATGGAGCGTGTTTTCTCAAACATGGAGTTTATTGCGGAATGATTCGGAGGAAGTCGTTATGATGAAGATTCTGATCGCGGAGGATGACCGGGAGCTGCGTCAGCTGTTTTCCCATGTGCTGATCAAGAACGGGTATGCCGTCAAGGGCGTCTCCAACGGCCAGGAGGCGTTGGACGCTATGGAGAATGACTACTTCGACCTGATTATCTCGGATATCATGATGCCGGTGATGGACGGGTATGAATTTGTCCGGTTTCTGAGAAGCACCGGGAACCATATCCCTGTGATGATGATCACAGCGAAGGATGCTTTTGACGATATGCGCACCGGCTTCCAGTCCGGGACGGATGACTATATGGTCAAGCCTATTAATGTCAACGAAATGGTGCTGCGGGTGGGAGCTCTGCTCCGCCGGGCCCAGATGATCAACGAACGCCGCCAGGTCATTGGCAATACGGTACTGGAGTGTGACTCCCTGACGGTCACCACGGAGGAGGAGTCTTTCGTGCTGCCCCAGAAGGAATTCATGCTGCTGTATAAGATGGCCTCCTTTCCCGGCAGGATCTTCACCCGCCAGCAGCTGATGGACGAAATCTGGGGCTACGATTCCGACAGCGATACCCATACGGTGGATGTGCACATCGGCAGGCTCCGGGAACGGTTCCGAAACAGTAAGGACTTTAAGATCGTTACCATGCGGGGCGTGGGCTATAAGGTGGTCAAGCTATGAAAACCAGAGAAACATTCGAAGCCATCCGCAACCAGGGGAACAAGCTGAGTCTTCGGGTGCGGCTGACGCTGGTGGTGTCGGTGGAACTTGTGTTCTGCATTCTCATCGCTCTTGGACTGACGCTGCTGCTGGAACGGTTTATCCACTTTGATTCGAAGGTGCTGCTGCTGATCGACCTGGTGGCAGTCAGCGTATTGGTGGGCATTCTTGTGACGAGCTTTCTGTCCCGGTGGTTTTTCGGCCCCATCAAAAAGCTGGGCGCCGCCATGGAATCGGTGGCAGACGGGGACTTCTCCGTCCGGCTGGAGACAAAAAGCAGCGCCAAGGAGATCAAAGAGATCTATTCCGGCTTCAATCTGATGGTCCATGAGCTGGCCGCCACGGAGATTCTGCAAACGGATTTTGTGTCCAACGTGTCCCATGAGTTCAAGACCCCAATCAACGCCATCGAGGGGTATACGACCCTGCTGCAGGGTGGGGATAATCTGGACGAGGATCAGAAGCGGTATGTGGAGAAGATCCTGTTCAATACCAAGAGGCTGTCTTCTCTTGTGGGAAACATCCTGCTGCTGTCCAAAATTGAGAATCAATCCATCCAGACCAAGCAGACCCGATTCAGCCTGGACGAGCAGATCCGGCAGTCCATCGTGGCTCTGGAGCCTGCCTGGACGGAAAAGGATGTGGAATTTGATGTGGAGCTGGACAGCGTGGAGTATCAGGGAAATGAAAGCCTGCTGTACCATGTCTGGGACAACCTGATCGGCAACGCCATCAAATTCAATTCCCAGTGCGGCATTGTAAGGATCCGCCTGCGGAAAGAAAGGAATCGGATTGTCTTTACCATTGACGACAATGGTCCTGGCATTTCCGAGGACGCCAAGAAGCATATCTTTGATAAATTCTACCAGGCGGACAGCTCCCACAAGGAGGAGGGCAATGGACTGGGCTTGGCCCTGGTGAAAAGGATCCTGACCATCGTTGACGGAGAGATCGGCGTCGAGAATCTGTCCGGCGGCGGGTGCCGGTTCACCGTGACGCTGAAAGGGTAAAGAGAATTAGGAACTGTATCGATATAAATTGTGCATTCTGGCTTGTCCTTTTCGTCGGCAGCTGCGTTGTCAGAGCTTGCCATATACCAAGTATGGCTGCGCTTTTCTGTTTTGCTTCCAACGAAAAACCCTGCGCCATCTTTGCTCAATTTATTTCAATACAGTTCCTTGGGAAAGGGGAATGGATGATGACATTGCTGCTGTTTGTTCTGCTGGGGTATGTTTCCGGCAGCGTCCTGTATGCCAGGGTGTTCGCGAAGCTCCTTGGGAAGGGAGATATCTGTGAAAACAGCAAGGACCACAATCCCGGCGCCACCAACGCTTTCCAGAACGGTGGCTTCTGGTGCGGGACGCTGACACTGATCTGTGATATTCTGAAGGGCTTCTTGCCGGTTGCCCTGTACCTTGCATTTTGTAAGTATGAGGATTACCCGGCCTCCGGGCTGGCCTTTGTCCTGGCGGCTCCGGTCATTGGGCACAATTTCCCCCTGATTTACCGGGGGAAAGGCGGCAAGGGCATTTGCGCAACCTTTGGCTGTCTGCTGGGCTTGCTTCCGGAATGGCAGCCTGTGGCGATTCTTGTGGTGTTTTTCATTTTCTTCTCGACAGTGCTCCGGATCACGCCGCACTATCACAGGACCCTGATGTCTTATGGCTGCACACTGGTGGGGGTGCTCTGCCTTGTGGAAAGCTTTGACATCCGGCTGGGCTTTGCCATTATCACGGCGGCGGTCTGTACCCGGCTGCTGATGAGTCAGGAAGAAAAAGACAAAATGGAAGTGGAACTGTTATGGATGCATTGATTCTATCCTGCGGCACAGGGGGCGGGCACGATTCCGCCGCCAGGGCCATTCTGGAAGAAATGAAACTGCGTGGGCATAACGCTGTGATGCTCAATCCCTATACCCTGAAAAGCGGCCGTCTGGCGGCTGGAATCAACAATACGTATATCGCCGCTGCCCGCAGCGCCCCGAGAACCTTTGGTGCGGTGTATCAATTGGGAAATCTGTACCGGCGGCTGCCTTTCCGGTCCCCAGTCTATTTCATCAACCACAGCATGAACGAGGTGCTGGAGGAGTATCTTTCGGAAAACCATTTTAACGTGGTGATTACCACCCATCTGTTTCCGGCGGAGATCCTGACCAACATGAAACAGCACGGCCTGGACGTGCCGAAAACGATATTTGTGGCTACTGACTATGTGTGCATCCCCTTTACGGAGGAGACGGAATGCGACGCCTATGTAATCCCTGCTGCCGATCTTAAGGAGGATTTTTCGGGAAGGGGACTTCCGGCGGAAAAACTCTGTCCCCTTGGCATTCCCACAAGCCGCTGTTTTAGAGAGCTGGAGACCAGGGAAGAAGCAAGGCAGCGTCTGAAGCTGGACCCGGAGAAGCGGTATATTCTGGTCACCGGTGGCAGTATGGGCGGTGGAAACATAGAAAAGGCCATTGAGAAGCTGCGCCTCCATTTCGAAAGCTGGGAGGACACCAGCCTGATCATCATCTGCGGCAGCAACAAGGTCCTGTACAACAAGCTGCATGCCCAGTCCGATCCCCGGCTGGTCCTGCTGGGACGAACGGAGGATATGGCAGGTTATATGCGCTCCTGCGATTTGTTCATTACCAAGCCGGGGGGGCTGTCCTCCACGGAGGCGGCGGTACGTGGTGTTCCGATCTTCCACACGGCTGCGATCCCCGGCTGCGAGAGCCACAACGCCCGGTTTTTCAGCCAGCGGGGTATGAGCATTGCCGGAGACCTCTCCGGGGAAGCACTGAAAGAAGCGGATATGCTGCTGCAGGATGCTGAGAAACGTGCGGCAATGTTGGCCTGCCAGAAGAGCCACGTCAATCCTTTCGCAGCTGCCGATATCTGCGCTTTGGCAGAGCGCTTGAAGGCAGAAACATAAGCAATTACGGACATTGGAGGAATACCGATGAGCTGGCGCTGCCATGGATATGCCGCACCGGTTCGTCAAAACGCCGGAATACCACCAGATTTTGAAGCAGCAATCCGTGTGGCGCATACAAAACCCAATTATCGCGTGACACAAACCGCTTGAGTTTCACTCAATATCAAAACGAACCGGGTTCCTGAGCAGGAAAAAAACCATCCTGCATGAAATGGGGAGTTTCTCTCCCCAAATTGCAAAAAAACGGCATTACAACAAGACGCAACCGTCCTAAGCAATTGCGCCGGGGTGGGATATATCCGAAGACATCAGGCTGGTAATCGGAAATGCAGCTGGTTTTGGTTCGGTCTTTTCGGCTTGAACCAATCCCGGATGCCTGTATGGGCATGCCGTAGCAGCTCAGAGATTCCGTCTGCGATATTTGACTTTAATTTAGCTAGTTGCTTTTTATTCGTTGTGCTAGTACTCCACATTGTGGATGGAGCATTCCTGAACGATAGCAGATAGTCGGACAGAGTGAAAATACCGCATATAGCAC
>JBJDYN010000028.1:0-28350 GCA_051867395.1 Faecousia sp. | reverse complement strand
ACGAGTATTGCAGCCGGAATTCCATCGTAATCATCCATGAATACTGTGACCGGGCCAAATCCGCGACTACGGATGACCGTCCGGAATTTCTGAAAATGATTGCGGCATCCAGGGAAGGGGACTTTGACTTTGCCATTGTCCATAAGCTGGACAGATTCAGCCGGAACCGTTATGACAGTGCCTACTACAAACGGGAGCTGAAAAAGAACGGTGTGCAGCTGCTGTCCGTTCTGGAGCAGATGGACGACAGCCCGGAAAGCATCATTCTGGAATCCGTGCTGGAGGGCATGAGTGAATATTACTCCAAGAATCTGGCCCGCGAGGTGATGAAAGGAATGAGAGAATCGGCTATGGACTGTCGTTACATTGGAGGCTGGATTCCTTACGGATTCCGGGTTTACCCCCAGACCCACAGATATATCATCAATGACTATGAAGCGGAAGCGGTCAGAATGATCTTCCGGGATGTAGCCGACGGCTGCGGCTACAATGTGGTTTTGAACAAGCTGAATTCCATGGGCTACCGTACCCGGCTGGGCAATACCTTTTCCAAGGAAACCCTGTATGAGATGTTGAGAAACGAAAAGTACAATGGCATCTATGTGTTCAGCAGGGCGGCAAGTAAGGACGAGCTGGGGCGGCGGAACAATCACCTGGACAAGCCCATTGAGGATCAAATCCGCATCCCTGGTGGGATGCCCAAGATCGTGGATGACGAAACCTTTGCCCGTGTGCAGGCAATTCTCACCAGCAGAAAGCGCCACGGGCGGCGGGATGGGAAGCGGAAATATCTGCTGACCGGCATGGTATTTTGCGGCCTCTGCGGTCACAGATATTGCGGCGATTCGATGCAGACCGGGGGTGAAAAGAATCGAAGCGTGATCGGCACCTACTTCTGCAATAACCGAAAAAACCACGGTGCCCATGCCTGCAGCAACTCCAATATCCATCAGGAACCTTTGGAGGAACTGGTGCTGCGAAAGATAGAGGAAACAGTTTTTGATGAATCCCGGATTTCGGATATTGTGCGGGCATATCGGGAACTGAGCCAGCAGGAGGAAGGGGAGGATAAAGACAAGATTCGTACCCTTCGGCAGAACCTGAAAACTGTGGAGCAGAAGATTAGCAACATTGTCAATATCATTGCCAATACAGGCAGTGCTGCGCTGGTCACGCAGCTTACCCAGTTGGAGCGTGAGAAAGAGCTGCTGGATGTCCAGATTCAGGAAGAGGAACGGGATACAAAGGAAAATGATCTGGACGAGGAGGCCATCCGTGCAGCGTTCCGGCAGGCACAGCGGATGTTCCACAGCGGTACCTTGCCCCAGATGGAGCAGATCATCAACCTGTACCTGGACAGAGTCGTTGTATTCCCTGATTATGTGGAAATTCATCTGAACAATGTCCCAACGAACCTTTTGAACCCGTCTGAGACAAAAGACGAACCCGTGCTTGGCGGGTTACATACATTTTATATCGAAAAAATGTGCGAGAGAAATGCGCCCCAAAATCGCACAAGGAAAAAAGGAAAATATGGATATAATATTCTGGTGAAACTACATAGGAAACAGAAAAAGAAAACGGAATCCAGAAGAAAAGGGCAAAAAGAAACCCGAGCCCAAGACGGCTTGGACTCGAGTAAATCTGGTGGAGCCGAGGGTACACCGGGAGTTATTAGCACACCATCTGCGTCAAAATCGTATGTGCCGTCTGGATTTGCGTCTAGGATCGTCCAAATTGTGATTGCGTCTCTGGTGACCTCGACCCGGTAGACGATGGACAGATACAAATTAACGTCGGCATAGTCCGCGTCCGTCATCTTCTGGACGATTTCTCGGATCCGCTGCTCCGGGATGGCGGCGGCATCGTTTTTTGCTTTTAGGGATCGCAGCTGTGCGGAGATCTGTGCGGAGCGGTGTTCCAGCTCTTTGATCTTGGCAATCAGTGTGGGACTAGATAGGCCGTTTAGGATCGCTTCGGATGCGTTGTCCAGCTTGGCACGGACTTGCTTTTCTTCTTCAAGCAGGGCCTGGAGCTGGGCGACGGCGGCGGACTGGATGGCGTTCCGCTGCTGCCGGAGGATCTGAATCAGCTTTTCGGCGTTTTGTTTGTCTGCCAGGACATCCCGGACGGTATTGGCAACGATTTGTTCCAGCTTGTCTGCGGATATCCTCACGGAGTCGCAGCTGTGCTGACGCTTTTTCTGGGTGCACTCGTAATAGTGGTACCGGCCACGGGAGGTACTGATGGACATGGCTGATTTGCATGCTCCGCAAAATACCTTTCCGCGGAGGGGATAGTCCCGGTTTGTTGCTGGCCTGCCGCTCTGCTGGTGCTTGTTGGCGCTCATCCGCTTTTGGACAATATCAAACAGTTCCCGGTCGATGATCGGGGGGATGGCATCTTCCAGCCGAATGGCCTGGTCGTTATCGCCGTGTGTGTTTCTGGTGCCATCGGCGGCGTGGAGGGATTTCCCGTAGACCAACGTACCGATGTATTTCTCATTGTGCAGGAGGTCGTGCAGGCTGTTGGTCCCAAAGAGATTCCCACGCTTGGTTTTGATGCCGTCCTGGTTTAGCCCATCAATGATCTGCTTGTAGGAGCTTCCAGCGGCGTATTCCGCAAAGATGCGCTGTACAGTGGTGGCCTCCTCCGTGCATACTTCCAGCTTGCCTTCCCGGACGATGTAGCCTAGCGGCGGCTTTCCTCCGGTGTGCTGGCCGTTGCGGGCCATAAACTGCATCTTTTCTATGACCTTCTGCCGGGTCTGCAATGCCCAGATCTGATTAAAAAGAGCCATGCTGCCCTCAGTCAGGAAGTTGGTTGGATCTTGCAGGTCTTTGCCGATCATCGGCTGGGTGACAGACACCACCGAGACCCCCATGGCGGTCAGCTCATCCCGGAAGGAAAACCAGGCGGTCATTTTGCGGAACATGCGGCTCTGATCGTAGATGACAACGGTGTCCGCCAGTCCCTGCCGGAGCTGCTGCATCATGGCTTCATACTGCGGCCGGGTGTCCTTCATGCCGGACGTGGCGTAATCCGCGAACACCCCAAGGACGGGGATGCTGTTCTCGCTGCACCATTTACTGCACTTTTCCACCTGGACCTCGATGCTGTCCGGGTTCTGGTTGTCGGTGGAGTACCGGGCCAGGATAAATGCCCCATGTTCCCGTTTTGTCATAATTCCTCCTTGCATTTTGGCGGGGAATGTGATACCCTAAAAGGGCAGCAAACCCCTGTTGTGTCTGGTGGGAACTGCATTGCTCTATCGGTGTTGGTAGCACCGTTGAGCGTCTTGACCGCTTCGGTGTTGGCAGCACCGGGGCGGTTTTTTGTTTTGTGCCCAAATTGGACACATTGATCTTTCAAATTCGCAAACGTTTGCGAATTTGGTTAAGGATGGCAGCGGCCGCAAGGATCATATCCTTTTGCAATGACCTCATCTCTTGTCCCGGTAAAGGTTTTCTTATTGCTTTCTTTCATTTGGTCCACGCTGCTGCACCAAGGGAAATGGAATTTTTTCGTATTTGTATTTAGGATATACTCAGTTCCAGTCTCTTCCGGCTCCGTGGTTGGAGGAGTTACCACAAAAACTTCTTTTTCTTCAATTTCTTCTGTGGCGGTGGAAGAATCTGGCTGCGTGGATGGTTCTGTAGCATCATAACTAATTGTCGTAGGAACTTCCGTTGCTTCCGTGGGAGCGGTAGTCTCTATCCTTTCGGGTTCCGTAGGCGCAGGCGTCGTTGTTTCCGTTGTTTCGTCGCCGGGTACGGTGGTTTCCTGGATTACGATTTTAGCAACTTGTTCGATAGTCTCAGTTCCGGACGTTTCTATCTGACTGTCCTCTTTCGAGCATCCCGCAAACAGGGAGAGGACAACAGAAATAACCAGTAAAATGGAAATATACTTTTTCATTTCAGATTCCTCTTTCGTTTAATTATAGTTATAGACCGCTTGTGCTTCTCCCTATTCGTTTACAGCGTCGTACAATACGGCACCTTCGATGACGCATAGAATGACATTATCTGTATCAGCATCATTGAGTACATTTATGACAACGCAAGTGTCGGTTAAACCAAACGTGGAAACAAGATCAGATATGCTGAGGCAAAGTTTTTTTACGCTATCAGTCAAATAATTCCATGAATCAATACACTCCTGATTGCCATTCTTCGCGAGCATTGCACCCGCCGCAACACCGTCTTGCCAAACATTGACAGTAAGGATGTTGTCCTCATATCCGACATTATAATTTTCATAATAGTCTTTCAATGTGATTTCAACAAAACTGACGACGGTATCTGGATCAACATCCTGTATGGAAACAGATGTTGTGGTATCTGTTGTGCCAGCGATAGTTTCTGTGCTTAATCCGGATGTCTCCTTTGCCCCAATAGTTTCTTCTTCCACAGTATTTTGTGAGGATTCCGCCGCCGGTTCCCCGTTGCTTCCAATTGCAATCAGCACGACCAGGACGACAATCGCCCAGAACCACCAGCGCTTGAAGATAGGTCTTCTCGCTTTTGATTTTTTGGAAGGCTTCGCAGTTTTTTTAGGATTAAACTCGGGAGCACCGTCATCAAGCGGGAAAGCAGCCGGGTCATCGTCGATTGGAAAAGACATGCTGCTATATACAATCTTGACGGTGGCTGCAATTCCTTGCTGCTGTGTAGTTACATCATAAAATTCATCGACTGTTTTGTACTGACCGCCCCAGATGCCGCAGACCAGGCTTTGCACATCGCAGTTGTCCAGGATGTCTCTTACATGGGCGGATTCTTCCGGGCGGATAGACCCGATTTCCTGCCCGGCAACAATCACGGTGACCGAATCGGGATCAGGACGCAGCTCAACAGGCTTGCTAATAAATTTTAGTCTGTAAATTTTCTGACCTGCTTTCCCGTTATCCACTATTTCGTCTGGAGTAAAATTCCAGTCTGGATTGGCTCTTGCGAGCTTTTTCAGCGCTTCCGTGTGGCTGGAAAGGCCAACGACACGGAATGTTTCCGTGGTTTGTCCGTTCCCTCGGTTTTGTTGACTCATAAGTACCCTCTCTTTTTTATTTTGAATTGCAATCTATCCGTTTTATTGGACCGAATACGTGCTAGAGTAATTAAAACAAACGTTCGGAAATGCGAACGGTACGAACAGGAGGTAACGAGATGAACAGAAATCCGCTTATCGATCACATTGTCGCCATGCTTGAAATGGCATCTGACAACCAGCTCAGAATTATATACCGGTTTGTACTTACGCTGACAAAGGACAACCGAAAATAGGGGGAGCACAGAGTGGCCGATTGGTCACTCTGTGTTTTTATCTTCCAGCTCCGCGGCCATCTTGACGATGATCTGTTCGATTAGGGGATAAGCGTCCTCCGGCAACCTGGCAAAAGCGCGGATCAGGCGGCTCTTTGTACTGGGATCGCCGTTTAGAACGTTGGCGAATATCTCACTGAGTTCTTCTTCAACGCTCATTTTGCAAAACGGTTGTCCCTCGCCAGTTCTGAGCCAAGTTTCGTTCACTTTAAATTCTCTGCAAATGTCAGATATGGTTCGGTCGCTTGGCACTCTTTCCGGTTCGTTCTTCAGCTTTGAGATATAGGCCGGAGTTACATCAATTCTTCTTGCAAATGCGCTCATATTTCCGCCATTTGCATCGACTACCTCAATAATTCTCTCAGCTATGGTACTCATGTATTCACCTCCTGTACCAGATAAATCAATTGTAACACACATAGCTAAATTAATCAAGCATTACTTTAGACTCAGTTGAAAAAATATTTTAAAAATAATCTTGACTTTGAGACTGAGTTGTGATACAGTTAAGACACAGTTGAAATGCATTTCAACTAGAGCGAAAGGATGTGAAAAAATGTCTGAAGTCGATAAGCAGTCTGCGCAGCGTTGCGCGAATATCCTCGCGGGCCTGTCCCCTGAACACCAGGCGGCCATCGGCAGAAACCTGGCAATGCTGATCGATATTGCCATGGACACCGCCGAGCAGATCGCGCCCATGTTAGTAAAAAGCCAGCCCGGCTAAACCGGGCTGAGAGATGCCAATACCATTCAAGAGGGAGGTAGAGATGTGATTTGTCCTAACTGTGGGACAGAAAATTCAGACACTGCCAACTTCTGCAGGTGGTGCGCTGCAAAGTTAAAGGATGTTTGCGACTGCTGGGTAAAAAAAGAGCCGTATAACTGTGGGCAGGATCAGTGCCCAGGTTACCGGCTCTTATTCCGAAATTCTGTTAATGCAGACCAAGGTAACTCTTAAATATCTCACAGCCAAAATCAATCGCAAACTGACGCAGGCCGTCCGCAACAAACTCACCCGCCGACGCAATGAATTTTCTGAATCGTATAGCTGCAAGTTGCGTTCTTGGGGTCTCTGTCATGGCATCGGGAAGGATGTCAACTATCTTTTTCTGTTCATCAAAGGAAAGGTCAGATTCTTCCAACATATATTTGACGGCCTCGATGGCAGCGTTTGTCCAAGGAAATGGGTTCCCGCATGTGCAGCAATAGGCCGGAACGTGGAAGCCAAATATATAGTTATACTCACTACGGGGCTTTCCACGAATTATGCTATTGCAGGTGGGGCACTTGCTGATTATTGGTGCTCCGCATTGGCTGCAGAATTTTTCGGCACAAATGTCAGAACTGCTTGATATTTCGTGACCATTTTCACAGATGTACGCAGGGTAATGCGACATTATTTCACCTCCTTTGCTCTGATTCTATCAGAATGAGCGGTGAAATGCAAGAAATATTAGAGGGAGGTGAGCTTGTGGGATATCTAGCGCTCTTTGTAATTGCGGGGGGTTACGCTTTTGGCTGGCTTAACAGATATGTCTGGTGGAAGCGTGGTTGAGAACACTGCGGATCAAGAAAGACCAATGATCGGCTTGATGCCGGATCAGGAAAGGAGGGCCAAGATGCCCATAGTCGTATCCCAACAGACGGGGAAAATCATAAGTAAGCCTGACTATACCCAGGATGACTACGACCGGGCGTGGGCAGCCGTGGCCCGTGCCTGGGCGAAGAAGTACCCGGACAAGCTGTGCGCCGGCTCCGACCAAGCGGAGCCGGTAAACCATCCGGAAGCCGTTCCCGGAGGCCGCCTCTGAGCCGCGTGGCATAAACGCGGCATCCCACCGGGGTCTGGGAAGCCGTTTCTTACATCCTCTTTCGGCGTGGAGAGATGGGACCTTTCACCATCAGAAGGCGGGTTCGACCCCCGCCTCCCCGGAACAATTTCATAGCCGCTCCGTCTCGCAATCTTGGCGGAGCGGCGCACATGGGCGGGACGCACATTGGGAAGTGCATCCTCAGCACAGGGGAAGGCAGTGGGTTCGAATCCCGCCCCGCCCTCCATGGCAATCAGCCAGTTGCCAAAGGATTTCTCTCCTAATTTACCATCAGCTGACAGCAGGAAAAGACCGCCCGCCGGGAAGCCATGTCCGGCGGTTATATGGGACAGTAGTCGGGTTTAAGCAAGCATGTGCCCGATGAATTGGAAGATGCCGGTTCGAGTCCGGCCTGTCCCACCAAGAGGCCTTTCTTTCCTGATTCTGATTCGCCGCTAAGATCGTAAAGAAATCAGGGGCGCCAATCTGCATCTGGCCATACAGATGCAGCGCCCGCTTGGAGCGAATCCAAGCCCAGCAGCCCAAAAGGGCGGCATAACTTTTCATTATTCTGGAAGAAAGGAGGATGCCAATTGTACGTTGATGAAGGGGAATTGATCGCGAGACTGCGCGAAGCACCCCCTATTGAGATAACCGAAGAATGCCAGGCAGAGGAAACACAAAAGAAACCGAAATATGGTCCAGCCACTTCCTCGTGCAGCTGCCTGGTGTTTCTCCGGCTGGATCTGCTCCCGTACTATCCCACTGGTTTTGAGTAGTGCGGAAAAATGCAAAAAAAAGAACGGCGATGCCCGCCAGCACCGCCGCAAATCCCGCAAAGGAGATAACTTATAATGCAATTATACTGTATTTTCCCTTGCGTGTCAAGGAGGAATCTGCATGGATGATGTGCGGCCCGGATATTTTGCCGTGATACCGGCGGATGTCCGGTATGATGACCGGATCCCGGCCAACGCCAAACTGCTGTATGGCGAGATCTCCGCGTTGATCGGCAAGGATGGCTTTTGCTTTGCCACCAATCAGTATTTTGCCGATATCTACGGCTGTACCCCTGTGACGGTGGCACGGCTGGTCAGCAAGCTGGAGGAGGCCGGGTACATCAAACGGGAGCTGGAGAAGGACAAATCCGGACAAGTGGCCAGGAGGAAGCTGTATCTGACTGTGTCCTTGCCTGACGTACAGCCACTTAACAATTTTGATAATACCCCCCAACAAAATTGTGGGGAGGGTATTAACAAAAATGATAAGGATACCAATACAAGTATTACCAATAAAGAAAAAGAAAATAAAAAAGAAAAAGACGAAGAGGCCAACAGCAAGCGGACGCCTCTGGGGGACGAACAGCTTCGGGAGCTGTTTATAGGCTGGATCGGGAAGATCGCCGCGCCCTACTGGACCAAGAAGGACAAGAACACCCTGTACTTCACCCTGGATGGATTCTACGCCCCCAGGGCAAACAAAAAACAGGAGCCTGCCAGAACAGCGGCAGCCTTCACGGCTTTGTCCAACCGTCTGACCCGGTATTCCGGCGGAAGTCCTGCCGTCATGATCGACATGCTGGAGCGGGCCACCACCGCCGGGTGGAAGTCGGTGTTTCCTTTGGGCGGTGACCGGGCCGCAGCGGTTCCGGAGCAGCCCGCCAGTGGGAGGGCTGAGGAATGGCTGTAACGGACGACCGCTGGCTGGATGCCCAGTACAGTGTTTTGGGGTCTGCGCTGATCTCTCCGGAGGTGGTGCCCAAGGTGGTGTCGGAGACCTCCGATCGGGATTATTCCGGCGCTTGCCTGACGGTGTACAGGGTCATTCGCAAACTGTTCCTTGCGGGTACCGCCGTGGATCCGGTATCGGTGGCGGGCGCTCTGGGCAACAATTACCGGGACTTCTTGGTGCAGCTCATGGAGATCACGCCCACAGCTGCCAACATTGACCACTACATAGCTCTGTGCCGGGAGCAGGCCCGGGTGATCACCGTCCGGGAGCTGGCCAGGAAGATGACCGAAGTGGACACCAGCGACAAGATGCGCGAGCTGCTGGAGGAAGCCACCGGCCTGATGGTGGACAAGCCATCCTTGAAAATTTCCACAATGAGCGATTCCCTGCGATCCTTTATGGACCGGCACACAAAAGAGGTCAAGTATCTGACCTGGCCGGTGCGAGAGCTAAATGACCGGATCTACGCGGAGCTGGGGGACCTGATTATCTTCGGCGGCTACCCTTCCACGGGAAAATCCGCCTGGGCGCTGCAATGTGCCTGGCATTGGGCCAAGGACTACAAGGTCGGTTTTTTCTCCCTGGAGACCTCATCCGAAAAGCTGTTTGACCGTCAGATGGCGGCCGTGGTACAGGTTAGCATGGACGAGATCAAGCGCAACGACATCCAGCGGGAGGGCTGGGACAAGATTTGTGCCATGACGCCGGATATCGTTGCCCGGAATCTGGAGCTGATCCCGGCGGCGGGCATGACTCCGGCGGATGTCCGGGCTGTCACCATGATGCAGGGATATCAGATCATTTTCGTGGACTATTTGCAGCTGCTCCAGGGTCCCGGCGAAAACCGGACGGCCCAGGTGACGGGAATCTCCATTGCGCTGCACACCCTGGCCCAGTCCATGGGCGTGACGGTGGTAGCCCTGTCCCAGCTCTCCCGGCAGGGGCAGCAAGGGAAGAACGCGCCGCCGGATATGTCTGCCCTCCGGGAATCCGGCCAGATCGAGCAGGACGCCGATGTGGTCATGATGCTGTCCCTGGAGGACAAGGATAACCCTGCAGGCAACCGGGAGCTGCGGATCCGGAAGAACAAGGAAGGCACCTGCCCCAATATCCTGCTGTCCTTTGACGGCAAGCATCAGACCTTCGCGAAAGCCCAGGGGGATGTCCTGGGGAAGCTGGTTGCCGACGGGAAAAGGGCCAAGCGCAAAAATCAGCAGCCGGCACCGGAGCCGGGACAGATGACCATGCTGCCGGATGATACGCCGGTGCCGTTTGAGAATTGATTTGAAAGAGGGAAATTACATGTCAGTTTATGAGAAAATCGAGGCCCAACAGAAGGGTCATGAAAATACCGATATCTGGATGGTAGGCCAGCAGCTGAAGGATATCCTTCGCGGCGATCCCACCATGGAAGAAATCGTGGACAAGGATCTGGACGGGAAGGATATGTCCCTGGCCAGCGCCGCAAGGAAGATCAAGGCCTGGGCCGATGAACAGCACAAGACGGCGAGAGGAAATTGTGTTTGCGTCCCTCCCAACGTGGCGGAGGGCATCATCCGGGAGTTTTATGGGCTTCCCGGCTGCGTTGCTTCTGAAAAGCAGCCCACAGCTCCGGCCCCGGATGAAGATGACCTGCCGGATTTTGCGGATTTCCTGTGAGGCGGCGCTATGGACAAAGAATGGATGCGCGGTATTCTTCCGGAGACACCGCCGACTGGTTATCAAAATTGGATCCTCAGAGTGGGGGCAAATGAACTTGACATGGATTTTATGCTTTACTCAGCCGAACGGGTCAAGGTATATCCGGAGCTTAAAGACGTGATGTATCCACAGGATTTTGAGCCAATCAAAACCATTTGGCAGACACGGTGCACATGCACTGCATGCGGGGAGGATTTCGTTACCAGACATATCAAAAATGGATTTACAATGTTTTCGGGCACAGATGGACACCTATACCCCGTTGACCCGGTAACCGATGAGCCGGACATGTCTGATGATATTGAAAATTTTGAATATGACAGCCAGTACGTAGAGCTTTCCGACGATGACATGATGGAGTGCCCAATCTGCTGTGCAAATGTAGCGGTTCTGCATCGTTCTAAGTTGCGTGGCGGCAGGACACGTCAGACTCTTGGGTGTGCGGTCCAAAACATCGAAAGCTATACCGCTGTTATTTTCTGGTTGACCGCGAAACGCATTTACCCTGAAGGTTATTTCACTGTTGAAACCTATCCCAGAGACGCTTATGTGATCGGAGAAAAAGGCGGACTTACGCGGTATCGCCATACGGGAGGCGCTGCTGGGAGCTTTATAACAGAGCATCGGTTGATGGAGTGGACCGTTGCGCAGAGTTCCAGCCGGGATAGTGCTTCCGTCCCTTACCATAACTGGACGAGCATTAACAACTGCATGGTAGGTTGTCGAATCTGGAATCGCGTACCGGATTTAGAGGGCTGTACTGGGGAAAAGACCGGATTGGCGGAGTATATTCGGCAGGGCGGAGAATACCCTGTAACTTATCTAAAAATTTGGCGTCAGCATAGGAGCGTTGAAAATCTGGTAAAGGCCGGATGGGGGGAACTGGTGGAGCGTAATATCACAAAGTATGTGGAATGCGATGCCAGAGTCCTGTCCACCGAAATGGCGGGTATCGATTTTACAAAGAAAAAGCCGCATGAGATGCTCAGAATGACAAAATCGGATTTTCGGGCCATCAGCCAGAAGGCTGTGTGGTGGCCGGACAAATTTGAAAAGTGGGTGGAATACAAAAGTATCGGCGGAAGCTGCTCCGCGCTTGAGTTTGATAAGTATTTCGGAAAATTTGGGGTTGACGGAACAGATGCGTTGATGGATCTGCTGCGTGTAGACGATAAAGCGGACTTCTCGAAAGTCTCAGAGTATCTTGCAAAGCAAAATATATCTCCCTTAAATACCCATATTCTGGTGGATGCCAGGGAAATGGCGGAGGCACTGCACCCGGAGCGGGGGTTGACGGCAGAAGAACGGTGGCCGAAGCATTTGATGGCAGTACATGACCGTCTGGATCAGATGATTCAGCTGGAAAAGGATCATAAGAAAAACCGGGAGCTGGATGCAGGATTTCGGGCTGTGGTTGATGCTTATGGCTGCCTGGAGTGGGACGATGGCGATTTGCGGATCCTCTTGCCGAGAAGCAATGCGGAATTAGTGCGAGAGGGCAATGTGCTGCGGCACTGCGTTGGTGGCTATGGGCAGGGGCACTGTGAGGGTAGATTGATTTTCTTCGTCCGGAAATATCGCCGTCCGGAGCGTAGCTATTACACCCTGAATATTGACATGACCCGTGGACAGCCAAATGAAATCCAGCTGCACGGCTATGGAAACGAGCATCATGGCAAGAACAAAGAATACACGCACAAAATCCCTCAGAAAGTCCGGGATTTTGTGGACCGATGGAAAAAGGAAGTGCTGATGCCTTGGTGGCTGATGCAGATTCAAAACGATAAAAAGGAGAGAAGCGCATGAGTAACATCGTCACATCCTCCGGCAGGAGTATCAATACCGTCACCGCGGAAATCGTTGCCATTTCCAATCAGGCCGCACAGATGGCCTATATGTCCATGGTGGAGATCGGCAAACGGCTGGTGGAGGCCAAGGAGCTGGTGGACCATGGCGAGTGGGGGAGCTACCTCAAAAACGAGGTCCAATTCTCCCAGCGCACGGCCAATAATTTCATGCAGATCTATGAGCGTTCTCTTTCCGGCACAAATTCGCAAACGTTTTCGAATTTGGGGTACAGCCAGATCGTCAAGCTGCTGGCCCTGCCGGATGAGGAACTGGAGGACTTTGCGGAAACCCACGATGTGAAAAACATGTCCGTCCGGCAGCTGGATCAGGCCATCAAAGAGCGGGACGATGCCCGGAAAGCCCTGGCGGATGCCCAGTCCGACGCCGATAAAGCCAAAGCTGAGGCAAGAGATGCGGAGCAGCGGCTCCTGGATTTACAGCAGCGGGCCGCCGCTGCGAAAAGCTCCGAGGATGCATGGAAGAAGGAGATCGACAAGCTGAACGCTGCGCTCAATAAGGCCACCGCTGCGGAGGAGAAAGCCAAAAAGCAACTGAAGGACCTGAAAGAGAATCCCAAGATCCCGGATGCGGTTAGGGACCAGCTTTTTGCGGAAGCATCCGCCAAGGCCTCCGAGCAGATCCGCTCTGAGCTGCAAGGCCAGTTGGATGCTGCCAAACAGCAGGCACAGACTGCGGCCCAGGAACGGGACGCGGCGGAAAAGGCGGCCCTGGAAGCAAAGGCGCAGCTATCCAATCTCAAGAAAACCACCCGTCTTGCCAATCCTGATGTTATGGCGTTTAACTTGCTTGGTAAGCAAATCCTTGAGGATTTTAACCGGCTGGTTGGCTACCGCCTGAAAGTCGGGGCCTCTGACCCTGATATGGATGCCAAGATGCAGGCGTACATGCTTAAGCTTGCTGATACCCTGCGGGCAAAGGCAGAGGGTAAAAAAAACGGAAGCGGATAAAGCGGGATAATGATTGGAGGTGCAGCTAAGTGTCGGAAAATGATAACAAGAAAGTAGTCGTTGGCCCCAATTTCCTGGAACACTGGTGGGTCTATGACTTTGAGATTTGCGCCGACGTGGATGAACTAAAGAAGACAATGGACTATATCAACAGGCACGGCTATGATCTGATTTCTGCCTGCCAGGACGGCACCGGAGTCTATACGGTGTTCTTCAAGCGCCGGGCCTGCGGTTGATGGAGGGCTGACGATGGAAGAAAAGCGGCTGATTGATGTTTCCAATGAGAATGTAAAAGCGGCCCTTGGAATAAAACCATACTATCCAGACGAAATATGGAAATTTGCGGCTATGACGGAAAAATTTCCCACCGTGGATGCTGTAGAAGTGGTGCGGTGCAAGGACTGTCAAAAATGCTTAATTGACAATTCCAAAAGGGAACTCCACTTGTGCATGAAAAGGCCGTCCTTCCCGGTGCGTGTAAAGTTGGATGGATTCTGCCCCTACGGAGAACGAAAGGACGGTGACGGGAATGGCTGATTTTACAATCGTTTCAAGACCTGTAGCAATCCGGTTTCAATGCCCATTTTGTGAATGCGAGGAAGAAATACCATGGGAGGAAGTAAAACATCCTGATTACTGGGGTGACGAATGGGATGATATTGAATGCCCATCCTGCGGCAAAATGGTTTCTTTGGGGGAATGGATTTATGACTGAGTACATAGAGCGGGAAGCGGCCATTGCAGCAATCATGAGTGAGCCACCAGTCGCACATTATCCGCATTGGTACGCCGATAAGATAAAGGCCATTCCAGCCGCCAACGTTGCCCCGGTGCGGAATGGGCGATGGTTTGTGAATGGCCATGTCTGCGGAGAAACGGAATATCAATGTTCGGCATGCAAAGAAACAGAGTGGAGGACAAGCTCGTCAAGACTTAAGTTTTGCCCATTCTGCGGCGCAAATATGGATTTGGAGGAGACGTGACGATGGCTCATTGGATCGATAACCTCTGTTATTACTACTATCTTGCGATGGAGGCTCAACATGAAAATCCTTAGCACCCTTCGGGCGGGCAAGGTTGTTCGCCAGGCGTTGTACAGTCCGCGAGATCCAAACCCCAACCGCAAGCGCCGGGCCATCAGTATCAGTAAAGAGGACAAGCAGCGGTCCAACCTGAAAACCTCCTACGAAAAGCTGCTGATGCTGATGTGCGCCAACTTCTCGCCGGGAGACTGGTGGGTAACGCTTACTTACGATGACGAGCACCTCCCGGAAAACCGGGAGGCGGCTCAGCCGTATTGGCGGAAGTTTATGCGGTGGTACCGGAAATACCGCAAGGACAACAAGGAGCCGCTGGCATATGTCTATTGCACCCAGCTCACCACCAGAGGCGGCGGCCGGCGGCTCCACCACCACATGGTCATGCGCTACGAGGACGACAGCGACGAAGAGAAGATCCGGAGCCTCTGGAAATGGGGCGAGGTCGTCCACATCCGCAAGCTCAAGAGTGTTGAGGAGATCCTGGACAAGGCCCATTACATGTGCCGGGAGCCGCGGGAGCTAGGAGTCTACGTTCCCGGCGAACAGATGTGGACCGCGAGCCGGGGCCTTTACCGGCCAAAGTTTGAGTACACCGTGATCGACAATGACGCGGTGGACATCAGCGTCCCGGTGGGCTGCACAGAGCTGAGCGAGCCGCTGCAGCTGCCCGGATACGGCGGCTATAAGACCATCATTTACTATGAGAATACCTGACTTATAAGAGGTGATCCCTCTTATATCGACTGGAGGGAGGTACTAACCTTTGGACACACACTTCCAAACTTTTCATAACGATTTGACATCGTCTCCCGCGTGTGATAAAATAAAGACAAATCGAAGACGCTTCCTTTGTCCGGCCTGCGGAAGACACACGGTGCTGTTCCTGCTGCCGACGACGGAGGTCAAGGACTTGCCGGTCAAGTGTAAACGCTGCGGCAAAGAGTCCGTCGTAAATATTTCCTCTGCGCCTGAGCCTTGAGCCTGAGCCATGTATCGCTGATGCGATCTTGGTTCAGGCTTTTTTATTTTGCCCAAAAGGGACGGGAGGTGACAGCATGGCTGAGTTTCTGATCGGGTTTGACGTGACCGGGCGTGTCCTGCTGCGGATCGCCGGCGGATGCGCTGCCGCTTTGCTTCTGGTGCTGGCGGTTCTGCTGGTGCTGACCATTGCCTCGGTTCTGTTCGACTGGATTACCACCAGTCTGGGGCGGCGCTGGGAAAAGCGGGGCAGCAAACCTAGGGGCAGGCTGGGGCAGATCATCCTGGAGGCGTACCGGGGCGGACATGGCCAAGTATAACCCGGACCTCTGGCCGGCCAGCTGGATTCTGTCCCTGATCGCGGCTGGGAACATCCACGGGTTTTACGTTTCCCGGGAGTGGAAGACCAAGAGCAAAGAGGTCCGCAAGGAGCAGAAGTGCCGGTGCTGGGACTGTATGCACAAGAGCCCGGCGGTGCTTCGGCGGGGCGTGATCGTCCATCATGTCAATCCGCTGCGGGAGCGTCCGGATCTGGCGCTGTCCGAGTACGACGAGGCCGGAAAGATCAACCTGATCTGTCTGTGCGAGAGCTGCCACTGGGAGCGGCACCACCAGCGCAAGCAGATCGAGATCCCGGAGCGCTGGTAGGCCCCCCGGCCTAAAAATTCCAAAATTCCGGCCCGGTTGGAGACCGAGGCAGAGGCAGGACAAAACCGGGACCTCGCGCGCGCGTAGGGAACACCGGCCCCGCCCGGCGGCCCGCTCCAATGTTCGCCCGCGCACACGCCCGCGCGTAGGAAATCTCTCTTTTTCCCATTTTTATTCGCAACTTTTACACGAAAGGAGGGGCTCAAATGGCCACCAAAAAGGAGATCCGGGACAGCCTGGAGAATCAGCTGCAGGACCGCGGCGCGGATGTGCTGCACTTCCAGGCGCTGCTGGATGATTATATCTTTTTCTACTCCATGCAGAAGAAAATGCAGGCCGACGTCCGCAAGCGCGGCATCACGATCAAGGCCGTCAGCGCCTCTGGCAATGAGTACGACAAGGAGAACCCGTCCATCAAGCTGGCCGCCGTGTACAACCAGCGGATGCTGGCAATCCTGAAGGACCTAGACTTGACCACCGAGAGCTGCCGCCCTCCCGATGATGATGACGGCGGTGGTCTCGGTTGACCCACTACATCCAGGATTACATCGATCTGGTTCGATCAGGCACGGTTCCCATGTGCCGGGAGCAGTACCAGTTGGTGGATCTCGTCGAACGAGCCTTTGCTGCAGAATCCCTGACCGTGAACGAGAAGCAGCTGGAAGAATACATGGGGCTTCAAAAGCACTTTCCGTACAATCTGCTTTCTTGGGAATGTTTTATCTTTGCCCTGCACAACTGTGTCTATGACAGTTCCGGCGAGCTGCGCTGGCCGGAGCTGGTTGTGGTTGTTGGCCGCGGCGCAGGAAAGAATGGATATCTAAGCTTTGAGGATTTTGCTCTGCTTACTCCCGTAAATGGGATCCCAGAATATGATATCGACATTTTCGCCATGACGGAGGCTCAGGCAAAAATGTCTTTCGATGATATTTGGAACATTCTTGAGGGCAAAAAGGAATATTATAAGCGCTATTTCTACTGGACAAAAGAGCAAATCACGAACTTAAAGACGAATTCCACTTTACGGTACCACACCAGTTCCCCGAAAAGCGCCGACGGTGCCCGCCCCGGCAAAGTGGATAATGACGAAGTCCATGCCTATGAGAACTCCAAGCTCATGGACACTGGAACAACTGGCCTTGGCAAAAAGCCCCATCCGCGTCAGACAAAAATTACCACAATGGGTGATGTGCGGGATGGACCGCTTGACCGAATCATGGAGAGGGCTGAAAAGGTTCTTTCAGGTGAAATACCGGATAACGGTACCCTGTACTTCATATGCCGTCTGGATTCCGATGAAGAAATCCATGATCCTGCCATGTGGGTGAAGGCGAACCCAAGCCTGTACGATCCTGCGCGGCCGCAGCTGCTGCGGCGGATTCAGCGAGAGTATCAGGCCTGGAAAGAGGATCCGATTACTAACGCATCCTTTGCGACCAAGCGCATGAATCGTCCTATGGGAAGCAGCGAGACTGCTGTTACCTCCTGGGAGAATATCAAGGCTGCATGCGCCCCAATCCCACCGGATGACATTCTCCTTGGTAGGTGCGCGGTTGCTGCTATTGATTACGCCAGCACAGAGGATTGTGTAACAGCAGGCGTCTTGTTTGAGATTGCGGATGATTACATATTCCTACAACACACATGGTACTGTTTGCAATCCAAGGAAATCAAACGCATCAAGTTTCCGTTGGACCAAGCGGCAGCCAGAGACGAAGTAACTTTGGTGGATGCCCCGGAAATTCATCCGGATCTTCCTGCGCATTGGATTAGAGAACAACAGGAGAAATATAACATTCTTGCCATCGGCGTTGATCACTACCGCTACACGCTGCTTTCCAAAGCGCTATCGGAGTACGGAATTGAGCCGCAACGTAATGGCGGCATCCTGAAATTGACCTTCAGCCCGGAACAGTCTAAGGTTGCACCATCAATCTCCAGCGCATTCCTAAACCACCGTATAAAATGGGGCGACTGTATGATAATGCGGTGGTTTACGAACAACGCAATAAGAATATTAGACAAAAAAGGTAATATTACGTTCGGGAAAATTGAGCCAAAGACAAGAAAGACGGATGGATTTATGTGCTTTGTTATGTGCATGATCTGTGCGCTGCTTCTGGGCCTTGACCTTGATCCGCCAGAGTACACGGATCTCCCGGATGTGTATGTGTACTGAGGTGGAATATGAGATTTGCAGACTTTCTGAGCGACCTCCTGGATTTTGGCAAGAGGGACGATAAAGGGAATATTGTCTTGCCCGGCGGCGTGAAGGATTCCTGCGGGGATCAACTGAACGTGGAGGAGTTGGCGCTGTTTTCGGTGATCGATCTGATTGCAAGCGCCGGGTCCCTGTGCGAATGGCGTACCTACAGGAACGGAAAGCGCACCTATGGTGACGACTGGTATGCCTGGAATATCAGCCCAAATGAAAACCAGAATGCCGCGGAGTTCAAGCGGATTCTGATTGCCCGGCTCCTGCGGTTCAACGAGGCCCTGGTGTTCGGCCGGAATGGCAGCTATTACATTGCCGATTCCTTCGGCAGGGAGTCCTTCGCGTTCCGGCCCAATGTCTACTCAAACATTACCTGCTGCAATCTGACCCTGAGTTACACCCTGATGGAGCCGGATGTCTTTTATTTTCGGCTTGCAAATCAGCACGCCGCGGCGCTGCTGGGAAATCTTCGGGGCCTGTACTCCAAGGCCATGGAGGAAGCCTGGACGAAGTACCAGCACAGCGGAAGCCGCAGCGGTATCGTAGAAATCTCCGCCCAGGCGCGCAAGGGCCCCACCTTTGAGGCTGACATGGACAAACTGATGAATCAACGTTTCCATAATTTTTTTGAACATAAGAATGCTGTCCTGCCTCTGTTTGAGGGCTTTAAATTCATCCCAACGGATGGCCCGGCAGCTCAGAAGAGTTTGTCCGAAGTGTCGGATATGGATAGCCTGTTCCGGCAGGCTCAGGACCGGGCCTGCAACGCCTACCATGTCCCGCCCAGCATCCTCCGGGGAGATGTGACCAACCAGGACGACGCCATCAACAGCATGTTGTCCTTTGCTGTCAAGCCTCCCATGGCGGTGATCCAAACGGAGGTCAACCGCAAGAGCTACGGCAAGGCGGTACTGGACGGCTGGTGCATGCGGATCGACACCACCCATATCAAGACCGTGGATGTCTTTGCTGTGGCGGAAAAGGTGGACAAGCTGGTGCAGGACAGCATTTACAATCCCAACGGCATCCGGGAAAAGCTGGATGACGAACTGATCCCGGAGCCCTGGGCCAATGAGTACACCCGTACCAAAAACATGGAAGCGGTCAATCCGCAGAAAAAAGGAGGTGAATAACATGCTGATTGCGAAAAAGGATATCCGAATGCAGGCGGGAACTGTCCGCAATTTCTGGGTTTGCGACAACATTGCCGCAGACTCTGAGCGTTACAACTGGCGCACCGGCGACTATGAGTTTGTAGAGAGCAAGACAAGCCAGCGGTATTTCGTGGACAACTTGCAGGGGCTGACCAACGCGGACACCGTGAATCTGTACATCAACAGCATGGGCGGCAGCGTCAAGGAGGCCTTGGGCATCCACAGCGTACTGCAGCGGTGCCCGGCGAAAGTTATCGCCTACATCGACGGCTTTGCGGCCTCCGCCGCGTCGGTCATCGCCATGGCGGCGGAAAAGGTCATCATGCCGAGAAACACGGCCATGATGATCCACAATGCCGTCATGTATGCCTATGGCAACCCTTCGGACTTGCGCAAGGCTGCGGATGATCTGGAAGTCATCAACCGGGCGGCCATCCAGTCCTACTCCATGCACGCCGGGGACAAGCTGCCTGCCGACAAGCTCCAGGAGATGCTGGACTCCGAGACTTGGCTGACCGCCGAGGAGTGCGTTTCCTGGGGATTGGCTGATGAGCTGGGACCCGGAGAGGTGGACGTAGACACCGCCCTGGAGCAGTTTAACGCTTCCGCCCAGGCGGCCGCAAACGGTCCCGACGCGAGATTCTACCAGACGGCCCCGGCCTTCCTGGCGGACCGCTACACGGTTCCGGCAGCTAAGGCGGAGGAGCCGCCCGAAAAACATCCGGACCAGGGGAAATCCCCTGATACCAACAGCTGCATTTACATGCTGCTGAAATCTATGACGGAATAACTGGAGGTAACGAAATGTCTATCAAAAGCAAAGACCTGGTAGCCCAGGCAAAGAAGCAGAACGCCGCCAGCCTGGCTGCGGCGTTCAGGTCCGGCGACGAAGCCCAGATGGCCGAAGCCATGTCTATTTTCTGCTCTGACGTCCACGACGCAATCCTGGCGCAGGCGGCGGAGGACATCGAACTGCGGAATCAGGACTCCGCGATCATGGCCGCCAGAGGCATGCACCCCCTGACCAGCGCGGAAATGTCCTACTACACCGAACTGACCGCGGCGTTGAAGGCCCCGGATCCCAGAATGGCTCTGACCAACATGACCGTGGGCATGCCGGAAACTGTCATTGACGCGGTGATCGGCACTATCCGCAGGACCCACCCGCTGCTGAACCGGATCGCCTTTATGAACACCGCGTACATGACCCGCGTCATTCTCAACGCCCAGCCCGGCCAGACGGCAAAGTGGGGCGCCATCGGCAGCGGCATTAACCAGGAACTGTCCGCCGCCTTTAAGGAAGTCGATGTGACGCTGCTCAAGCTGACCGCCTTCATGGCGGTTTCCAATGACCTGCTGGATCTTGGCCCCCAGTGGCTGGATCAGTACATCCGGGAGACCCTTTCCGAAGCCATTGCCTGCACCCAGGAGACCGGCATCGTCGCTGGTACCGGCAACGGTGAGCCCATCGGCATGATCCGGGACGTTTCCAGCACGGCCAACGTCCAGGGCGGTGTGTACCCCAAGCAGACGGCGACCCCTCTGACGGAGCTGACTGCCACGGCATTGGGGGCGATCGTCGCAAAGATCGCCAGGGATCCCGTTGATCCCACCAAGGCCCGTGTGGTGGACGATCTGATTTTCCTGTGCAACCCCTTTGACTACTGGAAAAAGATCATGCCTGCCACCACCTACCGCAAGCCGGACGGCACCTGGCTGCGGGATCTGCTCCCCATCCCTGCCGACATCATGCAGACGGTTGGCCTGGCAGAAGGAGAAGCTGTCCTGGGCATGCCCAACCGCTATTTTGCTTCCCTGGGTGTGACCGGCAAAAACGGCGTGATCGCCTATGACGACAGCATCCGATTCCTGGAGGACCAGCGGGTCTATAAGGCGAAGCTCCAGGGAAATTCCCGCCCCATGGACGAATTTTCTTTCGTTCTGTTGGACATTTCCAACCTGCGGACCGAGCTGCCCATCCTGACCAAGTCCGTGGATGCGGCTGCTGAAAGCTCCGGCAGCTAAGGCGGCGTGACCCATGGCAGCGGAAGTCATTACAGCGCAGGATGATGCTCTGTACCAGGCGGTCCTGAACCGGCGAAACATCACCTGGCAGCCGGATGAGAAAATGGAGCAGAACACCCGCGCCGCCATCGAGGAGGCAACGGATTACCTGCGGAAGATCGCGGGTAATCCGGGCCTGACTTTTTATGAGGGGGAACTGCGGGGCCTGCTGATTACCTGCGCCTGGTACTTTGTGGAGAACAAGCGGGCGGACTTTGCACAGGAGTACTCCGGGGAACTGATCGCTCTGCGGCTGGAGGAGGGATTTGGCTGTGGTAAAGAAGCAGACAACGAAGTTTGAAAGCTTTATGGACGGCCTGGTCAGCTTCTGGGCGCTGGACGAAAAGCGCTGCCCTGTGCTGCTGGTGGATGGCATCCGGTATCAGGACCGGGTCGTCGGCTCTAAGCGCAATTACAGCGCGGAGCAGGCAAACCACATCATTGATAAGCTGATCCGGATTCCCCGCACGGATCTGGTGGTCCGGGGAACCTTCGCGGTGATCGGCGGGCAGCAGTACCAGGTGCTGCAGGCCCAGACAATCCACGACACAATCCCCCAGTGTACCGACATCACCCTGGAGCAGCCGGATATTTTGCTTGACTTTGACCCTGGCCAGGCCGGTGCCGGCGGCCGCTTCTGACGGAAAGGCGGTGGGACCTTGGCGGTGATCAACGTTGACAAGATCGCTACGGAGATCATGCGGGAACTGGAGGTCTATGCCGCGAACACGGTTGAGGATGTGGAGGCGGCGGTGCAGCTGGTGGCCAGGGAAACGGCGGCAGAGCTGCGGGAAACCTCTCCCGTAGGCCCTACCGGGGACTATGCCAAAAGCTGGTCCCACCGCCGAAACCCGGACAAGGGCAAGGACTACATGAGCATGGTGGTCTACAGTAAAAAGCCTCAGTACGGCAAAGCCCACCTCCTGGAAAACGGCCATGCGGCGGTAGACGGCAGTTTTGTCAGCGCCCGCCCCCATATCAAGGCGGCGGAGGAAAAAGCCGGAGAGTGGATGGACGAGCAGCTGACAAAGAAATTGGGAGGTTAGTCCCTTATGACAAAAGAAACTGTTCTGGCCATGCTGGACGCCACCGGCATCCGCCGGGAAGCGGATTTCGCGGTCCCGATCAACGGCTCCCCGGTAGCCCTGCCGTATCAGATCGTCCGGACCAAGGAGACGGTCACCGGCTCCGACAACGGCAGGGTAAACGTCCTAAAGATCGAATGGGTCGTGGCCCTGTTTACGGTCAACCGGGATGACGCTCTGGAAGCCGTGTTTTTAAGAGCGCTGCGGGGCGTCGGGAAGGTGGAGGTCATCCGCTATCCCGACGGCAATCCCTATCAGACCACGTTTAAGTTTACAACAAATCAAATCATGCGATAGGAGGCATGCACAATGGCGAGCAACATCGACAACAGCGAGGAAATCATCCTGGGCAGCGGAGACCTGTACCTGGCGGAGTTTACAGGCGAGATTCCCGATGATTCGGTGATCGAGGCGGACGATAACCGGGCTGGCAACGTCAAGGGCGGCGCGACGCTGGAATACTCCCAGACCAGCCAGACCGTCAAGGATGATAAGGGCCGGGTAAAGAAAACCATCACCACCGAGGAGGATGTCAAGTTTAAAACCGGCCTCATCACTTGGGTGGATACCTGGATCAAGGCGCTGATCTCTACGGCCAGGGTGGACACCACCACCAAGGAGGGACATCGTGTCTATAAGATCGGCGGCCTGAGCAATCAGAGCAAGACGCGGT
This sequence comes from Faecousia sp., assembly GCA_051867395.1. GTDB lineage: Bacteria > Bacillota > Clostridia > Oscillospirales > Oscillospiraceae > Faecousia. The sequence goes on along the minus strand of JBJDYN010000028.1, from coordinate 5,113 downwards.
ATCTGTTCCGGTTTGTCCACACCCGTGACGACGGTCGGAAGCTCCGTGTTACCGTCACCGGCAAGAACACCAGCACTATTTCCATTGCCTTTAACCCGGAAAACGCCACCACAGTGGACGCGGAGATCTCTGCGAATCCTCTGGATAAGGACGGTACTCTGGTCATTATCGACGATGAGATGCTGACGGAGGCGTAAGCCATGTTCAAAATCAGCTGCGTGAAGACACGCTATTTTGAATTCGAGGCCCCGGACAGCCAGAAGGTGCTGCTCCTGGAGCCTCCCAAGCTGAAGACCCTGAAGGAGATGGAGGACATCCAGAAGGATACCGCCTCCAGTGTGGCGGATGTGGCCGCGCTGCTGGCGAAGATCATCTCCAAGAATAAGGCCGGCCGGAAGGTCTCTACAGATACGGTCATGACCTGGATGGACATCGACCAAATGCAGGCGTTCCTTTCGGCGTTTATGGGCTGGATCCGGAACGCCCACGAAAATGACCCAAACTGATAGCCCCTTACTATCCATCGCCGGATAGTGAGGGGATTCCCTACACGATCCTGACCATTGAGGAAAAGATCGTCGCGGAATATGCGCATGTGTCCATTTTGGACACCGATGAATTTGACATCTTTACCTTCTGGGCCCTACTGCGGGATGCCATCATCTTTAACCGCAGCCAGACCAAAGAGGGCCGCAAATGGCTGCAAAATGCCTGGCGGATCCGGCAGACAGAGCCGGAGACGGAAAAGCTCCACCGGAAAATAGGAAAGGGGGGAACACGTTATGGCGGGAACCATTAAGGGTATCACAATCGAGCTGGATGGCAAATCCACAAAATTGACGGCTGCCCTTAAGGAAGTAGATACTCCGGCCAAAAACCTACAGACCAGTCTGAAACGGGTCAATACCGCCCTGAAGCTGGACCCTACCAGCACGGAGCTGCTGTCCGAAAAGCAGAAAATCCTGGCATCCTATATTGAGACCACCCGGGACAAGCTGAACACGCTGGAAAGCGTCCAGGATCAGATCAAACAGAAGTATGCCAACGGTGAGATCGACCAGGGCGCTTATCTGGATTTTCAGAAGGAGTTGGAAGCAACCCGGGCCAAGCTAGAGGATCTGGAAAAGCAGCAGGAACAGTTTGGATCTGTCGTCCAGCAGCAGATGGAGGCCGCCGGGAAGAAGGTTTCTGAATTTGGCGATAAGGTCAGCAATGTCGGCACAAGCCTCACAAAAGGCGTCACAACGCCAATTGTTGCCGTCGGAACGGCCGCTACAGCTGCTTTTGCTAAGGTTGACGATGGCGTTGATACAATCGTAAAAGCCACTGGTGCCAGCGGCGAGGCTCTTGAGAGCTTGGAGTCCAGCTATAAAAAACTGGCGTCGGAGCTGCCTGTTGACTTTGAAATTGTTGCATCTGCGGTTGGCGAGGTCAATACCAGATTCCACACGACGGGGGAAGAGCTGGAAGCACAAACCGCCTTGATGATTAAATTTGCGGAAATCACAGGGACGGACGTGGTCCAGTCAACGGACGACGCGGACAAGTCCTTGAAGGCATTTGGCGAATCCTCCGATCAGCTGCAGGGCTTTCTGGGACTGGTTGCTGCCAAGTCCCAGGAGACCGGCATCAGTGCGCAGAAACTGCTCCAGGATGTTACGGCAAATGCAGCAACCTTTAAAGAGCTGGATTTTACGCTGGAAGAGTCCATTAACCTGATGGCGCAGCTGGATGAGAATGGTGTAGATGTCTCTACGGCCCTTGCTGGTCTGAAAAAGGCGGTCACCAATTTAACCGACGCAGGTATGGATGAGTCCGAGGCTCTGCGGACTGTCATCGAGCAGATCAAGGACGCAACGACGGAGACGGAAGCTTTGCAGCTTGCCCAGGAAGTCTTTGGGACAAAGGGCGCTGCAGAAATGGCAACCGCTATCCGGGAAGGCCGACTGGACATCGAGTCTCTGACAACCACTATGGCGGATTGCGCATCCGTCGTCGAGGACACCTTTGCGAACACTGTCGGTGACGCCTCCGACGAAGCCAAAACAGCCATGAACGCTCTGACTGTTGCGGGATCTGAGCTTGGCGGAACCATGAGTGAAATGCTTGCCCCCTGCATTATGGACGTCGCGGACCTGATCCGAAAGGCAACAGCGTATCTCAGTGGTCTGGACGATGGGCAGAAACGTACCATTGTGACCATTGCGGCGGTTTTGGCGGCAATGGGCCCAGTACTTACCGTCGGCGGAAAGCTTATAAGCGGAATCGGATCCATGATCGGCTGGATTGGAAAGGGCGTGACGGCTCTTTCCGGTCTTGGGACGGTGTTTAGTTTTTTAGCAGCCAACCCAATCGTTTTGATTGTTGCCGGCATTGCGGGCCTTATTGCGATCCTTGTTACCGCATACAACAAATGCGATTGGTTCCGGGACGGTGTAAACGCGGCCATCGAAAAGGTCAAGGAGATTTGGTCCACTACAGTGGACAACGTAAGCGGCATAATTACCGGACTTGGCAATATCTGGGACGGTGTGACCACAGGCATTAAAAACGTGACCTCCACAGCTATGTCTGCCGCCAGCGCGACGGTGAAAGAAAAACTATCCAATATCAAAAGCGCCTACGAAGAAAACGGAGGCGGCATCCGTGGTATTGCTGCCGCTACCATGGAGGCTGTGCAGGGACTGTATGACTCTGGCTGGACGTTTATCGACAATTTGACCGGCGGAAAGCTTACCGATATTAAAAATTCGATCTCTCAGAAAATGGACGATGCGAGAGCAGCCGTTTCTGAGGCAATTGAGAAAATAAAAGGAAAATTCAACTTTGAATGGAACTGGCCAAAGTTGAAGCTGCCACATTTTAGCATAACCGGAAGCTTTTCTCTTAGACCGCCTGCTGTTCCAAAATTTGATGTCCAGTGGTACGCCAAAGGCGGCATCCTGACCGGTGCGCAGCTGTTTGGCTCCCTTGGCGACAAATGGCTTGGCGGCGGTGAGGCAGGCCCGGAGGCAGTGCTTCCGCTGGACAGCTTTTACGACAATCTGCGCAGCATCCTCACCCAGCTCATCGGTGCTATGTCTCTCGGAAACTCCGTGCGTGTGGATCTGCATATTGACCGCTTTGAAAACTACTCCGACCGGGATCTGGATGATATTGCGGATTACGTGGAAGACCGGATTCAAAGCAAATTTAGTAAGAGGGAGGCGGCGCTGACATGAATGGTTTTACCCTGGGCGGGTACCGGTCAACGGACTACGGGATCATTATGACAGCGCCGCCCAAAATGGTCTTTGCGGAGGCGGACGTGGAGACCATCAGCGTGGCGGGCCGCTCCGGCGATCTGATTATCAGCAAGGACCGATACAAAAATGTGTCGGTGTCCTATGACTGCGCCATCCTCCCGGAGGATGACAAGACCCTCCGGGAAGCTGCCCTGGCTGCGATGCCTCTGCTGCAGCCCTCCCCGGCATACCAGCGGCTGGTGAACACCTATCACCCGGACAGCTACCGGCTTGCCCGCGTCTCCGGGTCTGTGTCCATTGCCAGCATTGTGGAGCAGGCAGGGACCTTAGCCATAACCTTTGACTGCAAGCCCCAGCGCTACCTTTTTTCCGGCCTGGAAGTCCTCTCCTTTACGTCTCCCGGCTCCATCAACAACGCATATCTCACCGCCCTGCCCCTTATCAAGGTCTACGGCAGCGGTGACGGCCAGATCTCCGTAGGCGGTACCGTTGTCCAGCTCATCGGTCAGACGGACCCCATCACCCTGGATTGTGACATCCAGGACGCCTACTACGAGACAGGAGACGGCATCCTGGAGAACCGGAATAACCAGATCTCCGCGCCCAAGTTCCCGCAGCTGCTGCCCGGCGTCAATGCTGTCAGCTGGTCCGGCGGCGTGGAGCGGCTGGAGATCACGCCGAGGTGGTGGACGCTATGATCCCAATCCTATATCCCGCCTCTGAAACTGAGTTTGCAACCAACGGTCTTGGGATGCTCTCCGACGCCATCGACGCCACGGTGGAGGAGCAGGTAAACGGAATCTATGAGCTGGAAATGGAGTACCCGGTCAAGGGCATCCACTTTGCCGATATTTCCCAGCGGTCCATCATCCTGGCAAAGCCAAACCCAATGACAGATCCCCAGCCCTTCAGGGTGTACCGGATCACCAAGCCACTCAGCGGCAAGGTCAAAATCTACGCCCGTCACATTGTCTACGACCTCAAGGGCATCACCGTCAGCCCATTTTCTGTGTCCGGCGCTTCCCTGGCCCTGCAGGGCCTCAAGGACTACGCCGTCACGGATTGCCCGTTTAACTTTTATACGGACAAAAGCGCAGACGGAACCATGACCGTCAAGGTCCCGTCAAGCATCTGGTCTCTCCTGGGCGGCCAGCAGGGCTCTGTGCTGGACGTTTTTGGCGGCGAGTATGAGTTTGACCGATACGATATTACCCTGCGCACGAGGCGCGGAGCGGACCGTGGCGTATCCATACGCTACGGCAAAAACCTAACATCCTTTGAGCAGGACGAGAATTGCGCAAGCTGCTGTACCGGCCTGTACCCCTATTGGACGGACATGGACGGCAATCTGGTGGAGCTGTCGGAAAAAATCATCCTGGCGGAGGGCAACTTTGACTATGAGGACATCCGACCCATGGACTTTTCCGACCAGTGGGAGGAGGCCCCAACGGAAGATCAGCTCCGGGCCAAGGCCGAAAAATACATAGCCGACAACGACATCGGCGTGCCGGATGTATCATGGACGGTGGAATTTGCTGCCCTGGAGCAGACCGAGGAGTACAAGGGTAAAGCCCTGCTGGAGCGGGTCCTGCTGGGAGACACCGTGACGGTGGAGTTTGCCGAGATGGGCGTCTCCGCCTCCGCCCGTGCCGTGGCAGTCAAGTACAAGCCACTGCTGGACCGCTATGACAAGATCACCCTGGGCCGGGTCAAGAGCAATCTGGCCCAGACCATCGTAAAGCAAAAGCAGGAGATCGAGAAAAAGCCCAGCACCAACGCCATCCAAAAGGCCCTCGACATTGCCACGAAAGCGATCCTTGGCGCAAAAGGCGGCTCTGTGCGGATGCTGGACACAGACGGAGACGGAA
>JBJDYN010000027.1:0-4513 GCA_051867395.1 Faecousia sp. | reverse complement strand
AGGAGAAGTTGCCCAGCATCTCGAAATAGGTGCCGTGGCGGGCAGTCTTGCCGATGTTCTCAATGTCGCCGGTGCGGATGCACTTCTGGCAGGTGCAGACCCGGTGACGGGGGGGCTCCACCTCGCCGGTGAAGTAGGGCTTCATGGGCGCCATGCCGGAGTTAATCAGCAGCAGGGAAGCGTCGTTCTGGGGGATCAGGGAAAAGCTGGGCAGACGCAGATGGCCCTTGCTCTCAAAGAAGGACAGGAACATCTCGCGCAGTTCGTTTACGCCGTAAGGCTTGGGATTCATAGGAATCTACCTCCATAAAAATGTTATTCAGAATAATATTTGTCCTCCAGCCAAACGGCCGGATTGTTGTCGATATATTGCCAGATACGAAGATAATCTGGCTCATTGCGGACAATATGGTTATGGTAACCATCTTGCCAAAGTTCGACACCGGTTTTCCGGTTGGTGAATCGTTTGAGCGAAGAAACGAATTTCGGAATCGCTGCGTTCGTAGGGCGCGGCATCCTTGACGCGCCTTGCGCCAGAGAAGGTTCCTCGTTCAGTCTTAAGAGAATGTGCACATGATTTGGCATGATGACCCATTTTTCCAGGGAAATACCGGAATTGCTATTTGAGAGAAAAAGCAGCGAATCCTGAACGCAGACTCCGTATTCTGTCAACGCTGCATAAGGTGCGTCAAGGATGCCGCACCCTACGACCCGGGAGAAAATTGGCTTTTTGTCCTTGGCACAAAGGGTAAGAAAATAGATTCCTTCGCTGCTATAGCTCCAACCTTCCAACCTTGTTCTTTTGCGTGTTGGCATCTTCCCATTCTCCCCGAAAAAAACGCCGCCCCTAACGCATAGGGGCGACGATAATCGCGGTACCACCCTAATTTATCTCATACGAGACATCTTAGACGCTCTGTAACGGGAGCTCCCGTCCCGGTCCTCCCGGGCGACGCAGGAAGTGGCTGGCAGACCGTAGGCCGAGGGCTCGCACCAAACCCCTCTCGCTGATGGCTTCCGTAACCTGCTTGGTTTCCGCAATGTCTTTGCATATCTCCAGTATTCTACCACAAATGAGAAAAATGTCAATGGGAATTGTGGAAAATTAACTGTCATTTGTCCCCGGGTGGTTTTTCCAGGGTCAAATGTCACATTTCCCTTTTCGCATTCCCTTTACTCTTGGCACATACCAGTACGGCTCGTCGTGCTCCGGGTCGAAGGGATGCAGGACCCGTTTGGCGGCGGCGGGAAGCTTGGGCAGCTTTTCGCCGGGGAAGACAATGGCCTCGATTTCCAGGCCGCATTCCCCCTTGTTCAGGCGGCAGTCCAGAACGCTGGTCCAGCTCTGCAGCTCCTGACCCAAGGCGAACAAGTCCGGGTCCGTGGAAGCGCCGGGGCGAAAATCCACCAGCCGCACCGCACTGCAGCCGCATTCGCAGGAAGTCCGGTCCAGACGGGCCATCGAATCCATGACGCAGCGAAGCTCCGGCTGCTCCCGGGGGTACAGGAGGATCTCGCCCATTTCGCCTTCCGGCAGACTTTGGCCGCTGCTGTCCACAATGTCTACGCCGTATTCCTCCTCCCACAGGTGCACGCCCCAGCTGTGGCCGCAGGCGAAGCCCGCAACCACGCCGCTGACCCCCAGGGAGAAGCAGCCGCCCATCTCACAGTCCAGCCCCTGAACAATGCCGTCAATCATCCAGTTCAGGCAGGGATACCCGGCAGTAATCACCCGGCGGATGTACAGCGGCAGGGAATAAGCCTTCTTCAGCTTGGTCAAGCCCAGAACGATCAGCGGGGCCCCGATAATGGCGGTAGCCTTGCGGTAAAACGCCAGCTGCAGCAGCGCTTTCCATCGCCGGTCCGCCCCCCAGACAACGGGGCAGGCGCCGCACCGGAGCACCGCCTGCTCCATAAGCCAGCTCAAATTCCCCGGCGTATGCTCCGGAAAGCAGATCAGCACCTGCTCATTTTTTCTCAGAAACTGGCCCAGATGTTCCGTAAGATACGCCACCGTGCGTTCTGCCACCTGTGGCTCCATGCTTCTGTTTATCATCGCCGTATAAGCCCCATTCTCCATTTGCCGACACCCCCCAATATCCACATTATGGATATAATATACAAGAATTATCGAAAATTGCAAGTGTTTTTTTGAGATTTCCACGTAACTGTTCAAAGTTCCCCACCCCAAGCAAGTCCCCCACTGAGTAGGGCGCATCAACGCAGAGGTGAATCAGGGCATCCACCTCGTTAATCCCATTGCGTACACAGGTCTCCAGATAGGTTTTTATGACCGCGTAATTGCTTGCCAATTCCGCTGCCAAAAACTGACCGGATATCTTCATTCTTGTTTTGCAGCCGCGAAGCGCCCGCTCGCCGACATTGTTTGCCACAGGCAAGTCAAAATTGGTCACCCAAATCAACTGCTTTGCCGCTAATGCCCAAGTATGCTGCGTGTGGTCATACACCTTTTACAGATCCCGCAGCAGATGGGCGTTGCATTCGATGTTTGTAAAGCTGTAGTCGGAGCAATAATTCACAATATTATGGTCGTGCATCACCATCGTCCCAGGAGGGAGGAGAGGAAGAATGTTGTCCCGCACCGGACTTTCCTTGTTTTTGTGCTCGTGGGCGGTATAATATGCCGCTTTCTCGGCCCCATAGAATTGCAGGAACACTCTTTTGGAATCCACCGGGATAACTGGGGTTTACAAGGAATGGTGTGGTGTGGTAAAATAACAGAAATTGGATGCTCAAAGTCTATCAATTCTTGACTGTTTAGATGACAGTGACTGGGATAAACGAATATTGGGAATGTGCCCGAAGATTTAAGAGAAAGTAACTATTCAGTCGAGGCAAAATATGCGCGGTAAATGATCGTTTAGCGGGCAAGGCCCGCGGCGAATGCGTTACGCACTTTGGGTGGTAGACGAACATCCTTTGGGCCCCTCGACCGCAGGTGCAATGCTATGGTAGAAGATTGTTTCCTGTTCGTAGGGGGCGGCATCCTTGACGCCCCTGATGACGGTACTGCATGCAAAAGGGGCGTCAGGGATGCCGCCCCCTACGCACAGGGCTTTTACGTGTTTTACTGCTAAACGATCATTTATATGAGATACTTGGGGTATGACTGAATAGTTACAAGAGAAAAATATTTGGAACAGATAAAAGCTGCTTTGGTGAATCGAGAATATCCGTTTTTTGAGGATGCGATGGAAAGAATATTAGAGTATGGCGTAACAATAGAACAGGAAGATTTATTGCAAAACGATTTGGCTGCACAGTCACAGTTATGGAGAACGGGGAGCACTGGTTCCACACTGAGGAGCAGATGGCAGTGCTGGACGCATGGCTGCGGAAAGAAATATAGGGAGGATGCAATATGGCCTTTGATTTCAAGAAAGAGTACAAGGAATTTTATATGCCCAAGAATAAGCCCCAGATCGTGACCGTCCTGCCTGCGAACTACATCGCCGTACGGGGTATGGGTGATCCCAACGAGGAGGGCGGTGCTTACAAAGCGGCTATTGGCGTTCTGTATGCGGTTGCCTATACCATCAAAATGAGCAAAATGGGCGACCACCGCATTGAGGGGTACTTTGATTTCGTGGTGCCACCGCTGGAGGGCTTCTGGCGGCAGGAGGGCTTAGCGGGTATCGATTATTCTGATAAATCCACATTTCACTGGATCAGCGTTATCCGCCTGCCGGAGTTTGTGACCCGGGCGGACTTTGACTGGGCTGTGGCGGAAGCTGCCCGGAAGAAAAAACTGGATTGCAGCTCCGCCGAATTCTTGACCATTGATGAGGGTGAGTGTGTCCAGATTATGCACCTGGGGGCATTCGATGCCGAGCCAGCCACCGTTGCGCTCATGGATGAATATGTAAAAGCCAACGGCTATGAAAACGACTTTTCCGAAACCCGTCTTCACCATGAGATTTACTTAACCGATGCCCGCAAGGTAGCCCCGGAAAAGTGGAAAACGGTAATCCGGCATCCGGTGAAGAAAGCGGAGTGACAGTAAAAAACTGCACCGCTGGAAACAAAGTAAAGGCTTTTAGGGGGCGAGGCAATGGACAACGATATTCTATTCTTCTTCGGGGAGCACATGGAGGCTCTGCCGATCTATGAACGGCTGGAGAATGCGACTCTGACCCGGATTCCCGATGTAAAGATCAAAGTCGCCAAGACCCAGATCACTTTTGCCAATAAACGGGGCTTTGCTTTCGTGTCCTTCAATCCCTGCCGCAGAGCGAAGGAGCGGCCGCCTGTTTGGATGACGGTCACGTTCAGGCTGGGCTACCGCAAGGAATCCCCCAGAATCGATGTGGCTACAGAACCCTATCCCGGACGGTGGACGCATCATGTGATGGTTGGAGGTGTGGACGAAATCGATGAGGAATTGCTGGGCTGGATTCAGGAAGCGGCGGAGTTTTCCGGCACAAAAGGGAGGACGAAATGACCAACGAAAAAGTATTTGCCATGTCCTTTGCCAAGGTGTACCCCATGCTGA
>JBJDYN010000026.1:0-4535 GCA_051867395.1 Faecousia sp. | reverse complement strand
CGCACGGTGGTGTGAGAGGTCGGGGCGACTTTCAGTCAGCCCCTCCTACTCGATTTGCGTACACCTTGCAATGAGTTCTAAAGAACGATTCAATCAGTTCTTTTAGATTCTGTTTCCCACATAGCATCCCGGATATACTAACTTTAGAACGAAAACTCGTTCTAAAAGGAGGGGTTATCATGGATCAGGCAGCAATCGGGAGCAGAATCAAGGCAGCCAGGGAGCGGGCGCATCTGACGCAGGAGCAGCTGGCGGAAATTGTGGACATCAGTCCCACCCACATGAGCGTCATCGAACGGGGTGTGAAAACGCCGAAGCTGGATACCTTTGTGCGGATTGCCAACGCACTTGGCGTCTCTGCGGACGCGCTGTTGCAGGATGTGGTGGAACACGCCAACGAAAGCGTCATGTCGGAGCTTTCCGCAGCTATTGGACGCCTGCCCCAGCAGGAGCAGATTCGGATTCTCAATGCCGTCCGGGCATTAACGGAATAAGCTATGAGAGGGTCGGTTTCCGGCTCTCTTTTTTCTTTCCTCCCATAATTCGACAGACTTTTCCTTTTCTTGGGCATATACTAATTCTATTAGAACTAGTTTCTAGGTCTATAATAGCGAAAGAAAGGAAAATCCAAATGAATACAATCGAATCCATCTTGTCCCAGTTGACCTCCAACGCCCTTGTTTCGGACTTGAAAACCGCGCTGAGAGAGCAGGACCCGGAGTTTCCACCGGTGGAAGTCGCATTCAAAGAAGCCACCTGCGCCCTTGCGTCCAGAATTGGCAAAGAGGAAGCCGAAAAGCTGTGTGCAGCCAAAGAGCAGCAAATCCTATCCGATCTGGTCTACGCCGCTTACCTCGGCTTTCAGGCGAATCTATCCAACTTCCATAATCCTGTGGCAAGCCAGTTCACCAAACTGGATTATGATGTTTTCCTCCGGGAACATATCATGCAGACGCTTCCCCACCGGGCAAGAGCAGAAAAGGTCATCACCGCTTTCCGGGAAACATATAAAGATGCCCTAAGCGAGTATGAAGATGCCATTCAGAGCTACTACATCTATCTGGAAGTGACTGGGCCAAAGCTGGCTCACTTCTGGGGATATGCCTTTGCCAACAGATTTCTTCCGTGGGTAGAGCCGGGGTATATCAGCGACGGTGCCCAAACCAGCGTCTACGCACTGGAGCTGCACCGGGATTTGGGATTTCGGGTAAGGTGATGTGTTCCTTGACTCCACCAGAATCATACTTTAGGGAAATAAAGGCAATGCAAAAATTAATTACTGTACTGTTTTCTGGGGTTCTGTTTTGTTTGATGTCTAAAGGCAACGAAGGACCTGTTGCTAAATCTTGCAACAGGTCCGCATTCACGTTGTCTTTCACAGAGACCAAATAGCTCTTGCATTATCAAATAGCCATTCTGCTCTCGTCTCTATTTCGCACTCATTCCAATCTTCTTTTTCAAGTGCTTCCTGCAATGTACATAGCCCTTTCGCACACCGATCCAGACCGGGTTTGTTATCACCTTTTCCTGTTCTCTTAGTCTTCCATGCAGCGTCCCTGATAGATGCGTTCAATGACTGCGGAATAATAGCCAGATTGCCCAATGTAAGTAGCTGTGAATCGCGCTTCTTCTCTAATTCTTCATTCTCACACGGTTCCCAATTGTTCTTCCATTTCTTCGGCATTAGGTGCTCCAAGCTATAATTATCGAATCCCAACAGCACCGTTGCACTGTTTTGTGGTCTAAGTTGACTTTCAAGCAAATATACAATGCCCTTGGCCTGAAGGTTAACTAGCTTGGAATACTTAAAACCATTCCGTAGTTCCTCATCGTCCGGTACATAGGTTGTTGCATCAGCTCCGTTTCTCAGACGGGACAGTAGTGTCTCCGAATCCAACACTCTGTTTAGAATAAGCGAAGTAAACAGATTGTTGTAATTCTTTGTAGGCGCATGAACGACAATACGACGCATAATATAGCTCTCTAAGATGCCAAGCATTTTGTCCCGTTCGCACTTGTCCTGGACATTTTTAGCAAGATAAAGGACATAGGGAATCATCGTTGTGTTCTTCAATCCAAAAATAATCACATTAATCCGTTCGATGCCAAATTCGCGAGGGACACTCATTACACACTGTTCTGGGCGGAAATTCTGCATGAAGCATTGTGCATACTCCTTCATCGGTCCTAAAACAATGCTCTTATCGCCCCCGCAATATGTAGAGATAAAATGCTGATAAGACTTCGCCAACTTATCAACTCTTGTAAACATGAGTTTATCTTCATTGGTAATACTGTATTTCTTATCCTGAATAAACAGCTGGAAATACGAATCGAAAAAGATATCGATCATCGCCCGCTGTATGCGACCAGTCTCTATTACTGCATCCCAATATGCTTTGCTCTCATCATCTTTTTCAAAGATAGACGCCCATTTACTCTCATACTCGTTTACAGTCTCTCGGCTGAAGAAATAGTTTTTCAGCAGCTCCGATGTTGTTAAATTCACGCCAAGAGAATTGATCGTGTCAAAAATCTGTTGCTCATCTTCATCCGCGTCAAGGTCGATCTTTACGAATTGGGTGTTGGTTCGAATCGACATAATATCAAGTTTTGTTGCATCCATATAAGCAACAAAATAGTTGAACGCTTCAATAATTCTGGAACCAGGAGTTGGATTCTCAATCTCCACCGCCTCCTGCATGGCCATTACCTTTTCAAATGCGTCAATATCATTTCTGCCATGACGCAGTGCAATTCCCTGTCCCATAATACGGAACTGATAGTCAAACAACAACGCCTGATTTTGCTTTAGGCAGAGCACCTTCATAAAAATCAGAAATGTGGTAAGCCGCTGCTGGCCATCTACAACCGTTTTGCGAACAGAGAATAGCTCGCCTGGATTCGGCTTTCTTCCCTCTTTCAGAATAATTGATCCAAGAAAATGTGGCTTATTTGTTTTGACCACAAATTCCATATCCTCCAAAAGGCGAGCCCAAAGATCCTTTTTCCAAACATAGGATCTTTGAAAAAATGGAACCTCTACCAGTGTGGCATTATTAAAAATATCTGTGATTAACGCTTTATGTGCATCCATATCTATGTCCTCCGGTGCATTTTAGCTGAAAATAGGTCTGAATAATTTCAACATCCATGCGTTGATTGTACCATATTGAGCGTGAAAAGTACAGAAAAACCCATGGATCGGAGCCAATTTTGAATAGACCAATGCTATCCGCTTCTTTTTTTCGTCAGCTCATAGCTCATATCCAGCAGGAATTTCATCTTTTCCTCTTCCGCACTGCCGTCCAGCGCGACGGTCAGCCAATGGGCTTTGTTCATGTGATACGCGGGAAAAAATCCCGGTTCTTCCCGAAAGGAGCCGATCAGCCGGGGATCGCATTTTACATTCACCGCAGAAAGGATTCCATCGCCGGGAAGACCCAGCTTTTCTCTGGGAATGTCCATGATAATGGCAAACCACTTCCGATTGTGACGATGCCGAAATACGGTATTTGCCGGCGACTGCGCCCAGGGGTTTTCCCCCTGGGAACTGTAGATTTCCGCGATATAGCGTTCCAGTTCCGCCCGGTTCATTCCGCGTCCTCCTCCAGCGCTTCCAGATAAAAGCTCACAGGCCGGAAGCCGTCGTTGCAGGAGATCATGGCGGATTTGGGGTTCTTCATCCATCCGTCGTAGAAATCCCCGCCGCCGTGGGCAAGGGTCATTACAAAGGGAGAAACGCTGTCCCAGGCACTGTCGCAAAAGCCCTCCGGCTTGCACCAGCCGTTGGCAACCCAAGTTTGCCCTTCCTGTACACCACAGGCGTGCTGGATGGGATTTTCGTACTTCTCCATCAGGGCAAGATAGCAAGCCTTTCGCATGGCGGTAATGCGTACCTTTTTCATGGGAATCCCCCTCCTTTTGTTTCCATTTTAGCCGACTGCACGCCGAATGTAAATAGCTTTCGTCTCAGCAGGCAAGATAAATGAAATCGTAGGGGTCAAGGTTTGCCTGCTCCAATGCAGCCACCCGGTCATCCGGGTCCATTTTTCGCAGTTCTTCCTCACTCAGCCCCGCCAGACTCAGCTGATCCCGGAAAGGTTCGTACTCCGCGTCCAGCACTTCTTCCTCCTCGTTCCAGTGGAGCAAATCTTCCAAGAATTTGATAATCATCGTCGCAACCTCCCGTTTTTGTTTCTGCTTCCATTATACAGGGATTCTGTCCTAAAAAACGGGTGTAATTCAAAAAGCCCGGCAGGGCGCGGAAAAAGCATCGAAGCATTATCTGTACTTCCTTCCGCTTTCGTGATAAAATTGAGAAAAACCGAAAAGGAGTGGAATCCCATGGCAGGAACCTTACGCATTCAGAAACAAAGCATCATCGAAATGGACGTGGACTGCATCGTCAACGCAGCCAACAGCCAGCTTAGGCATGGAGGCGGTGTCTGCGGAGCGATCTTTGCGGCTGCCGGCGCAAGGGAGCTTCAAGCCGCCTGCGACGCTTTGGGGCATTGTCCCACCGGCGAGGCAGT
>JBJDYN010000025.1:0-4682 GCA_051867395.1 Faecousia sp. | reverse complement strand
CATCGAGGATGACTTCTCATCTTTTTTTGGTTCACATCATTTTAGCACATACACTCCGGGGAAACGAAAAATCCGAAAAGATATTGCATATTTTTCCCTTTCGTGCTAGAATAAATTGTCTTGGTATGCACATTCCGTGGCATTCAACAATGCAGACAAAGGAGTTTTGAAATAAATGAAATTAGGTATCGTGGGACTTCCCAATGTGGGCAAGTCCACCCTGTTCAACGCCATCACCAACGCGGGGGTTCCCGCGGACAACTACGCTTTCTGCACCATCGACCCCAATGTGGGCGTGGTCTCCGTTCCCGACGAGCGGCTCACCTGGCTGGCCCAGCTGCACAACCCCAAGAAGGTGACCCCCGCCGTCATTGAGTTCGTGGACATCGCCGGTCTGGTGAAGGGTGCTTCCAAGGGCGAGGGCCTGGGCAATAAGTTTCTCAGCAACATCCGCACCACCGACGCCATCGTCCATGTGGTCCGCTGCTTTGAGGATTCCAACGTCACCCATGTGGAGGGCAGCACCGATCCTCTGCGAGATATCGACATCATCAACCTGGAGCTGGTGATGGCGGACATCGAGATGGTGGAGCGCCGCATCGACAAGGCACAGAAGGCCATGAAGGGCGGCGACAAGAAGTTCGCCCGGGAGGTGGAGATCTTCACGCAGCTGCTGGAGCACCTGAATGCGGGCAAGCTGGCCAGAACCTTCACCGACGATGCTGAGGACCTGGCGCTCATCGGCACCTCCGACCTGCTGACCCTGAAAAAGACCATCTACGTTGCCAACCTGGCGGAAAACGAGATCAACGAGCCGGAGAGCAACCGCCACTATCAGGCGGTCAAGGCCCTGGCCGACGCCGAGGGCAGCCAGTGCCTGCCGATCTGCGCCAAGCTGGAGGCGGACATCGCGGAGCTGGACGATCCGGAGGAAAAAGCCATGTTCATGGAGGAGCTGGGCGTCGCGGAATCCGGTCTGGACCGGCTGATCAAGGCCAGCTACACATTGCTGGGGCTGATCTCCTTCCTGACAGCGGGCAGCGACGAGTGCCGTGCCTGGACCATCAAGAAGGGCACCAAGGCTCCCCAGGCCGCAGGCAAGATCCACACGGATTTCGAGCGGGGCTTCATCCGGGCGGAGGTCATTGCCTTCGAGGACATGAAGGCCTGCGGCACCATGGCGGCGGCAAAGGCCAAGGGTCTGGTTCGCAGCGAGGGCAAGGAATACGTTATGAAGGACGGCGACATCGTCAACTTCCTGTTCAACGTGTAATTTCAGAAAAACACTGCGTCCTGAAAACCATTTCCAGGACGCAGTTATAGTATAGAAAATTATCCACAAAACCGAAGAATCAGGCACAGCGCCGTCAAATGGACTGGGTAGAATAGGTAAAAGCCCCACTGGACCGCCTTGCTGGAGGTGGTCTTTCTGCCGCAGTACAGGGCAATGGGGATCAGAGCGACCAGAGCGAACATTTCTAGCGGGAAGCGGACCTGCCCGATGTGGAACCAGCTGGGAATCAGAAAATAGATGATCGCTGCCATGCCCGCCAGTTGAAACAGCCACCGGTGGGGCAGCTCCCGGGTCAGGCCAAACAGGGCAATCAGCAGCACGCCCGCTCCGCCGTAGTCCGTCTGCATTTCCTCCGCCAGCAGGGCAAAGGGCAGCATTACGATTACTTTCAGCAGCTTGTTGTCACACTTCGCCATGACCTCCAGGGCCAGGAACCCCAGCAGCATGGTCACCATGACGCTTTGATGCGCCCAGGTCCACCCTCCCCAAAAAGCGAAGTCAAAGGGCAGCTCCGACAGCACCACCCCAATGGCCAGCCGCAGAGCGTATTGTTTCGGATTCCTTGTGTAGTGGGCCCCTTCTGCCAGCAGGAAGCAGTAAATGGGAAACGCGATCCGCCCGATGATTCGCATCAACACATAGATCTGGTACAGCATCCATGCGTTTGTGCCGGTACCGGCGTGCCTGTACCATTCCAGGACAAGGGTTGCTCCCACATGGTCGATGAGCATGGTCACGCAGGCAATCAGCTTCAGCGCTTCCTGGGAAATTCCTTGCTTTTTCATAGTATCTCCTCCTGCTCCCCATTATACGGGAGGAAAGGGAAAATTACAAACCTTTTTCTGCTTTTTGTCGAAAGCCTTTTATGGCTTTCCCGTCCCGTTCCAACCCTCATGCCGCAGAAGCCACAGCTTCCGGTCCAGACCCCAGGCATAGCCCGTCAGAGCATTCCCTGCCCCCACCACCCGGTGGCAGGGAATGACAATCCCGATGGGATTGCGTCCCACCGCTCCGCCCACGGCCTGGGCGGACATTTTCTCTCTGCCCAGCTTCGCAGCCATTTCCCGGGCAATGTCCCCATAGGTCCGGGTCTGCCCCTTGGGAATCGCCAGCAGGATGTCCCAGACCTGCCGCTGAAAGGCCGTTCCCTTGGGTGAAAGAGGAAAATCAATCTCCGGGTCCTCCCCCCGAAAGTAAGCGTCCAGCCAGGCAATGACTTTCGCAAGCACCATGTCCGCGTCTCCGGGGCGGGCATCCCCAGGGTCCATCTGCACACCCGTGAGGGCCCTGCCGTCGCTGAGCAGCAGGAGATTTCCGATGAGCGACGAATATCTGGCAAAATATTCCACTTTGTTTCCTCCTTTTGGCATTTTTGTCCATTATACCTCCCGCTTCCGCCAATGTCTATAGCGAAAACACATCTTGATTCCCCTGCCGGTTTCCGCTATAATGGGCAGTAATTTGGGATAAGGAGTATCAAAACGAAATGAGACAAGAAATCATCGGAAAGCAGTTCGACGCCGAGCGTTCCCTGTACCATCTGCAGGGCGCGGACATCACCGACTGCGTGTTTGCCGGTCCTGCGGACGGGGAATCCGTGCTGAAGGAAGCCAGGGACATCCGGCTGGAAAATTGCAGCTTCTCCCTGCGGTATCCGCTGTGGCATGTGGAGAAATTCCGGATGCACGACTCCAAAATGGACGAGCTGACCCGGGCCGCCATCTGGTACGCCAAGGACGGCGTCATCACCGACAGCGACCTGAACGGCATCAAGGCCGTCCGGGAATGCGAGAACATCCAGCTCACCGACTGCACCATCACCTCCGAGGAATTCGGCTGGAAAAGCCAGGGCATTACGGTGTCGGACAGCACCCTGAACGCCCAGTACCTATTCCTGGACAGCAAGGATGTGTCCCTGGAACGGGTGAAAATGAGCGGCAAATATTCCTTCCAGTACATGGAAAACCTGACCATCCGGGACTGCTATCTGGACACCAAGGATGCCTTCTGGCACAGCAAGAACGTGACCGTCTATAACAGCGTGGTCAAGGGCGAATACCTGGGCTGGTTCTCCGACGGCCTGACTCTGATCGACTGCAAGATCAGCGGCACCCAGCCCCTGTGCTACTGCCGCAATTTGAAGCTGGTGAACTGTACCATGGAGGATACGGATCTTGCCTTTGAATACTCCGATGTGGAGGCCTCCATCTTAGGCCATGTGGACTCCATCAAGAATCCCCGCTCCGGCGAGATCGTGGTGGACTCTGTGGGCGAGATCATTCTGGGAGATACTGTCATGGAGTGCACCGGCAAGGTAACGATCCGGTAACCTCGTGACGTAACAGCCATAACGAAACCCTCCGGCTTGTGCCGGAGGGTTTGTTGTACTTAGGAACTGTTCAGAAATCAGTTTTGAATAGATGGCGAAGGATTTTTCGCTGGCAGCAAGGCGGAAAAGCGCAGGAATACTTGGTGTATTTCAAGCTTTGACAACGAAGCTGCCAGCGAAAAAGACGAGCCAGATTTTAAAAGTTATTTCTGAATAGTTCCTTATAGATAATCTTTTTCGTCTGTCTCTGAGGGCTCCTCCATGAGCGGTGTATGGGACACGGGGTCCTGCCGTCTGGGGGGCATACCATCGTCCTTGTCCCGACTGAAGAACAGGAAGAAGGGCTCCGTCACCTGCAGGACAATGCTCAGCACCAGGAACAGCACGCAGTTGCTGGGGTCCAGGGACTTGTAAAGATCGTACAGCGCCATATAGCGGATGATGGCATAGGCAATTCCCAGACCGCACAGGGGCAGGCACAGGCCCAGGATGCCCACTGCGGGACCCATAACCATCTGGATCATTCTGGCTTCGTTGACTCTGCCGGCCACTCCTGAGAAGACCTGACCCAGCAGCACCGTCACCAAGATCATAATCATCACGCTGATCACCAGGGAAATCAGGCGCAGGATCAGCATCACTTTGCGCTTGGACTTGTTCTCTCCCTTGACGACATAGCGGTACTGGTCAGACAAAGAGCCCAAAATCCAGCAGTTCACCACCGGAATCCAGGCCAGCCAAGGCTTATCCAATCCCCGGCGCCGGGCAATGGAATACAGCGCCAAAGCCGTCAGCACATAGGCGGCGATTCCCAGCAGAACAGACGGAATACCGGTCAGCAGGCCGGTGACAACGCCCATCACAAGATCCTCATCGAATATATAGGACATATCTCTGTACCTCCCTTTTTCTCAGTACCGATAGTTTACCACAAAGCGGTCCGGAACGCAAGCACTGTATCGAAATCCCATGCAGCGTTGTTTGCCGGCCCTACCTGTACCACAATAAATGATCGTTTATCTTACGATGGTTCCACTGGCGCGGCAGCGCCCATGCCTT
>JBJDYN010000024.1:0-4747 GCA_051867395.1 Faecousia sp. | reverse complement strand
TGATGTAAATTTGCTACAAATCAAGGCTGAGGATGCTGTTAAAGAGGATATTGACGGAGTAGCACAGGATCTGCTGGATACGCTGCAGGCTAATAGCCACAGGTGCATAGGTATGGCTGCCAATATGATTGGCATTGCGAAGGCGATTATTGCTGTAGACACGCAGGCAGAGGCAAGAGTTATGGCGGCTAATGCTGCTCAAGGTGCGGGTATGGCGGGGCTTGCTGCTACGGCGGGAAATGGGGAAGGCCTGTTGCTTATGCTCAATCCACGCTATACGAAAAAATCTCCTAGGACATATATCGTAAAAGAAGGCTGCCTTTCCCTGTCAGGGGAGCGCGTTGCTGAACGTCATCAGTGGGTAGAGGTTATATATCGCGATATGCAGTGGCAGAAAAGGAAACAGCGTTTTGCCGGGCTGACCGCAGAAATCATACAGCATGAGATGGATCATCTAGCAGGTATATTGATATAGCGTATTGCGCATGTATCACCTACCAATCATTGCGTAGCAAAAAGCTGCGGATATTTTCATGCCGGATGCCGTTACGGCTGAAATCCAGTTCATCCGTTGATAAGACATATTTTGGGTAATTATCCTTTACATAATCGTATACTCCAAATTCACGCTTTATAGTTAAGCGTTCAAGTTTTCCCTGTTGTTAATAGGCACTAAAAAAGCAGCCCATGCAAGAGCTGCTTGAGAATATTATTTATCTTTTAGGTACATTGGTGTATTCCATGGCAAGTATTTTTGAACAGTTTCATCATTCCTTTACAGCTGTTATAAATTTAATAATGGTAGCTGGCATCACTCCTAAATTTTAAACGGAATTCAAGGTTTCACATGAATAGCATAGGCCGTATGATAACTTGAAATACCTTGGCTGCTATTATTATTGCACATTATCAATCAGGAGGATAGCCGTTATTATCTTGGACGGTTACATTGAAACATCAAGCTATCTTTTAATAAAAATTGATTCTTGTTGTATTCAATAATTCCGTCTTTTTGCATTTTTGAAAGCTCGTTACACATGGTACTGCGGTCCACATTCAGATAATCAGCTAACTGTTGGCGGTTGTAGGGGATGAGGAAAGAATTGCTCCCGGCTCGTTTGGCGCATTCCGAAAAATAGGACATCAACCGCCCCCGAATGGATTTGGAACTGGTATGCTGGATTCTTTGAGAAAGCTGAAGGTTTCTGTGAGCGCAGACAGTCAGCAGATTTCGGACAAGTCTTGTGTGGAAGGGACAGGAATTGGTACAAGTAGCCAGGACACGCCCCACATTCATAAACAATATGGATGTATCCTCCGCAGCGGACACCGTAACCAACATCGGCTCCCCCGGAATGCAGGCATACACCTCGGCGAATACAGAGCCGGGCGCAACATGACCCAAAATACTGGTATTGCCCCAGATATCGTTGCAGGAGATCACCGCCAGGCCGGACAGCAAGATCCCGATATTTTCCGTGATGTTTCCTTCTGCAAGGATTACCTCTCCTTTTTGGAAACTACGCGTTGTGGCATTCAGGCAACCCAAAAGAGATGTAATCTCTGCTTCTTCCAGTCCTCGAAACAGTTGTGTATTGGATAAATTCATATTTTTTACTCCTTGTTGTTATAACAACAGATTTTCATTTCATATTATAGTATACTAAATTCAGAAACGCAAGAGAAAGGATGAAGCAAACATGATTCGGAAAATTATTCAGATAGACGATAAAAAGTGCAATGGATGTGGGGCCTGCGCCGAAGCCTGCCATGAAGGGGCTATCGGCATGGTAAACGGGAAGGCAAAACTCCTGCGGGACGATTATTGCGATGGTCTGGGCGATTGCCTGCCCACCTGCCCCACCGGTGCGATTTCCTTTGTGGAACGGGAAGCTGCTGCCTATGACGAAAAGGCTGTGCAGGAAAATATGAGAAAAAAGAACAGAATGAATTCTCCTTCCGTTGGTGTTCATGCGGGTTGCCCGGGCAGCCGAATGCAGCGAATCCAGCATTCGCAGGAATCTGCTCCTTCTGCCCCGATGCAGGCTGAGTCACAGCTGAGGCAGTGGCCCTGCCAAATTAAGCTGGTCCCAGTAGGTGCCCCCTACTTTGAAGGAGCCAAGTTGCTGATTGCGGCAGATTGCAGCGCATATGCCTATGCCAGAATGCACGAGGATTTTATGCGTGGGAAGGTTACGCTGATTGGCTGCCCCAAGCTGGACAACGTGGATTACAGCGAAAAGCTGACGCAGATTATCCAAAACAACAATATCCAAAGCGTGACCATTGTGCGGATGGAGGTTCCCTGCTGCGGCGGACTGGAGTTAGCTGCTAAAAAAGCATTGCAGGCAAGCGGAAAATTCATTCCCTGGCAGGTGGTCACTATCTCGATTGATGGAAAGATTCTGGAATAACCTCTGATTCGGTTCTTCAGTTTTTGGAATATATCCGACAGACAAAACAAATTATATTGCAGGAGGTGACTGTTATGAGTAAAAAAATGAAAAACATTGCGCAAGCCGAGGTTCTGACGCTGAAGGAGCAGATCTCCTATCAGGAGGGGCAGGTAGTCAGCAAGACGCTGGCGCAAAATCCGGCAGTAAGTATTACCCTGTTCTCATTCGCAAAGGGCGAGGAAATCAGCACCCATGAATCGGGCGGCGACGCTTTCGTAACCTGTCTGGACGGCGTTGGAAAAATTACCATTGACGGCACAGAATATCTGTTGCATGAAGGAGAATCCATCGTCATGCCAGCTGGACACCCTCACGCGGTATATGGACAGGAAGCGTTCAAGATGCTTTTGGTCGTTGTATTTTAATCAAACGTAAAATTGGCAGAGGGAGGTGATTTTATGAAAATAAAAGTAGATCAGAATCTCTGCATTGGCTGCGGGCTTTGCTGTGGGATCTGCGACGAAGTTTTTCGTATGAATGAGTACGAGAAGGCGGAAGCATACCAACCAGCAAACGATGACAATCAAAGCGCCGTGCAGGATGCAATTGATTCGTGTCCTGTGTCTGCAATCGCTTGGGTAGATTAATTCAAGCGCATCTATATACTTTTTTGATTGAAAAGTAACTACATCATTTCAAATCTTAAAAGTTTTTAGGAGGTCTATTATGGAACAAAAAATGTTTTGCTATCAGTGTCAGGAAACCGCCGGGTGCAAAGGTTGCACCATGTCCGGTGTATGCGGGAAGAAGCCTGATGTGGCAGCTATGCAGGATCTGCTGGTCTATGTCACAAAAGGGATTTCAGCTGTTACAACTGCACTGCGTCAGGAAGGGAAGCAGGTATCTGCGGAAATCAATCACTTGATTACCCTGAATCTATTCACCACCATCACCAATGCAAATTTTGATAAAGAGAGCATTGAGGCAAGAATCCGTGCCACACTGACTGAAAAAGATGTGCTGTTGGCGCAGATTGCCGATCCTTCCGGTCTGCCCGAAGCGGCAAAATGGAATGGCTCTGGCAATTGGGAAGAAAAAGCCGCAACTGTCGGTGTTCTTTCTACTGAAAACGAGGATATCCGTTCTCTGCGAGAACTGATTACCTACGGGCTGAAGGGATTGTCCGCATACTCCAAACACGCAAATGTTCTACTGAAGGATGATGAGGAGGTCGATGCCTTCCTTCAGCGGGCGCTGGCAGCTACACTGGATGACAATCTCAGCGTAGAAGAATTGATTGCTCTGACAATGGAAACCGGAAAACACGGCGTATCCGGTATGGCTCTGCTGGACAAGGCCAACACGGAAGCCTATGGAAATCCCGAAATTACGAAGGTAAATATTGGCGTTGGGACAAATCCCGGTATTCTGGTTTCCGGTCACGACCTGCGGGATTTGGAAATGCTGCTGGAGCAGACACAGGGAACCGGCGTGGATGTTTATACCCATTCCGAGATGCTCCCTGCCCACTATTACCCGGCATTCAAAAAGTATCCCAACTTTATCGGCAACTACGGCAATGCGTGGTGGAAGCAGAAGGAGGAATTTGAATCCTTCAACGGTCCTATCCTGATGACGACCAACTGCATCGTGCCTCCTAAAGACAGCTACAAAGACAGAATCTACACTACTGGCGCAGCAGGATATCCGGGATGTACCCATATCCCAGGAGAAATCGGGGAGCAGAAGGATTTTTCCGTTATCATTGAACACGCAAAAAGATGCGCTGCACCTACTGAAATTGAAACAGGAGAGCTGATCGGCGGATTTGCACATGCGCAGGTTCTGGCTCTGGCGGATCAGGTGGTTGATGCGGTAAAAAGCGGCGCGATCAAAAAGTTCGTTGTGATGGCGGGCTGTGACGGCCGTGCCAAGAGCCGGGAATACTATACCGAATTTGCCAAGGCACTGCCGAAAGATGCTGTGATCTTGACAGCCGGATGCGCGAAATACAAGTACAACAAACTGCCTTTGGGCGACATCAACGGCATTCCTCGTGTTCTGGACGCCGGGCAGTGCAACGATTCGTATTCTCTGGCTGTCATTGCCTTGAAGCTCAAGGAAGTGTTCGGTCTGGACGATATCAACGACCTGCCCATCGCCTACAACATTGCGTGGTATGAGCAGAAGGCTGTCATCGTTCTGCTGGCGCTTCTGTATCTTGGCGTGAAGAATATCCATCTCGGTCCCACTCTCCCGGCATTCCTCAGCCCCAATGTGGCAAAAGTTTTGGTAGAGAACTTTGGTATTGCGGGAATTAGCACAGTAGAAGAAGATCTGAAATTCTTTTT
>JBJDYN010000023.1:0-4773 GCA_051867395.1 Faecousia sp. | reverse complement strand
GAAAAGGCTACCGGCGAAGTGCCGATAGCCCAATTGTGAAGCTGGCAATCTCTAATGTCCGCATGGGTATAGGGCGCAAACCAACCGCCGAAAATAGAGGTTCCCACTTCCGTGCCGTACTCCTGACATAGCCGGTCCTTGATCCCCTGGATGGTGTACCCGCCGGTATCGCAGTCCCGGAAGTACATATGCCCGTCTTCTTTCAGGTTTTCGTGTGGGGCATCGTCGGTGTGCAGGAGCAGAGTGATGCAGTCGTCCACCTTGGGAATGACCACCCGCCGGCTGACCGCAATATCATCCCATGAGCCGCCGCACCGCCCCATAGCGACCAGAACTGTTTCTATTTGCCCGGGCAGCATATCCAATGCTTCCAAAATTCGCTTGCGCATTTTCTTCGGATACTCATGCAGCGCCTGATCCAGCTCGACCACTTCCAAATGTGTTCCAATCTTTTCCTGTGCCGCTGCCACATGAAGCAGCATGGATGTGCAGGCCAGAATCACGGGGTTCTGCGCAGTCAGATTTCTTTCATGCCCCATCAAATTCCACGCACCTTGTGTCCGGATGCCAATTCAAAATGGTATTTCACAATCCCAAGGTCGATTTTCGTGTATGGTCCGATGCCCGCTGTGCGGATGACAGGCTCCCCATCTTCGATGCCTATTTTGAATTTCTGCTGGTTGACAGCGGTCGGCGCAAGGAGGGCGGCCTGAGCCCCTGCCCGGAACCAATCAGGCAATTCGCCTGTCATTTCCACAACGCTCTCGATGGGCCTGCTTTTGTGGGAGGTTCCCTGTTCTGCCCCATATCCAATGGCAATAACCAGCACCAAATCCTCGCCATCCGGGATCTGCTTTTTTACCTTGGCCTTATGGAAGGTCAGCGCAGCCCAGCAGGTATTCAGCCCCACGGCCTGTGCCTCCAGGACAATCCGCTCCCCATAATAGCCGCACTTTTCCGGCAGGCCGTCAGAGGGCTTCCCGGCCAGAATGATATAATTGTTCACATTGCGAAAACTGCCGTAATGCGCCAGCTTAGAGTCAAAGCCGCTGGGGTCGTCGTAGCGAATCTGAATATGCAGCCCGCTCTCCTGATTGCATTCTCTAATCAAGTCATCCAGCTTTTGCCGTTTTGCATCCTCAATTCGCTGCCCAGTATATGCCCTTACAGAGTGGCGTTCCTGCATTGCCTGTATCAGATCCATTTTACCGCCATCCTTTCTAAATCGTTTCCCTAATTGTAACGAAGAGGGGATGGAATGTCAATGCCCGCATCTTGTTTGCTTATGGTAAAATACGCAAGGATCAATTTATCCTTCCGCGATTTTCGCCGATACGGCCGGAACCGCTTGACAATCCATTCACAACGAAATATAATGTATTTGTATCACTAACAAATACACGTGAAGAGGTGATGAACGAAATTATGGATACGAAATTTTCCGTTGCGGTGCATGTTCTGATCCTGATCTCGGAATCTACGCCCCCTGTCAATTCGGATCAGATGGCGGTGAGTGTCGGCACCAACGCCAGCTATGTTCGCAAGATACTTGCATTACTGAAAAAGGCAGGGATCGTCGATGGCCACCGGGGAATCAGCGGCTGCACCCTGCTGATCCCGCAGGAACAGCTTACGCTGCTTCAGATCTATCAAGCGGTTACGGAAGATCAGAAAATCCATCTTCTGGACATTCACCAAAATCCAAGTGATCGGTGTATCGTTGGCCGCAATATCAAACCGGTGCTGACCGACATGTTTGCAGGTTTGGAGGACACCTTTGCCCGCTCCCTTTCGGACAAAACCCTGGCCGACTGCATTGCTGACATCCGTAAAAGAATGGAATAACAGGAGGAAATATTCATGAACATTGTAGAAATCATTTTCAGCCCCACAGGAGGAACAGAGAAAGTTGCTCACCTGATTAGCAGCCATTGGGGCGAAACCACGGTCAAAATCGATCTGAGCGATGCCGGAACCGATTTTTCCCAGTGTGTGATCAACGAAGAAGATCAGGTGCTGATTGCCATGCCTTCCTTCGGAGGACGGGCCCCCGCCGTGGCAATCGAACGGTTGAAGCAGATTGTGGGCAACGGTGCGAAATGTACCCTTGTCTGTGTGTACGGAAATCGGGCTCATGAAGATACCCTTGTGGAAATGGAAGATGCCGCGAAGGAATGCGGGTTCCGGGTCGTTGCCGCCGTCGCTGCTGTGGCGGAGCACTCCATCCTGCCCCAGTATGCAACCGGCAGACCGGATGCCTCCGACAAGGCGCAGCTTGCGGATTTTGCCGCCAAGATTGCGGGCAAGGACAGCGAAATTGCTTCCCTTCCCGGAAACCGTCCCTACAAAAAGAGCGGCGGCGCAGGGCTTGTGCCGAAGCCGACCAAAGAATGTGTAAAGTGCGGTCTGTGCGCGGAAAAATGTCCCGTGCAGGCAATTGATCCGACAAACTTTACAGCTGACCCGAAACTGTGCATCGGCTGTATGCGCTGTTTCAGGCAGTGCCCCAAGAATGCCCGAAAGGTCAACGGCTTGATGGTTTCCATTGCAGGTATGGCAATCAAGAAGGCTTGTTCTGTGCGAAAAGAGAACGAGCTGTATCTGTGAGATGCGTATGAAAACCGGCATTGTGGATGTGGGCGGCGGACTGCGCGGAATTTACGCCGCTGGCGTACTGGACTACTGCATGGATCAGGGCATTCATTTTGATCTGGGTATTGGTGTTTCGGCGGGAAGCGCGAATCTGGCTTCCTATGGGGCAGGGCAAAGAGGTCGGAATTATCAATTCTACACGGAATATGCTTTCCGAAAACAGTACATGAGTCTGGAAAATTTTTTGACAAGACAATCCTATGTGGATTTGGATTATGTCTATGGTACGCTGAGCTGTGCCGACGGGGAGAATCCGCTGGATTACGCCGCCCTACGAGACAATCCCATGGCGTTCTACGTGGTTGCCACGGAAGCGGAAACCGGACAGGCGCGCTATTTTGACAAGTCCCATATCCATCAGGATGACTACAGCGTTATGAAAGCATCCTCCGCAATCCCCTTTGTCTGCAAGCCCTATACCGTTGAGGGCACCGCTTATTACGACGGCGCATTGAGTGACCCGGTGCCCGTTGAGAAAGCGTTTCAGCTGGGCTGCGATCGGGTGGTTCTGATTCTGACCAAACCGGAGCAAATGCTGCGCAGCCCCAAAAAGGACGAGAAGCTGGCCGCCTGTATCCGTCACGCCTACCCGGCTGCTGCGGAGAGATTATGCCAGCGGGCGCAGCGGTACAACGAAAGTGTGGCACTGGCCCGGATGCGCGCCAGACAGGGCAAGGTGCTGATCGTTGCCCCGGAGAACACCTGCGGTGTGGATACGCTGACAAAGGATAAGCAGGCGCTGCGCAGGCTCTACGAAATGGGATACGCAGACGGACGGAAAATAATGGATTTCCTACAGAAAGGAGAAGAATAATACCGCATGAAAGCAGCACTCTGTCCGGCGTGGATTCCGTTATCGACACGCTGGGGGATAAAGAATTTGACCACGAGCTATCCGTGCTGAAGGAAAACGGCGTTTTGCTTAGCCTGCGGGGCGTTCCCAACAGAGTATTTGCACAGAAAAATGGTTTTCCCCTTATCAAGCGGCTCCTGTTCACGCTGGCAGGCGCAAAATATGACAGGAAAGCCAAACGGCAGAGCAAGGCGTACCGGTTCCTTTTTGTGCGGGCAGATGGGGCACAGTTGGAGAAAATTACCCAGATTGTTGAGGCAAACCACATTGTTCCTAAGATTGATCCCCGTGAATTTGACCTTTCGCAGATCAACGATGCTTTGCAATTGGTGGCGGGCGGGCATATTAACGGAAAAGTGATCGCCCGTTTCCCATAATTTCTGTCCGAAAAACAGCGGCTTGAGAGATCAGGCTGCTGTTTTCCTATCTGTATTGCTATGACAGAGAATGAACGGTGAATATCGGAATAAACTGTTTGCAGAAAATTGGCAACTTTCCCTTTTTCCCTGTTGACAAATACCCCATAGGGGTATATAATACAAATACCCCTTGGGGGTATCTACAAAACGGAGGCTGAATCATGGCTGAGAAAGAAATGTGTGGATGCTGTGGGAAAACAACGGACCGCTCAGAGGAAGAACGGAAAAAGCTGATCCACCGGCTGAACCGGATCGAAGGGCAGATCCGTGGGATTCGGGGGATGGTGGAAAGCGATGCCTACTGTGCGGATATTCTGGTGCAGTCCGCCGCTGTCAACGCCGCGGTCAATGCCTTTAATAAGGAATTGCTGGCCAGTCATATCCGGGGCTGCGTCGCCAGAGATATCCGGGAGGGCAAGGATGAAGTCATCGATGAACTGGTGACAACATTGCAAAAACTGATGAAATAAAGGGAGGTTTTTCGATTCCGTTATGGAGCAATATACAGTAACGGGTATGAGCTGCGCCGCCTGCTCAGCCCGGGTGGAAAAAGCGGTATCCGGCGTAAAAGGCGTCACCTCCTGCTCGGTGAGCCTGCTGACCAATTCCATGGGCGTAGAGGGAACCGCCTCCGCCGAGGAGATCATTGCGGCGGTTCGTGAGGCAGGATATGGAGCAGCGCTGAAAAAAGGAAGCAAAGATCAGACTGCGCAGCTTTCCTCCCAGGAGGATGCGCTGAAGGACAGGGAGACACCTGCGCTAAAGAAACGGCTCATCGCCTCTCTGGGCTTCTGGCTCGCACTGATGTATTTTTCAATGGGGCATATGCTGTGGGGCTGGCCGCTGCCA
>JBJDYN010000022.1:0-4789 GCA_051867395.1 Faecousia sp. | reverse complement strand
AGGCATGGCGCTGCCGCGCCAGTGCGTCTATCTTAAGATAAACGATCATTTACCGTGCGATGTGTGCGGTGGGATCGGGGTAAATGAATTTCGTGCCCTTATTGTACTGCAGAAATGGTCCAATAAAACGGGTAGAATTAAAAAAATTTACACAGGCTTTGCAAAAGGACGTTTCCGAAGAAAGGAGGAGACAGATGAACTTACCGAACTGTTATGACCCTGCTGTGCAGGAGGAGCGGCGGCAGCGGGACTGGGACAGGTGGATCCAGCAGCTTCCCACCTGCGGCTGCTGCGGGAAGCCCTTACGGGGTGGGGATGTGTACTTCGTGCTGATGGTCCGGGACGAGAACCTGATCGTCTGCGACAGCTGCCGGGAGCAGATGGAGGAGAATGTCTGCTGCGTGGAGGAAATGGCGTGATGCGTTGAGAGTGGAGTTAATGCTGAATGTTGAATCATTCTCCAAACTCCAAACTCCACACTCCACATTCCACACGCAGAAAGGGGGGGGATTCATTGGATAAGAAACAGGACGCCGATGCCCGGGTGGGGCGGGCGGCGGAGCGGCTGCTGGTGCTGCTGGGGCAGCTGCTGGAGGAGCTGACGCCGGAGCAGCTGGATCTGAAATCGGTGCGCTCCATTTCCTCCACGCTGAAGGATATCCGGGATTTGCAGAGCGGGGAGGATGAAGACGGCCAGAAGCTTACCGTGGTGCTGGAAGGAGGGCTGGAGGACTTTGCCAAATGAGCTGACCATGCCCGCGCCCAATGAGAAACAGAGAAAGGCCCTCCTGGACACCCACCGGTATGTGGGCTACGGCGGGGCCCGGGGCGGCGGCAAAAGCTGGTTCGTCCGGTGGAAGGCCGTGCTGCTGGCGCTGTACTACGCGGGCATCAAAATCCTCATCACCCGGCGGACCTTCCGGGAGCTGCTGAACAACCATATTTTTCCCCTGATCCAGCTTTTGAACGGGGCGGCGAGGTACAACCACAGCGACAAGTGCTTCACCTTTCCCAACGGCTCCACCATCTGGTTCGGCTACTGCGCCTGCGATGCTGACTTAGGCCAGTACCAGGGGGCGGAGTACGACGTCTGGTTCGCCGACGAGGCGGGACAGTTCCAGGAGCATTGGCTCACCCAGATCGACGCCTGCGTCCGGGGTGTCAACGCTTTTCCCAAACGAACCTACTTCACCCTGAATCCCGGCGGGCCGGGGCATGGGTACTTTAAGCGGCTGTTCATCGACCGGAATTACACCGAGGACGAGCATCCGGAGGACTACTCCTTCATTCAGGCGTTGTGCACGGATAACGACGCCCTGATGAAAAGCCAGCCGGAATATATGCGTTCTCTGCAAAAGCTGCCGCCCAAGCTCCGGCAGGCCTGGCTGTACGGGCGGTGGGATGTGTACGAGGGGCAGTTCTTCGAGGACTTTGCCGACAGGCCGGAGCACTACGCAGACCGGCAGTGGACCCACGTCATCGACCCCTTTGAGATTCCCGAGGGGTGGAAGATTTACCGGAGCTTTGACTGGGGCTACAACAAGCCCTTTTCCTGCGGCTGGTGGGCGGTGGACTACGACGGGGTGGTGTACCGCATTCTGGAGCTCTACGGCTGCACCGGCACCCCCAACGAAGGGGTCAAGTGGACGCCGCCGAAGGTCTTCGCCGAGATTGCGAGAATTGAGCGGGAGCACCGGTGGCTTGCCGGGAAGCACGTCATCGGCATCGCCGACCCTGCCATCTGGGACGCGGAGACCGGCAAAAGCGTGGCGGACATGGCTGCGGAGCAGGGGGTGTACTTTTCCCCCGGGGATCACAAGCGGATTCCGGGCTGGATGCAGCTGCACTACCGCCTGGCCTTTGACGAAAACGGCTATCCCCAGATGTACATTTTTAAAAACTGCAAGGCCTTCATCCGGACATTGCCGCTATTACAGTACGACGAGAGCAAGTGCGAGGATCTGGACACCGACGGGGAAGACCATGTGGCGGACGAGGTGCGCTACTTCTGCATGTCCCGGCCCATCAAGCCCTTGCAGGCCAGGCAGGAGAGAGCCTTCGAGCGGTCCCCGGCTGCCCTGTTCCTGGATGTGTCCAGGGAAGACGTGAAAGCGGTGAAACGGCCGAGGATGGAAGTGATTTTGCGTGAAGAGTGAATAGTGAATAAGTATGGTATCCCCTTCGGGGATTTATTTCAATATGTCCTGAAGGGACTCCTTACTTCTTCACTATTCCTTCAACCAAGGGGGTTATTTATGAAAGATCAAGCACAAACCAACCTGGGGGCGATTTTCCCGGTTATCGGCAGCGACCAGGTTTATGAGGCCCGGGTGACCTTGCAGCGGTATAAGGCGGGGAAGGCCAACCTGGAAAAAAAGGTCATCGACAATGAGCAGTGGTACAAGCTGCGCTCCTGGGAATGCATGCGAAAATCTCTGCCGGAGCAGGTGGAGCCCGTGTCCGGGTGGCTGTTCAACGCCATCGCCAACAAGCACGCTGCCGCCATGGACAGCTTTCCCTGTCCCAATATCCTGCCCCGGGAGGAGGGAGACCAGGCGGAGGCCAGGATGCTCACCTCCATTGTGCCGGTGATCCTGGAGCAGAACGACTTCGAGGAGGTCTACGGCGCGGAGGTGGACGACAAGCTGAAAAGCGGCACCGGTATCTACGGCGTCTTCTGGGACGCCGGGAAGCTGAACGGATTGGGAGACGTGTCTGTAGAGCAGGTGGACATCCTGAGCCTCTTTTGGGAGCCGGGGATCACCGATATCCAGCAGTCCCGGAATCTGTTCCATGTGGCATTAAGGGACAATGACCTGCTGGTGGAGGAATATCCGGAGCTTCAGGGGAAGCTGGGGGCTTCGTCTCTGGATTTGGGGCAGTACATTTACGACGACAATGTGGACACCTCCCAGAAGTCCGCCGTGGTGGACTGGTACTACAAAAAGCGCCAGGGCAGCCGGATTGTGCTGCACTACTGCAAGTTCGTCAATGACGAGGTGCTGTTCGCCACAGAGAATGAGCCGGAGTATTTTGAGCGGGGCTGGTACGATCACGGACTGTACCCCTATGTCTTCGACCCGCTGTTCCGGGTGAAGGGGACCCCCTGCGGCTTCGGCTTTGTGGATGTGGCGAAGAACGCCCAGGAGTACATCGATCGGGGCAACCAGGCGATTTTGCAGAACATGCTGGCAAACGCCCGGCCCCGGCACTTCATCCGCAGCGACGGCAGCGTCAACGAGGCGGAGTACGCGGACCTGAGCCGGGACTTCGTCCATGTGGACGGCAACCTGGGCCAGGACAGCATCGTGCCTATCCAGGGAAAGACCTTAAGCAGCGTCTACGTCCAGGTGGTGAAGGACAAGATCGACGAGCTGAAGGAGACCACCGGCAACCGGGACGTGTCCACCGGCGGGGCCAACAACGGTGTTACCGCCGCCTCTGCCATCGCCGCCATGCAGGAGGCGGGCAGCAAGCTGGACCGGGACGCCAGCCGGGGCTCCTACCGGGCCTTCCGGAAGGTGTGCCTGATGATTATCGAGCTGATGCGGCAGTTCTACACCCTGCCAAGGTACTTCCGGATTCTGGGGGAGAACGGGGCGGCAGAATATGTGCGCTACAGCAACGCCGCTCTGGCGCCCCAGAGTCAGGGTATGGCGCTGGGGGTGGATCTGGGCTACCGGGTGCCCCAGTTCGACATCCAGGTCAGCGCCGAGAAGCAGAGCCCCTACTCCAAAATGAGCCAGAACGAGCTGGCGCTGCAGTTCTACAGCGCGGGATTCTTCGATCCCATGCGGGCGGAGCAGGCGCTGGCGTGCCTCGACATGATGGACTTTGACCGGAAGCAGATTGTCATGGGCAAAATCGCCCGGAACGCCCAAAAATATCAGGCCGCGGCGCTGCTGGGACAGCTGCAGACGGCAGGCCAGACCACCCCGATCCGGGAGAAGGCCCTGGGAGAGGCCAGTGTGACGAAGCAGGCAAGGCAGCGGGTAGCAGACGCAGGCGTGCCGGAGTGAGTTTATCCGGCTGACGATGTGCAGCGATAAAGGATCGTTTCGCGGGCAAGGCCCCCGGCGAATGCGCTACGCACATTGGGTAGTAGGCGAACCTCCTTTGGCCCCCTCGACCGCAGGTGCAGTGCTATGGTAAATGATCGTTTACCGCAGCAATGTTAGATTGGCGTGCGTAGGGGGCGGCATCCTTGACGCCCCTTGTGACGGTACTGCATGCGGAAGGGGCGTCAGGGATGCCGCCCCCTACGCACAGTAAAAGTAAACGATCATTTATGCGAGAGGTTTTGGTTTGACGGAACAATGTTTCATCGAAATATCGAATTGAACAAGAAAGGAGACAACCGAATGATTCACATTGCGTTTGCCTATGAGCCGGGTCTGGGCAGCCTGCGCATGCGCGTTCAGGGACACGCCGGGGCGGCGAAGAAGGGGGAAGACCTGATCTGCGCGTCGGCGTCCATGCTGGCCTATACCCTGGGTCAGGCGGTGTGTCTGCTGTATGAGCAGCGGATGCTCCGGCGAAAGCCCAGAATCTACATCAAGGAGGGCTGCGCGGAGATTATTGCGTCCCCCAGGGAAGGGTGTCTGGCGGAGGCGCTGATGGCCTTCTGGACCGTCCAGGCGGGGGCTTGGGTACTGTCCCGGAACTATCCCCAGTTCGTGACCCTGGAGCCCGCGGAGGTGTGAGGGAGTGAGGAGTGTGGAGTTTACAGGATTCCTGTAAATGATCGTTTATCGTAGGATGGTTGCTGTGGCGCGGCAGCGCCCATGCC
>JBJDYN010000021.1:0-29864 GCA_051867395.1 Faecousia sp. | reverse complement strand
GCCACCTTGCCAAGGTGGAGGTAGCGAGTTCGAGCCTCGTCACCCGCTCCAAACAGATAAGGAACGCGTTTTCCTGCGTTCCTTATTTCATACGGTACCGTGGCCAAGTGGTAAGGCAAAGGTCTGCAAAACCTTTATTCCCCAGTTCAAATCTGGGCGGTACCTCCAAAAATCGGCAAGCTTCGACAGAAGATTGCCGATTTTACTTATTACCTCTTCACTATTCACTCTTCACTTTTTTGGGGGGGCCGATTTTTGGGAAGTAATAGGTAATAGTGAATAGTGAAGAAGTAGGATGCGAAGGGGAAGGTTAATATGGGCAGCCCATTGCAGGAGAAATCGAAGGCTTTTGCGTTGCAGATTATCAAGGTAGATCATAAGTTTTGTCAGCACAGCCCGGAAACATGCTGTAGACTACTTTGAAGCTGTCCGGACAGCACTGACAGGCAATGCACTGACGCTGGTGAACCAGTGGGCGTGACAATTACGCATCACAGGAAACCTGCAGATTTATCCACAGCTCAAGGAATGAAGGCTTTCAGTAAACGAATCATTTCTACATTCTGCACAAGTCTGACGCATTTCTTTGGGGCGACTGAATCGTTACTTTTTTAAAAACTGCTTGACTACCGAACGATTGGTTGCTATACTATGAGTGGTGATAAACGGATATGTCATTCCGAAAGCAGGCAGCTGATTACTTTGATGGCAATAAAGGAGAAGTGGTTATGGATCGGGGAAATACAAAGCAGGAAATTCTGGAAGCATCGCTGGATTTGTTCTCTGTACAGGGGTTTGAAGCTACTTCTATTTCCCAGATTGCGGGCGCTGTGGGCATTCGGAAGGCGTCGCTTTACAGCCATTTTGAGAGCAAGCAGGCCATTTTGGACGCGATTGTGAAGGATGTTTTGGAACAGTATGGAGAACGTTCTATTTTTGCAAGAGCGAATTGGGAGAAAGATGCCGACAACCTGCCCCTGACCGCTGACGGAGCAGTAAAAATGATTCAGGGGCAGATTCGCTACATTCTCCATGACCCCGCTATCAGCAGGGCGCGGAAAATGCTGGTCATCGAACAGTTCCAGAATCCGGAGCTGGCGAAGCTGCAGACCAAGCAGAATTATTCCGATGTGCTGGGGTATTTCACCGGACTTGTGAAGCAGCTGATCCGGCGGGGTGTGCTGGCAGACGATGATCCACAGATCATGGCAGCCCAGTTTTGCCTGCCCATTTCCGTGTGGATCAACCTCTGTGACCGGGAGCCGGAACGGGAGACAGAGGTCATGGAACTGGTAAGCAGGCATATCCGGCAGTTTTTCAGGCTCTATCAGCCGGGGAAATCATGAGAGGGATTTTGTGGGGAAAACTACTTTGAGCATGCTGTTTCCTGCGTAAAGGATTACGTTCTTCCCATGCAGCGACAAATTTATGAAAAATGCGGCGGAGATTTTGACAGAATCTACGGCGAGGCGATGAATAACGATATGTATTCTGGTAAGGGCATCGAACCCGGACATATCTATGAACTGGGATACCATAAATACACTTGTCCGAAAGTATTGTCAGGAGCGGTGAATGATCCGGAGCATTGCCAGTGCACCCGGCGAAGCATTCTGTATATCTTGCACCAATTGGAACCGGCCAGCATGTTTGACGTGGAAATCCTGGAAACAGTATTACAGGGCGGCGAGCATTGCAGGTTCAGAATAACGAAAAAGGGAAGAACAGACGGTTGTTTTTCTTGAGAGCTTTTGATATTTCCTTTCGCACCCACTGTAGAGGAGGGTCATTGACCCTCCCGCCAGCCGAAAGTTTTGAGCGGTTAACCCCGTTGCTTTTTGCGAAAACCAGCACTGGCTGCAACCTATTTCACACTCTGTCCCGTTACCAAGCGGCAGGGTCAATGACCATCCCCTACAGGGGGTATGCGCATAAACGATCATTTATAATGAGGAACTTGGGGTACGACTGAATAGTTCCTGCAAATCAAATATTGAGGAGGTACATAACCATGAGAGAAATGATTGCATATTGCGGGTTGGATTGCGATAAATGCGACGCGTATCTTGCAACGATCCATGACGATCAGACATTGCGCGAAAAAACTG
The DNA here is from genome assembly GCA_051867395.1 of Faecousia sp. Classification (GTDB taxonomy): domain Bacteria; phylum Bacillota; class Clostridia; order Oscillospirales; family Oscillospiraceae; genus Faecousia. Next base: position 27,756 of record JBJDYN010000021.1, on the reverse strand, counting down.
CGAAATTATGGGCCGCGTTGAATCATGCTCCCATTCTGCCTGAACATATCAACTGTCAAGGCTGTCGTGTTGATGGGGTGAAAACTGTATTCTGCGAAAGCCTTTGCGGGATTCGTCAGTGTGCGTTGAAAAAAGGTGTGACGACATGCGGCGACTGCACGGACCTGGAAAAATGTCAGATTGTTGGAAGGATTCTCTCCAATAATCCCGAGGCTCTGAAAAATCTGAGAGGATAGACTCCATAGTTTGGCAGCTCCCTGTTTACAGGGAACGCGATAGGTTCCTTTCCGCTTGCAATGCGCTGCGGTTGTGTCCGCCCGGGCATGGCCGCTTCGTTTTAAACCACAACCCTACCGAACGACAGGCAGTATTCGATGAATAAAAAGGATTTCGGTAACTATTCAGTCGTGGCCAGAAAACGTCAGATAAATGATCGTTTATCGCAACAAAGCCTTCCCCTCTGGGGTGGTGCTCCGCGCAGCGAATCCAAATCATAATGATTGCCGGTGGCAATCATACCTTCATTCATTGGTGGCCCGGCGCAAGCCGGGTCGGATGAGGCTGGAATGCACCCAGACCAGTGTGCACTTAAAGAACCAAGGACTGAAAAAGGAAAGCAGGACAACGGCTTTCCCGTTTATTATGGCTGGCACAAACCTTCGGTGCGTACCAACCTCATCCGCCCCAGCGTGCGCGCTGGGGCACCTTCCCCAAAGGGGAAGGCATGGGCGCTGCCGCGCCACAGCAACCATCCTACGATAAACGATCATTTACAGCAAGTTCGACTGAATAGATACGGATTTCGTATTATCACATTATTTGTAATCGGCATCATTGTGTTTACAGGGAAGCTTGTTCATTTTGCATGCAAGGCTGCATGGGGGATTACGAAAGGGGTTCTTTTTGTGATGGGAATTCCCACATTGCTGATTGCGTTGTTTGTGGCCGGGTTGGTATCTCTTGCGATTCCCATTTTGGTACTTGCGCTGTTGGCAGCATTTCTCTGGCCGGTTTTGAAAGGAGTGTCAGAATATGAAGGAAGAAGAAAAGATTGCGTGGATTGATACGGAAAACAGAATTCTCGCTTTTCAACCGATCGAAAACAGCAGAAGGATCGCGAAAGCGGAAAGTCTGTTTTGGAATTACATAACAGAGCTAATGAAATCCGGATACCGGATAATGTAACAGGAGGATGATCCAATATGAAAAGAATAATCGCACTGCTTCTGACAGGAATTCTGTGCCTGCCTATGGCGGCGTGCAGGAAAGCGCCTGAATCAGAACAAAGCTGGCAGGAAACCCAAACTGAGGCGACCGACATAGGAGGCGCTGAGGAAACGCGGCAGCAAGGCGACAGTTCCGTCCACAGCGGAAACGCAGCGGAAAAGGCAGAAGAACCTGTGCAGCAAAGCATCGAATTGGTCGGGCCGTGGCATCTGGACAGCGAAAAGAATGACCTTGCCGCATTTTCGGATTCCCTGGACCTGTTCCCCGGCTATGGGGAGTGGGGCGCCAGTATGGAGATTCGGAGCGACGGCCAAATGAGCTGGTACATCGGAGCGGAGGGCTGGCACGGAACCTATACCCTGGAGAATAGGATGCTTCACGCCCAGTTGACCTCCGATTTGGGGCAGAGTACACAGCTCTGGGACTTTCGCATCACCACAGAAGGCGAAGTTGCAGAGCTGGAAATGGACTATCAGGATATGACAATTTATTGGGTTTACGGAGATCAGGAGGATACTGCAAATGGAACAGACAACACATAACAGAAGCATTGGAAAGAAAGCCTTGCCTGTATCAAAACAAGGAGCCGACAAAACCAAATAAATAAGCAGATACGCATAATATCTTATCTGTGATAACATAAACAAGGAGAATACCAAAATGAAATACAAAGCATATTTGCCCATCGTACTTGCAGCCATCCTTCTGTTAACTATGACAGCCTGCGGGAAAACCCAGTCCCCGGCTGCGACAGCCGAATCGGTGGCTGCTACCCAGCAAACACAGCTGCAGACGGTTCCGGAAACCACGGAAACTGTCCCGGCCAATTGGGAGGAAGCTGCTGAGGACGAGCCTTGGAAGGCCGCACTTGCGCAGAGCCTGTTTGATAACTATGGAGTGCTTCCGGAATACTATGAGGATCTGGGGGACGGCATCTATCAGGTCTATGTGGAGGTGGGCGGCGAGATCGTCCCCTTCGTCACGGTCGACTCCGCCACAGGCGATTACCATGGATGAAGGAGAGGTGTCAGCATCGGGTACTCCGCTTGCCGGAAAAGCAGCCGCTGCCATTGTGACAGCGGCTGCTTTTGCATGATTACATGGCGTTCTGAATCAGGGCCTGATACATATCGTCCGTCAGGTCACAGTCATAGAACAGCTTGTAGTAGGCGGTCACTTCCTCCTGAAGCGCGTAGTCCGCATACTCCGGGTACAGCAGGGCGCCCAGCCACAGGATGCCCAGATACCGCTGAACCGACGGGGGAGAGGACAGCCAGCCGTAGGGACCGTAGGGGGTCTCGTAATAGTGGCCGGAGGAAATCGCCTGCAGGCTCTGCCATTCCGGCAAGTCTGCGACTTCGGCATAGCAGCTGTCCGGCGCAAAGAGGATGTACTCCGGGTCCCATGCCAGAATCTGCTCAAGATCCACCTCGTTGCCATTGCCGCTGGATACCACTTCCTCCAGCACAGCCAGATTCTGACACATCATGTTCACGGTCTCGGCATGGAAGGAGCCCTCTGCCAGGACGTTTACGCCCTTGTCGCCAAGGCAGTACAGCAGGGTCTTTCTGGCATTGTCCGCGTCCACCTTTTCCATCATGGCTGCGGCACGGTTGTAGGTGGTTTCGCACCAGGAAGCCAGTTCCTCGGCTCTCTCTTCTCTGCCCAGCAGCTTACCCAGCTGACGGTAGGCCTCGGGGGCGGTGGAGACAGTGGCGTCGATATGCAGGAAGGGAATGCCGGTCTGCTCCGTCAGGGCATCCAGATCCTCAACAATGGTTTTCTTTGCCTCGCCCACATCAATGACCACGTCCGGGGCGGCGGCCAGCAGGGCTTCCAGATCCATCTCGCCCTTACCGCCGTAAAGCTGACCCAGCTCCGGCAGCTGCGTCACATAATCCGGCAGGTACACAGAGGCGCTGTCAGCAAAGCTGTTGCTGACGCCCGCCAGCATATCTCCCGCCAGAGGCAGGATATACACCTGGGACAGGGGGCCGGAAACGGCGATGGTGGTGATCTCATAGGGAACGGTGACGGTGCGCCCCACGGAATCCGTAAATTCCCGGGTCTCCGGGGTGGTCTCCGCCGGAAGCGTTTCGGCAACGGCTGCGGCGGTGGTTTCCGGTGCGCTCTCACCTTTGCCGCAGCCGGCAAAGGCGGTCAGCAGCAGGCACAGCGCCAATACGATGGACAGTTTTCTTCTCATGTTTCCAATCCTCCTTATTTTGTTAAGGAAGCTCTGATTCAATCGGCAAGAGCGAACAGCAGACGATTTACTCAGAGGTTCTTTAAATTGACGGGAATACAAGCTCTTGCCCGGTCTTCATACAGGCTGACCACATCCACCTCCACGCCGTACAGATCCCGGATGGCCTGCTGGGTCAGTACCTGGGACGGGGCGCCCTCCAGCAGGACCCGTCCGTTTTGGAGGGCAAGGATCCGGTCGGAAAACAGGTAGCTCTGTTCCGGGTGGTGGGTGGTCTGGATGATGGTATACCCCTCCCGGGCCAGGGATCGGACCTGCTCCAGAACCCGCAGCTGGTTTCCGAAATCCAGGTTGGCTGTGGGCTCGTCCAGCATCAGAATGGGCGCGTTCTGCACCAGCGCCCGGGCAATCATCACCAGCTGCTGCTCGCCGCCGGAGAGCCGGTGGTAGCAGCGGTCGGCCAGGTGGGAAATCCCCACCTTTTCCAGGGCCCAATGGCAGCGCTCCGTATGTTCCCGGCCGGGAGCACGCAGGACAGATACGGCGCTGGTGGCGCCCATAAGGACAATATCAAACACCCTATAATTGAAAATCGGATGGCTGGACTGGGGAATGTAGGCAATATGCCGTGCCGATTCCCGGATGGAAAACTGCCGGGCATCCACCCCGTCCACCAGCACCTGCCCGGTGTAGCCGGACAGCAGGCCCAGAACGCAGCGGAATAAGGTGCTTTTTCCCACGCCGTTGGGCCCAAGGATAGACAGAAATTCCCCCTGCTCCACCCGGAAGCTGATATCCCGCAGCACCGGGCGTTCTCCGTAGGAAAAGCTGAGGTTTTTCACTTCAATGCTCGTAATGATCCCCCCTCCCGGTAATCAGCCACAGGAAGAACGGCGCGCCGATAAAGGATGTGAGTATGCCGATGGGGATTCCGGCAGTGGTTACGCTGCGGGACACATTGTCCACCAGCAGCAGGAAAATGCCGCCGCCCAGCATGGACGCAGGCATGAGCCAGCGGTAGTCTGACCCCACCACCCTGCGCATCATATGGGGAATCACCAGTCCCACCCAGCCGATCATGCCGCTGACCGAAACGGCAGAGGCCGTGACCAGGGTGGAACAGATCACAATCATAAGCCGAATCCGGGGGGCGTTGACACCCATGGCCCGGGCCTCGTCATCGCCCATGGTTATGACGTTCAGCTGCCAGCGAAGCAGCAGCAGGGGAATCAGCCCGGTGAGCATGGGAATCAGCACGAATCCGATTTCCTTCCATCTGGCCCCGGACAGGCTGCCCATGAGCCAGAACGTGATCTGGGGCAGCTGGTTGTTGGGATCCGCCACCAGCTTGATGAAGGAGGTGCCGGACTGAAACAGAGAGGACACCATAATGCCCGCCAGCACCAGTCCCAGAACCCGATCGCCCTTGGCGTGGCGGCTGACCGCGAACACCAGCGCCACCGTCAGCAGGCTCACGAAAAAGGCTCCCGCCGTAATCCACACGCTGGACAGCCCCAGCCCAATGGCCAGCGCCGCGCCGAATCCCGCTCCGGCAGAGGCTCCCAGAATATCCGGGGAGGCCATGGGATTCTGAAACACGCCCTGATAGCTGGCACCCGCCGCAGCAAGACATGCCCCTACCAGAACGCTGAGAAGCACCCGGGGCAGCCGGATGTTCCAGACGGCGGTTTCCATCTGCTCTGTCCAGAAGGGCTGGAGCTTCAGGCCCAGTCTGCTGCCCAGAATGCCCAACAGCTCCTTCAGGGGTACGGCGTACCGTCCCAGGGTAAAGGAACCCAGAATGCATACGATCAGGGCAATGGCCATGGCCAGCACCGTCAGGCGGTGTTTCTTTTCAATGGAATTCATAGACGGTCTCCTGTCAGCAGAAAGGGTACCCCCATGGGGTAGGGCGTGCCGGGAATGTCGGACAGGATTTTCTCCCGCATGCCATTCCGGTTTGTAATCACCAGTCCGGACAGCCGCTGAATGCCCAATTCCAGAAGCGCCGGACACATGGGACAGGTGGGGCCGGTGAGAATGGTATAGGCGTTCCGGCACAGGGAAAGCAGATGGGGCAGGGTTTTGTTCACCAGGGTGCTGGCGGTGATGATCACCGTATCACACCGGGGCAGAATCGCGTCACAGGCGGAGTCCGGATAGTCCCCGGGCCGGGGATTCCGTTCCAGAATCCAAACCTGCGCCGCCTGCTGCCGGATGGCCTCCGGCATATTCAGGTGGCCCACCACGCCGATCCGCTGCCCACGCAGGTCCAGCCCCGCTGTGCAGTAGTTTTCAAAGGGCTCATAGGCGTTCAGCATACGCAGCCGCTGGGGGGTATTGTAATAGGCGTTTACCGCCGCCATCCCAAAGCCGGCCTCCCGCAGGTTCCAGCTCTTGGAAGCCTGGGCCAGGGTTTTCAGGGGCATTGCGGCATAGTCTCCGGTCAGCATCCGGGGCGCGGTATCGCCCGGGGTGGTCATGGCCATGCCGAAGGCGGTTTCCGTTTCCACAACCGTCCAGCATTGGCCGGACAGGGCTGCCGTTGCCGTTTCCGCCGTGTCCATGCCGGAAAGCAAAAGGTCGTAAAGCGTAAAAAACTCATCCATGGACATATTCCTCCGCCCACTTTCCGGCGAGTTTCACCGCGGTTTCGTCAAATAGGCCGCAGCGGTAGAGACAGGTGTCCCCGTCCTCCTCCATCCGCCGCCGCAGCCGGTCAGCGGCGGCAGTATAGCGTTCCGTCAGCCCCAGGGCCTCCACCAGAGCGCCTGCCGGCCCTTCCCCCTTCATTACGCCAAGAATGGGGACGCCGCTGTGAAGCACGGCTTCCAAGGCGGTTACAAATTCCGGGCAAAGCAGCTCCACGCCGCCGATTTCGTCCAGAATCAGAATGTCTCCCCGGAGCATGGGGATGCCGTAATCAACGAACACCTCCAGATGCACCTCCGGCCTGCCCCGGGAAAAATCCAGAAACACCGCCCGGCGGCTGCCATCGGGGCTCTCCAGCACGAAATTTTCCGGATGTCCGTCCCGCAGCTGCCCCCGCCGGGTTCGGAATCCGCCGCAGAGGGGAAGCCTGTCGCCCAGAGCGGTTTCAATGGCGGTGCTTTTTCCGCAGCCTATGGGGCCGGTAAGAAACAGCCGTCTCATTGGCGGTTCCGGTTCGCCCGGTGCTGGAGCATCTGGGCGGCAATGGAAATGGCAATTTCCGCCGGGGTTTCCGCCTGAATGTCCAATCCGATGGGGGTCGTCACCAGATCCAGTTCGGCATCGGTCAGGCCGTATTCCTTCTGCAGCACCTTGCGCACGCCGGCAGCCTTGTGCCTGCTGCCGATGACGCCGCAGTAGCAGGGATGACACTGCAGCACCTGGGCCTGCACCACCGTGTCAAAGGCATGTCCCCGGGTCATGACGCAGACGTAGTCCTGAGCGCCGATTTGCAGATAGTCGGAAATCCGGCGGAAGTCCCCCAGAACCACCTGCTCCGCGGTGGGGAACAGCGCGCGCTTCGCGAACTCCTCCCGGTCGTCCATGACGGTGCAGCGGAAGCCGATATGCTCCAGCACCGGAACCAGCTCCTGGGCCACATGGCCGCCCCCAAACACATAAACCCGCCCGGAATCGCAGATCTGCTCAAGGTACAGATTCAGGCCGTCCGCTTGAAGCCATTGGGGATGCCGGGTCAGATAGGGGGCCAGGGTTTCGCTGCGTTTATCCGTCAGGGACAGGCGGCCTCCATTTCCGATATCGGAAATCAGCCACAGGTCCTTACCCTGGGCGAACCCGGCTTCCGCTTCCTCCGCCAGAGCGATGGCCCCGCTGTCTTCCGGGCTCAGGTAGTGGAAGAATACATTGCAGGCGCCGCCGCAGATCATACCCAGATTCTGCACATCGTCTTTGGTCAGGGTGAAGTCGTGACCCCGGGAGTTTTTCTCCCGCAGCACTTCCCTGGCAATTTTTTCGGAACGGTATTCCACCGCGCCGCCGCCGATGGTGCCGCAGACGCGGCCCTCCTTGCCAACCAGCATTCTGGCTCCGGCCCCCCGGGGGGTGGCACCGGAGGAGGCGATCACCGTGACCATGACCAGTTCCTCTCCCGCCAGCAGGCGCTGACGCATGGTTTTCAGCATTTCACGCATAATTGTTTTCCTCCAAAACCCAGTATTTTCCGTTGTCCCATAGCAGGGAAATGACTTCTGTATAGGCGGGCTTTCTCCGGGGCAGCCCCAGCGCCTGCAGGAACAGGCCGATTACGCCGCCATGGGCCACCACAGCAAAATCCCCTGTCGCTTTGGCCGCCGCCTCGTCCATAGCCGACGAGAACCGTTCCAGCCCCGCTGCAGCCTCTTCCGCGTTGGGAAGGGGCAGATGGGGATTATTTCCCCGGGCGGCAAATAATTCCGGATAGCGAGTCCGAATCTGCTCGAAGGTCAGGCCATCCCAGTCTCCGGCGTCCAGCTCCCGCAGTCCCTCCAGTACCGTCACATCCGGCCGGATGGCCTGGGCCGTCTGCACCGCCCGGGAGAGGGGACTGGAAAACACCGCTGTTACCGGCGGCAGACCGGCAGCCATTTGCTCCGCCTGAGCGCGGCCTTCCCGGCTCAGGGGCAGATCGGTACGTCCCAGACACATCCGCTTCCCTTCGGGGAAATCCGGCAGGCCGTGGCGGATCAGAAAAATGCGTTTCATTCCAGCAGTCCTCCAAAATAGCTGTCGTACAGCGACAGCGCGGTTTCCCGGAGCTTGCGTTCGTAGGCGTCGAAGCGCTCCAGCAGCAGGCGGCCCCGCTGGGTCAGACGGCTCTGGCTGCCGCCAGCGCCGCCCTGGGTCCGCTCAATGAGGGTGAAATTCAGCTGGCTCTCCAGGGTGTGGATCAGGTTCCAGCAGCTGGAATAGCTCAGCTGCATCCGCTGGCCGGCTGCCCGAACGGAACTGGTCTCGTCAATGAGCATCAGCAGCATGGCGGTTTTCCGGTCGAAAAAGGGCATCTCCCGATTCAGGGAAACGCTGACCACCGGACGGATCAACTGGGAATTGTGATACTCCACCAGGGCGGAATAGTCCTCCGGCGTGTCCGCGTCCCGAAGGGTGCCGGGGTCGTTCACAGCTACGGCGGTCAAGGCCGCGCCGCAGCGGCTGACCGCCCCTTTCAGGCCCTGCTCTCCGCAGTCCGCCAGGATCTTCGGCAGCAGGGCGGCGGAAATCAGCAGCGGATGTCCCTGCTGACCGTCGCACACCGGGCAGGCCAACGCCGCACCGGAATCCAGCAGCTTCCGCACCGTCCCCGCCGTAAACAGAGGCACATCCACCGGGGTAAACAGCACCCGGTCGCACTTGTCCATCAGGTATTCCAGTCCGATTTTCACGGAGTCAAACATCTGGGTCGTCTCATAACGGTCATTGCGCAGAAAAATCACGCCGCTGCCGGACAGATGCCGCTCCAGGGTGACAGCCTGATAGCCGGTGACCATAACGATTTTTTCGATTCCCGCCTGATGGAAGGTGGCGATCACCCGCTGGGCGATGGTAATGGAACCAATGCTCAGCATGGGCTTGAAATCTCCCATCCGAGAGGACATTCCGGCGGCTACGATCAGTGCGGCTGTCTGCATAGGGAACTCTCCTCATGTTATATTGAAAAGCAAATTGCATTTATTTAATATTTCCATAAAACAATCATAGTCCATGTTGGAAGAAATGTAAATATGATTCTGCTTTTTGCTTGCATTTTTGTATAACTTGTATATAATAGAAACAGCGTTTTCTGTGCATATCACATCATCCATTGGGAGGGAAAGGCATGGGGATTTATGTTTGGGGCATCGGCTGCGGGGCTTCGGAATTGATGGAAAAAGGACTTGCGCCGGAGGATATTACGGCCTTTGTGGACAGCAGCCCTTCGGTCTCCCGCTTTCTGGGCCGGCCGGTGCTGCTGCCCCAGGAGCTGGATGGGAAGGACTGTGACCTGATAATCGTCACCACCCGCCACACGGAAGCGGTATCCGCCCGGTGCGCCGCCCTCGGGCTCCCGGAGGACAGAATCCTGTATCTGAAAAACAGCCTGACCCTGTCTGACCGCAACAGCCGCTGTACTGCCGCGAAAGCCTTGCTGGGGGAGACCCTGCTGGAGCGGCTGCTCCCGCACTATCATGTGATTCCCCAACCCTCCGGGATTGCCGCGGCGGCGCTGCCCCGGGAAGCTCTGGACGGTGATTACGTCCGTCTGGCTGCTCTGGAGCTGATGACCCGGCAGCTGGAAAACGTGCCCGGCGCGGCGGCGGAGCTTGGCGTCTACCGGGGGCAGTTTGCCGGGGCCATCAATCAGCTGTTGCCCGGGCGAAAGCTGTACCTGTTCGACAGTTTTCAGGGCTTTGGCCCGGAGGCTGGGGCAGCACTGGCCTTTCAGGCGGCCCACCGGGCCACTTCCGTCCAGCTGGTTCGTTCCGTTCTCCCACACCCGGAGCAGGCGGTGTTCAAGCCCGGCTTCTTTCCGGACTCCTTGGATGGCCTTGAGGAAACGTTTTGCCTGGTTTCCCTGGACGTGGATTTCTTTCAGACAACGCTGGAGGGACTGCGCTATTTCTGGCCCCGGCTGTCTCCTGGCGGCTTCTTGCTGCTTCACGACTGGGGAAATCCCGGCCTGCCCGGCGTGGCCCAGGCCCTGGAGCAGTACCGTCAGGAGCTGGGAATTGTCCTTCCCGCCGTACCTCTGCCTGACCGGTCGGGGACACTTGTGCTGTGTAAACCGTAAATATGTATTAATTGTGAACTATTTTTTCTTCTGGTTTTGCGCAGAATAGACAAATTCCGGCGGAGCTTTTCTGCGACTGCTTTTTGGATATAACTTGTAAAGCCGCCGCCGGGTACGCTACAATATAGATGTGGAAACGCATTTCCCGGTATTTTTGCAGGATCAGAAGGTGTTGGCATGGACGGAAATGTTTTTGCGATATCCGCCAAGGAAGTAACCGTTGAGGTGGTCGACGAGGCTACGGGTAAGCTGTATCGCCGCACGCTTCCCATCGACTACTACGAAACCGCCAACGCACTGGTGCTGCGGGGGGAAAATCTGGACGGGAGTATTTCCCAGCTGGTGTTCTACTCCGCCCGGGGAATGCAGCGTATGCAGGATCTGACAGGGAAAGGCCCGGACGAAGACCCTTGCGGCTCCCACAGCAGGTGACCGCTGAGGGTCACAGGAAAACCAATCAACAACACATACACTACCTGGGGAGGAAACAGTATGGTAAAGAAAACGCTTATCATCAACGGTGTTACCCGCAATATTCTGGTAGACGAGAAAGAGACTTTGGCAACCTTCCTGCGTGAGCGTCTGCTGCTGACCGGCTGTAAAATTGGCTGCGGCGAGGGCCACTGCGGCGCCTGTAACGTAATCGTGGACGGCAAGGTCACCCGCTCCTGTCTGACCAAAATGGGCAAGCTCAAGGACGGCGCCGAGATCACCACCATCGAAGGTATCGGCACCCTGTCCGACCTGCACCCGCTGCAGGTTGCCTGGATGGCCCACGGCTGCGCGCAGTGTGGCTTCTGCTCTCCCGGCTTCATCATGACCTCCAAGGTCCTGCTGGACAACAACCCCTCTCCCACCCGTGAAGAAGTGCGGGACTGGTTCCAGAAGAACCGGAACCTGTGCCGCTGCACCGGCTATAAGCCTCTCGTGGACGCCGTTATGGACGCTGCCCGTGTGATGCGGGGCGAAATTTCCAAGGAAGACCTGATCTTCAAGCCCACCGGCGACTCCATCGTGGGCACCAAGTACATCCGTCCCTCCGCCGCCCAGAAGGTCACCGGCACCTGGGACTTCGGCGCGGACGACGCCCTGAAGATGCCCGAGGGCACCCTGCGCCTGGCGCTGGTTCAGGCCAAGGTCAGCCACGCCCTGATTAAGGGGATCGACACCTCCGAGGCCGAGAAAATGCCCGGCGTGGAGAGGATCATCACCGCCAAGGACATCGTGGCCGCCGGCGGCAAGAACCGGATCAACGGCCTGGTCATGCTGCCCCTGAACAACAAGTGCGACGGCTGGGACCGTCCCGTGCTGTGTGACGAGAAGATCTTCCAGTTCGGCGACGCCATCGCCATCGTCGCCGCCGACACCGAGGCCCACGCCCGTGCCGCTGCCGACGCCGTGAAGGTGGACATCGAGGAGCTGCCCGCCTACATGAACGCCATGGACGCCATTGCCGAGGATGCCATCGAGATCCATCCCGGCACCCCCAATGCCTACTACGAGACCAACTGTATCAAGGGTCCCGATTTCGACTTTGACTCCGCTCCCAATGTGGTGGAAATCGAGTCCTACTGCTCCCGTCAGCCCCACCTGCATCTGGAGCCCGACTGCGGCTATGCCTACATCGACGAGGACGGCATGGTTACCGTGCACTCCAAGTCCATCGGCATCCACCTGCACATGCCCATGATCGCCGACGGCATCGGCGTTCCCATGGAGAAGCTGCGCATCGTCCAGAACCACGCCGGCGGCACCTTCGGCTACAAGTTCTCTCCCACCAACGAGGCCATTCTGGGCGCGGCGGCCAAGATCCTGCAGCGGCCTGTGTCTCTGGTGTTCAACCAGTTCCAGAACATCACCTACACCGGCAAGCGCAGCCCCGCCTTCATGCACATCAAGCTGGCTGCCGACGAGAACGGCAAGTTGCTGGGCCTGTGGGGCGACAACTATGTGGATCACGGCCCCTACTCCGAGTTCGGCGACCTGCTGACCCACCGCCTGAGCCAGTTCGTGGGCGCGGGCTATGACATCCCTACCATCCGCAACAAGTCCCAGACTGTCTTCACCAACCACGCATGGGGCTCCGCTTTCCGGGCCTACGGCTCTCCCCAGTCCTTCATGGGCTCCGAAATCGCCATCGATGTGCTGGCTGCCAAGATGGGTATGGATCCCTTCGACATCCGCGAGCTGAACTGCTACAAGGAGTCCGCTCAGTCCACCATCCCCACCGGCTACAAGCCCGATGTGTACTGCCTGGAAGAGATGTACAAGAAGGCCCGTCCCCTGTACGAGGCCGGTAAGAAGCGGGTTGCCGAGAAGAACGCCGCCTCTGACGGACGCTACAAGTATGGCATTGGTGTTGCCTCCGGTGTGTACGGCTGCGGCCTGGACGGCGTGGACGCTTCCCAGGCTTACGCGGAGCTGAATCCCGACGGCACCGTCACCATGTACACCTCCTGGGAGGATCACGGCCAGGGCGCCGACATGGGCACGCTGGTTTCCGCCCATGAGACACTGCGCCAGGCCGGTATCAAGCCCGAGCAGATCCGCCTGGTGATGAACGACACCAAGATCACCCCCAACTCCGGCCCCGCCGGCGGCTCCCGCTCTCAGGTCATGTCCGGCAACGCCTGCCGTCTGGCAGCGGAGAACCTGCTGGCCGCCATGCGCAAGGAAGACGGCACCTACCGCACCTACGACGAGATGGTTGCCGACGGCATCGAGACAAAGGTTCAGGGTCAGTGGGTCGCCACCTACTGCGCCGAGCATCCCGTGGATCAGGCCACTGCCCAGGGCGATCCCTTCTCCGTGTACATGTACACCCTGTTCCTGCCCGAGGTCTGCGTGGACACCCAGACCGGTAAGGTCAAGGTGGAGAAGTTCACCTGCGTGGCGGACGTGGGCACCATTATGAACAAGCTGCTGGTAGACGGCAACTTCTACGGCGGCCTGGCCCAGGGTATCGGCCTGGCGCTGAGCGAGGATTTCGACGATCTGACCAAGCATACCAGCCTGAAGGGCTGCGGCATTCCTTACCCCAAGGATATCCCCGACGACATCGAGCTGCACTATGTGGAAACCTACCGTCCCGAAGGCCCCTACGGTGCTGCCGGCTGCGGCGAGGCCCCTCTGGATGCGCCGCACCCCGCTATCCTGAACGCTATCTACAACGCCACCGGCGCGCGGATCACCCGTATTCCCGCTCTGCCCGAGGTCGTTCTGGCAGCGCTGAAGGATCTGGAAAAGTAATCATTCCTATGCTATAATGAAGAGGCGGGCAACCGCCTCTTCATTCTTAATAGGTATCAATTCAGTCGTGTCTAAATCTGCACGGAAAATGATCGTTTATGTGCATGCCCACTGTAGGGGAGGGTCATTGACCCTCCCGCTATGTAACGAAACAGAGCGTGAAATAGGTTGCTTCCAATGCTGGTTTTCACAAAACGCGACAGGTTTGACCGCTCAAAAGCTTTCAGTCGGCGGGAGGGTCAATGACCCTCCCCTACAGTGGGTGCTGCTGTAAACGATCATTTATATGAGAAACTTGGGGTACGACCGAATAGTTACCTTAATAGAGAATTCTTTGGAAGGGAAGTGACCTGTGTGATGATTGAAGAACGGGCCTCCACCCATGTTTACCGCCAGAAGCGGATGTTCACCAAGGAGGAGCTGGAAGCCAGGGAGCATCTGTGCGTCCATGAGCAGCCCCCATACTGCAATGCGGCCTGTCCCCTGAAGCTGGACACCAAGGCTATGATTGCCGCTGTTTCCGCCGGGGATTTTGATCGGGCTCTGGCGCTTTACGATAAGATCACCCCCTTCCCGCATATTCTGTGCGCCCTGTGCGAGGCTCCCTGCGAAGGGAAATGCAAATTAAAAGAGGTGGGCGAGGGCGTCTCCATCCGGGAATTGGAAACCGCCGCTCTGCGTTTTGGCGCGCCCCCCAAAAAGCGGGGGCTTCTGCGGAAAAAGAACAAAAAGGCCGCCATCTTCGGCGGAGACCTGTTTACGTTGTTCCTGGCGGGAGAACTCTGCCGGAAAATGTACCCGGTAACGGTTTTCTGTCAGCAAGATGGCTATGCAGCCTTCCTGCGCGCTTGTGCCTCCGGGATGCCGGAGGAGATTCTGGCTGCATCGGAGCAGACCCTGTCCCGTATGGACATTACGTTTGTCTGGAACACCGACCCGTCGGAAGCCTATTCAGAAAAGAACGCCGCTTTCGACCTGCACTGCGCCGCTTATGATACTGCCCAGCTTTTGTTCCCCGGGCTTGCTGTGGACGAAGCGGTAATGGTTTGCCGGGAGCACAAGCTGATTACCGGCAGAACCCAGGGCGTGCTGGGCGCGGCCTTCGGGGCAAAGAAAGCAGCCCTGTCCGCCGACCGTCTGGCCCAGAACCTTGACCCTGCCAACACCCGGGGTGAAGAGGGCAGCGTGGAAACCAGACTATATACCGCTCTGGACGGTGTGTCTCCCTCTCAGCGGATTCCCTGCACCGACCGGGCAAGCGCTGTGGCGGAGGCAAACCGCTGCATTCAGTGCCGGTGCGAGGAATGCGTCAAGGGCTGCGCCTATTTGCAGCATTACAAGAAATTTCCCCGGATTCTCACCCGGGAAATCTATAACAATGTCTCCATCATCATGGGCGACCACATGATGAACAAGCCCATCAACGCCTGCAGCCTGTGCGGTCAGTGCAGTGTGCTCTGCCCCAACGGCTACGACATGGCCGAGGTTTGCCATATCGCCCGGCAGAACATGGTCACCACCGGGAAAATGCCCCTGGCGCCCCACGAATTTGCTCTGATGGACATGCTGTTTTCCAACGACGAGGCCTTCCTGTGCCGCCCTCAGCCCGGATTTGCGCAGTGCAAATATGTCTTTTTCCCCGGCTGTCAGGCGACGGCCATTGCCCCCGCTACCGTGCGGGCGGCATATCTGGATTTGTGCCAGCGTCTGGAGGGGGGCGTGGCCCTGATGATGGGCTGCTGCGGCGCTATCTGCGACTGGGCGGGCCGGTATGAGATGTACGGCGATACCGTGAAATTCCTGGATGAACAGCTGGCCCAGTTGGGCAATCCCACCGTCATCGCCGGATGCCCCACCTGCAAAAAGCAGCTTTCTTCCCATGATAATATGGAAATTCATGGAATCTGGGAAATTCTGGAAGCGATCGGCCTGCCGGAAAAGGCAAAACGGCTGGAGAAACCCGTTGCCGTTCACGATGCCTGCGGCGCAAGGGGTGATAAGGACACCCAGCAGAGCATCCGCCGCGTTGCAGAAAGCCTGGGTTGTCAGGTAACGCAAACACCCTACGAGGGAGACAAATCTCCTTGCTGCGGCTACGGCGGCCTGACCCAGTACACCAACCGGGAAGTGGCAAAGGAAATGACAGACAAGTGTCTGGAGCGTTCGGAGCTGCCCTACTTAAGCTACTGCATGGCCTGCCGGGACCGGTTTGCCCGGGAAGGGCGGGAATCCATGCACCTGCTGGAGCTGGTCTACGGCACCTCCGCCGACCACTGCCCGGATATCAGTGCCAAGCGGTATAACCGGCTGTCACTGAAAAATCAACTGCTGCAAGAAATCTGGCATGAGGAGGTGATTGCCATGGATTTGGGCTTTACCGTCGCATACACCCCGGAAGCGGAGGCCATGATGGACGACCGGATGATCCTGAAAACCGATGTGCTTCGCGTTTTGCAGAGCCTGCGCCAAACCGGCGAGGCCATCCGAGACGAGGAATCCGGACTTCTGCTGACCCGGGCCCGGCTGGGTAATGTGACCTTCTGGGTCAAATATGAAGAAGTGGACGGCGGCTACCGGGTGCACCGGGCCTACAGCCACCGGATGAACATTGTAAACCGCCTGTAAGAGGAAAGAATTATGGCAGAGAAGAATTACTATACCATTGACCCTGAGGGGAAGCTGACCTGCATGAAGTGCGGCGTCCGGCTGGAAAAAGGCAAGGCGAAATTCCTGTATCTGGACAACGGCTTTCCCGTGGAGCTGCCGGTGTGCCCCAAGTGCGGCTTCATCTACGTGCCGGAGGAACTGGCCCTTGGCAAGGTGCTTTCCGTGGAGAAAGCACTGGAGGATAAGTGATGCTGGGGCATCCCGGCGGCGAGGCGCACAGCCGCTACCTGATCGAACTTTCCTTCCTGCCGCCGCCTGCCAAATGGCTGGACATGGGGGCCGGGGACGGCAGCGCTGTCCGGCTGCTGAAATCTCTGGGCTACGAAGCAGAGGGGATCGATTTATGCCCACGGGGAGAGGACGCAACCGCCGGGGATTATCTGCACCCACCCTACCCGGAGGGCAGCTTTGACGGCATCCTGTCCCAGTGCAGCTTCTATGTCAGTGGGGATGTGCCTGGGGCCTTGACACAGGCGGGACGGCTCCTGCGCAAGGGCGGCAAGCTGGTATTCTCCGACGTGACGGAGGATGTGGTGGCGCTTTTGAACCAGGTCCGGCAGGCAGGCTTTGCCGTCCGGCATCTGGAGGATCTGACGGAGCAATGGCGGGACTATTACCTGGAAGCCCTCTGGACCCAGGACGATGTCTGCCTTCCCCAGGGAAAGAAATTCACCTATGTGCTGTACGTATGCGAAAGGATGTGAGGGCATGGACCTGGAAGAGAGAATTATGGAGCTGAGCCGGTACGGCTACGCCTGCGGGCAGATTCTGGCGATTCTGCTGCTGGACACGGTGGGCGAGGAAAACCCCAAGCTGGTGCAGTGCATGCAGGGCCTGAACGGCGGCATCGGCGGCAGCGGGGATGTCTGCGGCTGCATGGCGGCGGGGGCCTGCCTGATTTCCTACTTTACCGGAAAGCCGGACGCGGACAGCTACGACAGCCCCCACCACAAGGCCGCCCTGGGAGAATTTACCCAGTGGTTTACCGATGAGATGGAGCTGGAATACATGGGCATCGACTGCCGGGATATCGTGGGCACCAGCCCTGCGAAAAAGGTGCAGTATTGTCCCGGAATTATTGCCGCCACCTATGAAAAGTGTATGGAGATACTGGAAAACAGAGGACTTTTGTAAATGGAAATTGGAAGAACCATGAGCGTCTGCCCGGTTTGTCTGGCCAGGATTCCCGCTGTGAAAACAGTGGGGGAAGACAGAAATATTTATCTGGAAAAGAAATGCTGGGAGCACGGCCCCTTTCGCACCCTGATCTGGGAGGGCGATCTGGAAAGTTATGTCAACTGGTCTTCCGGCGACAGCAGTGCCGCGGTAACGCCGGTTCATGCGGCCCCGCCGGAAAAGGGCTGCCCCTTTGACTGCGGCCTGTGCCAGAATCATGAGCGGGACGGCTGCTGCGTGCTGCTGGAGCTGACCAACCGGTGCAATCTGCGCTGCCCGGTGTGCTTCGCCAGTGCGGGAGAACAAAAGCCCCGTGACCTTTCTTTGGAAGAAATCGGGAAACAGTACGACATGCTGATGGAGCGGGGCGGCCCTTTCAATATTCAGCTCTCCGGCGGCGAGCCCACCATGCGGGACGATCTGGATCGGATCATCGCGCTGGGCAGAGAGAAGGGATTTTCTTTCTTCCAGCTGAACACCAATGGACTGCGCCTGGCTCATGAAGAAGGGTACGCCGAGCATCTGGCCGGGGCTGGGGTCAGCACCGTATTCTTGCAGTTTGACGGACTGGAGGACGAGATTTACCGCATCCTGCGTGGCGCGCCCCTTGTACAAATAAAACTGCGGGCCATAGAACGCTGCAGGGAAGCGGGGCTGCCTGTGGTGCTGGTGCCCACCGTGGCGCCGGGGGTCAATGACCATGCCCTGGGTGACATTCTCCGCTTTGCGCTGGAGCATGCCCCCCATGTCCGAGGGGTACACATTCAGCCCATTTCCTATTTCGGCCGCTGCGGACTGGAAGCGCCGGAACTGCGGCTGACCATTCCCGCTGTGCTGCGCCGGATCGAAACCCAGACCAAGGGCCTGATGAAGGCTTTGGACTTTGGCGGCGGCGGTGCGGAAAGCCCCTACTGCTCCTTCCACGCCAGCTTCCTGCGAAAGCCGGACGGCACGCTGAAGGCCCTGCCCCGGCGCAGAAGTCAGTGCTGCTGCGTCAAATCCAGCGACGCCCGGGACTTCGTGTCCCAGCAGTGGAGCGGCAAGGCCTCCTGCTGTGATGGGGACAGCGATACGGCTTCCCTGGATGCCTTTTTGCAGCAGACGGTGAAGAACACCTTCACCGTATCCGGCATGGTGTTTCAGGACGCTTACAACTTAGACCTGGACCGCCTGCGCCGGTGCTATATCTGCGAGGTGGATTCCGAGCAAGGCATGGTTCCCTTCTGCGCCTATAATCTGACGGATATTCATGGAAAGGCACTTTACCGCAAATGAAGAAAACAGGACTGGACAATTGGATCTGTGAAATTGAGTCCCTCCCGGAGCTGACCCGGGAGGGACTGGAACGCTTGCAGTTAAAACGTCTGAACGAGACGCTGGCCCGGCTGAAAGCCCGGGGCGGTGCTTACAGAGAATATCCGGAAAAGCTGGAGAGCCTTCAGCAGCTGGAAACTCTGCCCTTCACTACTGCCGCCATGCTTGCGCAAAATCCGGGGGCTTTCCTGCTGACCTCTCAATCGGAGGTCAGCCGGGTGATTTCCGGAGCCACCTCCGGCACCACCGGGCCTGCCAAGCGGGTATTCTACACGGAGCGGGACACGGAGCACACCATCGGTTTTTTCGCAGCGGGAATTGGAGAAATGCTGAGTCCCGGGGAAAAATGTCTGATCGGGTTTCCCTTCACCGGGCCCTTCGGACTGGGAGATCTGATTGCCAGAGCGGTGGAGCGGCTGGGGGGAATCCCCGTCCGGGCAGGCTTCGGACAGAGCTGGGGAGAACTCGCCGCGCTGGTTTCGGAAATTCGCCCGGAAACCTATATCGGCTTTCCGGTAACGCTGCTTGGTTTGGCCCGGATGTACGGGGATGATTTCCCAATCCGGCGGGCGCTGGTGTCCGGCGATGCCTGCCCGGCGGGGGTCATGGCCGCGTTGGAACAGATTCTCGGCAGCAGGCTCTATCCCCACTACGGCAGCCGGGAGTGCGGTCTGGGCGGGGCCGTCACCTGTCCGGCCTTCTCCGGAATGCACCTGCGGGAAAACCACATTCTCCCCGAGATCATTGACGAAGCCGGAAGGGTGCTGCCGGAGGGGGAATATGGGGAACTGGTCATCACCACCATCGGCATGGAGGCCATGCCCCTGATCCGCTACCGCACGGGCGACTACACCCGTTTTCTTCCGCCATGCCCCTGCGGCGGCGTAACCCGGCGCATTGACGCCGTCTCCCGCCGGGAAGGGCCGTATTCCATGGAAGCGCTGGACAGCGCCCTGTTCCAATTGCCGGGGCTGGTGGACTACAGGGCAGCGTTTGACGGCTGCCTGCGTCTGGACCTCCGCCTGACACCGGAAGGCAGCGAGAACGCCATTCTGGGGGCCGCACAGAGGCTTTATCCCGGCTGCACCCTGGTTCTGCACAGCCAGCCTGCCCGGCTTGAAGACCGCCCACTCTATCTGGGAAAGCGGCATGTGGAATACGGATAGCGGATCATTCCCGGTCAAACATGACAGAGGAACGATTTTTAGCGATTTACTTGCGTGCTGCAACTTGATTCAGATTGTTGCGTAAATGATCGTTTATCGCAGAGCGAATGCAGAATGCAAAATGCTGAATGCTAAATGATGGTATCCCTTCGGGATGAATAAAATACACAGGCAAATGCGAATAGATTTCTTGATTGCATGGAGAAAACGTTCCTTTATCGCTTTTTTCAATTTTATCCCCGGAGGGGATACCTTCATTTTGCATTCTGCATTCAGCATTTTGCATTCGAAGATAAACGATCATTTACGCGAATAAGTAACGACTGAATGGTTGTGAAAATTATAAAAAATCCTTCTCAAAATGATCTCGATATGTCATTGGATATCGCAATATCTGCAAACAGAAATTGACAGGAGCTTCCATATGTGATAGGATGTGCACGAATAGTTAGTACAGACTAACACAAGGAGGCTATAGAGAGAAATGCTTTGGAATATTATCTGGATTACGGCCTTGGCCGGTATGGGCGGGACGGGCCTGGGCGGGCTGGTTTCCTGCCTGTTCCGCAAGGATTCCGGCAAGACGGTCAGTTTGCTGCTGTCCTTCGCGGCAGGGGTGATGACCTCTGTGGTGTGCTTCGATCTGCTGACGGAGGCGCTGAAACAGACGGGCACAAATGTCTGGCTGGTGGTGCTGGGGGTTCTGCTGGGCTATATTGTGATCGCAATGCTCAATGCCTGGATCGACAGCAACACCAACCATGAGGTGGCCCATATTGATGAGAACCATCCCCGCACCGCCGATTCCCTGGAGGAGCTGACCCACGCGAACCACCTGCAGGAGCACCGGGAGGGCCGTCAGCCCCGCAGCGGGCTGTTCCTGGCGGGACTGGTGATGGCGGCGGCCATCGCGCTGCACAATGTGCCGGAGGGCATGGTCATCGGCGCGTCCTTTGCCCGGACGGCGGGCCAGGCCCAGCTGAACCGGGGCGGCCTGACCATGGCGATCATCATCGGCATGCACAACATTCCGGAGGGCATGGCTGTGGCTGTGCCGCTGATCTCTGGCGGAATGCCCAAATGGCGCTCCGTGCTGGTCACGGCGCTGACGGGCTTTCCCACGGTGCTGGGCGCACTGCTGGGCTACAGCTTGGGAGCCATGGGGCCCTTTGCCCTGGCGCTGTCGCTGAGCTTTGCCTCCGGGGCCATGCTGTATGTGGTATTCGGCGAGCTGATGCCGGAATCCATCCTCATGTGGCGCTCGAAGCTTCCCGCCGCCGCCACCATTATCGGTATGCTGACCGGCTTGATTATCATTTATGTTTGATCCACGCCAGCAGAAGGATCCCCCTGTGACAGAAAGGTGATTTTTGTCACAGGGGGATGTTTGGCGCGCGCACTGTATACGCTGTAACAGCACACTCTTTGCGATAAACGATCATTTACAAGGACTCCGTTTTGAGATGTGATTTGTGTGAAAAATGTGATTGACAGGGATTGGCCCGTGTGGTAAACTGGTACGGTAAATTCAATGCATTGGAGGGAATACCTGTGGAGCACATCAAGACCATCGAGACCCGGGACCTGTGCGAGAGCGCCAAGAACGGCGGCTGCGGCGAGTGCCAGACCTCCTGCCAGTCCGCTTGCAAGACCAGCTGCGGCATCGCCAACCAGCAGTGTGAAAACAAGGATTGATTCCAACACAAAATGCCGCCGGTTTCGGCGGCATTCGTTTTGAGATGGTATTTCTGCTGTAAACGATCATTTTCTGTTACTGTGTGTAGGGGGCGGCATCCCTGACGCCCCTTTTGCATGCAGTACCGTCACGAGGGGCGTCAAGGATGCCGCCCCCTACGAACAGTAAACGATTATTTACAATGCCAACTCCTAACTCCACACTCCACACTCAAAAAAAGAAGGTACTGACTATGATTCATCAATACAGGCTGGGCGGCTTCAATATCGTGCTGGACGTTTGCTCCGGGGCGGTGCATGTGGTGGATGACCTGGCTTATGACGTTATCGGTTTGTTTGAAGACCATTCCAAAGAGGATATTCTGCAGATCCTGGAAGGGAAGTACCCGGCCCAGGATGTCGCCGAGTGCTATGACCAGGTGGAACAGCTGAAAGATAGGGGCAGGCTGTTTACGCCCGATGTCTTCGCGCCTATGGCCGATACCCTGAAGCGCAGATCCGCCGGGGTCGTCAAGGCATTGTGCCTGCATGTGGCCCATACCTGCAACTTAAACTGCGCCTACTGCTTCGCCAGCCAGGGCAAGTATCACGGCGACCGGGCGGTTATGTCCTTCGACGTGGGCAAGCGGGCGCTGGATTTCCTCATGGAGAACTCCGGCTCCCGGCGGAACCTGGAGGTGGACTTCTTCGGCGGGGAGCCGCTGATGAACTTCCAAGTGGTCAAGGATCTGGTGGCCTACGCCCGCAGCGTGGAGAAGGAGAAGGGGAAAAACTTCCGCTTCACCCTGACCACCAACGGTGTGCTGGTGGACGACGATGTCATCGACTTTGCGAACCGGGAGTGCGCCAATGTGGTGCTGAGTCTGGACGGGCGAAAAGAGGTTCACGACCGCTATCGGGTGGACTACTTCGGCAACGGCAGCTGGGAGAAGATCGTGCCCAAATTCCAGCGGTTCGTCCAGGCTCGGGGCGGGAAGAATTACTACATCCGGGGTACCTTTACCCATGAAAATCCGGATTTTCTCAAGGATATTCAGACCATGCTGGATCTGGGCTTTACGGAGCTGAGCATGGAGCCGGTGGTCTGCGCTCCGGGAGAAAGCGCCGCATTGACGGAGGAGGACCTGGAAACCGTCATGGGGCAGTATGAGGAACTGGCCCAGCTGATGCTCCGGCGGGACAGGGAGGGGCGGCCCTTCACCTTCTACCACTATATGCTGGATCTGAAGGGTGGGCCCTGCGTCTATAAGCGGATCTCCGGCTGCGGCAGCGGCACCGAGTACATGGCTGTGACCCCCTGGGGGGACCTGTACCCCTGCCACCAGTTTGTGGGAGAGGAAAAATTCAAGCTGGGGAATATCTGGGAGGGCGTCACCAATTCGGATGTCCAGGAGCAGTTCGCTGCCTGCAACGTCTACGCCCATGAAGCCTGCCGGGACTGCTGGGCAAGGCTGTACTGCTCCGGCGGCTGCGCGGCCAATGCCTACCATGCCACCGGCTCCGTCACCGGGGTCTACGAATCCGGCTGCAAGCTGTTCCGCAAGCGGATGGAGTGCGCCATTATGGTGGCGGCGGCCAGGGAGCTGGGAGAATAATGAACACGCCCATCTGCGATTTTGTGAAGCAATACGCCGAAAGCGGCAGCCTGCGGCTGCACATGCCGGGGCACAAGGGCACGGCGTTCCTGGGGATGGAGACAAATGATATTACGGAGATCCCCGGGGCTGACAGCCTGTATGAGGCAGAGGGGATCATCCGTCAAAGCGAGGAAAACGCGTCCGGTCTTTTCGGCTGCCCCACCTTCTATTCCACCGAAGGGTCTTCCCAGTGCATCCGGGCCATGCTGTACCTGGCGGCTCTTGACGCCAGGCGGAAGGGAAAACCGCTCCACATCGCCGCCGGACGGAACGCCCACAAGACCTTTCTGTCCGGGGCGGCGCTGCTGGACTGGAAGGTCTCCTGGCTGTACCCGGAAGGGAAGGGGTCCTACTTAAGCTGCCGTCTGACGCCGAAGGGGCTGGAAGCCTGGTTCCGGGCAGTGGAGGAACGCCCCAGCGCGGTGTATCTGACCAGCCCGGACTATCTGGGAAACACTGTGGACATTGCCGGGATGGCGAAGGTCTGCCGCCAATACGGGGCGCTGCTTCTGGTGGACTGCGCCCATGGGGCGTATCTGAAATTCCTGCCGGAATCGGAGCATCCCATGGATTTGGGGGCGGATCTCGGCTGCTGCTCCGCCCACAAGACCCTGCCGGTGCTCACCGGCGGGGCCTATCTGCATGTGGGGGCGGGACTGGCCGGGTTTGCCAAAAACGCCCTGGCGTTGTTCGGTTCCACCAGTCCTTCTTACCTGATTCTGCAGTCTCTGGACGCCGCCAACCGGTATCTGGAGAGGTACCCGGAAACGCTGGCGGCGTTTTTGCCCCAAGTGGAGGGGCTGAAAAAGCGGCTGGAAAAATATGGTTATTGCCTGTATGGGGACGAACCCTTAAAGCTGACCTTTTCCGCCAAGGCCTACGGCTATGAAGGGACGGCTTTGGGACAGGCGCTGGCGGAGAAGGGAATCGTGTGTGAGTTTTCCGATCCGGACTTTCTGGTGCTGATGCTGACCCCGGAAATCGGGGAGGAAGGCCTGAAACGGCTGGAAGGAGCTTTGCAGTCCATTTCACGGAAAGCGCCGGTTACGTCCCGTCCGCCGGAGCCCCCCAGGCCGGAGCGGGTGCTGTCCATCCGGGAGGCGGCGCTGTCTCCTTCGGAGCGGGTCAGCGTTTCCCGGAGCCTGGGACGGGTACTGGCGGCGGCCACGGTAGGGTGTCCCCCTGCGGTTCCCGTGGTGGTCTGCGGCGAGCGGATCGACGAACAGGCGCTGCGGTGCTTCCGGTACTACGGTGTGGCGTCTGTGGAAGTAATCGAAAGTCAGGCATTGGCCCAAATGCAGGAATCCTGCAAAGTTTGATCCCAAACAAGGAGATTTCCTTGCGTTTCCAGCACCGATCCAGATTGGATACAACCTGTATCCAGCCTGGAAACAGCCTGGATACATCCTGGATCCAATCCGGAAACACAACATAACAGAACAGAACATAACATAACAGAACAAAACAGAGAGAGAGAGTACGCGCCCGCGCCCGCGAGGCGGTTTTTCCTTTGATTTTGTAAGGACTCCATCGAGGCGCATTTTTGCGCGGTAAATGATCGTTTACAGTCCGTAGGGGGCGGCATCCCTGACGCCCCTTTTGACGGTACTGCGTGCAAATGGGGCGTCAGGGATGCCGCCCCCTACGCTCACAGCATCATTTTTTGTGTATAACCTTCTATCGAGCATAGTGCGATAAACGATCATTTATATGGGAAACTTGGGGCACGATGGAATCGTTACTTGTTTTTTCGTAATGCTCGGCAGCCTGGCGGAACCAATGGAACCCAATCCGAATTCCGTCAACTCCACACTCCACACTCCACACTCCACACTCCACACTCCACACTCCACACTCCACTCTCCACACTCCACACTCCTAACTCCTAACTCCTCACTCCTCACTGAATAAAGCACTTTCTACAAATCTTTTCCCGGAAATTACTCTATTTCTGGCGGGACAAAGCATTGCAAAGAATGGGAAAAAATAGTATACTCTTTCTGGTTAAAATTCAGAAAGAGAGGTATTTTTCTATGAGTTCCGAAAAGAATCCGGAAGCCGTGTACGACGCCAAGACTTTGGGCACCCCCAGAGTGCTGGTGCTGGGACTGCAGCATCTGTTCGCCATGTTCGGCGCTACCGTGCTGGTGCCTGCCCTCACCGGTCTGAATGTGTCCACCACGCTGCTGTTCGCCGGCCTGGGTACCCTGCTGTTCCACCTGATCACCGGGCGGAAGGTCCCCGCGTTCCTGGGCTCCTCCTTCGCCTTCCTGGGCGGCTACGCAGCCATCGCCCCCATGCTGGAGGATGGCAGCGCCAATCCTCTGCTGCCCTATGCCTGCTTCGGCGTGGCTGTGGCGGGCCTGGTGTACCTGGTGCTGGCGGCCCTGTTTAAGGCCTACGGCGCCAAGAAGGTCATGCGCTTCTTCCCGCCCATCGTCACCGGTCCTATCATCATCTGCATCGGCCTGTCCCTGGCTGGCTCCGCCATCAACAACAGCCGCTCCAACTGGCTGGTGGCCATTGTGGCTATCCTGGTGGTTGTGTGCTGCAACATCTGGGGCAAGGGCATGGTCAAGATCATTCCCATCCTGCTGGGTGTGGTGGCCTCCTACCTCTTCGCCATGATCGTGGACCCCGCTGCACGGGCCAAGGTGGTGGAAACCGTTTCCGCCGCCAAGTGGTTCGGCCTGCCCATCATCTGGGGCAACACCGCTTTCTCCATCTTCGGTCAGAGCTTTGACCCGGGCCTGCTGGTGACCTCCATCGTCACCATCGCCCCCATCGCCCTGGCAACCATGGTGGAGCACATCGGCGACGTGTGCGCCATCTCCTCCACCGTGGGCAAGAACTTCGTTGCCGATCCCGGCCTGCACCGGACCCTGGTGGGCGACGGCCTGGCAACCACCATCGCCGCCCTGTTCGGCGCTCCCGCCAACACCACCTACGGCGAGAACACCGGCGTGCTGGCGCTGAGCAAGGTCTATGATCCCATGGTGGTCCGGCTGGCGGCGCTGTTTGCCATCGTGCTGTCCTTCTGCCCCAAGTTCGCTGCCATCATCGTGGCTATGCCCGCCGCTACCATGGGCGGCGTCAGCCTGGTGCTGTACGGCATGATCTCCGCCGTGGGCGTGCGCAACGTGGTGGAGAATCAGGTGGACTTCACCAAGAGCCGCAACGTCCTCATCGCCGCCATGATCCTCGGCCTGGCTGTGGGCATCAGCTACAACGGCTCCATCGTGATCCCCCTGGGCTCCGTCACCATCAGCCTGTCCGGCCTGGCCGTGGCTGCGCTGGTCGGCATCTTCATGAACGCTGTGCTGCCCGGTAAGGACTACGAGTTCGGCGCCAATGAGCAGGGCGACACTTCCGTGAACTTCGGCACAAGAGTCAAATAATTGCGCAAAACAAAAATACCGGTACTTCCCGTTTTGGGAGGTACCGGTTTTTTGTTGCAGCGACAGGGGAGGGGGGAGAGTGGAGTGTGGAGTGTGGAGAGTGGAGAGTGGAGAGGTATTGTAAATGATCGTTTAGCGCAGCAGTCCCCGTAGGGGCCGATGCCCACATCGGCCCTTGTGCAATGTTACGAATTCGCCGCAGTCTGGTAAAAAAGGAAAGCATTTCCCGCGGGGCGATGTGGGCATCGCCCCCTACGAGGCAGGTCAGTTATTTTGATAAACGATCATTTACAGCACAGCCCAACTCCACACTTCAAACTCCACACTCCACACTCCACACTCCACTCTGATCTATCCTGCTTCCGCTTCGTTTTTCCATACCGGGTCGTCGTTGTAAAAGTGGTCGCGCCTGATGTGCTCCAGCTCGTGGTTCAGGGCCTTGCGCTGGAGTTCTTCCGGGAGGTTCGCGTTGAGATAGATGTCAAAGGTGCTGTCGTCGTTTGGCAGCGTGACCGCCCGGACGCTTTCGGGCAGCGGAATCGCGCGGACAAAAATATTACTGCCCATGTCATCGCCTCGCTTTTGCTTATGTTATCGCTCAGTTTATTTTTTTCGCAGAGCCTCGATGATCCGAACCGCCGTCTCCACGTCCTCCCGGGAGGCGTCCTTCGACAGCTGGAACAGCATCCGCATTTCCGGTCGGGTCTTCAACACCTGCAGGTATTCGTTCAGCTCCTGGTCATGGTTCACCAGGGGCTCTTGTTCTTCCTCCAGCAGCTCCGAGATCGGCACGCCAAAGTAGTAGGACAGCTTCTTCAGCACCTCTGGGGAGGGGGTGGAAACCTTCTCCTGCTTCCACTTGGTCACCAGGGACTTGCTGATGCCGGATTCGATGGCTGCACGGCTGGGAGTAACCCCTTTCCATTGGCACAGCTCTACAAATTTGTCATAAAACACAATATCACTCCTGTTTTTTTGTGCACAACACCAAAGTTCACAGGATTCAACATTCTGCCCTTGACGAGTTTACAAAAATGTGCTATAATAAGGGCACAAGTTGAATAAAGAGAACATGTCATGCGTCATATTGGTTGGCGCTTTTATGATACCATGAATGTTCATAAATTTCAACATATTTTTTGGAAAGGTTTATCTTTTGCAAAAAACAGATTGTGGGCGGATCTGCTGGCAGGATTTCCCTGGGGCCAGAAACCGTAAATGATCGTTTACCGCACCAAAGCCTTCCCCTCTGGGGAAGGTGGCCCGG
>JBJDYN010000020.1:0-29966 GCA_051867395.1 Faecousia sp. | reverse complement strand
ATCGCCTACAACATTCTCTCCAACCGGGAGGATTCGGAGGAAAGTGTCAGCGATACATACCTGGCGGCGTGGAATACAATTCCACCCCACCATCCCAACTTCCTGAATGCTTTTCTTGCGAAATTGACCCGGCATATTTCCATTGACCGCTGGCGGAAGCGCAGCGCCAAAAAGCGGGGCGGTGGAGAAATCATTCTCGCACTGGATGAATTGGAAGAATGCGTGGACTCGCACAATGTTGAGACCGAACTGGCAAAAAAGGAATTGACGCGGATTCTCAATGCGTTTCTTTCGTCCCTGCCGGAGACGGAGCGGAATATGTTCCTGTGCCGGTACTGGTATCTGGACTCCATTCCGACCATTTCCGAGGTTTCGGGCTTTAGTCAGAGCAAGGTGACATCTATGCTCCACAGGCTGCGGAGCAGGCTTCGGAAAACACTCAGCGAGGAGGGATATCTGTGAAAGCGATGGATTTACTATCGGGCCTTGGCACCGTGAAGGATTCCTATGTGATCGGCGCGGAGGAATTTCGCCAGGGGAGGTATAAGGCACGGGTAAAACGGCTGCCCGTTCGGAAAGCATGGCTGATTGCGGCCGTGATTGCGCTGATGCTCCTGCTGGTGGGCTGCGCGGTTGTCTATGTCCTGAGAATGCAGGATATGAAGGTGGGGGAATACAGCTTCTATGTCCCTACTGAGTACGACGAGAACGGCAATGTGATTCCGGTGGAAAGTCAGGAACCCATTACGCTGCTGTCCCTGCAAGGAACCAATATGGAAGCACTTGCGGAATGGGTGGCGTTCACAAATACATACGATCAGGATTTGTCAGTCGCGCACGAGGCAGACATGGCTGCCAAATCTGGATCGCCTTGGGACATTCCCGAAAACTACCATCTTACATACGGCTGTTACAGCCAGGAAATGGTAGACAGACTAAACGAGCTTGTAAGCAAGTACGATCTGAAGCTGCTGTCGAGCTACATTCCCCTCAATTACTATGAAAACAGTGTTCTGTTTCATTCTCTGGGGCTGAATGGATTGGTCTATGCAAACCCCAATGTTCAGGTAGAATATTGGGATGGAGATTTCCATTTGGAGGGAACCTTTGATCTGAATATGTACATCAGCACGGATATGGGAAGCTGGAAATGGGAGCGAGGATCTGCCAGCTACCGGTATTCTCTGAAGGAATATTTCGATCCCCTAACCGGCGGCATGCTGGAATCCATCGACTATACCCAATGGGACTATACCCGCAAGGACGGGAAAAAAGTGCTGCTGGTTCTGAGCGAGGGAACTGCCCGGATTTACGCGAACCTGCCGGATGCGTTTATTTCCATTTCTCTGGACCCGGTGATCTGGATAGACGGTGAGAAGGTCCCCATGACACCGACTGCCTTGCAACAACTGGCAGAGTTGTTCGATCTGTCTGTCAAACCCCAGCCCACCACAATGGAACAAGTAGAAAAACAGAAAGCAGATGCGCTCAATAAATACGAGGCAGAAAGAACTGCTGCCCGGGCAGAACACGAAGCCATGTATGCTTCCGGATATAAGGAATTCGTGGAATACCGTCTGGGAACCGTACCAAATCCGGAAAACGTGTCCTATGTTTTATACGATGTGAATGGCGACGGTGTTGAGGAGTTGATTATCAACAGTTTGGACATTCTCTCAATGAAGGACGGACAGTCTTACAAGTATTTTGACCTCACCAATACCGGGGTCTTTATCGGACGATTCCAGCCTTGTGAAGGGAATGTATTTGAAGTCTATTGTGAAGATCTGGGAATGTATCAGCATTACTTCTATCAGGCAAATGCCGAATCTGCATCTTTCATCATAGGTGTTTCCTACGATGCCTCAAATGACACATGGTATTTGCATTCCAAGGATGGTGCCTATACAGAAAACAGGAAGCAGGTTACGGAGGAAGAAGCTCAGAAAATTCTGGATTCTTACACCCGGGTCGAGTTCCGCTGGCTCCCCTTAAAACGGTTCGGCGAGCCTCCCGTAAGCATGAATTATTCCGACCCTTATGCCCAGTATATTGCGGAAGCGTTGGTACGTTATGATAATGCCAAAAACTATACCTATGCGCTGATGGACTTAAATGGGGACAGCATTGAGGAATTGATTACCTGCCAGCCTGGGAGCGATCAGGATACCGCAAGTCTGCGCATTTTTACCATTCAGGATGGAGAATTTAAATCGTATGCAAACGGTATATCCTATATATGCGCAGGCGGAATTCTGGAGGTATGCGAAGAATGGCAGACAGATCAGGGGCAGTATTATGGTTTCTATCGATGTGGCGCGAACGGCCCTGAGTTTATTGAAAAAATTGTCCGTGATCCGATCACACTATACTGGGGCCGTGGGCAGGCCGGTAAAGATGGAAGAACCGTTACGGAGGAGGAAGCAATGTCGGTTTTGAAATCGTATAAACGAATCGAACTGGATATGGAGCCATTTCCGGAGTACCCTCTGATGTAAAAAGCCTGCAACGATTCAGTCGCAGCTCAATATTGTTGGATAAATGATCGTTTACAGTTCGTAGGGGGCGGCATCCTTGACGCCCCTTGTGACGGTACTGCATGCAAAAGGGGCGTCAAGGATGCCGCCCCCTACGCTCACTGCGCAAATCTTTTGCGTATATTCTTCTATCGAGCATACTGCGGTAAACGATTATTTATCTGATTTTTTCGCACCTGTAATCCAGATGGATTCCTGCCGAAGCAAGTGCGCAAATTATGTTCTGTGACCATTTGCGCATGATCTCACCGGCTGCTTGGCGGGCGCGGTTCCCACAATCTGGCTTACTTTTGCGGTTACCCCAGCATGACGTCCAGCAGCATCATGACGGCAAAGCCCAGCACAATGCCCATGGTGGCGCTGTAGGGCTGGGCCTTCTGGTTTTTTTGACATTCCGGGATCAGCTCGTGGACCACCACCAGGATCATGGCCCCGGCGGCGAAGGACAGAGCGTAGGGCAGGATGGCCTCCACATACACCACCAGCCAGGCCCCGATAACCCCTGCGATGGGCTCCACCATGCCGGAGGCCTGGCCCAGCAGGAAGCTCTTTTTCCGGGAGCAGCCCTCCCGCCGCAGGGGCACCGACACCGCCGCACCCTCCGGGAAGTTCTGCAGCCCGATGCCTACAGCCACGGACACCGCGCCCATGAAGCTTTCTGATGTACAGCCGTTCTGCAATGCCCCAAAGGCTACGCCCACCGCCAACCCTTCGGGGATGTTGTGCAGCGTGATGGACAGCACCAGCATGATGATCCGGTTCAACCGGTCCCCCCGGGCCCCCTGGGGACAGTTGGCCCGTCCTGTGGCAAAGGTGACTGCCTTGTCGGACACCCACATGAATACCGCGCCGAACAGGAAGCCTGCCGTGGCCACGAAATAGGCGGGCAGACTGGCCAGTGCCTCCGCCCGTTCGATGGCCGGCTGCAGCAAGGACCAGAAGCTGGCCGCGATCATGACCCCGGACGCAAAGCCCAGCATGAGGTTCAGCGCCTTGGGACTGGGGGATGTAAAAAAGACGACGGTAGCCGCACCCAGCGCTGTCACCAGCCAGGTTCCCAGCGTCGCCGCCAGTGCCAGCAAAACAAAATGATTCATATTGCACCTCCTGTCTCCATTATAGTTTTCACAGCGCGATCGGTGCGGGTTTTTTGGAGCAAGGGCTGCGGGCGCCGCTCTCTTTCCGTAATTTATTCTTGACTTATTTCTCGATCAGGGTGATAATAAACTTCGTATCTGGAAAATCAGCAAACATATGACATTTCAGGAGGGACTCAGATTGAGCGGAACGAAAAAGCTTTGGATTTTGGTGATCGTGCTGGCCCTGATCGCGGTATTGGCGGCGGGTGTGCTGTGGGGCATGACGCACTACGTCATGGTGAATTTCCGGTTTTATCCCCAAGATGCACAGGCTCTGGATCTGCGGGGCGAGGATATCAGCCTGAAGGATTATCAGAAGCTTTGCCGCCAGATGCCGGAGTGCGAGATTCATTGGGATGTACCCTTTCAGAACGGACGCTACCCGGACGATACCAAGGAATTGACGATCACATCTCTGACGGATGCGGATGTCAAGACGCTGGACTATTTGACGGAGCTGGAAACCGTCAACGCAGAACAGTGCACGGACTATTTCCAGCTGCTGGCACTGGAGAAGCGGCGTCCGGAGGTGACGGTGAACTACAGCGTGACCCTGGGCGGCACAGCCTTCGCTCCGGACACTACGAAGATCACGGTTGACCGTATCAGCGTGGAAGAGATTCCGTTGCTGGAGTGCCTGAAGTCCCTGAAAACGGTAGTGGTCAGCGGCGGTGAAGATACAGCGAATTTTGCCGGGCTGCGGGAATACTGCCATAGTCATGACCTGAACTTCTCCGTGAAGCTGGGCGGGAAGACTGTGGCAGAGACGGAAAAGAATGTCAGAGTTACCAATATCTCTGATGAGGAACTGAATCTGCTGCAGTTCCTGCCGGATATGAAGCAGCTGCATCTGGTCAAGCCCATGGCTTCTGCGGAGAATCTGGTGCAGCTGCGGCAGACCAGACCGGATGTGAAGATCACCTGGGCACAGGAGCTCTGCGGCAAGGTGTTTACCACCGAGGATGTGGAGATTGACCTGTCTGAAGCGACAATCAAGAGTGTGGAGCAGGTGGAGCAGGGTATGGCTTACTTCCCGGACGCGGAGCAGGTGTTCCTGGGGGACTGCGGCCTGGACAACGAGGAGATCGCCGCCTACCGGGAACGGGCCCGGGAGGATTACAAGGTGGTCTGGATCGTGTATTGCAGCGAGAAGCTGCCCACCCGGACGGATGCCACTTCCTTCATGCCCAGCCGGGACGGCGTGGGATATTTCAAGGATGAGTGGTCCTACAACCTGCGCTACTGCGAGGATATGATCGCCATCGACGTGGGCCATATGGGCGTGAAGGACATCAGCTTCGTAGCCTACATGCCCAACCTGAAATACCTGATCCTGGCCCATACGGAGGTTACGGATATCACCCCCATCAGCAACTGCAAGAACCTGATCTTCCTGGAGCTGGACTGGAGCCCCATTGCGGATTACACGCCCTTGCTGGGCTGCACGGCCCTGGAGGATCTGAACATCGGCAAATACGGCGCGGATGTGACGCCCATCTGCCAAATGACCTGGCTGAAAAACGTCTGGTGCGTCTTCCGTCCCGGCGCGGCAGGTAAGATCGCTCAGGCTCTGCCCAATACCCATGTGGTAGGCAGCGGCAACGCTACGGTATCCAGCGGCTGGCGGAACCTGCCCAATTACTACGCTATGCGGGACGCATTGAATATGTATTACATGAAGTGGTAAAAAAGCTAAACGTTTCTTAAGCTTTGGACGCCTTGACAGACCGGGGACGGCTGGATTATAATAAGAGGCAAACGGAGGTAATCGTCTATGAAGAAGAAATTTATTTTTACGGTTATCATTGTTCTCCTCCTGATCGTCTTCGGTGTCAGCGCGTTTATGGTGGGCAGCTACCTGCTGGAGGGCAAGGAACAGGAGGACCGGTATAACCAGCTGGCCGAGATTGCGTCCAAAGCCCAGACGGCTGCTTCGACGGCTCCCAAAGTTCCTGAGACTGTCGGCGAAACCGAACCCGACGAGACCACGGAACCCACCATGATCCCCGGCTATGAGGAGCTGTACAACCAGAATTCCGATATGGTTGGCTGGCTGAAGATCGAAGGGACTAAGGTGAACTACCCTGTTCTGCAGACCCCGGATGATCCCAACTACTACCTGTACCGGGACTTCGACAAGAAGGACAGCAAGCGGGGAGCCATCTATGCCTGGGAGGCTGCGGACATCAACGAGCCCAGCGACAACATTACCATGTTTGGACACAACATGGCGGACGGCAGCATGTTTGCCGGCCTGATGGCCTATCAGAACAAGTCCACCTGGGACAATAACAGCTTGATTTTCTTCGATACCCTGACGGAGTACCATACTTACAAGATCTTTGCCGTGTTCAAGACCAGCGCCAACGTTGGCGAGGGCTTCTCCTACCACCAGTTCGTGGACGCCCAGACGGAGGATGAGTTCAACGAGTTTGTGATGATGTGCAAGGAGCTGTCCTTCTATGACACCGGTATTACACCCAAGTATGGCGATAAGCTGATTTGTCTGTCCACCTGCGAGTATACCCTGGACAATGGCCGCCTGGTTGTGGCGGCAGTCAGAATTACCTGATGCAATGGGATAACAAGCTTCGTTCCGAAAAAGAACGGAGCTTGTTTTTTTACGACCCTCTTGAGTCAGGCCGCCGTGTGCGGTATAATGGAGGTGCGAAAAAGATCGTTTACGCTTGCACCCCACTGTAGGGCTTATGTCATGACATAAGCCCTACGATGGGCGCGAAGATAAACGATCATTTCCGATTTGGAATGAAGGAGATACAAGGAGACTGACATATGCTGAGCTTGTGCAATAACTGGGAATTTGTCCCCCAATGGTTCGATGGGTTCGCGTTGGGAGAAGGGGAGGGCACGGCTGTCCGGCTGCCCCATACCGTTCAGGAGCTTCCGCAGCACTATGCCGACCATCAGGCCTATCAGATGGTCTGCGGCTACCGGAGAAAGCTGACGCTGGGACAGGAGCTGACAGGGAAACGGCTGTTCCTCCAGTTCGACGGCGCGGCCCATATCGCCACCGTATACGTCAATGGGCGGGAACTGACCACCCACCGCACCGGCTATACGGCGTTCCGTGTGGAGATTACCCATGAGGTAAACTGGGATGGGGAGAATCTGCTGGCTGTGAAGCTGGACACCACGGAAAATCCCCAGGTGCCGCCCTTCGGCTTTGCCATTGATTATCTGACCTATGGCGGACTGTACCGGGAGGTGTGGCTGGATGTCCGGGAGCAGAGCTTCCTGGAGGATCTGTATGTCACCACGCCTACCCTGACCACCATGAAGCTGGAAGCCGCGGTTCGAAACGGTCAGGGCTGCACCATGAAGGTGGAGCTGACGAAAGGCGGCCGGGTCCTGGCCCGGAAGGACTGCGCCGCCGGAGAGCCGACGACTCTAAGCTGCCCAGACGTGAAGCCCTGGGACACGGAGCATCCTATCCGCTACACCTGCCGGGTGACCCTGTGCAGGGACGACGTGACACTGGACGTGCAGAAGGTGAAATTCGGCTTCCGCACTGCCCAATTCCGGGCGGACGGCTTCTACCTCAACGGGAAGAAGGTCTTCCTCCGGGGGCTGAACCGGCACCAGTGCTATCCCTATGTGGGCTACGCCGCGCCGGAACGGCTGCAGCGCGAGGACGCCCGGATCCTGAAGGAGGAGCTGAGCTGCAACGCGGTCCGCACCTCCCACTATCCCCAGAGCCAGTATTTTCTGGACGAATGTGACCGCCAGGGACTGCTGGTGCTGACGGAGATTCCCGGCTGGCAGCATATCGGCGACGAAAGCTGGAAGGAGCAGGCAGTGGAGAACACCCGGGAGATGGTGCTGCAGTATCGCAATCATCCCAGCATTATTGCATGGGGTGTGCGGATTAACGAGAGCCAGGACGACGACGCCCTGTACCGCCGCACCAACGCGCTGGCCCGGGCTCTGGATCCCAGCCGGGCCACCACCGGCGTCCGCTACCTGGAGAAGAGCAGCCTTCTGGAGGACATCTATGCCTACAACGACTTTTCCCACACGGGAAAGAATCCCGGCTGTAAGCCTAAAAAAGCGGTGACTCCCGATGAGAAGAAAGCCCTGCTGATTTCGGAGCATAACGGGCATATGTTCCCCACCAAGTCCTATGATCCCTGGCAGCGCCGCCAGGAGCAGGCCCTGCGCCACGCCCGGGTGCTGAACGATGCCGCTGCCGACGGCGGTCATGTGGGCTGCTTCGGCTGGTGTATGTTCGACTATCCCACCCATAAGGATTTCGGCTCCGGGGACCGGGTTTGCTACCATGGGGTCATGGATGCGTTCCGGAATCCCAAGCTGGCGGCCTATACCTATGCCAGCCAGGGAGAGGGCGCCCCGGTGCTGGCGGTGGGATCTCCCATGGACATCGGCGACTACCCGGGTGGGCAAATCGGAGATGTCTACGTTTTCACAAACGCGGATTCCGTGAGCCTGTATAAAAATGACTGCGTTGTCACGAAGCTCTCCAAAGGGGACTGGAAGGGCTTACCCCATGGCCCCATGGTTCTGAACGACACTGTCGGCTGCCTGCTGGAAACCCAAGAGGGCTACGATAAAAAGAAAGCCGACATCGTGCGCAAATGCCTGCTGGCGATTCGGGAGAAGGGCCTCTCGAATCTGAGCCCGGTGGACATGGCCCAGATGGGCTATGCCATGATGAGGTATGGCCTGAAATATGAGGATGCCATGGCGCTTTATGGGAAGTACATCAGCGGCTGGGGCGACGAGGCGATTGTCTGGCGCCTGGACGCGGAGAAGGATGGAAGCGTGGTGGCTTCCGTTACCTGCGGTCCCAGTGCGAAGCTGCACCTGGAGGTCAGGACAAGCCACACCCATCTGACGGAGGGAAACACCTACGATATGGCGGCGGTGCGCATCCGGATTCTGGATGAACATGGCTGCCCCGCCTCCTATGCCCAGCTGCCTGTCCGGTTCCGGCTGGAAGGGGAGGCGGAATTGGTAGGCCCGGAGGTGGTCACCGCAGAAGGCGGCATGACGGGCACCTTTGTGAAGACCACTGGCAGACGGGGCGAGGCACGGCTCACAATTGTGACGGCCCAGACGGATCCGGTGACGGTGATGTTCAAGGTGGAATAAAGTCTGCGGCGAACGATCATTTCCCTTTTTGCCAGTACAGGCGGATTGGTTTTCCAGGCCCAAGAAACATCGTGATAATTCACAAATTCGTCACGAAATCCGGGAAAAGGATATTGACAATTGTGTAACAAAGTGGTATTCTTGTTTCGGTACTTAAGTACCGATTAAACAATGTGCAGTGAGCCACTGCAACGGCAGCTGCATAAATTCCTGTATGGGCCGATCCACAGAAGACGGTAGGCACCAACAAATTACAAGGAGTGTATTAACATGGCTTTTAAATCCGACATCGAAATCGCACAGGAAACCCCTATGCTCCACATCAGTGAGATCGCCAAGACCGCCGGTGTTGACGAGAAGTATCTGGAGCAGTACGGCAACTACAAGGCAAAGGTTGACTACAACATCCTGAAGGACATGGCTGACAAGCCCAACGGCAAGCTGATCCTGGTCACCGCCATTAACCCCACCCCCGCCGGTGAGGGCAAGACCACCACAACGGTTGGCCTGGCTGACGGCATGCGCAAGATCGGCAAGAACGTTATGGTGGCGCTCCGGGAGCCCTCTCTGGGCCCTGTCTTCGGCGTCAAGGGCGGTGCGGCCGGCGGCGGCTACGCCCAGGTCGTTCCCATGGAGGACATCAACCTGCACTTCACCGGTGACTTCCACGCCATCGGCGCTGCCAACAACCTGCTGGCTGCGATGCTCGATAACCATATCTACCAGGGCAACGCTCTGGGTATCGACCCCCGTCAGATCACCTGGCGCCGCTGCGTCGATATGAATGACCGCCAGCTCCGCTTCGTGGTGGACGGCCTGGGAGGCAAGGTCAACGGCACCCCCCGTGAGGACGGCTACGACATCACCGTGGCTTCCGAGATCATGGCTGTTCTGTGTCTGGCCTCCGACATTACCGATCTGAAGAACCGTCTGGCTCGTCTGGTGGTTGGCTACACCTACGCCGGCAAGCCCGTCACCGCCGGTGACCTGAACGCTCAGGGCGCTATGGCCGCTCTGCTGAAGGATGCTCTGAAGCCCAACCTGGTTCAGACCCTGGAGCACACCCCCGCTTTCGTTCACGGCGGCCCCTTCGCCAACATCGCCCACGGCTGCAACTCCGTCACCGCTACCAAGATCGCTCTGAAGCTGGGCGATTACGCCATCACCGAGGCTGGCTTCGGCGCTGACCTGGGTGCTGAGAAGTTCCTGGACATCAAGTGCCGCATGGCTGGCCTGAAGCCCTCCTGCGTGGTTCTGGTTGCCACTGCCCGCGCCTTGAAGTACAACGGCGGCGTGCCCAAGGCCGAGACCGGCAAGGAGAACCTGGAGGCTCTGGAGAAGGGTCTGCCCAACCTGCTGCAGCATGTGGAGAACATCACCCAGGTTTACAAGCTGCCCTGCGTGGTTGCCATCAACCGCTTCCCCACCGACACCGAGGCCGAGCTGAAGCTCATCGAGGCCAAGTGCAAGGAGCTGGGCGTCAACGTTGCTCTGTCCGAGGTTTGGGGCAAGGGCGGCGAAGGCGGCATCGAGCTGGCCAAGGAAGTTGTCCGTCTGTGCGAGCAGCCCAACGACTTCTCCTTCGCTTATGACCTGGATCTGCCCATCAAGGAGAAGATCGAGGCCATTGTCAAGCGGATCTATCATGGCGACGGCGTGAACTTCACTGCCAACGCTGAGAAGCAGATCAAGACCCTGACCGAGCTGGGCTACGACAAGATGCCCATCTGCATGGCCAAGACCCAGTATTCCTTCTCCGACGATCAGACCAAGCTGGGCGCACCCCGCGGCTTCACCATTACCGTACGCAACGTGAAGGTTTCCGCCGGCGCCGGCTTCCTGGTTGCCCTGACCGGTGAGATCATGACCATGCCCGGCCTGCCCAAGGTGCCCGCCGCTGAGCGCATCGATGTGGACGAGACCGGCAAGATCTCCGGCCTGTTCTAATTCCCAACACTTCCCCAAAGCACAGGCGGCCCCACCGCCTGTGCTTTTTCCAAATTCTTGGAAAAAGCATAAGGAAGAAGGAATCGTGAAGAAGTAAGAAGTGAGGTGTCTGCTCCGCAGACGATCGAAATAGTCCGCGAAGCGGACACCTTACTTATTCACTTTTACTTATTACATAAATTTTTCAGAAAGGAAAAATTTTCAATGGATATGACTCTCGAATCCTGCCGCACCTTTGTGGAGGTGTTGGCTTCCAACGCTCCCGCACCCGGCGGCGGCGGCGCGGCGGCCCTGGTGGGTGCCATCGGCACCGCTCTGGGCAACATGGTGGGCTCCCTGACCGTGGGCAAGAAGAAGTATGCCGACGTGGAAGCGGAGATCATCGCCCTGAAGGCAAAGTGCGACGCACTGCAGAAGGAGCTGCTGGATCAGGTGGAGGCCGATGACAAGGGCTTCGTTCCCCTGTCCAAGGCCTACGGCATTCCCAAGGACAATCCTGACCGGGATAAGATCCTGGAGGAGGCCACCATTACCGCATGCGCCGTGCCCATGCACATCATGGAGCTGTGCTGCGAGGCCATCGACTGCATCACCGTGTTTGCCGCCAAGGGCAGCCGTCTGGCGGTGTCCGATGCCGGCTGCGGCGCCGTCTGCTGCAAGGCAGCTCTGCAGGCCGCGTCTCTGAATGTGTTCATCAACACCAAGAGCCTGAAAAACCGGGATGTGGCGGAGGAGATGAACCGCAAGGCAAATCTGATGCTGAACAAGTACTGCTCCCTGGCGGACGATATCTTCAACGAAGTCAAAGCCGGCTTCGGCCAATAACTATCAGATATTGATTTGGAGGAATAGATACTATGGCTAAACTGCTGCTGGGTAAGGAAGTTACTGATGCCCTGAACGCGAATCTGCAGACCCGTACCGCTGCCCTTCGGGAAAAGGGTGTTGTGCCTACGCTGGGCATCATCCGGGTGGGTGCAGATCCTTCCGACCTGTCCTACGAAAAGGGCGCCACCAAACGTGCTGAGCTGGTAGGCGTGGATGTCAAGAAGTTCGAGCTGCCTGCCGACGCCACGAAGGAAGACGTGCTGGCGGCCATCGATCAGGTCAACGCCGACGATACCATCCATGGCGTCCTGATGTTCCGGCCCCTGCCCAAGCACCTGAAGGCGGACACAAACGAAATCTGCAACCGTCTGGCCCCCAAGAAGGACGTGGACTGCATGACCCACCTGTCCAATGCCGGTGTGTTTGAGGGCCTGAAGGATCTGGGCTTCGCCCCCTGCACCCCCGCCGCCTGCATGGAGATCCTGGACTACTATGGCATTGACTGCAAGGGCAAGAACGCGGTTGTCATCGGCCGGAGCCTGGTGGTTGGCAAGCCTGCCGCCATGATGCTGATGGGTAAAAACGCCACCGTCACTGTCTGCCACACCAAGACCGTGAACACTGCGGAAATCTGCCGCAATGCGGATATCATCGTGTCTGCTGCCGGTGTGCTGAACAGCCTGACCAAGGACTATGTCCGGCCCGGCCAGGTGGTCATCGATGTGTCCATCAACTGGGACGCGGAGAAGATCAACGCCAAGGGCGGCAAGGGCGGCATCGCGGGCGATGCCAAGTTCGACGAGGTGGAGCCCATTGTGGAGGCCATCACGCCGGTTCCTGGCGGTGTCGGCTCTGTCACCACTTCCGTGCTGATGAAGCACGTTGTTGAGGCGGCGGAGAGAATTTAATCAGATACGGATTGCAGGAGGCTGCTTCGGCGGCCTCCTTTTTTGCGACGGCAACAAACATTGGCAGTAATATACAAAATACCTGTTTCCAAATTGAAAGTATTGCACAAACATTTCTCTTATTTGGAAGAAAGTTTGGCGGGAATTCCGCTTGCGGTCTGGGCATAATGGTGGTATGATACGGTCCGAAAATCTATATTTGGAAAGAAAGCGGATTTATATGGAAACCTATCTGATTTGTCTTGCTGTGGGGTTGGTAGGCGGACTGATGATGTCCCGTCTGACCAAGCTGGTCAATCTTCCTGCCGTTACGGCCTACCTGGTGGCGGGCTTGCTGCTGGGGCCCTTCTGCCTGGGCGCGCTGCGGATCCCCGGCCTGGGGTTCAACTCCCTGGAGCAGGTGGAGGGCATGAGCATCATCACCCAGGCGGCATTGGGCTTCATTGCATTTACCATTGGCAATGAATTCCGGCTGAGCCAGCTGAAGGCCACCGGCGCGAAGGCCATTACCATCGGCATTTTGCAGGCGGTCTTTACCACTGTGCTGGTGGATATTGTACTGGTTGGACTGCATTTTTGCTTCCCCTCTGTGATCTCCATTCCCTGCGCCATCACCCTGGGCGCGATCGCTGCGGCCACGGCTCCGGCGGCGACGCTGATGGTGGTCCGGCAGTATAAGGCCGACGGCCCTCTGACCCGGCTGCTGATGTTGGTGGTGGCCATTGACGACGCGGTAGGCCTGGTGCTGTTCTCTGTGTCCTTCGGTATTGCCACGGCTCTGTCCAACGGACATGTCAGCGTGCTGGCAGTGGTGGTGGAGCCCATCATTGAGATCATCCTTTCCCTGGGCCTGGGCAGTGCCATGGGCTGGCTCCTGAACTGGGTGGAGCAGTTCTTTCACTCCAGAAGTAAGCGTATGACCATCTCTGTGGCCTTTGTACTGCTGACCGTGGGCTTATCCATGATGGAGTTTGAGGTAGCCGGGATTCACTGCGGCTTCTCCCTGCTGCTGGTTTGCATGATGACCGGTACGATATTCTGCAATGTCTGCTCCACTTCTGAGGAGCTGATGAGCCGTGTAGACGGCTGGGTCATGCCGCTGAATATCCTGTTCTTTGTCCTCTCCGGTGCGGAACTGGATCTGAACGTGCTGGTGCAGCCCATAACCCTTCTGGTGGGTGTCATCTACATTTTGGCCCGGTCCGCCGGGAAAAATTACGGCGCTGCGATCAGCTGCAAGCTGACGGATCAGCCAAAGCCCATCACGGATCACCTGGGCATCACCCTGCTGCCCCAAGCCGGTGTGGCCTTGGGTATGGCGCTGACAGCCGCGAGCCTGCCCGACGGCGCTCTGGCCCGAAATGTGGTGCTGTTCGCAGTGCTGGTCTATGAGCTCATCGGACCCAACCTGACCAAGCGGTCCCTGCTGGCCGTTGGGGAGATCAAGCCCGAAGGCCGTATCAGTGCCAGAAAACACAACGAAGTCAAGTCATAAAATCCTGCCCTCCGCCTATGGCGCAATGTCATCAACTTAAGGCCGCTCCGTAGGGGCCGATGCCCACATCGGCCCTTGCTCAATGTTCCGAATTCGCCGCAGTCTGGTGCAAAAAGTGTAGCTTTCCCTGCGGGGCGATGTGGGCATCGCCCCCTACGATACGGCTCTCAATGCTTAAGTTGATGACATTGGCCTATGGCGGAGGGCATTTTCTTGTTGACAAATTGGGATTTCTTTACTAC
Organism: Faecousia sp.; assembly: GCA_051867395.1. Lineage (GTDB taxonomy): Bacteria > Bacillota > Clostridia > Oscillospirales > Oscillospiraceae > Faecousia. Next base: position 15,740 of record JBJDYN010000020.1, on the reverse strand, counting down.
AATAATGGTATCCTCTTACGTGACTGACGGAGAAAGCGGATGACCGCTGGGGAGTGTAAGAGTTGTTATGCCGACCGTCTGGGCGATTCAGTTTGAGGCTGAATTGCCCTTTTTGTTTTCACAGAAAGGGGAAACAGGGCCAAGCTGAATCAAAAAATTATAGGAGTGTGCCTTATGAAAAAGATCAGAAATCTCTCAGAATCCGACTTCTTGAAGCTGTTCTTCACGTTTTTCACTGCGGCGTTCCTGGTGGCGGCGGTCTGCATGGGGGACCGGGGGACCATGTTCAGCGGCCTGTGGCAGATCCTGAACCACCCCAGCAAAATTTCCACCAACTACTTCGCCGTGGGGGGCTACGCAGCCACCTTTCTGAATATGGGTTTGGTCAGCGCCATCTGTCTGTTGCTGTTCATCGTTTTGAAAGGGACATTGACCAATGTTTCCAACCTGGCGATTATCCTGACCGTGGGCTTCGCCTCCTGGGGCATCAACATCCTGAACATCTGGCCCTCCATTTTCGGCGTCATGATCTACGGTTTCGTGAAGAAGGAGAAACTGGGCTCCCTGGTGAACGCCATGCTGTTCTCCACTGGTATTGCTCCGCTGATCACCGACCTGATGATTCGCTACCCCAACGCGGAGGCAGTGGGCTTCAATCTGGAGGGCATTCTAATTGCCCTGGCGGTGGGATTTGTCATTGGCTTCTTCCTGCCCGCGGGCCTTGCCAACTCCCCCAAGGTGCACAAGGGTTTTGATCTGTACAGCGCGGCCCTGCCTGTGGGTATGACAGCCTTTCTCCTGAACGCCACATTGTACAAGACCCTGGGAGTGGCCCTGCCCGCAGCCCCTGCCGCAGAAAGCTTGCAGGTTGCCTCCCGGCTGACGGTCAATGTGTTCTGCTGTGTGCTGTTCGGCCTGTGCATTGTCTTTGCCTTTGCGCTGGGGTGTCGGCCCAAGGATTACTGGCAGCTGCTGATCGACCCGGATCTGGTGACCAATTTCTCCTCCACCTATGGCAATTCCGTTTACCTGATGAACGTGGGTGTCTTCGGCCTGTTCATTTTGGGCTATTACAATCTGATCGGCGCCAGCTTCAACGGCGTGACCTTCGGCATTATCTTCTGTATGCTGGCTACCTGCAATTCCGGCTCCCATCCTGGCAACGTCTGGCCCATTATGTTGGGCTATATTGTGGCCTCCACGGTCTGCGGTTGGATATCTCCCCTGGTTGGCGGCAATTTCACATTCGCCGTGAATGCCCAGGCCATCTGCGTGGGACTTTGCTACGCCAACGGCCTGAGCCCTATTGCGGACAAGTACGGCTGGAAGTTCGGCTTCCTGGCGGCGGTGCTGCACTATCTGCTGGTGACCTCGGTACCCAGCCTCCACGGCGGCTTCTGCCTGTACAACGGCGGCTTTACAGCGGCGTTGATCTGCATCATCCTGGTGCCGGAGCTGGAGCGCTTCGCCAGAACCAAGGACGAAAGAAAAGCACTGAAATCCAGATAAACGCTTCCTCCCCGGACACATTGTCCGGGGAGATTGTGCAGAATGGATCATTAGCATTTCGTATCTGGCATTTTGCTGAAAAAGGATATGGACAAAACGACTGCGTTGTGCTATAATACCAGTATCCTGACATTAAGCGGTCAAGCTGCGTGAAAGGTGCGAATACGGATATCGGTCACGGAACGTGTATTTCTGTGACTTCTTTCCCGCTGCCGCATCTTGGAGCAGCGGGAAATCTTTTTGAAGGAGGGAAGGTTCATGGAGACAAGGGTAGCGGTTATGAGCATCATTGTGGAGAACCCCGAAGCGGTGGAAGCGCTGAATACCCTGCTGCATGCGTATGGAGATTTTATCATCGGACGTATGGGAATCCCCTACCGCAAGCGGGGCGTCAATATCATTTCCATTGCTCTGGACGCGCCTCAGAACACCATTTCCGCTCTGTCCGGCAAGGTGGGCAGTCTGCCGGGGGTCAGTGTGAAAACTGCCTATTCCAATGTTGTGGGTTCAGACGAAAAGAAAAGAGGAGTTACATATGAATAAAAAGATTCGTTGGATCACCGAAACTGCCGTACTGCTGGCGCTGCTGATCGTGCTGCAGGCTGTCACCAAGGGCTTCGGCCAGCTCGTCACCGGTTCCTGCGTTAACGCGGTGCTGGCTATTGCTGTGCTGTTTGCCGGAATGAGCAGCGGTATTACCATTGCCATTATTTCCCCTGTGCTGGCCTACCTGCTGGGCATCGCCCCTCAGATTGTTACGATTCCTGCCATCATGGTGGGCAACACGGTGTTCGTGGTGCTGCTGCGGGTCATCACCGGCGGAAAGAGCAAGCCCATCGGAACCCAGATCACTGCCTGGCTGGTTGCCGCAGTGGCGAAGTTCGCGGTGCTGTATGTGCTGGTGGTGAAGATCATCTGCGGTCTGGCCTCCGCACCGCTGCTGGCTGCCGGCACCCTGAAGGAGCCCATGCTGAAGATGCTGCCCACCATGTTCGCCTGGCCCCAGCTGATTACCGCGCTCATCGGCGGCGGTGTGGCGCTGCTGATCGCCCCGGTGCTGCGCAAGGCCCTGCATCGCTAAAAGATCATTTCGCAAAGAGATACATCCCGGATAACCCTTTTATCGGTTATCCGGGATGTTTTGTTATACGTTCAGATATCCGCAGAGCACCTTCAGCGTATTGTAGACTCCGTCGATGTGGCTGCGCTCGTAGCCATGGCTGGCATAGACACCCGCGCCGATGAGACCGTGGCGTACATCGTGTCCAGCTTGCAAGGTAACTTCCACGTCAGAACCGTAGTGGGGATATACGTCCACGGCATAGTCGGCTTCTGTGCGCTTGGCGGCATCGATGAGCTTGCCCACCACTTCGTAGCTGTAGGGGCCGCCGGAGTCCTTGGCGCAGATGCTGACCTGACGCTCTGTACAGCTGAGGCCGTCGCCGACACAGCCCATATCCACGGAGATGGCTTCCGTCACGCCTTTGGGAACCGACGCCGCGCCGCCGTGGCCCACTTCCTCATAGACCGTCGCATGGACATAGGTCCGGCGGGAAGGGGTGATGCGGTTGTCGGACAGGTACTTGGCGAAGCCCAACAGAATGCCCACGCTGAGCTTGTCGTCCAGAAACCGGCTCTTGAGGTAGCCGCTGGCTGTCCGCCGGGTTCTGGGCTCGAAGCAGACGATATCGCCTACCTCAATGCCCAGAGCGCGGGTATCTTCCGCGTTGCGGACATCCTCGTCCAGCACCACCTCGGTGGTGTCGAAGCTGCGCTTGGCATTGCCGTATTCCCCGTTGACATGGACGGAGGCGTTGCACAGCTGGAGGGTTCCTTCGTAGATTTTGCCGCTGCGGGTGTAGACCTTTACATTTTCCGCTTCGCCGTTTTCTGCCCGCATACCGCCCAGGTTTGTCACCCGCAGCCGGCCGCTGCCTTTGATCTCGGCTACCATAGCGCCCAGAGTGTCCGTATGGGCCTCCAACAGCAGGGCATCCTGCGTGTCCGCACCGCCAAGATCAATGAGCACGCCGCCTTTGGTGGTGATCCTTGCATCGAAGCCCAGAGACTGGAACGCCTCCTTCACCCAGGCAGCCGCTTTGGCGGCAAAGCCGGAGGGAGAATCGATGGCGAGCAGCGCTTCCGTCTGCTCCCAGGCGTAATCGGCATAGGCTTTGTTAATCATATTATCCTCCTAATATCAGATAGTGCCAGACCCCGGCCACTTCCCGCAGGAAATGGTTCACGGCCTGAGAAAGACGGGATGTCTTGGCAGGAATGCCCACGAATTCCTCCACGCCGCATTCTTTTGCGAACAGCCCGGCCCGGAACAGGTGGTATTCACTGGAGAGCACCCCCAGCTTGGCGGGACGCTGGCCGGTTTTTTCTTCGATGAGATCCAGGGAGAAGTTCATATTCTCCCAAGTGGAGGTGGCCTCATCCTCAATCCACAGCCGCTGAGGGTCTATGCCCAGGTTTACCAGCTCCCGGTACATGCACTCCGCCTCAGTGATAGGCTCATCAGTGCCTTGTCCCCCGGAAAGCACAGCGATGACGTCCGGGTGCTCGTCCAGATAGGTGTAGGCGGCGCAGATCCGGTCCCACAAGGAAACAGAGGGACCATCGTGATTCACTTTGGCTCCCAGCACCACCATGTATCCCACCTGCTCCTGGGGATCGCCGAAGCTGGCGCGGATGATCAGAGCCTCCGTGACAGTCACCACCGTCAGACCAATGCATAGGACGACGGTGACAACCAGCGTGGTGATTTTGGCAAACTTGGGCAGCCGCAGCCCCACCATGGGCATCAGGGCATAGAACAGAATCAGGCCGATCAGACACAGGCAGACCAAAGCGGAGAAGCTGTAGCCGGGGACGCAGAATTTTAGAAAGAAGGCCAAGGCGGCGAGAAAGGCGCAGACGATCATCGCCGCGATCTGCCTCGGCCCAAGCAGGGAGAGAATGGTTTTCATAACAGAGCTCCTGGTAAAAAATGAACTGCAATTCATGGTACCACATTTTGCCGAAGAAAACAAGCCATCCGGGAAGGATGGCTTGCGTTCTTCAGGAAATCTTAATAAGGAGTTCAGGGCGCTTTCCGGCAGGCCTCCACCAGGGCATCGAAGGGCCGCTGCATGATGGGGTCGTTGGCGGCCAGCGCTTCCGGATGCCATTGCAGGCCCAGAAGGAAGCGGTCATCTTCCGCTTCAATGCCCTCGACGATCCCCGCAGGGCTGACAGCGCAGATCCGCAGCCCAGGGGCGGGAACGTCCACAGCCTGATGGTGAATGCTGTTGGTCAGCAACTCTTCGTAGCCCAGCAATTCCCGGAGCTTTGTCCCTGGGATCAGGCGGGCCGGGTGACTGGGATTGCGGCGGCCTTCCTCGTCCCGGTGATTTTCGGCGGCAGCTGACCGACGCTGGCTGGGGATATCCTGAATCAGGGTGCCGCCCAGGGCCGTATTCAGCATCTGTTCGCCCCGGCAGATGCCCAGAACCGGCTTTCCAGCATCAATGACGGCCTTCAGCAGTGCAAACTCAAATTCGTCCCGGACGACGTTGGGGGTACCGCACTCCGGCAGCATGGCTTGCCCGTAATATTTGGGGTCCGGATCGCCGCCGCCGGTGAACAGGAAGCCGTCCAGATGGGCTGCCCAAAACGCGGCCCGCTGCTTCTTCCAGGTCAGAAAAATGGGAACCGCCCCCGCCCGGCGGATGGCTTTTCCGTAGTCGCCGGAGAAGATCTGCTCCCGAAGGGGAGAGCCTGTGGAAACAACACCGATGAGGATCATGAAACGCACCTCAAAACGGTCAGATTTCCTTGGTCTTGGTGGCGATTTCCATCAGGCACTTGGACATAAAGGCATCGGGGGTCATGGCGCCCAGATCCTCGCCCTTGCGGGTCCGGACAGAGACGGTACCGTTCTCCATATCCCGGTCACCTACCACCAGCATATAGGGGATCTTCTGCGTCTGGGCTTCGCGGATCTTGTAGCCCAGCTTTTCGGAGCGGTAGTCGCCCTCGGCGTGGATGTTCACGGCGTTCAGCTTCTCCACAAGACCTTTGGCGTAGTCGTGGGCCCGGTCTGTGATGGGCATAACCTTGACCTGGGTGGGCATCATCCACAGGGGCAGCGCACCGGCGTACTTCTCGATCAGGTAGGCCAGAGTCCGCTCATAGCAGCCCAGGCTGGTGCGGTGGATGATATAGGGACGCTTCTTCTGGCCGTCGGCGTCGGTGTACTCCATACCGAAGCGATCTGCCAGCAGCATATCGATCTGGATGGTGACGATGGTGTCCTCCTTGCCGAAGACGTTCTTATACTGAATGTCCAGCTTGGGGCCGTAGAAAGCGGCTTCGTCAATGCCGATGGTGTAGTCCACATTCAGGTCGTCCAGGATCTGCTTCATAACGGCCTGGGCGGTCTCCCACTGCTCGGCGGTGCCCTCGTACTTGTTCTTGGGGTTAGCGGGGTCCCACTGGCTGAAGCGGAAGGTGCAGTCCTCCAGCATACCCACGGTCTCCAGGCAGTATTTCGCCAGCTCCAGGCAGCCCTTGAACTCCTCCTCCAGCTGATCCGGGCGGAGAACCAGGTGACCCTCGGAAATGGTGAACTGGCGGACACGGATCAGGCCGTGCATCTCGCCGGAATCCTCATTGCGGAACAGGGTAGAGGTCTCGCCCAGACGCATGGGCAGATCCCGGTAGCTCCGGGCCCGGTTCAGATACACCTGATACTGGAAGGGGCAGGTCATGGGCCGAAGGGCAAAGCATTCCTTGGTCTCGTCGCTGGGATCGCCCAGGACGAACATGCCGTCCAGATAGTGGTCCCAGTGGCCGGAGATTTTGTACAGGTCGGACTTGGCCATCAGAGGGGTCTTGGTCAGCAGATAGCCTCGCTTCTGCTCCTCGTCCTCCACCCAGCGTTGCAGGGTCTGGATGACCCGGGCACCCTTGGGCAGCAGGATGGGCAGGCCCTGACCGATTACGTCCACAGTGGTGAAGAATTCCAGTTCCCGGCCCAGCTTGTTGTGGTCCCGCTTCAGGGCCTCCTCCTGCTTTTTCAGGTACTCGTCCAGCTCGTCCTTGCTGGGGAAGGCAATGCCATAGATTCGCTGGAGCATTTTACGGTTGGAATCGCCACGCCAGTAAGCGCCGCAGGACTTGGTCAGTTTAAAGCCGTTGTGCTTGACCCGGCCGGTGTGATCCAGATGGGGACCGGCGCACAGATCGGTGAAGTCCCCTTGGGTGTAGAAAGAGATAACGGCATCCTCCGGCAGGTCGTTGATCAACTCTACCTTGTAAGGCTCGTTCTTTTCCTCCATATAGGAAATGGCTTCGGCCCGGGGCTTCTCGCTGCGCTCAATGCGGAGCCGCTCCTTGCAGATCTTCTTCATCTCCGCCTCGATCTTTTCCAGGTGCTCGGGGGTGAAGGAGAAGGGAGCGTCAAAGTCGTAGTACCAGCCCTCGTCGATGGCGGGGCCGATGGCGAGCGCTACCTCCGGCCACAGACGCTTGACGGCCTGGGCCATGATGTGGGAGCAGGTATGCCAGTAGGTCTTGCGGTACTCGGGGTTTTCAAAGGTGTACAGATTTTCTTCGGACATGGTTTTTGCCTCCTTTTTGATTGGGGAGAGGTATAAAAAATACCCACCCCCTGAAAAATCAGGGGTGGGATACAGATGTATTCCACGGTTCCACCCTGGTTACGGCTTGCGCCGTCACTCATTGACGCGGTAACGGGCGTACCCGGCATGGCATTTCCGCCGATGCGGCTCGGAAGTGGTGACGCTTACGGCAGGGGTACAGAAGCCTTGCAGCAAAATGGCTTCCTCTCTGGGAATCTTACCGGAAACGCGTGTCTTCGTCGCAGCTGATAGCAAAAATTTAGCACATTTTTTTTTGAAAGTCAATCCCCCAGCTGGGAAAAATCTGTGTCAAATGGTGGAGAAGTGCGTCGGAATCAGACCCTGGAGTTGTCATAACACGCAGGTTACCGCTTTTTACAAGAGGTTACATAATCCGACAGCTTATGTAAACAGATGTAACTTTTTGACACAAGATATTGCAGAATGTGACGATGCCCGACCAATATCTTGTATCTGAGTTTACATAATTTATGCACAAAAATTATGTAAAAAGTTGACGAAAACAGGTAAAAGTCATGAAATACTTGACTTTTTAGAAATATTTGATATAATAATCCCATCAAAAACATACATGCATGCAATTTGTAACTTTTTGATATTTCTGACTCCGTATTCTACTTTTACAGATGCAAGGGGAGGTACCCACCATGAGGAAATCCAAGCATAGAGCCATGCAAAGAAAACTGCTGCTTCTGCGCCTGGGGGCTGTGGTTATGACGTTGATCCTGGCGCTGCTGCTGCTGGGACAGACGGCCTTTGCCACGACCTACGTCATCACGGATGGGGACCGGGTTGTTACATACACCACCTTTGCCACGGATCCTGCTGAGGTTTTGGGGCAGGCCGGGCTAACCCTGAGCGAACACGATACCTACACTACCCAGGCTGTAGACGGCGCGGAGACCATTACCATCCGCCGCGCCCAGAAAGTCACCATCGAGTACCATGGGCAGATCACGCAGACCACCAGTTCCGGCGAGACAGCGGGGGAGTTGCTGTCCCGGCTGAATCTGGATGTATCTGGAGAGGACGTGGTCTCCCATGGTATGGATGTGGAGACTTATGACGGCATGGTGCTGCGGGTGGAACGCACCGTCACGGTCCGGGAGACCTACACCACCACCGTGCCCCATGAGGTCAGCTACTGCAACGACGCTTCCGTTCCCACAGGGATGGAGGACGTGCTCATCGAGGGCGTGGATGGGGAGCTGCTGTGCACCGCCGATGTGACCTATGTCAACGGTGTGGAGATCGGACGGCAGGTCCTTTCTCAGACCCAGACCAAGGCCCCGGTGACGGAGATCATTGGTATCGGCACTGGGGCTGCCCCGGAAGCTGCGGGCCCGGAGGCCATGCCGGTGATCAGCGACGGCTATATCACCCTGCCTACCGGAGAGGTGCTGACCTATACGGACACCGCCACCATCCGGGCCACGGCCTACACCCACACCGATGCCGGATGTGATTTCACCACTGCCACCGGCACCACGGTCCACAGGGGGACCGTGGCGGTGGATCCCCGGTACATCCCCTACGGCACCCGGATGTTCATCGTATCCAACGACGGGGCCTACGTCTACGGCATTTCCGTGGCGGAGGACTGCGGCGGCGATATCAAGGGCGACCGGATGGACCTGTATTTCCCCACATTTGACGAGTGCATTCAGTTCGGCAGGAGAGTGTGTACGATCTACTTCCTTGGGTAAACCGGATGCTGTAGGGGAGGGTCATTGACCCTCCCGACAGTATGCCAATACCATTCCTGCTGCACTTCGGCGAATCCGTACGAAAGCCGGTTCGTATTCGCCGGTGGCTTTTGTAAGACATAAGTACCTGCCGCCGGGAGGGTCAGTGACCCTCCCCTACGGTGAGTGCGTAACTTTCCGTTGCAAATCCGTCTTTCTTCTGGTATGATGGTCAGAAGAAAGGCGGTTCTTTTTATGGTGAATGTTTGTGATTTGCAGGTTATGAAGCCTTTGCTTTCTGAGCATGGTTTCCATTTTTCCAAGGCCAAGGGCCAGAATTTTCTGATTGCCCCCTGGGTGCCTCAGTCCATTGCGGAGCAGGCCGGGGTGGACGAGACTGCGGGGGTGCTGGAGATCGGTCCCGGTATCGGCCCCCTGACTCAGCAGCTTTGCCTGCGGGCGGGGAAGGTCTGCGCAGTGGAGGTGGATCAGCGGCTGAAGCCCATTCTGGATATCACCGTGGGGGAATTCGACAATCTGGAAATCCTCTGGGAAGATGTGCTGAAGTTGGACGTTCCCGCTCTGGTGGAGGAGCAGTTCCCCGGCCTGCGTCCTATGGCCTGCGCCAATCTCCCTTACTATATTACCTCACCCATCCTGATAGCCCTGCTGGAAGCGGAGTGCTTTGATTCTGTCACTGTCATGGTGCAGAAGGAGGTGGCCCAGCGCATTGCGGCTGTCCCCGGTTCATCGGATTATGGCGCGTTTACGGTGTTCTGCCAGTATTACGCGGAGCCTAAGCTGTTGTTTGAGGTCCCGGCCCACTGCTTTGTGCCCCAGCCCAAGGTGACCTCCGCGGTGATCCAGCTGCGAGCGCGGAAGGAGCAACCCTGGGACATTTCGGATCCGGAGCTATTCTTCCGGGTGGTCCGGGCCAGCTTCGCCATGCGTCGGAAGAAGCTGAGCAACGGCCTGGCCTCCGGCTTCCCGGAATTGGGAAAAACCGGAGCGGCGGAGGTCATCCGGGCCGCGGGCTTTGACGCCAATGTCAGAGGGGAAACCCTGGGCATTCCGGAATTTGCCAGAATTGCGGGTGAGATCAGCAAGCGGCGCAGCATCTAACGAAACAAGTGTTTATCTGATTGTTTGCCGTGACAGAACGGCGATAAATGGAGAAAAAGATAGGAGACAAGCTATGGTTGAAATTCTGCTTCTGGATCTGGACGATACCATCCTGGATTTTCACAAGGCCGAGCGGATCGCCGTGGCCAAAACCATCCGGGACTTCGGGGTGGAGCCGACGGAGGAGATTCTGACGCTGTACCACCGGATCAACAAAGCCCATTGGGAGATGCTGGAGCGGGGGGAGCTGACGAGAAAAGAAGTCATGGTGAACCGCTTCGCCGCATTGTTCCGGGAGCTGGGCGTGGAGACGGACGCTTCTGCCTGCGCCAGGGATTATGAGCATAACCTGTCCATCGGCCACTTCTTCCTTCCCGGGGCGGAGGAAGCCCTGGAAGCTTTACAAAAGAAATACCGGCTGTTTCTGGTCAGCAACGGCACGGCGGCAGTGCAGAAGGGCCGCATGACCAGCGCCAATCTGTACCGCTTCTTTGAGCAGGTGTTTGTGTCCGAGGAGATCGGTTACAACAAGCCTTCGAAAGAATATTTTGACGCCTGCTTTGCCCAGATCCCGGATTTTGACCGGGAAAAAGCGGTGATCGTGGGGGACAGCCTGACCTCGGATATCCTAGGCGGCAAAAACGCCGGAATCACCACGGTCTGGGTGAATCCGGAGCATCTTCCCTGGGGGAATATCCAACCGGATTACGAAATCGAAGCCCTTCGCCAATTGGAGCCGCTGCTGGAGGTATTATGAAATACATCAATCTGGAAACCTATCCCCGCCGGAGCCACTATGAATATTTCAAATCCCTGGCCTATCCCTATGTCGGCCTGACTGCCAATGTGGATGTGACGGGCTTGATTGGCTTTGCCAGGGAGCGGGACGGGTCTACCTTCCTGGCCTGTCTGTGGGCGGCGGCCAACGCGGCCAATACTGTCCCGGAGCTGCGCCAGAGAATTGTGGGGGACAGGATTGTCGAGTTCGACCACTGCGATACTGCCCATACCGTGGCCCTGCCGGATAAAACCTTCTGTAACTGCCGCACGGACTGTCGCCGGAGTTTGGAGAGTTTTCTTACTTATGGCAAGGAACGCCAGCGGGAGGCCATGACCCGCCATGGTTTTGTCAGCACCCAGGAGGATGAGACAGACCTGATTTTCCTGTCCTGCGTTCCCTGGGTGGCCTTTACCCAGGTCATCCAGCCGGTACCAATCCCTGCTGACTGCAATCCCAGGATCGTCTTCGGCAAGTATATCCGGGAGGGGGAGAAGACCCTTATGCCCCTGCACATCCAGTGCAACCACGCGCTGGTGGATGGCCGACATCTGGGAGATTTTTATCAGGCCTTTGAAGAATTTGCTGAAAAGCGGAAGGAGGAAACGTAATGGCGGAATATGAACTGGTACGCGAGATCAAAAACCTGTGCCGCAACAACCAGATGCGGGATATCTTCTTTGAAGAGGTGGAATGCGAAAATCCGGAAGATTACCTCCGGAAGCGTCTGAAGGGAAAGCAGATCGAACTGTCCGTGGAGGAAGGAACCGGCGGTGCCGTCACGATCCACGCGGTGGTGGACGGTTTGATCGAGAAGTATGTTTTTACGCCGATCTGATTCGATCCCTGGATGAAGGACAAAGGTGTTCCCCGGGAGAGTTATTATCGGCGGCAGCTTCGTTTTTTTACAAATTCCTGTGAATTGTGGGTTGAATTTAGCCGCGATATGTGATACGATAACATCGTATCGATATGGGCGCAGTGCGTCCAAAACGATACGCACTCCCTGGCGGGCAAAGGGGTTTTCACGGGGGCGGGCGTATGCCTGTTGAGGAAAAATCAACCGGCACGATTCCTTTTGCTTTGAAGTCAAGACAGATGCAGGCGTCGAAAAGGGACACCCCATCTGCCATGTTTGCCTTGCATCTGCAGCGCCGGGGATGATACCATTCTGCATTTCGCAAATCCACTGATTGAAGGAGATCCTGAACTATGGCTACACCCCATACCATTGCCGTAGCCGGTAAGGGCGGCGTGGGCAAAACCACCACCTGCGGCATGATTATCGATTATCTGTGCAAAAAGAAGCGCGGGCCTGTCCTTGTGGTAGACGCGGACGCCAATTCCAACCTCAACGAGGTCCTGGGTGTGGAAGTGGATACTTCCCTGGGACAGATTCGGGAGGAGATGGCCCAGGCGGAGCTGAAAGGCACGATTCCTCAGGGTATGACCAAGGCGGATTACGCGGAATACAAGTTCAGTTCTGCTTTGATTGAGGACGACGATTTTGATATGCTGGTCATGGGCCGCACCCAGGGCAAGGGCTGCTACTGTTATGTCAATGGTGTGCTGAAAGCCCAGGTGGACAAGTATGCCAAGAACTACTCCTACATCGTTATGGACAACGAAGCGGGGCTGGAGCATGTGGCCCGGGGGACCCTGCCCCATGTGGACACCATGCTGCTGATCTCCGACTGCTCCCGCCGGGGCGTCCAGGCTGTGGCGAGAATCGCGGAGATGATCGACGAGCTTCAGCTGAATCCTGGCCAGATGGGCCTGATTATCAACCGGGCGCCCAACGGGGAACTGGATGACGGCATTAAGGCTGAGATTGAAAAGCACGGCCTGAAGCTCTTTGGCGTGCTGCCTCACGACGAGGCGGTCTACCGCTGCGACTGCGCCGGTGACCCTTCTGCCAAGCTGCCGGAAAGTGATCCCATGAAACAGGCTCTGAACGGGATTATGCGCACCATCGGCCTGTAAAATCCGTAAAAAGTGGAAGGTTGAAAATGACAACGGTTGGCTTCCTTTTTCCAATTTTCCATTTTCAAATACCAATTCAAAAAACAAACAAGGGGGATAATTAACTATGGCTTTCACTCCCAAGACGGCTCCCTTTAACGGCAAGATCAATGCCGTTACCCTGGGCACCGGTGACAAGGCAATCGTCATCGGCGGCCAGAATGTGATGCCGTTCTACACCTTCGATGCGCCCATCGAAAATGCGCCCAAGATCGGTGTTGAAATCTCCGATGCTGCCGCGGAATGGGATGCTCCCGCACTGAAGGAATTCTACGCTGGCTGCGTGACCATGGCCGACTACGCCAAGAAGGCCGAGACCATGCCCGGCGCCGACTTCCTGTGCCTGCACTTCGAGTCCGCGGATCCCAACGGCGCCAACCGCTCTGTTGCCGACTGCGTGGCCGATGCCAAGGCTGTGGCCGAGGCTGTCTCCATGCCCATCGTCATCATGGGCTGCAAGAACATCGAGAAGGACGGCGAGCTGTTCTCCAAGATCGCTGAGGCTCTGCAGGGCAAGAACATCCTGGTCCTGTCCGCCAGATCCGAGGACTACAAGACCGTCGGCGCATCCGTTGCCCTGGCTTACGGCCAAAAGGTGGGCGCTGAGACCGCTGACGACATCAACCTGGCCAAGCAGCTGAACATCATGCTGAAGGGCCTGTCCATCCAGCCTGAGAACATCGTTATGAACATCGGTACTGCTGCTGTTGGTTATGGCTATGAGTATGTGGCTTCCACTCTGGACCGCGTCCGTCTGGCGGCTCTGGCCCAGTCCGATGCCGACCTGCAGATGCCCATCATTGCTCCCGTGTCTCCCGACACCTGGGCTGTGAAGGAGTCCTCCGCAACCGAAGAAGATGAGCCCGCATGGGGCAGCCGGGAAGAGCGCGCCATCGAGATGGAAGTCTCCACCGCCGCAGCCAACCTGACCGGCGGCGCCGACGCTGTCATTATGCGTCATCCCGCTGCTGTTGCCACCATCAAGAAGTTCATCGAAGAACTTGTCTAATCGGAAGGAGGATACATACAATGGCTTTGAAAGGTCTTGACATTTTTAAGCTGTCTCCGAAAAAGAACTGTAAGGAGTGCGGCAGCCCCACCTGTATGGCATTCTGCATGAAGGTGGCGCAGGGCGCTGTTTCCATTGACAAGTGCCCCTACTTCTCTGACGATGCAAAGGCGATGCTGAACGAGCAGACCGCGCCCCCCATGAAGACCATCGCAGTGGGCGACCACAAGCTGGGCGGCGAGACTGTCCTGTACCGTCACGAGAAGACCCTGGTCAACAAGAACCTGTATGCCGTGTCCGTCTGCACCTGCATGTCCTCTGAGGAAGTGGACAAGAAGCTGGCTGACATGCAGAAGGTGGACTATGAGCGTATCGGCGAGCGGATGTATGTGGAGCTCGTCTTCGTTGCCAACACCCAGAACGATCCTGCCGTCTATGCCGAGCTGGTCAAGAAGGCTGCCGCTACCGGCCGGGATCTGATCCTGGAGTGCTGGGATGTGGAGTGCGCCAAGGCCGCTCTGGCTGTGGCCGGCAAGAACGTGATCCTGGACGGCGCTACCCCCGCCAACTGGGAGGCCATGAACGCTGTGGCCAAGGAAGCCGGCGTTGTGCTGGGCGTCTACGCTGAGAGTATCTCCGACCTGTACGACACTGTGAAGAAGCTGGAAGGCGCCGGCAACAAGAACCTGGTTCTGGATGTCACCGGCAAGACCGCCAAGGAGACCCTGTCCAATGCGGTTCTGGTGCGCCGCACTGCCCTGAAGGACGGCGACCGTTCCTTCGGCTACCCCTCCATCGTGAACCTGGCCCGGGTGGCCAAGGGCGACGACCGCCTGCAGACCGCCTACGCCTCCATGTTCACCGAGAAGTACGCCTCCATCATCGTTATGGAGAACATGACCTACGCCCAGGCTCTGCCTCTGTACGGTCTGCGTCAGAACATCTTCACCGATCCTCAGAAGCCCATGAAGGTGGAGTCCAAGATCTACCCTCTGAACGGCGCCGACGAGAACAGCCCCTGCGCTCTGACCGTGGACTTCGCTCTGACCTACTTCCTGGTCTCTGGCGAACTGGAGCGCTCCAACCAGCCTGTGAACCTGATCATCACCGATGCCTCCGGCATGTCCGTTTTGACTGCCTGGGCCGCCGGTAAGTTCTCCTCCTCCACCGTGAAGAAGACCTTCCAGGATCTGGACATTGAGAATAAGATCAAGAACCGTACCCTGATTATCCCCGGTAAGGTTGCCGTCATGAAGGGCGAGATTCAGGAGAAGCTGCCCGGCTGGAATGTGGTCGTGGGACCCACCGAGGCTGTTCAGCTGCCCAAGTACATGAAGGACAAGGAGTACGAGGCTGCCGCCAAGGCCGCCGCTGCCGAGGCTGCCGCCAAGGCTGCTGCCGCTCCCAAGGAAGAGGTCAAGGAGCTGTCCTTCGAGGAGCTGCTGGCCACCAAGGTGCCTGCCATCGAAGTGGTGGACATGGGCGTCAAGTACAAGGGCCACAACCCCGAGGCCAAGACCTTCGTCACCATCGGCGAGCGGATCCACTGCATCTCCCCCGCCATCCGCAAGGCTATGGACGAGCGGGACCCCGCTCCCATCCTGAAGCGTGCCGCGGAGCAGATCGCTGCCGGCGCCACCTATCTGGACGTCAACATCGGACCTGCCGAGAAGGACGGTCCCGAGCGTATGATGTGGGCGGTCAAGCTGCTGCAGGAGAACTTCAACAATGTTCCTCTGGCACTGGACACCGCCAACAAGAAGGCCATCGAGGCCGGTATCAAGGTCTACAACCGCGCCAACGGCAAGCCCATCGTCAACTCCGCTGACGCCGGCTCCCGTATTTCCAACATCGACCTGGCCGCTGCCAACGACGCCATCGTTATCGCCCTGTGCTCTGCCGACGGCATTGCCAAGGACAACGAGGAGCGCATGAAGCACTGCCACAACATGCTGGAGCGCGGCCTG
>JBJDYN010000019.1:0-4871 GCA_051867395.1 Faecousia sp. | reverse complement strand
CCCGCAGGGGCATCTCGTTGTCCCCGGAGTACACCGTGGCGGAGGAGGAGAAGATGATCTTCTTGCACCCCGCCTCGCCCATGACCTTGGTCAGCACCAGGGTGGAATTCAGGTTGTTGTCATAGTAGCGCCAGGGCTGGGCCACGGACTCGCCCACAGCCTTCAGACCCGCAAAGTGGATAACGGCGGAGATATCGTTCTCGGCGAAAATCTTCCGCAGCAGGGCCTCATCCCGGACGTCGCCTTCATAGAATTTCAGCTTCTTGCCGGTCAGGGCCTCCACCCGGTCCAGGCTCTTGGGGTTGGAGTTGCACAGGTTGTCCACCACCACAACGCCGTAGCCGCTATTCAGCAGCTCCAGACAGGTATGAGACCCGATATACCCCGCGCCGCCGGTCACAAGAATGTTCATAGTCGTTACCTCCATATATATTGTTGATTCACGCTGGATGCTCTCCTCAGAGTGGAGAGTTGAGAGTGGAGAGTGAAGTTATTCTTCACCATACATATTAATCCAAAATACAATTCTGTCAATCTTTTCTGTATTGGAGCGTGGAAAAGAGTCGTCACACCGCAGCCGGACACAGGTAACTCCACACTCCAAACTCCACACTATTTTACGCGTACTTGGCAACCACCGCAGCCATGGCCTCGAACTGCTCCTCCATGTCCTTCACCAGCTTGAACTGGGTCCGGGCCCGATCCAGGTTCTGGTCCGGATAGTGGATGCGGAAGTAGTGGTCGCCGTCTAAGTAATCCGTCAGGAACCGGATGCCGCATTCCAGGGTCATGAGCCGGGCGCCCCAGGGCAGATATTCCAGCTCTGCCGGAGTCAGGCTGCCCTGGGCCCCTTCCAGGAAGCCCCGGGTATAGACCTCGTACAGAGTAATGTCAAAGTTGACCTTTGACAGGTCCTTCTCGTCCTCCTTGGAGTGGTTGGCTCCGAAGCGGATGGAGTCGCCGAAGTCGTTGATGCTCAGGCCCGGCATGGTGGTATCCAGGTCAATGACGCAGATTCCCTGGTGGGTATTCCGGTCAATGAGGATGTTGTTCAGCTTGGTGTCGTTATGGGTGACCCGAAGGGGCAGCTTCCCTTCCCGCAGAGCCTGCAGCGCCACGGAGCAGTCGGTCTTCCGGTCCAGGACGAACTGGATTTCCGCTGGAATGTCCTTGGCTCTTCCCAGCTTGTCCGCCTCCAGAGCAGCCACGAACTTGGCGAAGCGATCCTCGGTGTCGTGGAACTTGACAATGGTCTCATGGAGGGTCTCGGCAGGATAGCTCTGAAGCATGTACTGGAATCTGCCGAAGGTCCGGGCGGAGGCTTCGAACAGCTCCGGCGTGGCAGACTGGAAGCAGTCAGTATTTTCAATGAAGGGGGTCAGCCGCCAGACCTTTCCGCTGCTGTCGGTATAGAAATCCTTGCCGTCCCGGGTCTTCACCAGGCTCAGGGTCTCCCGCATCGGGTCGCCGCCATTGGCAATGATCTTTTGGCGCAGGTAGGAGGTAATACCAATGAAGTTCTCCATCAGCTCCTCCGGATGGGGGAAGGCCGCACTGCTCAGGCCCTGGAGAATGAAGCGGATGCAGTCGCCCTCCTGGGGCTGGCACAGGACACAGAAGGTATCGTTGATGTGTCCCTGGCCGTAGCGCACCGCTCCCAACAGTGTCTGCGGGAAGTCATAAGCCGCCAACACCTCGGTGAGAACCGTTTCGTTTTCGGGAATGGAAATCTGACGCATAAAGAAAACTCCCTTCCTGTTTTTGCTTATTTCTCAGGCGGAAAGCAAGTTATGTTTCGACAAATCCACAGTCGAAAAATACAAACGCCAGAACTCACCGCCCTGTATTTCTTTCAGTATACCACAGGAAACCGGCTGTTGCAACCTCTTTTGGCGGTTTTTTCCCGGTTTTTTACTGCTTAAAATTGCACAATTTGGAATCGTTTCCATTGTAAAAACGGCCAATTTTGTGGATTTAGCACAAAAGTAGCCATCCGTGAAACATTTTTTAATTGACTTCTGCTAATTCAGATTGTATACTAGGAACAGATGTGAGTTGTTATTCAAAAAGACAAATTCACACCCAGAAAATTTAGGAGGAAAAACTATGAAGAAGCTCATTGCAATGCTGTTGGTCCTGACCATGGTTCTGGCCCTGGCCGCCTGCGGTGGCAGCAAGACCACCGAGACCCAGGCTCCCGCCGCCGAAGCCCCCGCCGAGACCCAGGCCCCTGCTGCTCCCGCCGCTGACGGAGAGAAGGTTACCGTCACCATGATCGCCGCCCAGTATGGCCCGAAGACCGGTGACTGGTGGACCGAATTCGAGAAGAAGTTTGAAGCTGCCAACGACGGCATCGACCTGGTTGTGGACTGCGTCTCCTGGAACGACATCTACACTGTCGTCAACACCCGTATCGCCAACGGTCAGGCTCCCGACCTGCTGAACATCGACGTGTTCGCCGATTTCCAGGCTGACGGCCTGCTGCTGCCCGCTGAGGAGTGGTGCTCCGCTGAGACCTACGCCAAGTTCTATCAGGCTTTCCTGGATCAGTCCGAGATCGACGGCACCATCTGGGCTGTTCCCGACCTGGCTTCCGCCCGCGCTATGTACTATAACAAGGACATTCTGGATGCCGCCGGTGTGGAAGTTCCCACCACTTGGGAGGAACTGACTGCCGCCTGCGAAGCCATCCAGGCTTATGATCCCGACATTTACCCCTGGGGTATTGACATGACCACCGACGAAGGCCAGGCTGCGTTTGCATACTACACCTGGGGCAACGGCGGCGGCTTTGTGGATGACAACGACGAGTGGGCTCTGAACTCCGCTGAGAATGTGGCCGCTGTTGAGTATGCTGTCGGTCTGGTCAAGGCTGGCCTGACCAACTCCGACCCCGCTACCAACACCCGTTACGATCTGCAGGATCTGTTCTGCGCCGGTAAGCTGGCTATGATGATCGCCCCCAACGCCCTGTCTTCTCAGGCTGGTGAAGCTGGCGTCAACTACGGCTTCGCTGCTATCCCCAACAACTCCGGCACCTCCGTCTCCGCTGGCGTTATGGACCGCATCATGTGCTTCGACAACGGTCAGACCGCTGAGCATATGGCTGCCATCACCGCTGTGGTGGATGCTTTCTATGATGACGAGCCCTACGCCGAGTGGGTTCTGATGGAAGGCTTCCTGCCCGCTACCTCCGCCGGTGGCGAGGCCTGCGCCGCTGCTGATCCCGCTATGGGCGCATGGATCGACATCGTCGGCTCCGCGAAATTCTACCCCACCGCCAAGGCCGAGTGGGCTGACGTGAAGCAGGGTGTCATCGACGTTGAGCAGCAGGCTCTGCTGGGCGGCAACGTTCAGGAGCTGCTGGATGCTCTCCAGGCCGAAATTGCTGGCTGATCGCAGCGTGATCTGGATCACTGCGTGATTTAGCATAAGAGGTGGGCCGGGTCCGATTGGCCCGGCCCACTTTGATTGCAGCCATTTTCAAAGTGCTGCATCCCGCTGCCGCAACATTTTGAAAGTGGCTGCATTGTTTCCAGTCGCTTATCCCACGCGTATTTCTTAAGAAACAGGGAGGTACAATTGTGAAACGAAAAAAGCCTTATACGCTCCTGAATAAGGTGGAACCCTATCTATGGATTCTGCCCAGCATCATTCTGATGGCGATTTTCATCATCGTTCCCATCGGATTCGTTTTCCGTATGGCCTTCAGCCAGGTCACGAAGGCCGGCCTTGTGAAGGGCTTCTGCGGATTTGACAACTTCTCAAAGGTTCTGAAAAGTGCCAAATTCGGTCTTGTTCTGAAGAATACCATCATCTGGACCATTCTGGTGGTGGGCCTGTCCACGGTTCTGGGCTTCATTCTGGCATTGCTCCTGAACAACAATTTCAAGGGCCGCAAGATCGCCCGTGCCATCGTGGTTTTCCCCTGGGCCACCACTCTGGTCATTCAGGCCAGCGTCTGGAAGTTCATCATCGACACGGATTACGGTGCTCTGAACACCCTGCTCAAGACCTTGGGCATCATTGAGCGGAATGTCAACTGGACCCCCACCCCCGAGGCTTTCTTCGCCTGGGAAATCGCCTGCGGTATTTTCGTCACGATTCCCTTCGTCTGCTTTACCGCCCTGTCCGGCCTGCAGAGCATCGACTCCAGCTACTACGAGGCCGCCACGGTGGACGGCGCCAGCTACTGGCAGAAGCTGGGCCACATTACCCTGCCCCTGGTCAAGCCCAGCCTGACCGTGGCCACCGTATTGAACATCATCTACGTGTTCAACTCCTTCCCCATCGTCTGGACCATCACCAAGGGCGACCCCGCCAGCCGCACCGACACCTTGGTTACTTACCTTTACAAGCTGGCTTTCTACAACGGCAAGCAGGGGGAAGCCGCCGCTGTTTCCGTCATAGGCTTCCTGATTCTGCTGGTCTGCGCCAGCATCTACATGGTCTCCACCCTGAAGAAAGGAGAGGAATGATTATGGCTGACAACATCCGTATCAACTGGAGCAAGCTGCTAAGCCGGGTACTGCTGTATTTCGTGGTGGCGCTGATCTGCCTGTTCATTCTGTACCCCTACTTCGTCATGGCCTGCACGGCCCTCAAGAGCCGGTCCGAGATTTTTGCCATCAACGGCACAATCTTCCCGATCAACGTCATGTGGTCGAACTTTATTGACATCTGGCAGAAAGCGCCTATGGCGAGATACATGCTCAACTCCATCGTCATCGCCGCCGGGTCCACCGCCATCGCCATGGTCTGCGGCATCCCCGCGGCCTACGCCCTTGCCCGTATGAAGTTCAAGGGCCAGACAGCCTTCCTGGGCTTCATCATCGTGTCCCAGATGTTCGCCCCCGTGGTGCTGCTGATCG
>JBJDYN010000018.1:0-4929 GCA_051867395.1 Faecousia sp. | reverse complement strand
CGGCTTGCGCCGGGCCACCTTCCCCAGAGGGGAAGGCTTTGGTACGATAAACGATTATTTACGGGAGTAATTGTGGCGCGGCTACGTTCATTTAGGGAAAGAATCAAGTCACGCTCAGATTCTCCCTTGACAACGCCTTTGCTCTGTGCTATGCTTCATTTAACAATTAAGTTAATTGTTAAATTATAAAAAGGAGGAACGCTTATGGGGTTACAGCAGACGTTGAAAGCGCTGGCAGATCCCACCCGGCGGGAGATCCTGAACCTGCTGAAGGACGGCAAACGGTCCGCCGGGGAAATCGCCGACCAATTTAACATCACTGCCGCTGCTGTTTCCCGGCACCTGTCCGTGCTGAAGGAGGCCGACCTGGTCTGCGATACCCGGGACGGCAAGTACATTTTCTACGAGCTGAATACCACCGTTTTGGAGGAGATCCTGCTGTGGATTTCCCAGTTGAAAGGAGAGAGTGAAGTATGATTCCTGCCGCGAATATTTTTGCCTGTATCGTTACCCTGTTTGTCAGCCTGATTCTGCCCATCGGGCTCCTGATTGTCTATGCCGTGAAAAATAAGGGGAAGGGCATCTGGTCTGCATGGCTGCTGGGAGCTGCCGGATTCTTTGTGCCCCAGATCGTAATCCGCACGCCGATTCTGACCTGGCTCGCCACCAAAGAGGGCTTTGTGTCCTTCGCCCAGAGCCACCTGCTTCTCTATGCCCTGCTGATGGCATTCACCGCTGGGCTGTTTGAGATGGCGGGACGGTTGGCAACGGCAAAGCTGATGCGCAAAAAACTCACGTATCAGCGAGCTCTGGCCGCCGGTTTCGGCCACGGCAGCATCGAAGCCATCCTGATCGTGGGCGTGACCTACATCGCCAATCTGGTTCTCATTGCGCAGATCCAGACCGGCGGCTTTGACGCCCTGATTGCCCAGACCGCCGCGTCCGGTGGAGACGTGAGCCAGCTGGAGGCCACGAGAGCGACTTTGGCCCAGACCTCCTGGGTGCTGTTCCTGGGGGCGGGGCTGGAGCGGCTGCTGACGCTTGTCTGCCAGGCTGCCATGTCCATGCTGGTCTGCTACGGTGTCCACACCGGTCACACGGTCAAGGGCATTCTGTTGTGCCTGGGCTTCCACACCCTGCTGGACTCCATCGCCGGAATCAGCATGCTGTCCGGCACAGTTCTGTCCCAGGCTGCGGCCTATGGGATTATCTACGCCATTCTGGCATTGCTGGCTCTGCTGGGCCTGTGGATTCTGAAGACCATCCGCGCCCGATGGCAACAGGAGGAAGCCTATGCTGCACAATAACAAATGGAAACTGCTGCTGTCATCCCTCGCGATCCTGCTGCCCATCCCTGTGGGGCTGCTGCTGTGGAATCGGGGCGCCAGCGCTATGCCCGTTGCCGTGTTCGTACCGCCGCTGACCTTCCTGGCGGGCCAGGCTTTGTGCCTCTGGGTCATTGCCCGGGACCCCGGCAACAAGGGCCGGAACCGCAAGCCTATGGACATGCTGCTTTGGATTCTGCCTGTGCTCTCCAACCTGTGCGGCGTGATCCTGTATGCCCAGGTGCTGGGACTGGCGCTGTCCGGGCAAGGAATTATGGTGACGGCTCTGGGGCTTATGTTTCTGGTCATCGGCAACTATCTGCCCAAGTGCCGCCAGAACCACACCATGGGCATCAAGGTCCCCTGGACCTTCGCCAGCGAGGAGAACTGGAACGCCACCCACCGTTTCGCGGGCCAGGTGTGGATGATCGGCGGACTGGTGATTCTTCTGTCCGCCTTTCTGCCTGGAGATGCCGGGATTTTGGCGCTGATTAGCTGCGTCATCGCCCTGGCGGTGATTCCCATTGTCTATTCATATTTCTATTACCGCAGGCAGATTGCCCGTGGGGACACCCTGACGCCCCTGCCCAATTCCAAGGCCACCAAGGGGGCGCTGCTGGTGACTGCTGTACTGCTGGTTTTCGTGGCCGCCATGCTCTTCACCGGCAGCATTCAGGTGCGCTTCGGGGACACGGCCTTCACCGTGGAGGCCAGCTACTACGACGATCTGACCGTCCCCTACGATACCGTGGAATCTATAGAATACCGGGAGGGCAATGTAGACGGCACCCGGACCTGGGGTGTCGGCAGCTTCCGTCTGCTGCTGGGCTTCTTCCAGAACCAGGAATTCGGGGCCTACACCCGCTACACCTACTACAACCCGGAAGCCTGCGTTGTTCTGACGGTGAACGGAAAAACCTTAGTCCTTAGCGGAAAAAACGCGGAGGAGACGAAGGCAATCTATCAACAGCTGTGGGAACGTGTGAAGTGAAGAGTTAGGAGTAAAGGAATCCCTGCGGGATGAAAAAGAGAGTGGAGAGTGAAGTTACGGTGTCCCTTCGGGACGAGTGAGAAATCTTCGGTGCGGCTGTAAATGATCGTTTATGTGCATACCCACTGTAGGGGAGGGTCATTGACCCTCCCGCTGCGTAACGAAACAGAGCGTGAAATAGGTTGCTTCCAGTGCTGGTTTTCACAAAAAGCGACAGGTTGGACCGCTCAAAAACTTTCAGCTGGCGGGAGGGTCAATGACCCTCCCCTACAGTGGGTGCTGCTGTAAACGTTCATTTATTTCATGTTCAGTCAATCTGACAAGTTTTTTTCATCATCCACAAAGTGGATACCATAACTCCACACTCCACTCTCCACTCTCCAAACTCCTGAAATATTTCCGGCGCAATTGCGGGAAAATATCGGGAAAATATCCTTGACTGCGGGGTAAAATTCCACTATAATAACCTGAGCTATGGAAATTTTTATCTCAAGAAAGGATTTTTGAGTATGGCTAAGGAATTTAAAATTACAAGTCTGCGTCTGGCGGATCTGGAAAAGGAACTGAACTACTTGAAGACCACCCGGGAACGGGAGGTTGCCGCCATGATCGCGGAAGCCCGGTCCTACGGTGACTTGTCCGAAAACTCTGAGTACGACGCCGCCAAGAATGAGCAGGCCAAGCTCTATGGCCGCATCGCGGAAATCGAAGATATCCTGTCCCACGCCGTCATCATCGAGGACGAGAACGAGGCCAGCGGCCGGGTTGGCCTGGGCTGCACCGTCCTGGTGGAGGACGAGAAGGGTGTCCAGACCGAGTACCGCATCACCGGCTCCCAGGAGGCCAACCCCATGGAGCACAAGCTGTCCGACGACTCTCCCTTTGGCCGCTCCGTGGTGGGCAAGGCTGCGGGCGAGACCTTCACCGTCAATGCGCCCGCCGGCTCCTTCACTATGAAGGTTGTCCGGGTCACGCGTGAGGGCTAAGGTATGGCGAAGTTTGTACCCCAGTCCGAAATGCCCCTGAGCGACCAGGTGAAGGTTCGCCGGGAGAAACTGGAGAACCTCCGCGCCGAGGGCTTTGATCCCTTTGTCCAGACCCGGTTCGAAGTGACTGCCGACTCCGCCGCCATCAAGGCGGATTACCAAGCCATGGAGGGCAAGTCCGTCCGTCTGGCAGGCCGTCTTATGAGCAAGCGGGGCATGGGCAAGGTGTCCTTCTGTGACCTGCAGGACCGCACTGGCCGGATTCAGCTCTACGTCAAGTTCGACGAGATGGAGGAAAGCGCCTTCCAGCGGTTCAAGAAGAACGACATCGGCGACATTGTAGGCGTCGTGGGTGACGTGTTCAAGACGGAGCGGGGAGAGATCTCCGTCCGTGTCCACGAGGCCACCCTGCTGTCCAAGTCCCTGCTGCCCCTGCCGGAGAAGTTCCACGGCCTGACCGACAAGGAGACCCGGTTCCGCCAGCGGTATGTAGACCTGATGGTGAACCCCGAGGTCAAGCGGAATTTCGTCATTCGCTCCAAGTTCATCAAGCATATGCGTAACTACCTGGACAACATGGGCTACATCGAGGTGGAGACTCCGGTGCTGGGCACCATTGCCGGCGGCGCCGCGGCCCGTCCCTTCGTCACCCACCACAACACCCTGGATATCGATATGTACATGCGTATCGCCACGGAGCTGCCCCTGAAGCGGCTGATCGTGGGCGGCATGGACCGGGTGTATGAGATTGGCCGGATCTTCCGCAACGAGGGCATGGACCCCAAGCACAACCCGGAATTCACCTCCGTGGAGCTGTATCAGGCTTACGCGGATTTCCATGACATGATGGACATTGCCGAGGGCATCTACACCACCTTCGCCAAAGAGGTTCTGGGCACCTACGAGCTGGAATGGATGGGGGAGAAGATCGACCTGACCCCCGGCTGGCCCCGGTTGACCATGGTGGAAGCCGTTAAGAAGTATGTTGGTATTGACTTTGGTGCCATTACCGACGATGCCGAAGCGGTGGCCGCTGCCAAGGCCAAGGGTGTGGAGCTGGCGGATGCTGCGGAAAAGACCTGGGGCAATGCCCTGTACGCCTGCTTCGACCAGAAGGTGGAGGAGCATCTGGTTCAGCCCACCTTCATCACCATGTACCCGGTGGAGGTGTCCCCTCTGACCAAGCGGTCTCCCGAAGATCCCCGGCTGACGGAGCGCTTCGAATTCTTCATCAACCGCAGCGAGATGGGCAACGCCTACTCCGAGCTGAACGATCCCATTGACCAGCGGGAGCGCTTTGTCAAGCAGGCGGAGCAGCGGGAGCGGGGCGACGACGAGACCGAGATGCTGGACGAGGATTTCCTCACCGCCCTGGAATACGGCATGCCTCCCACGGGCGGCATGGGCATGGGCATCGACCGGGCCGTTATGCTGTTCACCGGTGCCGATTCCATTCGTGAGGTCATCTTGTTCCCCACCATGAAGCCCATGGATATGCCCAAGGCTGAGAAAACACCCGAAAAAGTTGAGAAAACTCCTGTTTCCGCTCCTGTGGAAAAGGAAGAAAAAATTGACGCGCGTTGTAAAATGAAGTTGCGCATTTTCTGAAAATAAAAGGTCCATAGCG
>JBJDYN010000017.1:0-5164 GCA_051867395.1 Faecousia sp. | reverse complement strand
GTGGCCGGGGTTCACCATACGGCCCTCGGTGATGTCCAGCCGGGGGGTGCCGTCGAGAGCCACGTTTTCGAGAGTGCACTTGAGATCGGGCTTGACGTGGTAGGCAAAGATGTCGTGGATGCACTCCTTGGCCCGCTCGTCGTACAGGGTGGCGTTCTCGGGGTCCACCCGCTTCATGACGCCGGTGACGTTCAGAATGATCATGGGGATACCCAGGCTGCGGCCGGTGCGGGTCTCGGGGATGGTCTTGGGGCCCATGCCGGTGGGATCGGGCATGCCGTGGTTCAGGTTCCAGTACATGTCGTAAGCCCGGCGGGCACGCTCCAGGTGCTCCTTCTGTCCGGTAATACCGTAGTATTCGGCGTTGGCCAGGCAGTAGAAAGCCTCGCTGAAGCAGTAGCGGCGCTGGCGCAGGGGCTTGCCGTCGCCGGTGACGGTGAAGTACAGCCGTCCTCCCGCATCGCGGTTGACGCAGTACTTCTCCAAAAAGTCAATGCAGCTCTTGGAAGCAGCCAGCCACTCTTCCTTCACGCCATACACATGGCACAGATAGGCGTAAGTCCAGCCGCAGCGACCCTGCATCCACACGCTCTTGTCGGTGGAATAAATGTTGCCCTTGCGGTCAAGGCAGGTATAAATGCCGCCGTGCCCGGCATCCATGCCATTTTTCAGCCAGAAATCTGCAACATTCGCCAGCTGATCCCGAACCCACTGGCGCTGCGCAAGAAATTTTTCACGATCCATTGGAAGTTACCTCCTAAATATACAGAAAAGTCAGATATGCGAAAGGAACACCCACCCCTCGAGCCTGAGGGGTGGGGAAAATTGAGTGCTGATTACACGCCGCCGGTGAGCAGAGCGGGCAGGAACAGGGTGATCTGGGGGAAGACGTTCAGCAGGATCAGGGTGATGATCAGCGGGATCAGGAAGGGAAGAACACCCTTGACCAGCGTCTTAAACTGAATATTGCCGACCCGGGAAACCACGAACAGAGCGGTGCCCATGGGGGGCGTCAGAATGCCGATCATCAGGTTGAAGATGACCACGACACCGAACTGGATGGGGTTGACACCGTAAGCCATGACTGCGGGCAGCAGGATGGGGACCAGGATCATCTGCAGAGGCAGAGCGTCGATGCAGGTGCCCAGCAGCAGAAGAACAATGTTGATCATCAGCAGGAGCATCAGCTTGGAGTTCACATTGCTGACGAAGAAGGTAGCAATGGCCTGAGGCATCTGCTCACGGGAGATGACGAACTGGAACAGGGTAACGCCAAGGATCATCAGCACGATGGTGCCGCTGGTCTTGATGGAGTCCAGGCAGATCTTGAAGAAGCTCTTCAGGGTCAGTTCCTTGTACACGAAGAAGCCGAGGATCATGGTGTACAGAGCGGCGACAACGGCAGCCTCGGTGGGGGTGAAGTAGCCGGTGAAGATGCCAACGAGGATGATGACCGGGGTCAGCAGCGCCCAGAAGCTCTTCTTGAAGGAATTCATCCGGTAGCCCCAGCTTCTCTTGGGCTCGGAGGGGTAGTTTCTCTTGTGGGCGAGGAAGGCGCACATGGCCATCAGGGCAGCGGTGGTCAGCAGGCCCGGCAGGAAACCGGCCATGAACAGCTTCTCAACGCTTTGGTTGGCCAGCACGGCGTAGATGATCAGCGGGGTGGAGGGGGGAACCAGAGGTCCGATGATGCAGCTGGCAGCGGTGATGCCGCCGGCGAAGCCTTCGTCGAAGCCGGCATCCTTCATGCTCTTGATCTCCAGCTGGCCCAGACCGCCGGCATCAGCCAGAGCGGAGCCGGACATACCGGAGAAGATCAGAGAAGCCAGTACGTTGACGTGGGCCAGACCGCCCTTTTTGTGGCCGATCATGGAAGCAGCGAAATCAAAGATACGGGTGGTAACGCCGCCGCCGTTCATCAGGTTGCCCGCGAGGACAAAGAACGGAACTGCCAGCAGCGTTTGGCTGTTGACGCCGTTAAACATCTGCTCCAGCGCGAAGGGCACCAGATTCAGGCTGCCCGAAACGGTGAAGAAGAACATGGACGCCGCGATGAGGGCGTAACCAACATGCACACCCAGGAAGATCAGGACAAACCACAGGACAAAGGTCAATACCATGTGCATATCATTCACCCTCCTTTATGTCATAGAAGTCGTTCTTTGCGTCCTCAATGACCCACTTGCGCACGACTTCGCCATTTTTCACGATGTTGACGATCTGGGCGATCATCTCAATGATCGTCAGGGCCGTCCACAGAAACATGGCGGCGTACATCCAGCTTTCGCCGATGCCCAGGGTGACCAGCGGGGTATAGGACTTTCTCTGCACGATGGAGAAGGTGTGATAGAAGATCAGGGACAGCAGGAAGATCATGACCACGTCGATGGCCGCTTCGATAATGAGCTGCACCTTCTTCGGCAGCGCCAGCAGAATGGCGTCGATCCGGACGTGGATGTTTTCCTTCTGGGCCAGATGGCAGCCCAGAACACCCAACCACACAAACAGAAGACGGCAGGTCTCATCCGTCCAGGAGGCGGGAGAGCCGATCTTTCTGGTCAATGCCTGCCAGAAAAGGGAGAACAGAATGACGTTGAACAGAATCACCGCAACAAGCTGCTCCAGCTTTTCCGCCGCGTGAACCACGTCGGCAGGCGTTTTGATAGCGTTTTTGCCATTTTTCATATAAAACACTCCCAAAAACGTTGAATACCAATAGCAATAGAGTTAAGGGGCCGCGAAGGCCCCTTAACAGTTTCTGATTACTGTCTGGCTTCTTCGATGGCCTTTACAGCCGCGTCGCCGTACTTGGCAACGTACTCATCGTACATCGGAGCGCAAGCCTCACGGAAGGGAGCCTTGTCCGGAGTCGTGATGGTCATGCCTTCCTGCTCGAACTTCTCGATCAGAGCCTGCTCGTCGTTCTCGAAGGTCTCGGTGTGGAACGCGGCAGCGTCCTGAGCGGCCTTGGTGATGGCTTCCTGCTGGGCGGCAGAGAGCTTATCATAGACAATCTTGCTGATGATGTAGTTGTTATCGTTGATGATGTGGCCGGTCAGAGCACAGTAGTCCTGAACCTCGTAGAACTTCTGGGCATCGATGGTGGACAGGGGGTTCTCCTGACCGTCGACCGCGTTGGTCTTCAGAGCCAGATAGACCTCAGAGAAGGCCATGGGGGTAGCGGCAGCGCCGGAGTACTTGGCGAAAGCCAGGTTGGCATCGGCGTTAGGAACTCTCAG
Organism: Faecousia sp.; assembly: GCA_051867395.1. Classification (GTDB taxonomy): domain Bacteria; phylum Bacillota; class Clostridia; order Oscillospirales; family Oscillospiraceae; genus Faecousia. The sequence continues at coordinate 1,925 of JBJDYN010000017.1, read as the reverse complement.
CTTCATGCCCTTCATGTCATCAATGGACTCAATCTTCTTATTGGAAGTGGTCTGTCTGGTGCCGTTGTAGGCGTCAGCCAGCACCTTCCAGCCGCGGGCCTCCAGATTGGCGTAGATGGACTGACCGTACTCGGTGTCGTTCAGGGTTCGCATCATGTGATCGAAGTCATCAAAAGCGAAAGGATAGCCGAAGATCTCCAGTTCCGGCTCCCACAGACCCATTCTGCCGGTCTCGGCGAAGACCATGTCCAGCGCGCCAGCGGCGACCTGGTCGATCATGGCCCGGTCATCGCCCAGCTGGGCGCCGGGGTAGATCTCAATGGTGATGGTGCCGTTGGAGTACTCCTTGGCCTTCTCAGCCAGCACCTCAGCTGCCTTGTACTCGTTGGAGGAGGAGTTTGCCTGGAAGCCCAGCTTCAGGGTGACGTTCTGCTCAGCCTTTGCTGCGCTGCCAGAGCCGCCGCATCCAGCCAGGGCCAGCATGCAGGTTGCGACGACCAGGAGTACCGCGATCAATTTCTTCATGTTTTCTCGACCTTTCTTCGAATATAATATCTTCATCGGCAGGGCCGTTGAATACGTTGTGAAATTGTCCATGTTTTCCGCGCGCTGTTTTTCGTTTGTATACATAATAAACAAGGATTCTACATATGTCAATCTTTTTTTCCTATCCGATTGTGAAAATTATTTTCTCGTTTTTTGTTTATTGTAACAAATTTTCAAAATATCATTTCTCCTATTGCATTCTGCCGCCGCCCATGCTATCATGAGCTCGTACAGCATTAGTTCCCGAAACATATTTGAGAGGGTGATTTTTTGATCTATACAAAGCGCGAGAACCTCAGACGTTATCTGGGCATGAGCAGCAGCCTGGATACCGCCATCCATCATCTGTTGAGCACGGATCTCAGCCAGCTGCACAAGGGCCGCAACGATATCGACGGCGACCAAACCTTTGTCAACCGCTTTGACTATCAGACGATGCCCCAGGAACAGGCCATTTGGGAAGGCCACGCAAAGTATGCGGATATGCACGTTCTTCTGTCCGGCCACGAGAAAATCGGTGTCACCAACGCGGCGGCATTGAAAGAGACGGCCCGAAAGCCCGAGGAAGATTTCATCGGCTACGAAGGCGATGTGCAGGTCTGGTTCCCCATGACCACCGAGGACATTCTCATTGTGTTCCCCGAGGATGTACACATGGTGAAGGTCATGGACGGTGAAAGCACCCTTGTGGAAAAGGCCTGCTACAAGTTCAAAGTTTAATAATTCAAACAAATATATTATGAGGTGATTTACTATGGATACCGCAAAATATCAGGGCATTATCCCCGCATTTTACGCCTGCTACGACGCAGAAGGCAAGATCGACCCCGAGGCCGTCCGGGCGTTGACCCGCTGGTTCGTTGAGAAGGGCGTCAAAGGCTTGTACGTCGGCGGCAGCTCCGGCGAGTGCATCTACCAGAGCAAGGAAGAGCGCAAGGTGGTGCTGGAAAACGTCATGGCGGAAGCCAAGGGCAAGCTGACTGTCATCGCCCACGTGGCCTGCAACAACACCGCCGACTCTCAGGAGCTGGCGGCCCATGCCGAGAGCCTGGGCGTGGATGCCATCGCTTCCATTCCCCCCATCTACTTCCACCTGCCCCCCTACGCCATCGCCAAGTACTGGAACGACATTTCCGCTGCCGCTCCCAACACCGACTTCATTATCTACAACATTCCCCAGCTGGCCGGCGTATCCCTCACTGTGCCCCTGCTGAAGGAAATGCTGAAGAATCCCCGGTGCATCGGCGTCAAGAATTCCTCCATGCCCACCCAGGACATCCAGATGTGGCGTGACGAGGGTGCCATCGTCTTCAACGGTCCCGATGAGCAGCTGATCTCCGGCCTGGTCATGGGCGCCACCGGCGGCATCGGCGGCACCT
>JBJDYN010000016.1:0-5208 GCA_051867395.1 Faecousia sp. | reverse complement strand
TCTCCCCGCTGCGGGTTTCGATGGTGATGAACTGCTTGTTGGTGTCCGCATGGAACTGGAGGTCTTTTGCAATGGCATTCCCCTCCGTGAAGGGTTCCACCGGTGTCACCGTGGTGGGGGTGGTCGGAGCTGTGGCAGCAGGCGGCTGGGTTTCCGGCGGCGTGGTGGGCTTCGGCGTGGTGGGCTTCGGTGCAGTCGGCTGGGGTTCTGTGGGGTCAGCTGTGTAGATAATCACGTCGTCTTTCGGGGGATTGGCCTCGGCGGATGCCGTGATGGTCAGAAAGGACATACACAGCATCAGCACCGCCAACAGGGTAAAAACGCGGCGATTAAGCCTCAATGGAAGCATCCTCCTTTTCCTTGGTATCGGCGGCATTGGGGGCAGCCTGGATTTTCGCCAGCAGGCCGGACAGGGCTTCCGGCGTCAGGCCGCACTCGCGCACCATGTAGATGATGTCGATGTTCTCCAGCTCCTGAATCTGTTTTTTCAGCTCTGTGTTTCGGGACTGGAGCTTGCTGATTTTCTCCGTGTTCTTTTCCAGCTCGGCACGGAGCTTTTGCAGTTTAGGATTCATAAAATCACGCTCCTTATCAGGGCAGACGCCCAAAAGTAAAGAAATGGGACTGCCAGTATTGGGTGTTGATATTTGTGTAAGAGATGGGATTTCCGCAGTGAATCATTCGGTTTTCGCCCACATAAATGCCCACATGGGAAACGCCATTTGTCTTGTAGGTGCCCTTGAAGAACACCAGATCACCGGGACGGGCGTTGCTCCGGGACACCGGAGTGCAGAGATTGTAAAGCCCCTGGGCACTGGTGCGGCCTACGCTCCAACCGCTGTGATTGAGAACCCAGCACACATACCCGGAACAGTCAAAGGAAGTGCTGGGACTGCTGCCGCCCCAGACATAGGGGTAGCCCAGGTACTTCTCCGCTTCCTTTATCATGGCGGCGAATCGGGTGTTTTCCAGAGCCTCCGGTGGAAGGTCATACTTGGTGTAACCCTCAATCAGCATCTGCCGGATGTAGTCAGAATCCGGGAACAGGTCGGGGCGGTTGCCCAGAGTCGCCATATAGATGGCGTAACGGCCCAGTGTTTCCTCGTTCATCACATACACAGGGACATGGCTGAGATCAAAGTTTTCCAGCTTGACGGTGACGCTCCTGTAGGTGTAGGGAACCTGGGTTTCATACTCGTATTCCTCCATAATGGGGTCGCCCCACTGGTCATACAGATAGGCCCCGGTGACGGGATCACGGGCATGGCGTTCCCCGGTGACGGTTTCCGTCCGATAGCGGGTTTCACTCTCCACGGTTTCCGTGAGGATGTACTGCTTGTCAAAAAGCATATCCAGCGTTCCCATGACCTCCTGCAATGTCCACTCGCCGGGGTGCATGGCGGACAGAATTGCCGTCAGCACATAGGGGTCATGCCCGATGTCGTCCAGCTCATAGTGGTACGCATCGAAGTCATGGGTTTGCTCATAGCGGTCCAGCTTTTGCTGCAATGCCTGTTCCATAGCGCAGTAGGCAGCTTCCGCACCCACAATATCATCGTCAGCGGCGGCATAGCTGCCGGCAGCGATTCCCGCGCCGATGCCCTCCACCATCATGGAGCAGGAGGACACGGCATTCAACAGGAACGCAAGCAGCATGAAAATCCCCAGAATCACGGCAATCCCTTTTCTATGCCGCACCACAAAAGATGTTGTCTGTTCGGACTTCTTAACGGCTTCCTTTGCCGTTTTTGCGCTGGTTTCCGCAGTACAGAACCCGGCTTTTTGGGCAGCATACTGGCGTTTGATGGCCTGCTTCTGCCGCCAACGGGAACAAGGGTTGCTGGTGGGGTGTTCCACCTCCGCTTTCTTTTGCAGGGCATGGATATTGGCTTTCTCCAACTGCTTTTCTGCACGGGCGGCGGCACGGTAGGGCTGGAGCTGGGCGCTGTGGTGCGCCTGCTGAAGAAGATGCCCGGTGCCCTCGGCGCTGTCCAAAGCGCTGCTCACAGCTTCCACCCCCACATTATCATCCTCGGATTCCCGGATTTCCCGGCGAAGCTGCCTGCGGACTGCGGCGGCAGGCGCGTCGGTGACCTTGAGCTGGGAGGGCGGTTTCTTTTCGGAATCCTCAAAATGGAGCTTCACCTTGATTTTTCCGTCGCTGTTGTCGGCAATCAGCTCCGGCTTGATAACCTTTTTGGTGGGGATTTTTGTCTGGGCTTTTTCTGCCTTGTCAGCAGCCTTTTCCGCTTTCTGAACGGCTTTTCCCATAACGGGGTCGAGCCGCTCTTTATCGGTGAATTGCAGCCGGGATTCACGCAAAAATACCACCTGCCAGAGTTACCGGGGTATGGGTATTCCTCATTCCTCTGCATCCTCCTTCTTGTCTGACGGGCGAGTTGTCATAAGCCGGTACAGCTCCGTATCCTTGGGGAAGTTGTCCACAAAGGGCACGATGGTATCGCCGTAGAACAGCAGACCCTCACCGGCATTGGAGTGGGTCACATAGGAAAGCTGGTGGGGAGAAATGCCCAGCTGCTGGGCCAGAATCTTCCGGTCGCCTGCCGCCTGGTTGAGCATATAGATGAAGTCAGAATTCTCAAAAATGTTCTCAACTTCTCTGGAAGCCAGCAAATCTTTGACATTTTGGGTGATGCCGGTGGGGATTCCGCCCCATTTACGGAAGCGCTTCCAGATTTCCACGGAGTAGGCGGCGGTCTGCTCCTCCTTCAGAAGCAGGTGGAACTCGTCGATGTAGTACCGGGTGGCTTTGCTGGCTTCCCGGTTGATGGTGACGCGGTTCCACACCTGATCCTGGACAATCAGCATACCGATCTTCTTGAGCTGCTTGCCCAGCTCCTTGATATCGTAGCAGACCACCCGATTGCTCACGTCCACATCGGTCTGGTGATTGAACACATTCAGCGAGCCGGTGACATAGATTTCCAGGGCGGTGGCAACAAACTGGGCTTCCTTTTCCTCCTGCCTGCGCAGACAGTCATACAGATCACCAAGGATGGGCATATTCTCCGGCTTGGGGTCGTTGAGATAATCCTGATACACCATCCGCACACAGCGGTCAATGATGGTTTTCTCCACCGGCTTCAGACCGTCCTTGCCGCCCACGATCAGCTCACACAGGGACAGAATAAAGTCCGATTTCAGCGAAAGCGGGTTTTCCTCGTCGCTGTAATTGAGGTTGATGTCCATGGGGTTGATGTGGTGCTTGGAAGTGGGAGAAATCTTGATGACCTGCCCCTCCAGACGCTGCACCAGCGGGAAGTATTCGCCCTCCGGATCGCAGATCATAATGTCATCGTCCGTGGAGAGGAACACATTGGAAATTTCCCGCTTGGCGGAGAAGGACTTGCCGGAACCGGGTGTGCCGAGAATCAGACCGTTGGGGTTTTTCAGCAGCTTCCGATCCACCATGATGATGTTGTTGGACAGAGCGTTGATGCCGTAGTACAGCGCCTCCGGGCTGTCCTGGAACAGTTCCTGGGTGGTAAAGGGAACGAAAATCGCCACGCCGGAGGAGGTCAGACCCCGCTGAATCTCAATCTGGTTGAGGCCCAGGGGCAGGCTGCTGACCATGCCTTCTTCCTGCTGATAATCCAACTGGGTGAGCTGACAGTTGTACTTCTGGGCAATGGAATTGGTCTGAAACACATTGTTGTCCAGCTGCCGCTTGGTATCGGCGGTGTTGAGGATCAGGAAGGTCACAAGGAACATACGCTGATTCCGGCTTTGCAGATCGGACAGTAGCTTTTTCGCTTCCGCACCATAGGTGGCAAGATCGGAGGGAATGATATCCATGTCATATCCGGCACGGACAGCCTTTTTCTGTTCCTCAATCTTACTCTTGTCCAGATCGGTAATGGTGCGCTTGATGGTCTTGATGGCGCTGACCTGATCCACGGACTGCACATGGATATTGACCACAATGTTGCTTTCAATATCCAGAAAATCCTTGAGAATCCGGTCACTCAGCTCCGGTGCTAGAATTTGCAGGAAACTGACGGAAGCGAACTTCCTGCCCATGCGGAAATCCTTTGCGCGGCTGAACAGGAAGGAGCTGGGAGCAATGTAATCCTTGGTGGACAGCCCGGACCGGGGCAGATCTTCCCAGCGGAACACAAAAGGCTCCGGCGTGTCCATGCGAAGAATGTCATGGAGAACCCGGAGCCGTTCCTGTCCGTTCAGCACCTCTGCGCTGACGCCCAGCCGTTTGAAGTTGTTGAGGATGTCCGTTTCGATTCTTTCCAGCCGGGGCTTTGCAGAGCGGATGTTGTCGGCATCGATGCCGAAGGTGAGATACTTGGTTTTCACAATGCCGTTGTTGCCCTTTGCCTGCTGCTCCTCGATGATTTTGGACAGCTCCCGCTGGATGCTTTCAAACTGGTCAGAGCGCAGCGGGATTGCCCGAACAAAGGATTCCCGCAGGGCGGTCAGGTTGACAAAGGAAAACTGGAATTTGATGGAGCTGTCAAAAAAGTTGAGGAAATCGCACCAGCCGCCGAAAATGGCCTGCTTATCCTCGTTGTCCGAGAGCTGGTAGTTGATGTCCCGGAACTGGATGGTTTTGGTGAAATGGGTGGGCGTGACCTGACAGATACCGTCTGCACGGATTTGCAGGTAGGGAATGCTATCCTGCGCGGACATTTCCTTCTTATCTGTCCGCTTTGCCCTTGAGATTGCGGTCTTGACCTCTTTTTCTTGAGTGCGGGACAGCTTTCTTTGGGTGGACAATCCGATATACCTCCTTGTCTAACTGGTTTTGCCGCGCGATGACGGCATAGAAATTGTTGGTTTTATAGGGGCGCTTTTTGGGGCGAAGCACCAGCACCCGAATCATGTTGCGGATGATGACCTCCAGGTGCTGCCCGTTCTTTTCGTACAAGGCGAACAGGAAGGCGGGCAGCATGGTGAGGATCATGAGCATGGCGGCAGAGGAATTGCCCAGCGGCTCCTTTGCTGCGAAATACAGGGGGACGCCAATGAGCAGGCCGAGGCTGAAACAGATCAGCTGCCGCTTGGTCAGATTGAAAAGAACCTTGCTTTTGACCTTGGTAAGGTCCTTGGGAACGGTTACATAGGGCATTTTCTATCCTCCTTAGTGGGCGTTGAATACGGACCGGGCAAGGCTGCTGGTCTTGAACAGGCAGAAGCAGAGCAGCACCGTGTAGCCCATGCAGGTCCAGATGGCGG
>JBJDYN010000015.1:0-5242 GCA_051867395.1 Faecousia sp. | reverse complement strand
ACATCCCCATGACCCAGACGGAGCGGATCACGATGGCGAGCCGCCCAAAGCAGCCAAAGTATGCCAGGAACAAGAATATCCTGGTCATCGGTGGCAGCGGTTCGGGTAAAACAAGGTTCTTTGCGAAGCCCTCCATTCTCCAATGCCATTCCTCGTATGTGGTGACAGACCCGAAGGGCACCTTGCTCCCGGAGGTCGGCAGTTTCCTGGAGTGGAAAAGATACCGGATCAAGTGCCTGAACCTCATTAACTTCAAGAAGTCCATGAGATATAACCCGCTGGCGTATATCCGGTCAGAGAAAGATATCCTGAAGCTGGTGAACGCCTTGATTATGAATACAAAGGGCGAAGGCGAAAAGAGTTCCGAAGATTTCTGGGTCAAGGCCGAGCGCCTGTACTATTCGGCCCTGATCGGCTACATCTGGTACGAGGCCCCGGAGGAAGAACGCAACTTCATCACCCTTCTGGACCTGATCAACGCCAGCGAAGCCAGGGAGGACGACGAGGAATACCAAAGCCCCGTTGATATCCTCTTTCAGCAGTTGGAGAAAAAGGAGCCGGACCATTTCGCGGTGAAGCAGTACCGCAAGTTCAAAATGGCGGCGGGCAAAACTCTAAAAAGCATACTGATTTCCTGCGGGGCCAGGTTAGCCCCGTTCGATATCAAAGAGCTCCGGGACCTTATGGAATATGACGAACTGGAGCTTGACACCCTGGGTGACAGCAAAACGGCGCTGTTCGTTATCATTTCCGACACGGACAGCACCTTCAACTTTGTGGCCGCCCTGATGTACAGCCAGCTTTTCAACCTGCTCTGCGACAAGGCCGATGATTTTTACGGCGGGCGGCTGCCCGTCCATGTGCGGCTCATTCTGGACGAGTTTGCCAACATCGGCCAGATACCAAACTTCGATAAGCTGATCGCTACTATCCGAAGCCGTGAGATATCGGCTTCTATTATTTTGCAGTCGCAGAGCCAGTTAAAGACCATCTACAAGGATGCGGCGGATACCATCGTCGGTAACTGCGACAGCACCTTGTTTTTGGGAGGCAAGGAGAAGTCCACGCTCAAAGAGATTTCGGAGCTGCTGGGGAAAGAGACCATTGATCTCTATAACCAGTCCGAAAACCGGGGTAGCCAGGTTTCCCACGGCCTCAGTTATCAGAAATTAGGAAAGGAGTTGATGACCCAGGACGAATTGGCAGTTATGGACGGCGGCAAGTGTATTTTCATGCTGCGGGGCGTGCGTCCGTTTCTTTCGGACAAGTACGACCTGACGAAGCATCCCAACTACAAGTACACAGCCGACGCCGACCCTAAAAATGTCTTTGACATGGAACGGTACATGAAGAAGCAGCGTGCGGTTGTAAAACCCACGGACCGCTTCGATGTGTACGAGATCGACGTAAACGAATAAATCAAACACATTTTTAGGAGGATTTTATCTATGGATTTTTTCAACAGCGCAGTTGGTGTTTTGCAGACTCTCGTGGTGGCCCTGGGCGCCGGTCTGGGTATCTGGGGCGCGATCAACCTTCTGGAAGGTTACGGCCAGGACAACCCCGCGTCCAAGAGCCAGGGCATGAAGCAGCTCATGGCGGGCGGCGGTGTTGCGCTCATCGGTATTACCCTGGTGCCTCTGCTCACTGGTTTGTTCGGTTAAGTGACCGGGGCGTGATCGCTTATGGGCGGCATACTCGACAAGCTCGATGAATGGCTGCGTGGGCTGCTCATCGAGGGAATCACAGGAAACCTGTCGGGCATGTTCGATACGGTCAATACCAAAGTAGGCGAGATCGCCGGAGAAGTGGGACAGACGCCGCTGGCATGGAACAGCGGCGTCTTTTCCATGATCCGAAACCTCTCCGAAACGGTGATCGTCCCGATTGCCGGGGTTATCCTTACTTTTGTGATGTGTTATGAGCTGATCCAGCTCGTGACAGAGAAAAACAACATGCACGACGTGGATACCTGGATGTTCTTCAAGTGGATATTCAAGACCTTCTGCGCAGTGCTGATCGTAACGAACACATGGAACATCGTCATGGGGATTTTCGATGTGGGCCAGAGCGTGGTCAATCAGAGTGCGGGCGTCATTATCGGGAATACCTCCATTGACGTAAACAGCGTTATCACGGATATGGAGGCGCAGCTTGAGGCCCTGGGCACCGGGGAATTGTTCGGGCTGTGGTTTCAGTCCCTTTTTGTGGGCCTGACCATGAACGCCCTTTCCATCTGCATCATGCTGGTCATCTACGGCCGAATGATCGAGGTGTATTTGACCACCTCCATCGGGCCGATCCCCCTTGCCACGATGACCAACCGTGACTGGAGCCATACCGGGCAGAACTATTTGAAGTCCCTGTTCGCCCTGGCTTTCCAAGCGTTTCTAATCATGGTGTGCGTGGGTATCTACTCGGTGCTGGTTCAGACCATCTCCACCTCTGGGGACCTCTCCGGGGCGATTTGGGCTTGCATGGGGTACACGGTGCTTCTGTGCTTCGCATTGTTCAAGACCGGCAGCCTTTCAAAGAGTCTGTTCGGGGCGCATTAAAGGAGGCTTGATAGCTTGGCGTATGTAACGGTCCCGAAGGACCTGACAAAAGTAAAAAGCAAGGTGCTGTTTGGGCTGACCAGGCGGCAGCTTGTGTGTTTTGGAACGGCGGCGCTCATTGGAGTACCGCTTTTCTTTTTGCTCCGAAGGACGGTCAATTCTAGCACCGCCACGGTCTGCATGATCGTGGTCATGCTGCCCCTGTTCCTTCTCGCCATGTATGAGAAGAACGGGCAGCCGCTGGAGGTGATCGCAGGACAGATCATCCAGACGGTCTTTCTTCGTCCGAAGGAGCGGCCATATATGACAAACAACTTCTATGCCGCCGTGGAGCGGCAGATTCAGACGGAAAAGGAGGTGAAGGCCATTGTTCAGAAAGCAAAAGCAAGAACCGCAGGCAAAACCGGCAGCCGGGAAGGTAGAGCTGACCGCCGCTGAAAAGCGGGAAATCCGAAGGATCATCGAAACGGCCAGGGGTGACGGTAAGCCCCATTCGGCCCAGGACACCTTACCCTTCCGGCAGATGTACCCGGACGGGCTGTGCCGGCTGGATGATACCACATGGAGCCGGTGCATTGAGTTTGAGGATGTGAATTACCAGCTCGCCCAGAAGGACGACCAGACCGCCATCTTTGAAGCCCTGTGCGATATGTATAACGCCCATGACGCTTCTATCGGCATGGAGCTGTCCCTTGTGTGCCGGAAGGTGAACAAGGCGGATTTCCGCAAAAGAATTGAGATTGCCGCCCAGGGAGACCGATTTGACGGGGTGCGCGCCCTCTATACGGATATGCTCCGCGGGCAGCTTGAACACGGCAATAACGGCATGGTCAAGACAAAGTTCCTGGTGCTGACTATTGAGGCGAAGAACAGCAAGGAGGCCAGGGCGCGGTTCTCCCGGATCACCCTGGACGCGCTGAATTACTTTAAGGCAATGGGCGCACTGGCGGAGGCCCTGGACGGGAAGGAATGGCTGGCGGTGCTGCATGGCGTCCTCCACCCGGACGGGGAACGGTTCTCCTTTGCATGGGAGTGGCTGGCGCCCTCCGGCCTGTCGGTCAAGGACTTCATCGTGCCTTCTTCCTTCCGGTTCGGGGAGGCCAGGCGGTTCCGGATGGGCGGGAAATTAGGGGCGGTGAGCTTTTTGCAGATCACAGCACCGGAGCTCAATGACCGGGTGCTGGCCGACCTCCTGGATACGGACAGCACCATTTTTGTAAGCGTCCATATCCGGAGCATGGACCAGAATGAGGCAATCAAGACGGTCAAGCGCAAGATCACCGACCTGGACAGTATGAAGATCGACGCCCAGAAGCGGGCAGCGCGGGAAGGGTTCGATCTGGATATCATCCCCTCCGATATCGCCACCTACGCGGGCGAGGCAAAGAACATCCTCCGGGATTTGCAGACCAGGAATGAAAGGATGTTCCTGATGACCTTTCTGGTGGTGAACGTGGCGGACACGAAGCAAAGATTAGAGAATGATATCTTCCGGGCTTCCTCCGTGGCGCAGAAGCACAACTGCCATCTGGTGCGGCTGGACTTCCAGCAGGAGCAGGGCCTTGTGTCGGCGCTCCCCCTGGGGATCAATCAGATCAACATCCAGCGGGGGCTTACCACTTCCTCCGTGGCGATCTTTGTCCCCTTTATCTCCCAGGAGCTTTTCCAGGGCGGCGAGGCGCTGTATTACGGCTTAAACGCCACCTCCGGCAACATGATCCTGGCGGACAGAAAGCAGCTAAAGACGCCCAACGGCCTGATCCTGGGCACCCCTGGCAGCGGCAAGAGCTTTTCAGCAAAGAGGGAAATCCTCAACGTGTTTCTGGTGACAAAGGACGATATCATCATCTGCGACCCAGAGGCCGAGTATTTCCCCCTGGTTCACCGCCTGGGTGGGCAGGTCATCAAGATATCGCCCACCAGCAGCCAGTACGTGAACCCGATGGATTTGAACCTCAACTACTCCGAGGACGACAACCCGCTGGCTCTGAAATCCGATTTTATCCTGTCCTTCTGTGAGCTGGCGGCAGGCGGCCGCAACGGTCTGGAGCCAGTGGAAAAGACGGTGATCGACCGGGCGGTGCGTACTGTCTACCGTCCATATCTGGCTGACCCGAAGCCGGAGAATGTCCCCATCCTGGGCGACCTCTACGACGAAATCAAGCGGCAGCCGGAACCGGAGGCCCAACGGATCGCCGCCGCCCTGGAGCTGTATGTGCATGGCAGTCTGAATGTCTTTAACCACCGTACCAACGTAGATATCAATAATCGTCTTGTGTGCTTTGATATCAAGGAACTGGGAAAGCAGCTCAAAAACTTGGGTATGCTGGTCATCCAGGACCAGGTATGGAACCGCGTCACGGTCAACCGGAGCGAGGGCAAATCCACCCGGTACTATGTGGACGAGTTCCACCTTCTGCTCCGCGGCGAGGTAGGGAGCTGGAGCGTGGAGATTTGGAAACGCTTTCGCAAATGGGGCGGCATCCCCACCGGGATCACCCAGAACATAAAGGACCTACTGGCCTCCCCGGAGATTGAGAACATCTTTGAGAACAGCGATTTCATCTATCTTCTGAACCAGGCCAGCGGCGACCGCAAAATACTCTGTGAACGCCTGAATATCTCCAACCAACAGGCGGCGCATATCAGCAACGCGGGCCCCGGCGAGGGCCTGATCTTCTTCGGGA
>JBJDYN010000014.1:0-31939 GCA_051867395.1 Faecousia sp. | reverse complement strand
CACTTCACTATCTGTTACCTATGTTACTACTCTATACATCATTGACCCTCCCGCTTGGTAACGGAACAGAGCGTGAAATCGGTTGCTTCCAGTGCTGGTTTTCGCAAATAGCAATGTGTTTGACCGCTCAAAAAGGATCACCTGGCGGGAGGGTCAGTGACCCTCCCCTACAGTGGGTGCGTGTGTAAACGATCATTTATATGAGGAGCTTGGGGTACGACTGAATAGTTACCAAATAACTAATCTATTCAGTCGAACCTAAATATCTTGCTGTTAATGATCGCTTATCGCAGAACCTATCGTAGGGGCCGATGCCCACATCGGCCCTTGCACTTTTGTTACGAATTCGCCGCAGTCTGGTTGGAAAATCCAGTTTTCCCCAGGGGCCGATGTGGGCATCGGCCCCTACGGTGGTGCAAGCATAACGATCATTTATCTGACGTTTTCTGACCACGACTGAATAGTTACCAAATAACTTATGGAAATCGTCATTTCACTGCGGAATTCTGGGTGCGAAGGAATCGTTACGAATGATGATGCTCCAGCCAGAAACGGTAGGCTCTGGTCAGGAATGGGTAATATTCCTGCAGCAGGTCGAAATCCGGCCAGAATTCGATACAACCTTGTTTCCACGCTCTTGGAATCAGGCCTTTGATGGTCCGTTTGATCCTCCGGATCTCCATAGTCAGCTGGTCGGCGTTGGGGGCCTCCTGGGCAGCGTGGAGATTCGTCATTGCGTTCTCCAGGTATTCCCGAAGCCGGAAGCACACCAGCTCCCCATCCCCCATTTTCTGAAAGTAGGCGATCTGCTGCTCATAGGCCTCCCACGCGTCCAATCGCTTTGGCGACCAGGTTTTTCTGGTGATGCCCCCAGGGTTTTTGTAGTAGGCATACAGCGGCGCGGGAACCACCGCCAGCGCTTCCTGGGCAAACAGCAGCCGGTAGGTCACAAACTCATCTTCATGGAGCTTGCCCACAGGATAGCGCAGCTGGGAAAAGCAGCTTCTTCCATAGATCTTTCCCCAGGCAACCGTGGCATTGACAAACCGCTCCTGATAGAACGCCTTCGGACTCCACCGCTCTGCTTTCAGGGTTTCCGAATCAACAGTCGGGTCCTCCCCTTCCGTCTCCCCATAGCCGCAGACGCTGATGGAGACTCCCTGGGACTGTGCCGCCTCCAGCAGCCGCTGCAGCATTTCGGGATGCACCCAGTCATCGCTGTCGATAAATGTCAGCCACTGGCTGTCGCTGCTGCCGAACACCCAGTCAATCCCCGCGTTTCTGGCAGCGGAAAGACCGGCGTTTTCCTGGTGGATCACATGGATCCGGGGGTCCCGGGCAGCATAGCCATCGCACATCTGGCCGCAGCTGTCCGGGCTTCCGTCGTCCACAAGGATCAGTTCAAAATCTTCGAAGGTCTGGCACAGAATGCTGTTTACGCACCGGTCCAGGTAGGCTTCCACCCGGTATACCGGCACGATCACACTGATTTGTGGCATACCTTATTCCTCCGCGTTGGATTTCCCCAGGAGCTTGCGCACCGCCCGCCTGGGCATTTTGCGAATCTCCTCCCAGCTCCGATACCGGTTCAGCCGCTCCGCCCAGCGCTCACAGCCGTCCTCCCCCAGAAGCCTCTGAGCGGTCTGTTTTCCAAAATTTTCCACTTTCTCCCAACGGGCCTTCCGCTGCAGGGCCTTGCGGCGCGCATGCTCCTGCTCCGTGTACCAGCTGCCGGAGAACCAGTGGATGGCGACAGTTTTCCCTGTGCGCTTCAGCCTTCCCGTTTCGAAGCTCACGGGGCTGAACACCTGGCTGGGGTAGATGGTCAGGCCCTCCACCTCCTGGAAAACGCCATCGGGAACCAGCCCCCGCTCCTTCAGGATCCCCGTCACCGTCTCCACATTGGTGGTGACGTTCAGCGTGCCGTCAGAGTTCAGGAAGGAACAATCGTCATAATGGCCCAGGAACTCCCGGAACAGGGGAAAGTCCTGTTCACAGGCCATAACGCCGGTGGAAATGCGCTCCGAGGTCTCAAATCCCACAAAGGCCCGGTGCTTCCGAAAGGGCTCCAGGGGCTTCACCAGCTCCACATCCGTGTCCATATACACGCCGCCCTGTTCTGTCAGGGCTTTCAGCCGCACATAGTCGGAGACAAAGGCCCATTTTCCGGCTTCGTAGGCCTGGCGCACATACAGCGGCGCGGCGGTTACATCAAAATTATCCTCGTTCCACTCCATGATCGTAAAATCAGGGCAGTATTTTTTCCAGCTTCTCATGCACTTTTCCGCCAGCTTCGGCTTGGGATTCCGGCCAAACCAGCAGTAATGGATAATTCTTGGAATCATAGTCGCACCATCCTATCGTCTTGATTTCAATGCCCGCTCCACTTCTTCGATGAGGCAGTCCCGGCTCTCCTGGCCTTCCGCCAGGGCCCGGGCGTGAATGGTATCGTCATATTGAGAAAGCACTTCCTCGATCCTTGAAAAAACAGGGACCTCCTCCCCGCAGCCCTGGGGAAAGCCCAGCTTGCGGTAAAACTCCCTAAGCTTCCCGTCCCAGACAATGCCAAAGGAGGGAATCCCGAAGGAGGCCGCCGCGATCTGTCCGTGCATCCGGAAGGCGATGATCTTGTCGAAGCCTGTAACCGTGGAGATCAGTTCCTCCGGGGTCCGGGGTCGTTCCGCCAGATACGCTCCCAGCTTTTCCGGTGGAATTCCGGCGTCGGTCAGCAGCTTTTCCGCATATTGCTGGTCATAGGGAGAGCCGTTGGTGAAGGCCATCCAGCTTTTCCCGGAGGCCATACATTCTTTTATCAGGCGCATTTGTTGCTCATAGCACCGGTCGATCATACCGATGCCGAATTCCGCCCGCCGCTCGGTAGATTTGCGATACCAGCGGCTGCAGTTCAGGGCGGTGTCATAGGTCTGCCGCACCCGGGCCTTCACCGGGAACAGCTCTGTAAACCCTTCGTACGAATCCCGCAGGGAGATGGACACCACCTGACCGCTGCCCAGCACCTGCCGCAGCAGATACACCCCGTCCTCACTCAGGCCGCTCATTCCACAGGCGTGGAACAGAACCTTGGTTCGGGTCAGGGACAGCCTCCGGAGCACCAGATGGATAACCCCGGCAAAGTAGTCCATGAACAAGGAACCTCCCGCGAAAACCGCCAGCTCAAATCGGTGCTTCCGCAGCAGCTCTCCCAGGGAATCCCACACCCGCAGGCAGCGGTCCTTATCCTGCTCGTAGGCACGCAAAATCGCCGCCCGGCGGTAGTAGAGGAAGCGGTCGCTGAGCTTCTGCTCGATCCAGGCGGCGGTGGGGTGGGACTTTGGTTCATAGAATTCCGTACTGCTGATCCTGCCGGTCAGGTCGAAGGGGAAGATCTGGGCCTGGGGGTACCGCTCCTTCAGAATCCGCTCCACACCCTGGCACAGCAGCGGATCCCCCAGGTTTTCCGAATAGTATTCGCCGATCAGCAGGATCTTCATGCACGTTACTCCTTCAGAATCTCAATGGTCGGGAAGACGATGCTTCCCCAATACTGCTGTCCCCACCGTTTGGAGGTGTCGTTTACGCTGCTGTGGAATTCCTTGCGCATGGTAAACGCGGCGTTCACCACGTCGTGGACGATCTCGGAGCCGTACTCGTTGACCTCGTACAGCACGATCCGTCCGTTGTATTCCCCCTCCGCCAGCTGGGGCAGGGGCAGCCGGAATACCGACTCATTTTCCCCCAGCGCAACCTTCAATTCCGGGGCGGAGGCCGCCATGCCCACAGGGACGCCGGAGGTGGTAAAGAAAATCACCCGGAACGCAATCTTCGGGAACGCCCGCTGGGAGGAAAACGCCACCTTCAGCTTCAGGCTCTCCCCCTCATAGAGGATGGGCATCTCCCGGTCCAGGATCTCCACATAGCGGATGTGCATTTCCTCATCCCCAATGGGCTCCCGGGTGGTGTTCTCGCAGTCATAGCGCAGCTGCAGCGTGTCCTCTTTACCGTAGTAGACGCTGATGGCCTCCTCCACATCGCCCTGGAAGATGATCTTGCCCTTGTCCATGACGATGCACCGGTCGCACAGCTGGCGGATGGTGTTCATATTGTGGCTGACATACAGGACCGTCCGGCCCTCCTGCTTGGCGGCGGCGCGCATCCGATCCAGGCATTTTTTCTGGAACTGCACGTCTCCCACCGCCAGGACCTCGTCCATAATCATGATCTCGCTGTCCAGATGGGCCGCCACAGAGAAGGCCAGCTTCACGAACATGCCGGAGGAATACCGCTTGGTGGGGGTATCGATGAACTCCCGCACCTCGGAAAAGTCAATGATGTCCTCCATCTTGGCATCGATCTCCGCCTTGGTCATGCCCAGGATGGCCCCGTTCATGTACACATTTTCCCGGCCGGTCATTTCGCCGTTGAAGCCGGTGCCCACCTCCAGCATGGAGGTGATCCGGCCATAGATATCGATGTCGCCCTCGGTGGGGGCCGTCACCCGGCACAGCAGCTTCAGCATAGTGCTTTTGCCCGCGCCGTTGCCGCCGATGATGCCCAGGGCTTCGCCCTTATACACCGTCAGATCCACACCGTTCAGGGCCATGAAGGTCTTGCCCACCAGCCGCTGGTCCATGCCGATGGGGAGGTTGGGATCCTCCTTGCCCCGTACCCGGGCCCACCAGCTCTGCAAATCCTCCGTCAGGGTGCCGCCGCCGATCTGGCCCAGCTTATAGCGTTTTTTCACGCCGGAAAGACGGATGGCAACTTCCCGGTTGTTTTCTTCCATAGCCATTGCCAACCCTCCTTACACCGTGTCCATAAAGGTCCGTTCGACCTTGTTGAAAATCATGATTCCGAAAACCGCCACCGCAATGGTAATGGCCCAGGACAGTCCATAATAGCCCCACAGCAGGGTGCCCTTGCCCAGGATGGCATAGCGCAGCATCTCCACGGCGGAGGTGACAGGGTTAATCAGCAGAATGGTGCGGATCCAGCCCTCCCCCAGGGTGGACAGGGGGTAGACGATGGGGGTGGCGTACATCCACAGGGAAACGCCGAAGTCCACCAGCACCGTCAGGTCCCGGTACTTGGTGGTCAGGCTGGACACAATGATACCGAAGCCCATTCCCAGGACCCCCAGATGCACCAGCTCCACCGGGATCATCAGCCAGGCCAGCCAATTCGGATGCACCTGGCCCCGGATCAGAAAATACGTCATGAACAGCATCACCAGCAGCATCTGGATCAGGAAGCGGATCCCTGCGGAGATCACATTGGAAATGGGCGTGGTCAGCCGGGGAAAATAGACCTTGCCGAAGACATAGGCGTTTTCCGTGAAGGTATTGGCATTGCTGGTAACGCAGCTGGCAAAGAACGCCCAGATGGCGTTGCTGCATAAGTAGAACAGGAAGGTGGGCACCCCGTCGGTGCCGATGCCCGCAATGCCGTTGAACACAATGGCATGCACCACGCTGCTGAACAGCGGGGTCAGCAGGATCCAGGCGGGACCCAGGATGGTCTGCTTGTAGGTCACCACAAAGTTCCGCCGGGTAAACAGGGCGATCAGATCCCGGTACCGCCAGACCTCCTTCAGGTTCAGGCTCAGCAGCCGGTGCTTGGACGAGATGTGGGTATGGTATGTGGATTGGGAACGGTCTTCCATTGGGTTACCTCTTTTTTCGAATGAATTGAATCAGATTGTGCAGTCCCTTCATGGGGGCCACCAGCCAGCGGGGCATATCGATATATTCCGCGATCTGGGCGTTGGTGCAGCGGTCCATGGCGTCGCAGGTGAAGCCGTACCACATGCCCAGCATGGTTTGCGGCGGGTAGTGGAAAAACTTGGCCTTCTCCCGGAAAAACAGGCCCGTGCCCTGGGGATTGTTCAGGAACACCTGATAGCCCGCCTTGGTCAGGCCGTCGTCCTTGTACTCCCAGATCCAGATGATGTCGTTGAAATACCGAATCTTGTAGCCGTCATAGGCCATGCGGTTCCAGGTAACCGCCTCCGTCATAAACTTCTCTCCGGGGAACTCCGGGTACAGATACCTGCGGTGAATCTCCGTGTAGAACACCAGCGCCCGCTCTCCATGGACAGGGCCGTACATGTCAAAGGCGTTTCCGTCCAGGTATTCCCCTTCAAAGGGTTCGTTGGGCGTATAGTCTGGAGAATATCCCCGGTTCGCCACGATACCGCAGAAATTCCCACCTTTCGGCAGCTCCGATTCCCAGCGGGCCACCTTTTCCAGAGCATCGTCCGTCAGGTAGTCGTCGGAATCCACGGTGAAGAACAGCTCCCCCCTGGCCCGCTCCAGCCCCCGGTTGATGGCCCGGCATTTTCCGCCGTTTTCCTGTTTGCAATACCGGATGGGAAAGAAATTGTCCTCCCGGCTCCACCGCTGAAACAGTTCTTCGGTATTATCGGAGGAGCCGTCATCCACCACCAGCCACTCAAAGTCCCGGTAGGTCTGCCGCTGCAGGGAGCGGTACAGGTTCTCCAGGATGTAGGCCCGGTTGTAGGTGGGGGTAAATACGGTGATTTTATAGTCAAAAGCCATACCTTATTCACTCCGCTCAAACAGGAAATTCCGCAGTCGGCAGGTTCCCGGAAAGGAGACCTTCGACAGAAGAATCCACAGATTGTCCTTCCAGGAATAGGCCCGGTTTACCGAAAGCGGCTGGATGCCGGACACGATTTCCCCAATCTCGGCTCTGGCTTCTGCCAGTTCCTCACCCCGAAGCTCCAACAGCGCTGCCTGCATGGTGTACAGGCAGGCGGTGAACAGGCTCAGCGCCCCTTCCGCCGCCAGATCAGGCATCTGTTCCCGCAAATACGCAAGCCGCTGCCGCTTCGCCTCCAAGCCCTCCAGCTTTCTCGCGGAAAAGCCCTGGTGCATCACGCTGCCGCTCTGCTGGCGGTAGGCGTAGCAGATTTTCTCCGAACGAGCCAGGCGGCTGGCGTTTCCCAGCACCCGATAGGTAAAATACTCGTCGTCAATTTTGGTGCCCTCCGGGAAGCGAATCTCTCCGATGGTCTCCCGGCGGTACAGCTTGTTCCAGATCAGCTGCCGGAAAAACCTGTCCCGGAGGTGCTCCCGCATGGCGTCCTCCGGGGTGTAAGCCGTCACTGCGCTCTCACCGCCGAATTCCGCCTGATCGCCTTGCGTTTCCACATAGCCGCACTCGGCAATATCCGCGCCAACCTCCAGCAGGGACGACAGGTAGGCGTACATATCCGGCGCGATATAGTCATCGCTGTCTACAAAGCCGATCCGCTGTCCTCTGGCAATATCCAGGGCCGCATTCCGGGCCGCGCCGCCGCCGCGGTTCTTCTGGTGGAGAACCCGGATGCGGCTGTCTCTGGCGGCCCATTCGTCGCAGATCGCGCCGCTGCGGTCCGGGGAACCGTCGTCCACCAGAATGATCTCCAGATTGGTATAGGTCTGGCCGGTGATGGACTGAAGGCATTGATCAAGATAGGCCTCCACCTTATAGACCGGGACGATGACGCTGATCAGCGGCTGTTCCTTCATAGCGGCTTTCCTTTCTTGTAACGATTCAGTCGTACCCCAAGTTCCTCATATAGATGATCGTTTATCGCAGCAATATCCGATAGGTTCTGCCGTAATGCGATGCGAATCAAAGAATTGCGCATTTATCGTAGGGGGCGGCATCCTTGACGCCCCATTTGCATGCAGCACCGTCACAAGGGGCGTCAAGGATGCCGCCCCCTATGGACTGTAAACGATCATTTACATGAGAATCCCAACCACTGCTGAATGGTTACTCTAATTCAATGCTGTTCTTCCCTCTGAAACAGTTTCACATAGGCTCCGTAGGCCAGCCGGAAGCTCCAGGGAGTGGTGCAGATCATCTGCGCCAAAATCTGATTTCTTACGGAAAGCAGCGGAAAAAATGCCTTTTGCGCTTTCAGCAGCTGCCGAACCTGCCGCCGCCAATCCTTCACGTCCTGCCCGACGTTCACAGACAGCTGAGCGTAGGCGAACAGGAGGTTTCGCAGCAGCGCCCGGCGGGCATCCTCCCGAAGCTCCGGATCGCATGTTTCCAGAATGATCTGCCGCACCCGGATGGGATCAAAAATGCTGTTCCAGCTCAGCTTCCGGTAGGACGCAGAGCCCTGCCGCAGGATATAGTGATAAGGGCAGATATCCTCAAACACCGCGCTTTGCGCCCGGGCGAAGAGGTAGTAATTCATCAGGTAATCTTCATTATTTTTAATGGCGGGATCCATCCAGGCATCCAGACCATCAAACAGCTCCCGGCGGAACAGCTTGGTGCATAAACTGGACTCGATGAGCCCGCCGTCAAGCAGGTCTCGAAGGCCCGTCAGCCGGTCCTGCCGCCGGAGCACGCCGGAGCCGTGGACCGGTTCCACCCGTCCATCAGGAAATAATATCTGATGGCCACAGTGGGAAATTTCCGTCCCGGATGCCTTGGCGTTTTCCAGCAGATGGGCAAACATGTCAGGCTCCACTTCGTCATCCCCGTCCGTGAAGCCGATCCATGCGCCGGTGGCTTCCCGCACACCCCGCAGCCTTGCGGAGGTCACGCCGCCGTTTTCCTTGTGGATGGCCCGGACGCGGGAATGCTCCGCCGCATACGCATCCAGTACGGCTTTCGTATCGTCAGTGGAGCCGTCGTTGATCACAATGACTTCCAGATTCGCATAGGTTTGGGCCAGCAGGCTGTCCAGACACCGGGGAAGCCAGGGTGCATTGTTGTAAGCCGGTACAATGACGGAAATCGTCTCCTGGCACATAAGCTTCCCTCCTGTTTTCAGCTGTTCCTGCCCCGGTAGCATTCGCAATACCGCTGCGCCATAAATTCAGCGGAAAACCGGGGACTGTCCAGCTTTGCCTGCCTGCCGAGTCTGGCACGCAGATCCTCGTCCTGAAGCATGGTCTCACAGGCCTGAACCACCGCGTCCGTGTCGCAGGGCACCAGCAGGGCGTTTTGGCCATCCTCCAGCATGTCGGGGATCCCGCCCACCGCCGTCGCCACAATGGGCAGTCCCGTACCCATGGCCTCGATAATGGTCATAGGGTTTCCCTCGTAGATAGAGGGCAGCACAAAAAGATCCGCCTCCTGCAGGTACGGATGGACATCCGCCTGCATACCGCAGAAAGATACCCACTGGGAAATTCCCAGCTCCTGGGCCAGGACTTCCATATCCTTCCGGGTCTCCCCGTCGCCTACCAGTTGGAGACGGCACTGGGGATAATCCTCGTGAATTCTGCGAAAGGCTTTCAGCAGCCCGGGGTGATTCTTGGGCAGGTCAAACCGACCCACATGGAGGATCGTCACCGTGCTGCCCAAGGCGTAATCCTCCTTGGGGACGCATTTGGACAGATCGATGCCGTTGTAGATTACCGGAATCTTGTCCTTGTCCAGGCCATAGAAGGAAGCAATGGAGTCCCGAACCTCCGGACTCAGGGCAACCGGCGTGGACAGGCCAAGGCGGAAATAGGTCTTGTTGATGATTTTGGGAATCCGGCTCTCCGCCTCCCGGTCCGCAACGCTGTGGACCGTATGGACACAGGTTTTGACCCCGGCCAGAAAAGCTGCCAGGGCCGCGTACTTGATGATGTTCAGATGGGTATGCACCACATCCGGCTGTTCCTGTTTCATAAGCCTGGTGAGCTTCGGCACCATGGAAACATCCAGCCCGGGCTTTTTGTCCAGGTAGCGGATTCGGACACCCACCTGCTCCATCCGCTCTGAGATGGGCGTATGCTCGTCATACAGGCTGACAACGCATACCTCCTGGCCCATGGCTTTCAGGGCATAGGTCAGGTTCTCGCACATGATCTCCGCCCCGCCGAAACAGAAATAGGGAATAACCTGCAGAATCTTCATACGCTTCTCCCATTACCGGTAGCACGCTTCGATGGTCTTGTAATAACCGGAAACATCGTTGATTTCAGAAAATTTCTTCATCGCGTTCTCCGAAAGGGCCTGCCGGTGGCCCGGGTCTGTGGCAAGCTTCCACAGAGCCTCCGCCAGATCCCCGTCCTCTTGGCACAGATAGCCGTTGACGCCGCTGTCGATCAGATCCTTCATACCGTCCGACGGGGTGCTCACCACCGGCGTTCCCAATGCCATGGCTTCCAGGGCGCACATGGGGGTCCCCTCCCAGCGGGAGGTCAGTGCCATGGCCTTGCTGTCATGAACCATTTTTATAGGATTGCTCTGGAAGCCCAGGAACTGCACGTTCTCCTGAAGTCCCAGGGAATCCCGCACTGCCCTGGTCTCCTCCTCCAGCTCTCCCGCGCCCACAATGGCCACCTTCAGATCCGGCTTTCGCTCCTTCAGCAGGGCGCAGACCCGCATCAGCCGCTGGGGGTCCTTCTGGTAGGTCAGTCGGCCCACATAGATCACGTCAAAGTCGTAGGCATTGCCGTCCTGAGCCAGTTTGTCGAAAATCTGCCTGGTATCGATGATATTATACAGAACGCTGCTCTTTTTTTCAAACAGCTTGTGAAACACATAGCCCTCGTAGGAGCTGTTGGAGACCCAGAAGATGTGCTTTGCCTTGAAGCCCGCGATCAGGTAGCCAATGGACTTCAATGACAGTCCCCGGGCATCGTAGGCATTGTTGTGGATATGGGACACCAGGGGAAGCTTTCCGCAGCACAGGGCGGAGACGAAGCTGGCCCGCATGTCGTGGGCGTGGATCAGATCCGGCTTCTGCTGCCGGATCACGGCTTTCAGGTTCGCCGGCGTCAGGCTGTCTATGCTCAAGTAGGTGACGCCCTGCTCCGCCAGCATACCCTCCACATTCTCGCTGTAGGGGCTGCAGTACACCATTTCGATGTCCGTGTCCCGAAACGCCCGGATGATCTGGCAGACCACCTTCTCCGCCCCGGAGTAGATCCGGGAACTCAGAACATGCATCACTTTCATGCTTTCTCCTCCGCTTTCTGTTTTTCCGCGGCCTCCCGCATGTTCAGGCTTTGCATCCCGTAGGTTTCCTTCAGCTCGGTATAGTAGCGGAAAATATCCTCCAGCTGGGCCATATGTTCCTGGGTTCGGACGCCCACGTTGTGGGGATGCCACCAAAGGTGATAGGTCAGTCCATTTTTCGCGGCATAGAGCATCTGCCGTTTGATACGCCGCATCTTCAGCCCCTCCAGGAATTTCAGAGACTTCCGAATCGGCCTGTACATCCGGGAGCCTGTCAGGTTCCAGATGCCTTCCTCACACTGGGGCCGGTAGCCGCTCTGTCCTGTCAGCGGAAAATAGGCATCCACCAGCCGCAGCAGCCGCAGCAGGGGGAAAAACTTGATTTTTTCATGGATCCAGTCGTTTTCCTCGTCCCGGTAGGCTGTGAACCCCGCTTCCCGAAGCACCCGGGTATAGGCTATCTCGCACTGGTTCCGGGGCAGAACCACGGAGGTCAGCTCGTAGCCATGGGCCCCGGCAATGGCCTTGGCCGCTTTCATATCCGCGGCAAACTGCTCCGGCGTCTGGCCCTTTGCCCGGCAGTAGTAGTGGGAAAAGGTGTGGCTGCCGATCTCCTGGCCCGGAGACTCCGAAATCAGGCGCAGCAGAGACGGCGCATAGAAGCAGGGTGCTTCCTGCTCGTTGGCGCCAATCTTTGCAAATTCTGCATAGGGGTCCAGCTTTTCGTTGGCATAGGTAGGCCGCTGCTCCGGGAAGTAGCCCCGAAGCTCCTGCTCGTTTTCCGCAAACAGGAAGCCCACCGCCGCCCAGGTGGCATGGATGTGATATTTTTCAAACAGGGCCAGCATCTGCGGAATGGCCTCCCGGCCGCCCAGCACATGGTCCTGGTATTCCTCCAGGGAGCACTTATCCAGCATGCCCCAGAACAGTTCAAAATCCAGCGATACGATCAGACTGCCGCCCATCCTACCGCCTCCTTCCCGGAATAAACTCAAACGCTGAGGTAAATATTCTTCATCAGCTGATGTACATTTTCGTTGTCAAACTGCTTGACCTTCTCCGCCGCGCCCCGGCCAAGCTCCGCCCGGCGCTGGGGATCCCGATAAAGGGTCAAAATGGCATCCGCCACCGCCTGAGGGTTGTTCTCCGCGAAAACGCCGGAAACGCCATCGTCGATCAGGTCCGTATTGCCCCGGATTTTGGAGCAGACCACCGCCATACCGCAGCTCATGGCCTCCATCAGCGCCACCGACAGGCCTTCCCGGAAGGGCATAAAGGCAAACAGGTCACTGCACCGGTACAGCTCCGGTGCGTCCGTCCGGTAGCCCAGGAAATGCACATGGTCCGTAATGCCCAGATTCTTGGCATCCGCCTCCAGCTTGCCCCATACTTCTCCCCGTCCGCAGATCAGGTAGTGCATATTGGCAAATTCCGGCGTGTCCTTCAGAAGATGGAGCGCCTTCAGAATGGTGATGTGATTTTTGTTCCGGGTCATCTCCGCCACCGTCAGGATCAGGAAGTCCTCCTCCCGGAAGCCCAGCTCCCGGCGCTTCTCCGAAGGGGAGACGGCAATCTCCCGGAATTTGGAGGTGTCGATGCCCACCCCCGGAACATACTCGATCCGCCCCGCGTGCATATGCCGTTTGGCCCGGTCATAGTCCTCCTTGTTGATGGTGATCAACACGTCTGTGGCAAAGGACAGCAGCCACTCCGCCGGATAGAACAGCAGCCAGTTGACCAACGGCGCCCCCCGGAAGAAGTGGAAGCCATGGGCCGTATAGATGACCTTGGTTCCTTTCTTACGGGCATCCCGGGCCGCAAGCCTTGCCAGCATGGCCCCCACCGGGGTATGGCAATGGATCAGGTCATACGCCCCTTGGTCAATGACCTGCTTCAGCATCCGGTAGGCGGTCCAGTTTTCCCGCTTCCAGGGCGTCCGCTTAAAGGGGATGTCAAAATAGGTGTCACAGTAAGGGATTTGGCAATCTGCGGGATCTTCATAGTCATTTTTCGCCGCCACAGCCGTCTCCCAGCCCATTTCCTGGAACATTTTCAGGTAGGGAATATGAAACTGCATCATGTGGGTTTTCACCACGGTTGCCACAAACAGTACCTTTTTCTTCTTCATTGCCGTTCCCTCCCCCCTTGCTGTACTGTGAATTGCTATGGAAATGGGTATAAATTCAACAGTATTATACACCATTCCAGCTTTGATTGCAACCCTAATCACAAAGAGGCCGGGCAAATTTACCCAGCCTCTTTGTGGATGATTGGCAATGATGGAGGAATGCAAACGGAAGGTATCCCTTCGGGATGATGGAAACGCATTCGGTAAGGCAGTAAAAGATCGTTTATCGTACCAAAGCCTTCCCCTCTGGGGCAATGTCATCAACTTAAGCATTGAGAGCCGTATCGTAGGGGGCGATGCCCACATCGCCCCGCAGGGAAAGCTACACTTTTTGCACCAGACTGCGGCGAATTCGGAACATTGAGCAAGGGCCGATGTGCCTCAATCGGCCCCTACGGAGCGGCCTTAAGTTGATGACATTGCCCCAAAGGGGAAGGCATGGGCGCTGCCGCGCCAACGCAGCTAACGAAGATAAACGATCATTTTTCTGGCGTTTTTTCACAGCAGCGGAATCGTTACTTTAAATCAGTACCTTCCGCTTTCGGATCCGCAGAAGCTCCCACAGGCCGATGGCCGCGCCAATGCCCCACCGCAGCAGCCACACATCCTTGCTCAGGTACACAAACACCACCACGGCCAAATAGACCAATGCATATTTTCCCCAGACCCGGATGCCGAAGGGATAGTCCTGCTTGCCCAGAATGTAACGGGTGTAGACATAGTGAATCCCCAGCTGCAGGCAGTGGGAACTCATGGTAGCCAGCGCCGCGCCGGTCATGCCAAACCGTTTGATCAGAACATAGTTCAGGCTCAGGTTGACCACGGAGGAGCAGATGGTAACTGCCGCCACCACCTTGGTTTTCTTATAGTAGTATTCGTAGTTGACCGGGAAGGTACACAGGAAATTCAGGAAATAGCTGGACACGAACACAGGGATCAGCATGGTGCTGTCCCAGAAGCTTCTGGCCGCGTAGAGATGGTAGACCTCCGTAGCCAGCAGAATAAAGCCCACGGACAATACGGTGTACAGCTCCAGGAAGTTCCGTGTCTTGGCCATCATTTTGTCCCGCTGTCCCAGCTTCATCTCCTCAAAGAAGAAGGGGCACCAGGTGTTGTTCAGGGCGGCAAAGATGGTGAACATGACGCCGCCCAGCTTCAAGGCCAAACCGTACTGGCCCACCTGGGCTTCCCCCAGCATCTGCTGCAGCATCAGCTTGTCGCCAACGCCCAGCAGCAGGTCAGACAGGTTGTAGAACACCGAAGGGATGGCGAGAACCACGCAGAATTTCCAGAACCGCCTGTTGACGAAGGTTCTGCCCTTGGCCAGAATGTAGACACAGGCCGGAATGCCGATGAGGGCATAGGTGGCGGTGACGGCCCCCACCCGGCCCAGATAGTTGATCTCCTGGGGCAGCCGCAGAATGAAGATCAGGGACAGCACCAGAGTCAACGGCGTGACAATCAGGGACAGCACCATGTTCCGTCCCGCCTTGAATTCATAGACGAATTTCTGGTGCAGGAAATTCACACAGAAGGTGCCGAAGGCCTGAACCAGCATCAGCACGATCAGGATCTTATCCAGCTTCAGCGCCGCGGAAACCTGGGGCAGGAACAGCAGCACCAGCCCGGCGCACAGGGCGTACAGCATCACCGACAGGCTCATGGCGGAGGACTGGTACTTTTGCTGCAGCTCCTCCGGGTATTCCACTCTGGCGTTGACTAAGGTTCCCTGGGTCTGCAGGGTGAACACAATGGCAAACACGCTGACCCAGGTGTTGCAGATATCCGACACACCATAGTTATTGGTGCCCAGCAGCCGGGAGAACAGAGGCGCTGTAAAAATGGAGATTCCACTCAGCAGCAGGGTACTCAGGATATTGAAAAACGCGATGCGGTTTTGTCGTTTCATAGGTTCCTCATTTTCTGTGGAGTATCGGGCGCAGGAGGCGGTAAAGCCCCAGCACCAGCAGCAGGTCCCGAATTCGCTCTTGCTTGCCAAAATAGGGGCTGGTCAGGAAAAAGCGGGTGTGTTTGCGAAGCTCCTTCCGGGCCTGCCGGTACTCTCCCCCGAAGCGCTGCCGATCTTCCGCCCCCGCCTGATCCAGCAGCAGCAGAATGTGGGACAGGGAACGCACCCGAAAAAAACGGGCCTGGGGCTCGATGTTGGGGTATCGGTCCCTGATATAGGGATAAATTTCCGCCGTGTGCTGGGAAAAATGGAAGGAGTTTTCGGAAAGGGTCGCAGTGGTGATGCTGTTCGGGCGGTGGTAATAGTTGTAACAAGGCCGATCCCACAGCGCCACAGTCTCCGCCTCCAAAACGATTTTGTAGGTGACGCAGATATCCTCGCAGACCTTACCCAGGGGATAGCGGAAATGGTCAAACAGGCAGCGGCGGTAGAGCTTGTCGCAGGCGCTGGAATCGCAGCCGTCCCACAGGAAGATTCTGCCCGCCATTGCCTCGCCGGAGATCATCTCCGTTTTCTTCGGACACAGGCCGAGGGTCTTCTCCCCGGTCTTGCCGTCCACGTCATAGCGCCCGCCGCAAACCAGGGCGGCATGGTTTTGTTCCAGCAGCGCGATCATGGGGCCGTAGGCCTCCGGCTCGATCCAGTCGTCGCTGTCCACGAAGGTCAGGTACTCCCCTGCCGCCGCGTCCAGCCCCGCGTTCCGGGCGCTGCTTAAGCCCCCGTTCTCCTTGTGGATCACTCGAACTCTGGAATCCCTGGCGGCATATTCGTCGCAGATTCTCCCGGAACCGTCCCGGGAGCCATCGTCCACCAGGATCACTTCCAGATTCTCATAGGACTGCTGCAAAATGGAATCCACGCACCGGGGAAGATAGGCTTCCACATTGTAAACAGGCACGATGACGCTCAGCAGTTTCTCACTATTCATGGCGGTTCCTCCTCCGGTCAATTCTGTGCGCATCCACTGTAGGGGAGGGTCACTGACCCTCCCGAAAGCCTCCGGCTTTTGAGCAGCCGGATCTGTTTTTTGAGGGAAAAACATCCCTGGGAGCATCGTATTTTCCGCTCTGTTTTGTTACGCTGCGGGAGGGTCAGTGACCCTCCCCTACAGTGGGTGCTGTGATAAACTTTCTGTTTTTTTCGAGGAAAAGATCCCGCAGTTTTTCAGGCAAGCCCCGAATAAATCGCCAGCAACGTATTTAAGTTATTCTCCGGGTCATGGGTCCGCAGCGCATGGGCCCGGGCCGCCTGACCCAGAGACGCGGCTTCTTCCTCCATGGCAAAAATCCGCTTGAGATAGTGGGCCAGCATGTAAGGCGCGGTGGACTGGTACACAAACCCTTCCGAAGGACTGTCCAGCAGGTTGGACACGCCGCCCACGTCGCTGGCAGTGCAGGGCACCCCCAGCAGCATGGCCTCTCCCAGGGAGTTGGGGGAATTCTCGATGGTGGAGGGCAGCACAAAGGCGTTGGCCTCCAGGAAAGCCGCCTTCATCTGCTCCGCGCTGAGACTGCTTAAGAATTCGATCTTCTCCGCCACACCGTACCGCTCTGCCAGAGCAGCCAGATATTTCTGGTATGCTGTCCGGCGCAGCCTGTCCGCCGTGAGGAAGCTCTTTCCCGGCACTGCCAGGGTGGCGTCCGGGTAGTCCTTTACCACTTCCGCGAAGGCCTCCAGCAGATAGTGAAAGCCCTTCACGGGATAGGCGCAGCTGGAAGCGAAAATCCGGTGCTTCCGGCAGCTTGCATAGCGCCACTGCCCTTCGTAGAAAGGCTCTCGCAATGTCTCGTTGCAGAAATGATACGCTGCCCCGGGGTTGATCCGTGCGGTGCAGGCTCTGTCCCAGTCGGTGCGGCCGATGACATGCCGGGTTTTCTCCAGCGCTTCGGTTTCCAGTTTGCCCCGCAGCGAGAACTTCTTCTGCTGCTGCAAAATGTTGTCCCGCCGCACCAGATCCCGGAAGGTGGACGCCCTCTGTACCCCATAGGGAACCCCCTCGGCGTAGTGGCCCGCATAGACGGAGCAAAGCCCCTGGATGCTCACCGCCATATGGTCCAGCAGCCCCAGCCTCTGAGCAGCGTTGACCATGGCCAGGGTGTGCCCATATTCGGTGCCCCAGATGTGGATTACATCCGGCTGAAACTCCCGTAATTCCGATTCAAAAAAGGCTTCCAGCTCAGGAAGGTATTGGTAAGGCAGTCCCTCCCGGAAGGTGGCAAAGCCGCACTGACCGTCCAGCGCTCCCCGATCCCCCTTCCCCGGGCACAGGATCCGGATGGTCAGCCCCCGCTGCCGCAGGCCGCTGAGTACATGGTCCACCCACAGTCCCCCGCTGGCGGCGTTTCCGGTGAGCTTCTCCTTTACCTTGCCGGGGGCCAGATTGCACAGCCACAGCAGCTTCATGTCGTCACTTCCTTTGCAGCATATCCAGGATTTTCTTCGCCTGGATCACGTTGTTTTTCTCCTCCAGGACAAAAGCCCTGGCTTTCTGTCCCTTCTCAAGCAGGGCTTCATCGGACTGCGCCAACACCTGACGCAGCTTTTTCGCGATGCCTTCCGCAGACTCATCCTCCAGGAGGTATACATAGGGATGGTACTCCTTCGGCATGCCGGGCAGCACCGTGGTCAGCACCGGGGTTCCGGTGGACATGTACTCCATGGTCTTGGAGGGGAAGGAATACTTCACGAATTCCTCCTGGGTGGGCCGGGGATTGACAAGCAGTGTCGCTTCCATCTCCTTGTCCACGATCTGCGTATTCAGGAGCATCCCTCCGTAATAGATCCTAGGGTCCTGCGCCGCTATGTTTTTCAGTTCGTTTACATAATCTCCCGGGCCGTAGATGTGCAGCTGCGCGTTTTCCAGGTTGGCCTGCCGGAAGCCCTCCACCAGGTTCTGTAACCCGTACTGCTTGCTGACGCCCCCGGCATAGAGGCAGACCCGGGGCCGGAGCTTTTTGTCCAGGGAAGGGGTACGCTCCCCCATGGTGATGTCGGCGTGCCCCTCCAGAATCACATAGGGCTTGCCGTCCTTGTTCAGATAGTCGTTCATGGCCTGGGTCAGCAGCACATAACCGGTACAGTGCCGGATCACAAAATTCGCCATCTTCTTGGAAAAGGAACTGCCCCCCAGCATATCCGGCAGATCGGTGACGATGCCGATGCAGGGCCTGCCCCGGAGTCTGGCCGCCAGCATTCCCGCCAAAGCGGTGGTCCGGTTCAGGCCGTCCACAATCACCGCCGAGTCCTTCCCCGCCAGGGAAAGGGTCCGGAAGAAGGTGCCGAAGCCCACACACACCGCTTTCAGGATCGGATTGCGGATGGCGGGAATATAGCGGTAGCAGGCGCCGCCCTCGGTCTCCCGGGGCAGCCGGACAAAGGCTTTGCCCAGCACAGAACGGTTCACCGGCGGATTGGCAACCACATCCACCTTGGCGTTGGCCGCCAGGCCCTCGATGAGCAGCCGGTGGTATTTCTGGGACTGGAAGGCAGGCTTCACCTTCACCTGAGAAAACAGCTGCTGGTAGACCTGATTGGAGCAGGTGGTCACCGCGTAGACAATGTGCATGGATTCATCTCCCGCTTTCGAAAATCTTCACATGGGCTTTCGCCATGTTTTCGATGGTATAGGGCCGGATGGTCTCCAGGGCCGCCGCGCCCATCTGCCGGTAATCGCCGGAAAATACGGCGCTGATCTTCTCCGACAATTCCTTGGCGTCGTCCACTGGCACAATGTAGCCGTTGACGCCGTTTTCAATCAGCTCCAGCCCTGCCACACAACGGTCCGTGGTGATCACCGGCAGTCCGCAGGCCATGGCTTCATTGATGACCAGCCCCCACACGTCGCTCTGGGTGGGCAGCACCAGCAGATCCGCCGCCATATAGTAATTGGCCAGCGCCTCTTTTTTCTGAAAGCCCACGAAGTGGACATTGTCAAGTCCTTTTTCCTGGCAAAGATCCAGATAGGCCTGGGTGGGTTCGCCGCCGATGCAATACACGCCCACATTTCCATCCAGGGAAGGCCCCGCCGCCAGCAGGGTGTCCATTCCCTTCTCCCGGGTAAACCGTCCAACATAGACCAGGATTTTTTCTTCTGTCATGCCCAGCGTTCGGCGCAGATTCTGCTTTTCCTCCGGAGTGGGAAGCTGGGGCAGAATGTCCTTCTCCCACAGGGAGGTAAAGGGGTACAGGAACATCTTCTGCCGATTCGCCCCGTAGTGAACCAGATAGTCGGTGGTATGCGCCCCGCTGCTGATCCAGAAATCGGCGGAGCTTACCAACAGCTTTTTATACCAGTATTTCAGCTTCGAATCCTGCCGGACCAGGCCGCCGTCCACCTCCATGTAGAAGGGGATCTTCTTCATTCTCAAATATCCTATGGCCAGCATGGCGGTGGGCGAAGAATACCCGCAGATGACAATGGCGTCAAAGTCCCGCTTCAGCCAGAGGATCACATCGGCGCACAGGTTCTGACCGCCCTTCCCGGCAACCCGTTTGGTCAGCTGAACCTCATGGAACCTGCCCTCTCCCGCGACAAACCAGGCTGCGTCCCGGTGGGGCATCTCCTCGGCCCGGTCGGAAAACAGCACTGTCACATCCATGTACTTTCCCAGTTCATCGAAAAAATGCACCCGGTAGGGCGAGGGGCAGTTGGTAAGGAACAACACCCGCATCATAAAACGCGCCTCCTCTATTCTCCCAGATCCAGCTCCCGGATCTGGTGCCGATTTTCCCGCTTTTCCTCCGGAGGCAGACACATATAGTCGCCATAAAGGGTGGTGAGAAAGGCGTCATACTGCTTCGGGCCTGCAAAATAGGTGTCCCCAAAGCGGTAATCCGCCCAGTCGCGGAACCATTCTCTGTCAAAGTAGTAGGTAGTAGGCAGGGCGCTCTGCTCGTACACCGTGCCGCTCTCCGGCACCCGTGCCACCAGGGCGTCATATTTGCGAACCAGGGTTTCCTGGCTGGCAAACAGCGCCGCCGCCTGGTAGACCAGATAGCCGATGCGCTTCTTCCAGACGATCCGGTCATCCTCCCGCCAGGGGGTATAGCCGGATTTCATCAGCTTCACCCGGAACAGGTGCAGCAGCTTTCCCGCCAATGCCTTGCGTGCCTTCTCATCTTCCGGCGCAAAGTCCAGGGGATAGATGTCAACATAGATGCCGTTTTCGGAAAGCCGGGCGCATTTTGCCTCCACGAAGACCGTATTGCGCTTGCGGACCTTGCCAAAGGGCAGGGCGTAATTTTTGTCGGTGTGCCAGTCCTGAAAGCAGTATTCCGGCTTTAACTTTTCCGGAGCGATCCGGCGGAATTTCTCGTAGTCCTCCCGGAGCATCCCGATATCCATGTCGTCGTCCCAGGGAATGACGCCCTGATGGCGCACTGCCCCCAGGAAGGTGCCCCGGTACAGGAAATACCGGATGCCATTCTCGTCGCAGACCCGCTTGATCTCCTTAGCCATTTCCAGCTGAATCCGCTGGACTTTTCGCAGAACATCCTGTTCCATTTCTGTCACCCCTTTTTTCTTCTCAGCCCCGGCACGGTTCGCTCCGTCAGTGCCATGACAGGGAACAGCCAGAAAAACACATCCGCAATCAGATTCTGGGTGTTGAAGGACAGGAACAGCACCGCGAGCAGAGCCAGATTGGCCCATACGCTGCGCTTCTTCTCCCAGACCAGCGCAATCCAGGCCGCCACATTCAGAGTACCCCCCAGAATGCCCAGCCCGGCGTACAGGATCAGGGTGGAAGTCGTATTGTTAGCGGCGGAATAGAGAACCTCCGACAGCTTGTCTCCCACCAGGGGGTGGCGCAGGAAAATGCGCAGGTCCGCGAACACCGCGTCCAACCGCTCCACGGCAGAGTCCTCCCCGGGCTGGAACTTCCCCAGCACCATGGAATAGAGCTCCCAATACAGCTCTCCCTGCTCCGCCACAATGACCGCCACAATCACTGCCAGCACAATCGCAATCACCAGAATCCCCAGCCAGACCCATTTATTCCGGTATAGCTTTTTTTCCAAAAACACCACCACAGCGAACAGCGCCAAAGCCGCCACACCGGCGGTGGACAGAGTGGTCAGCATGGCAGCCGCCAGAATCAGATTATGGAGCCACAGCGTCCGCTGGCGCTTCCACTGCACTGTGAAATTATTGAGATACAGAGCCAGGATCAGGAAAAATTGATAGACGCCCGGCTCCCGGAAAATGCCAAAATTCCGGGTTTTCACATAGTTGTCTGAGACAAAAGACAGGCCAAAATTGTAGAAAACGACCCCCAGCTGATTCTCAAAAACCGGCGGGATCCAAATGCCGGTATCCACCAGCAGCGGGCGCAGAACCCACAGCGCCAAAATGGACCAGACGCCCAGCGCCGACAGAATGCCCACATAATACCTGGCCGCCTCCCGATAAGACAGAAAAAAGGACAGGAACACGGCGAAATAGATACAGATCAGAATGCTGAAATACATCCTCTGCCAGTCCCGCTTGACCAGCATTGGCAGCAGCACAATCACCGTAGCGGCCAGAATCACAAGCATCCGCCTGTCCAGGACGATATCCTTCAGATTGCGGCGGTTGTACACCAGGAAGATTCCGCCGGCGGCCACAATCAGGCCAAGCATCAGATACTGCGCTTTGTTGAATCCCAGGATGGAGGAGGTGACCAGGGTGTCCCGTGCCAGATACAGCATGGCAAACAGGAACGCGCCAATCAGGAACCTCGCAGCCCTGTTTTCCGGAAAGCGGTAGTATTTCATCTGGTTTCCTCCCTTGTAAGCGCCAGCACGGCGTCCTTCAGATGCTCCGGTCCCCGGGGCACCGCCACACCGCCGAACTGCTCCACAATCTCCTGGCAGGCCGTTCCCTGATAGACCACCGCCTGGGTGCCGCAGCAGCGGGCCTCCAGCACCGTCATTCCAAAGGTCTCCTCGGTACTGGGACTGACGAACACGTCGGCGGCGGTGTAGCTTTCCGCCAGCTCCCGGACACTGTTGGTTCTGGGCAGGCCCAGAATGCTTTCAGGCAGGGCGGCAATCTGTTTTGGGGACAGGCCGATGAGCACGATTTTATAGCGTTCGTCCAGAAGCTCAGACAGGGCAAGAAAATCCTTCAGCCCCTTGCGGCTCTCCCAGACGCTGGCCACACCCAGCACGATTTTTTTGTTTTCCAGGCCGTATCTCTGCCGGAAAGCGCCGGGGGTGGGCTTAAAAACGTCCCGGTCCACCGTATTGTAGACCACCTCCACCGGGTAGTCCTTCAGGAAGCTCTCCTTCACCCGGCTTTCCAGCCAGTGGGAGGGAACGATGAGCTTCAGATTCGGAATTCCTGCAAACAGGGCCTTTTTCTTTTCATAATTTCCCCGGCTGTTGTCCGCAAGGACGCTTTGGGGGTAGGTTCCCCTCTGGGGGCAGTCATGGCAGCCGGTCTTCCATCGGTCACAGCCCACATAATCAAAGTAGGCACAGTGACCGGTAAAGCTCCAGCAGTCATGGAGGGTCCAGATCACCCGCTTTCCGCAGGTGCGAAGGTAGGAAAACAGCTCCCCCAAGTGCACATAGTAGCCGTGGAGGTTGTGCAGCCAGATCACGTCGGGATCATACTGCCTGACCCACTGCAAAAACCGCCGGGTGGCCGCCCGGGAACCAAAGCCCGAATCGTCCAGCAGGCGGCTTCTCATGGCATGGAGCCGGTAATCCATGGCGGTGCCGATTGGAACCGTAGGAATATCGTCGCAGTTTGCCTTATCCCGGCCAAAGGCGAGCACACATTCATGCCCCTGCGCCATCAATTCCCGGCAGCTGTCCGCAGCGATTCTTCCGGTGCTGCCGAATCCAGCCACTGTGTTGATAAACAGGTACTTCATGCGCTCGCCCCCTTGATTTCAGATTGATTTTCTCTCAGTCCGGTGCTGGAATGCTGAATGCTGAATGCAAAATGCTGAATTAACGCAGAAAACTTTTCTTTGCGAAACAATCTCAATACTTCATTTTGCATTGTGCATTATACATTCATTCAGCATTCAGCATTCAGCATTCAGCATTCAGCATTCAGCATTTATTTCCTCCAGACCATCTTGTCCACCACGCCGGTGTAGGACTGGATGATCTTCACCACCTTAGTGGAGACGTTCTCCTCCACATAGTCGGGTACCGGAATGCCATAATCCCCGTCAAGGTTCATCTGCACTGCGGTGTCCACCGCCTGCAGCAGGTGTCCCTGGTCGATGCCCGCCAGAATGAAACAGCCCTTGTCCAGGGCTTCCGGCCGCTCCGTGGAGGTGCGGATGCACACCGCCGGGAAGGGATGGCCCACGCTGGTGAAGAAGCTGGCTTCCTCCGGCAATGTCCCGGAATCGGAGACCACCGCGAAGGCGTTCATCTGCAGGCAGTTGTAGTCATGGAAGCCCAGGGGCTCATGCTGAATGACCCGCCTGTCCAGTTGGAATCCTGTCTGCTCCAGACGCTTTTTGGACCGGGGATGGCAGGAATACAGGATGGGCATATCGTATTTTTCCGCCATAGCGTTGACGGCGGTGAACAGGGACAGGAAGTTCTTCTCCGTGTCGATGTTCTCCTCCCGGTGGGCGGACAGCAGGATGTATTTCCCCTTCTCCAGTCCCAGACGCTGATGGATATCGGAGGCCTCAATGGCAGAAAGATTCTGATGCAGCACCTCCGCCATGGGGGAACCGGTGACATAGGTCCGCTCCTTGGGCAGTCCGCACTCGTGGAGGTACTTCCGGGCGTGCTCGGAATAGGCCAGGTTCACGTCGGAGATGATGTCCACGATCCGGCGGTTGGTCTCCTCCGGCAGGCACTCATCCTTGCAGCGGTTGCCCGCCTCCATGTGGAAGATGGGAATGTGCAGCCGCTTGGCGGCGATGGCGGACAGGCAGGAGTTGGTATCCCCCAAAATCAGTACAGCGTCGGGCTTTACTGCCGTCATCAGCTTATAGGCGCAGTTGATGATGTTGCCAATGGTGGCCCCAAGGTCATCGCCCACCGCGTTCATGTAAACCTCCGGGTCGGCAAGGCCCAGGTCCCGGAAGAAGATTCCATTTAAGTTATAGTCATAGTTCTGCCCCGTATGGGCCAAAATGCAGTCGAAGTATTTGCGGCACTTGTTGATGACAGCCGCTAAGCGGATAATCTCCGGGCGGGTGCCCACGATAATCAGCAGCCTCAGCTTTCCGTTATTCCGGAAGGAAATGTCCGCGTAATCCAGTTTCATTTCCATGGTCACACCACCTCATAGAACGTATCGGGCCGGTTGGGATCAAAGCACTCGTTTGCCCACATGAGCGTCACCAGATCCTCGGTGTCCGACAGATTGATGATGTTGTGGGTATACCCCGGCAGCATGTGGACGGCTTCGATTTTCTCTCCGGAGACTTCGAAATTCAGCACTTCCTCCGTGCCCACCTTCCGCTGCTGGATCAGGCCGTGGCCGGAGACCACAATGAAAAATTCCCACTTGGTGTGGTGCCAGTGCTGGCCCTTGGTGATGCCGGGCTTGCTGATGTTCACGCTGAACTGGCCGCAGTTCTCGGTTTTCAAAAGCTCGGTGAAGCTTCCCCGGGCATCCACGTTCATTTTCAGAGGGAACGCCGCCTTTTCCTTCGGCAGGTAGGAAAGATAGGTGGAATACAGCTTCTTTTCGAAGCTGCCCTCGGGAATCTGGGGCATGACCAGGGTAGCAGGCTGGGCCTTGAAGGCATCCAGCAGCGCCACAATCCGGCCCAGGGTCGCCCGGTGGGTAACGGGAGCGGCACAGTAGCGGCCATCTTCGGTGAGCACCGTGTCCAGGCCGTCGAACTCGCAGCGGTGTTCCTTCCCCTCCAGGGCAGCAAGCATCTCCGTAACCAGATCGTCAATATACAGTAGCTCCAGCTCCACGCTGGGGTCATTCACCGTAATAGGCAGATCGTGGGCGTAATTGTGGCAGAAGGTCGCCACCGCGGAATTGTAGTTAGGGCGGCACCACTTGCCAAACAGGTTGGGGAACCGGTACACCAGTACCTTGGCTCCTGTTTCGGCGGCGTAGGAGAAGAACAGCTCCTCCCCTGCCTTCTTGCTCTGGCCGTAGCCGCTGCCCGCGAAACGGCCCATTAAGGTGGCCTGGATGGAGGACGACAGCATAACCGGGCAGGTGTTGTGATATTTTTTCAGGGTGTCCAACAGCGTGGACGCGAAGCCAAAATTGCCCGCCATGAATTCCGCCTGATCCTTGGGCCGATTGACCCCCGCCAGGTTGAAGACAAAATCCGCTTTTTCGCAGCCTTCTTCCAGCACGGAAGCAGGAGAATCCACGTCGTACAGGTATAGCTCCCCGACATGCAGCCCCGGATGGGTACGGTCCTTGCCGTCCCGAATGCACTGCAGAGCGGCGGTCAGGTTCTTTCCTACAAAGCCCGCCGCGCCGGTAATCAAAATATTCATCCGCAATTCCTCTCATCCGTTACGATTCCGTCGACGTGAAATGTCGTGCGGTAATTAATCATTTATCGCAGCATCCGCTGTAGGGGAGGGTCATTGACCCTCCCGCCAGCGGAAAGTTCTTGAGCGGTCAAATCCGTTGCTTTTTGTGAAAACCAGCACTGGCAGCAACCTATTTCACACTCTGTCCCGTTACCAAGCGGGAGGGTCAATGACCCTCCCCTACAGTGGGTACGCGCGTAAACGATCATTTACAGCAGAATATCGGTGCAACAAAATCGTTACTCTCATCCATTTTTCTTCCAGGCAGCCAGCTCCTCCTGAATGTAGCGCAGGGACAGCAGCTTCTCCTGGACCTGCTCCACGTTCAGCAACTCCGTATTGTTGCTGTTGAACTCCGTCAGGACATTCCGCTCCAGATTGCCCTCCCGGAAGTATTTGTCATAGTTCAGGTCCCGCTTGTCGCAGGGAACCCGGTAGAAGTTCCCCAGGTCGATGGCGTTGGCGCACTCCTCGTTGGTCAGCAGCGTCTCGTACAGCTTCTCGCCGTGGCGGATGCCGATGACCTTGATCTCATGGCCCGGGTCAAACAGACCGGTGACGGCCTTCGCCAGGGTCTCGATGGTGCAGGCTGGGGCCTTCTGAACCAGGATGTCGCCGCTGACGCCGTTTTCGAAGGCGAACAGCACCAGGTCCACCGCCTCCTCCAGAGACATGATGAACCGGGTCATAGCAGGCTCGGTGATGGTGATGGGATTGCCTGCCTTGATTTGGTCGATCCACAGGGGGATGACGCTGCCCCGGGAGCACATGACGTTGCCGTAGCGGGTACAGCAGATCTTGGTCACCTCCGGAGAGACGGTGCGGGACTTGGCCACGATGACCTTCTCCATCATAGCCTTGGAGGTGCCCATGGCGTTGACGGGGTAGGCAGCCTTGTCGGTGGACAGGCAGATGACGGTCTTCACCCCGGCGTCAATGGCGGCGGTCAGCACATTGTCCGTGCCCAGCACGTTGGTCTTCACCGCCTCCAGGGGGAAGAACTCGCAGGAGGGCACCTGCTTCAATGCCGCCGCGTGGAAGATATAGTCTACCCCATGCATGGCGTTTTTCACGGACTGGAGATCCCGGACATCGCCGATGAAGAACTTGATCTTATTGGAAGCCTGGGGCAGCTTGGCCTGGAACTCGTGGCGCATGTCGTCCTGCTTCTTCTCGTCCCGGGAGAAAACCCGGATCTCCCGGATGTCCGTATCCAGGAAGCGGTTTAACACGGCGTTGCCGAAGGAACCGGTGCCGCCGGTGATCATCAATACCTTGTTGGCGAAGATACTCATACTTTTGTTCCCTCCATCCCCTCCGGCCGCAGCAGCTGCCGGAACAGAGATACATATTTCCCCGTATTTTTTTCGGTGGTGTATTTTTCCAGATAGAGCCTGCGGCATTGTTCCCGCATTGCCTGACATTTTTGCGGATCATCCCGCAGTTTCCGGATGGCCTGGGCCAGCTCGCGGGCCTCACCGTTGCGGACCCAGAAGCCCGCGCCGCTTTCGATGTCCCGGACGATGTCGCACTCGTCCATAATGGCAAGCAGCGGAATCCCCTGCATCATATAGCTGTAGGTCTTGCTGGGAACGCACAGTCCCGTGGCGCCCTTCTCCAGGGAAACCAAGGCGCAGTCGCTGACCGCCAGGGCATCCCGGAAGTCCTGACCGTGGAGGAATTGGAAGATGGCGATGTTTTTCAGCTGCTCTTCCTCCGCGATTTTCTGAAGCTTATCCATTTTGTTTCCATGCCCGGCAAAGAGGAAGAACACATCCTCCTCCCCCCGCAGCTCCCGGATAGCCCCCAGAATGGTTTTCATATCCTGCATGGTGCCCATATTGCCAAAGTAGGACACCACAAATCGGTCCCCCACCGTGTCCCGAAATCGGTTATTTTCCCGGTTCCTGGGCTGGAGCCCTTCGTCGCGATACCAGTTGGGAATCACCGTCACCTGCTCCGGCCGGGCCTCCCGGCTTTTCAGGATGTAGTCCCGCTGCTCCGAGGACAGGGCCACCACCTTGTCCGCCCGGCGATAGACGCACTTGTTGATGTGATTCATCAGACGGCAGATCAGATGGCCCTCCCGGAGGGTATTGGTCACCGTGGCTACCTCCGGGTACAGGTCATAGGAGACGAAAATCAGCTTGGTGCCAAACAGCACTTGCGCCCAGGACGCAATCCAGGGCAGAATGGGCGGGTTGGAGTAGACCACCACCGCCTTATATTGGGCAATCTCCAATAGATGCAGCAGCACCATAAAGGTGAAGGAGAAATAATTTACAATCCGGCCCAGAAAGCCCTTCCGGTCCAGCTGGATATATTTCAGCCGGTGGATGGAAACGCCGTTTATCTCCTCCCGGACAGGGATGTCGGACCCATCCAGGTATTCCTGGGGATAGCCGCACAGAACCCCCACGGAGAACCCGCCTTCCTCCAGCGCCAGCACCGTGTCAAAGGGCAGCTGGGCGGAGGAAATATACTCCGGGTAAAAAAACTGGCACAGAAATAAAATATCCTTCTTCTTCCGCAAACGCTTCCCCTCCTCTTTTGTAATGCGATGCGCTCTTACGGCTGCTCCGTTTCCTGGATGGATTCCGGGAAATCCTTCACGCAGTAATCCCGGGTATAGGCGCTCAGCGCAAAGTCATAGCAAAGGCTACCAAAGGCCTTGTCCACCATGCCGGTGACGGGCCGCAGCAGCTTCAGCGCCCAGGTCATGCCCCGGACCATCCGAATACCCCTTCCATTGCAGTGGGCAATCCAATTGACCATATCGCTGGTATTGACGTATTCGTTGTTCTGGGGGCAGAAAATCCCTTCCGCCTCATCGTCGATCAGCTGCCGGATAAATTCCGAAAGATTCTCGATATACAGCATAGAGCGCTGGTTGTCCACCCAGGGAAACACCGGCAGTGTTTTCGCCAGCTTGGCCAGGGTACGATAGTTTCCCTTGCAGCCCTTGCCGTAGATCATGGGCGGCCGCAGAATGGCCACCTTGAAGTTCTCACCCGCCAGAGCCCGGAGTCCTTCCTCGGCCCTGGCCTTGCTGATGCCATAGTTGTCCACAGGCTTCAGCGGGGTATCCTTTGTAATCATGACCACCTTGCCCAGGGGGGCGCTGAGGCCGTAGACGCTGGCGGAGCTCAGAAACAGGAACTGCCCCACGCCCTCTGCCCTGGCCTTTTCCGCCGTCTCCACCGCCAAAAGATGGTTGACGCGGTCATATTCCTCCGCCTGGGCCGGGTCGTTCTTACTGCTTTTCTGGTGGACGATACCCGCCGCGTGGAGCACCGCGTCGTAGCCCCGGAAGGCAGTCTCCCGCCAGCCGTCGCCCCGCAGACTCACCGTGTCCACCCGGTAGCGATCCGGCCACCGGCTCAGATAGTTCGCCACCGAGGTGCCGATGTAGCTGCCCGCCCCGGTAATGAGGATCCGTTTCATTTCT
The DNA here is from genome assembly GCA_051867395.1 of Faecousia sp. Taxonomy (GTDB): domain Bacteria; phylum Bacillota; class Clostridia; order Oscillospirales; family Oscillospiraceae; genus Faecousia. Next base: position 2,998 of record JBJDYN010000014.1, on the reverse strand, counting down.
CGTTTTTCTCCTTCTCCAGCTGCCCCGTACCGCCTTCCACCACGCCGTCGTGCCGGACAACGGAAAGGATGGTGCCGAAGAAACACTTGCAGTCGAACCGGAAGCTGATATTTTGCACATATTCCCCGTCATAGCGGGCCTTCACATCGATGGGCAGCTCATCCCGCCCATTGATCTGGGCCCAGCCGGTGAGGCCGGGGCGCACATCGTTGGCCCCGTACTTGTCCCGCTCCGCAATCAGGTCGAACTGATTCCACAGCGCAGGCCGGGGGCCGATGACGGACATCTTCCCGGTGAAGATCTGGAAGATCTGGGGCAGCTCGTCCAGGGAGAACTTGCGCAGCACCCTGCCCACCCGGGTGATATACTGCTCGGGATTCTCCAGCAGATGGGTGGGAGTCTCTCCGGGGGTCTCCATCTTCATGGTGCGAAATTTCAGGATCTGGAAATGGGTCTTGTGAATGCCCACCCGCTTCTGGCGGAAGAATACCGGGCCGGGATCATCGATTTTGATGGCCAGAGCCAGCAGCAGGTACACCGGAGACAGCACAAGGATGCCAACGCCGGACAGAAGGATATCAAGCAGCCGTTTTCCAAACTTCTGGTACATACCATTTTCCCCCGTATCAATTAAAAATTACGGGATATCCCCAAGGGATACCTTCCTTCTGCATTAAACTTTCTCTTCCACCTTTCTTACATAGGTGGGAACGATCTGCGCTACCAGATCCTTGACGTTGTCCGCCTCCGCATTGCAGGCCTCGTTCAGGAGCGCCAGCTGCTGTTTGAACTTCTCATCATCCATTTGGATGGGCTTACCAATGTGAATCAGCTTGTTGGCAGTCTCCTGCAAGCCCTCTTCCTTCATCAGCAGCTCCTCATAGAGCTTCTCCCCCGGGCGCAGGCCGGTATACTCAATTTTGATGTCCACATCCGGCTCAAAACCGCTGAGCCGGATCATATTCCGGGCCATGGTGTCGATCTTCACCGGTTCTCCCATGTCCAGGACAAAGATTTCTCCGCCCTTGGCGTAGGCGCCCGCCTGGAGCACCAGGCTCACCGCCTCGGGTATGGTCATGAAATAGCGGATGATGTCGGGATGGGTCACCGTCACCGGTCCTCCCGCCTCGATCTGCTTCTTGAACAGCGGAATCACGCTGCCGTTGCTGCCCAGCACGTTGCCGAAACGCACCGCCACAAACTCGGTGTCGGACTCCCGGTTCATCATCTGCACCACCATTTCGCACAGCCGCTTGGAGGCACCCATGATATTCGTAGGGTTCACCGCCTTGTCTGTGGAGATCAGCACGAAGCGCTTGACGCCGTATTTTGCCGCTGCCTTTGCCAGCTTATAGGTGCCGAAGACGTTGTTCTTGATGGCCTCGTTGGGGCTGTCCTCCATCAGGGGGACATGCTTGTGGGCCGCGGCGTGGAAGATCAGATCAGGCCGGTATTTGCTGATGACAGAATTATCCCGGTTGGTATTGCGCACGGACCCGATGAGCACCACCAGATCCAAATCCGGATAAGTACGCCGCAGCTCCATCTGAATATCGTAGGCGTTATTCTCATAGATCTCCAGAATAATCAGCCGCTTGGGATTGGCTCGGGCCAGCTGACGGCACAGTTCGCTGCCAATGCTGCCGCCGCCGCCGGTGACCAGCACCACTTTGCCGGAAATGTACTCCGTGATCTCGTCCAGGTTGACCTTGATGGGATCCCGGCCCAGCAGGTCCTGGGGATCTACCTTGCGCAGCTTGCTGACGCTGACATCGCCGTTGACCATCTGGTAGATGCCGGGGAGCAGCTGCACCTCGCAGCCGGTGGTGGAGCAGATGTCCAGGATCTGCTTGCGGGTGCTGGCAGAGGCGCTGGGAATGGCGAAAATGATCTTGCTGATCTTATAGCGCTTGACCATTTTCGGGATGTCCCTGCGGGTACCTACAATGGGCACGCCGCACAGGCGCTTGTTAATCTTCACAGGATTGTCGTCAATGACACAAGAAAGGTGGTCCCGGATATGGTCGGAGTTGGTAAATTCCTGGGCCAGGGCCCGTCCCGCGTCTCCCGCGCCGATAAGCATCACATTTTTTACTCCATTGGCATGGAGCACATGGCTGAACCGCCGCTGGGCCGTCAGATACAGCCGGTATGAGAAACGAATCGTCACCGTACACACATAGCTCAGCAGGAAGCCCACCACCATACTGCCCCGGGGCATAATGGTGCCGTCAAAGCGAAAGACCAGTACGCCGATCACCGCCAGCACAGCATAGGCTCCCGTAATGCGGAACACCTCCGACGTGCTGACAAAAGCCCAAATACTGTTATACAGCCGGAAAACCAGAAAAACGACAACCGTGATGGCGCACCAAGGACCAATCGCGGACAGATACCCTGCCAAATGCACGTCCCGGATGTTCTCAAACGCGAAGTCCGCCCGGAACCACAGTCCCAGAAAAAAGGAAGCCGCTGTTGCCAGTACGTCCAGCAGCATGATCATTGCTACCTTCGCAAGCACGGAAGGATTGACCGTATTGGGTTTTTTTACCCTCATAGCATTCACACCTTAGCATTACAATCGCAGTATTTTCATCGGGCGGTTGCTCTGCGCCCCATTATCTGCATAGTTCGTAATATTATAACACAATCTGCCGAATACAGCAAGAGGGAGTTTGTAGAATGTCCGGCGAGAAAAGTGTGGTGTTTGGAGAGTGGAATTGGTATTGTAAATGATCGTTTATCGTAGGATGGTTGCTGTGGCGCGGCAGCGCCCATGCCTTCCCCTTTGGGGCAATGTCATCAACTTAAGGCCGCTCCGTAGGGGCCGATTGAGGCACATCGGCCCTTGCTCAATGTTCCGAATTCGCCGCAGTCTGGTGCAAAAAGTGTAGCTTTCCCTGCGGGGCGATGTGGGCATCGCCCCCTACGATACGGCTCTCAATGCTTAAGTTGATGACATTGCCCTTTGGGGAAGGTGCCCCAGCGCGCACGCTGG
>JBJDYN010000013.1:0-32050 GCA_051867395.1 Faecousia sp. | reverse complement strand
AAGGCCTTCCGGGAGAATTTCCGGCAGGCGACCATTCTATGGCTGATTTTGCTGGCGGTGGGCATTCTGCTGGGAGCGGATGGATACATTCTCTACCACCTTTATAAAGGCACCACCGGCATGGTGTCCGTGATCTGCACGCTGGGGCTGGCGCTGATCATTGTGGCCGCTATTGCTTATGTAATTGTGCTGCTCTATGTTTTTCCGTTGGTTGCCAGTGTAAAAAATACCAACTGGGCAATGCTGAAAAACGCTCTGCTGATCGGCATTCACTATCTGTTCTGCACGATTCTGGTGTTCGCCATCCATTTTGCCATGTTCTTTGCGGTGGTTGCCATATTCACCCCACTGGTAGTCTTTGGCGAGGGCTTGTGCGCTTTGCTCAGCGCCTCTCTGCTGGGCAAGGTAATCCGTGCCTGCTCCTATGACCCCAGCGAGGGCAGCGGAGGAGAAGCATGACGATATCCCCGGAAGAACGGCAGAAACGGCGGGACAGCTTCTGGCAGCTCACCCGGGCGCAGAAGCTGGAGCACATCTGGATCTATTACAAAGTCCCCATCTTCTTCATTGTCCTCGCCCTGGGAATTCTGGTATCCGGGCTTTACCGGGCGGCAACGGAAAAAGAGCCGGTCATGTATCTGGCCTGTGTGAATGTCTCCATCGGTGAGGACTTGGAAGCCCGGCTGACGGAGGACTATCTGACCTACCGCGGGTTGAATCCCAAGCGTAACGAGGTGCGCCTCTACCGGAATCTGTACCTATCCGATGATCCCGCCGCTTCCGATCATGAATACGCCTACGCATCCAGAATGAAGCTGCTGGCAACCATCAATTCCAAGCAATTGGATTTGGTTCTCATGAACCGGGAGGCCTACGATCTCTGCTCCGCCAGCGGCTATCTGCTGGATTTAACGAATTTGGTGGATTCCGCCTGTCTGACTGCCAATCAGGTCATTCTGGAGGACAACAGTGTGGAGTACAGCCTGAATGAGGCACAGGAATACACCGCCGTGACGGAAACCGTGTATAACGCTCTGGAACTGACGCAGCTGTCTGCGCTTCAGAAAGCCGGTTTCTCTGACAGCGTATATATCGGTATCATTGCCAATACCCCACGACTGCCTGCGTGTCAGGACTATCTTGACTACCTGATATCTATTGGCTGATACAACGGAGGGGTATCGGAGAACAGCAGCAATGTCGATTGTGCCGCAAAGTATAAATTGAAGTCAATATATCCTAAAAATGCAAGAAAGCCATGAGAAATTCAAACTTCTCATGGCTGTTAAAATGTGGTTCTCCTCTACCCGCATCCACATGGGCCAGCAAGCCAATACAACATGGCGTCTTATTTACTTGTTCCGGCATATAAAACGCCCCCTTCCATGGATAATTACAGGTGAAGATTCGTCGTTCAAAGCAGTCTTTACCAATATGGAAATTACGGAATGTAAATGGTTGGCACATGATGGTCAAAAACCCGATGGAGATTAACAAATCCCAGTCTATCGGGCTGTCGAAAATCCCATTAAGAACGAATTTGTTTGCGTCACGTCCTGACCGCAAGGAGGCTACACCCCTTGTACCGCGAATGCGGTTATCCCTGTTTATTTACCGACAGCAAGTTTGAAGATTAGACATGAAGCTGTACCTGTGATTCCGATGCCTTATACTGGATGTGACGATTAGAATGAAAACCGATACTATGATGCTGGGGGCAAAAGGCATTTTTGAAATCGTTGGTTGTGCATGGTGCATAAAAAATGGCCCAATTACAACCTGCTTCAACCGGTATTTACGGCTATCTCATGCAGCATTTTTGTGCATATCGACATTCAAAAATCAAAAAACACCCTTTTGACCCCAACATCATGACATTGCCCCAAGGGGAAGGCATGGGCGCTGGGGCTCCAGGGTTCCGCCGTCACTCACACCGTCGCGGCTGGAGACTCTCTGTGGAAGATCGCAGCGCAGTACCAGGTGGGCTTGAGCGAGATCAAAAGCGCCAATCCCAAAATTCAAAATTTCGACCTGATCTATCCGGGGCAGATAATCCACGTCCCCACGATAGATCCCACCGTTGCAAATTACAAGCAGGAGGTCATCCGCCTGGTCAATGAGATCCGTATGGAGAACGGACTGAAAGCGCTTACTTATGATTGGAAGCTGGCCCGGGTGGCCCGGTATAAGTCCCATGACATGAAGGACAACGCCTATTTCTCCCACAGCAGCCCCACCTACGGCACGCCCTTCCAGATGATCCGAAACTTCGGTCCGTCCTTCCGCAGCGCCGGGGAGAACATCGCCAAGGGCTATGCCACCCCCCAAGCGGTGGTTAACGGATGGATGAATTCCTCCGGCCACCGGGCCAACATTCTGAACGCCAATTTCACCCACATCGGCGTGGGATATGTCTCCGGCGGGAACTACTGGACCCAGATGTTCCTTGCAAAATAAAATCACAGGCTCATCTTCGGATGGGCCTGTCCTTTTTTGCTCCTGTGTGCTATAATGATTGTAAACAAAAAGAAAGAGAGATGACGGTTCAAATGGAGATCGCTTTGGCTACCGGCAGACAGTTTCCGGCCATTCGGGCCTATGACAGGCATATTCCCTCTCCCCACCTGGCTGACTGTATCAACAACAACCAGGTCTATGTACTGCGGGAAGATCAGGAAATCCGGGGCGTCCTTCGCTACAGCCTGTTCTGGCAGACCATTCCCTTCCTGGACCTGATCTATCTGGACGAAGCCTGCCGGAGCCAAGGCTGGGGCAAACGGATGATGCAGCACTGGGAATCCGTGATGGGGGCCATGGGCTATACATACACCATGCTCTCCACCCAGGCGGACGAAACCGCGAAATTCTTCTACGAAAAGCTGGGCTACCGCAGGGTCGGGGCCTTCCTTCCCCCAGAGCAGGACGCGGAGGAAATTTTGTATTTAAAGCAAATTCAAACAAAGGAGTAACCCATATGAGAAAGAATTTTGGAGCCAAACCCATCTGCTATCCCCAGCCCGTGTTCATCCTGGGCACCTACAACGCCGACGGCACCCCCAACGCCATGAACGCCGCCTGGGGCGGCATCAGCGAGGAAGCGGAAATCTCCCTGTGCATCAGCGCGGGCCACAAAACCACCGAGAACATCCTTGCCCGGAAGGCCTTCACCGTCAGCATGGCCACCGCCAAAACCATGGCCGCCTGCGACTATGTGGGCATCGTCTCCGGCAGCAAGATTCCGGACAAGTTTGCCAAAGCGGGTTTTCACGCGGAGAAATCCGAATTTGTGGACGCGCCCCTGATCCGTGAGCTGCCCATGGCGGTGGAGTGTACGCTGATCTCCTACGACCCGGAGACCTGCCGCCTGGTGGGCAGGATTGTCAATGTCTCCGCCGACGAATCCGTCCTGGGAGAAAACGGCAAGGTGGACCCCAAAAAGCTGCAGCCCATCACCTTTGATGCCATGAACAACACCTATCTGGTGCTGGGAGACAAGGTGGGCAATGCTTTCAGGGACGGCGTGGCCCTGAAATAACTTCGGTTTCGGTCAGATCGGCAACCATACAAAAACGCAAGCGGCTGCGAGGTTCGTTCCCTTGCAGCCGCCGCTTTCTCCATGCAACACTATATAAAATGAAAATGGCAGTGATATGATTCATTCCCGCTTTGCGGATTCAGCTCTCTATAACGCAATGCAACATTGTTCATTTTGTCAATTGACAAACAAAACCCGGTCAGAATATTATAGAAAAGCCTTTTTTCTTTTATGAGGAATTCACATTTATCCAACCTGGGCAGGAGTATACACAATGGTATTTTCAAGTTATGTTTTTTTGTTTTTGTTTTTGCCGATCACGTTAATCGTTTATTTTCTGCTACCGTTAAAGGGGAAAAATCTCTGGCTTTTGCTCACCAGCCTGGTCTTTTATGGATGGAATAATCCAAAATATCTGCTCATTTTACTGGTATCCATCCTGATCAATTGGTGCACAGGATTATTGCTGGAAAAGATAGCATCCAGGAAAAAGCCAATTATCGTCCTTGGTATTTCCGCGAACTTATTATTATTGCTTTATTATAAATATGCCAATTTCCTTGTAAACAATCTTGCCGTCATTTTTCCGCGGATACTGGATTCCTGGACAACGGTAGCACTGCCATTGGGCATTTCTTTTTTCACCTTCCAGGGGCTTAGCTATATCATAGATGTTTATCGGGGAGACACAAACGCATTAAGAAACCCTTTGGATGTGGGTCTGTATATCTCCTTATTTCCGCAGCTGGTGGCTGGGCCCATCGTTCGCTTTAAAAGCGTTGCGGCGGAAATAAAGCAAAGAACGATCTCTGTTGAAAATGTTGGATATGGCTTCCGAAGATTTGTGTATGGATTATCCAAAAAAGTAATCCTGGCAGACACATTTGGAATGATTGCGGATGGCATTTTCTCCAGTCCTTCCACATGGAATATGGGAAATTCCTGGATTGGCATTCTGGCTTATACGTTCCAAATCTATTACGATTTCAGCGGTTATTCGGATATGGCCATTGGGTTAGGCTCCATATTGGGATTCCACTTTAATGAAAATTTCAATTACCCTTATATTTCGAAAAGCGTAACGGAATTCTGGCGCAGATGGCACATGTCTCTCTCCTCCTGGTTCCGGGATTACGTTTACATCCCTTGCGGCGGCAACCGAGTTTCCCGCAGGCGTCATATCTTTAACATCATGCTTGTCTGGCTCCTGACCGGTATCTGGCATGGCGCCAACTGGACCTTCATCTGTTGGGGAATTTACTATGGATTGTTATTGCTGTTCGAAAAATACATTTTGGGAGAAAAAATAAACCGCATCTTCCATCCGGTGCGCTGGATTATGACCCTTTTGCTTGTTATGGTTGGCTGGGTCATCTTCCGCTGCGAAACCCTGGGTCTGGCGAAGCAGTATCTTCTGGCAATGTTCCGTTTCTCTGTTACAGATGCCGCCAGGATTTCGTTTATGCGTTATCTGACCAATTACGCGTTCTTTTGGGTTTTGGGATTTGTTGGAATCTTTCCGATAAAGGCCGCTGCGCGAAAGCTGAAAGAAAGCGAAAATGTTCGCCCCTGGATGATTGCAATCGTGGAGAATTTCTATGTCGCCGCCTTGTTTGTCATCAGCGTTGTCTATATCATCTCCGGAAGCTACAGCGCATTTATTTATTTTCAATTTTAACAGCACACATCGTTGGGGGATACGAAATGCAGGATAAGAGCAAAGAAATGATGAATCATTCCCTGAGCGTGGGCATTTTTGCAATCAGCATTGCCGCCCTTTTGATTTTGGCAATTCTTTCGTTAATTGCGCCCGATCAGACCAAGTCGCAGTCTGAGAATCGGGGATTGGCGCAATTTCCGCAGCCCACATGGGAATCTGTTTTAGACGGCTCCTGGATGACGCAATATGAAAGCTATTCTATGGACCAGTTTGCAATGCGCGAGCAGGTGGTTCGGAAATACTTTTCTATTCTCGACACGCTCCATGTAAAGGAACGAAATGGATTTGTGCGGGGAACTGACGACTGCATCGTCGGAACACCGCCTATCCGTTCTGAATACTCCCAAAAGAGCCTCGAAAACTATTCCCTTCCCAGGGTGGACGCGTTGAATGTTCTGAAGGATGCTGCTGAAGCAACCGGAGCGGAACTGATTTCCCTTCAGATACCACATAAAAATGAGTATTTCGCTGATTCCTATCCAAGATTCTATCCCTTCCAACTGTCCCAAACCAGAGCGCAGCGGGAATATCTGGAAAGCCAGCTTCTGGAAAACGGGATTGATTTTCTGGATGTAAGCGATATCCTGCTGAATCAGCACAAAGAGGAATATATTTATTTTTACACAGATAATCACTGGACTTTTTTGGGTGCCTATTACACTTATCAAGAACTGCTTACCTATATTAACCGGAACTTCGGTGAAAATATCATGTTTCCGGAATGGGAGCAATGCGATTACTATAGATCACCAGACCGATCCGTAGGGACTTATCTAAAAAAGTATGGAGATTCCGGACGGATCAACAATGACTATCTGGAATACATCTTGCCCAAAGGTATGCCGGATTACATCCGGTTTGAAAACGGAAAAGAATCGAATCTTCCCATCGTGAATGATGGATCGAGCTATACCGTTTTCATGGCAGGCGACAGGGCAAATACCGTAGTCAAAACAGGCCGTACCGAATTGCCGAATATCTTATATATTGGTTTTTCCTATACAAACGCATTGGAAGTGCTTTCCATATATTCCTTCAATGAAATCCATTCATTGGATCCCAGATATTATACGGGAAGTCTTTCGGAATATGTGCGGGAGAATGCGATCGACTATGTAGTAGTTTTACGCGACGATGTATACGAAAACAATCCGGAGAATAAAGCAACCATACAGTAGTTTATCCCAGCTGTTGCCCAGAGCGCAATCAAAAATACAGCGGCTGCAAGGTGCATTTCCTTGCAGCCGTGTCTTCTACTCCTATAGTCTTCCGATCAGCGCCGCTCCATTGTCCTTCAGCCACTGCCGCTGGGCCCGGTAGTCCGGCAGAACCCGCTCCACCTCCGCCCAGAAGGCGGCGGAGTGGTTCATTTCCTTCCGGTGGCACAGCTCATGAACCACCACATAGTCCCGGACCTCCGGCGGCGTCAGCATCAGCAGGCAGTTGAAGTTCAGGTTTCCTTCGTTGCTGCAGCTGCCCCACCGGGTGCGCTGGTTGCGGATGGTGATCCTGCCATAGGTCACCCCCACCAAGGGCGCATAGTACGCCGCCCGTTCCGGAAGAACCCGCAGAGCCTGCTGGGCCAGATCTGCGATCTCCCCGTCGGTAAACGCGGGAAGTTTGGGCACGGAAATCTGCTTGCGCACATGCTTCTCAATCCAGTCTGTCTTGCTCTCCACAAAGGCACGGATGGTCTCCGCCTTCATCCGCCGGGGGCAACGCACCAGCACCTCCCCGGCCGGTGTAATCTGGATGGCTATGGTCTTCCGGCTGCTACGGATCACCTGATAGGGAATGCTCTGTGTCTCCATAGCTTCAGCCTCTCGTCAGTCCCGCCCGGAATTCCATATTGATCTCGGCAATCTCCTTCTCGCCGTCAATATAGGGCTGATAGATCGCCTCCACCCGTCCGCCGCCCATGTTGTCGCAGCCATTGCAGAACTCGCATTCGCTGCCGCAGGCGGACAGGGCCTGGTTGACGATCTGGATTCTTTCTTCTCTCGTGGTATCCTTGATTAATATGGAACGCATATGGTTTTTCCTCCCGTCAGTGTCTATATCCCTTAGCAATTTCCTGAAAGGTTCGCTTCCCTTCGATGTAATCCGCGAATACGATCATGGGCTCCTGCCCCCGGAACACCCGGCAGAGCCCGCAGCTGTCGCAGTCGTTTCGGCACCGAAAGGTCTCCCGGATGTAGGCAAGGCGCTGTTCTTTTGTGGATGACGCAATGTCCGGTATCATCAGGATTCCCTCCCTGCCCTTTTTCATCATAGGAAAAGTATACCGCAAACGCGGAAACATTTCAAGGCTTTCGGGCGCAGCGAAAAAAATCCCCACGCAAACCACTTTTGTGCTCGACAGTCACGATTCAGCCGAGGCATAATTTTGCGCGGTAAAGGATCGTTTATTGCAGCAACTTTCGTTTTACGCTGCACTCCGCGCAGGGGCCTGAATTATGGTATGATTGCCACCGTCAATCATACCATATGGATTTCCCCAAGTCCCGGCTTTTTGTGCAATCCTTCGTCTTTCCCCAGGGAAAACAAGAAAAGTTTTTTGTAGGATTGCATGGAAATTCCCGTCTGACAATGGTATAATGGAAAAACCCACGAATCATCCAAGGAGACCGCTATGTCCGACATCATCGAAATCACCGATTTTTCCGCCCCGGAGCTGGACGTCTATGCCCGGCTGACGGAGGCGCAGTTACTCAACCGCTTCGAGCCTGCCAAGGGCATGTTCATTGCGGAGAGCCCCAAGGTCATCCACCGGGCCCTGGACAGCGGCTGCCAGCCGGTGTCCCTGCTGATGGAGCGCAAGGATATCACCGGCTCCGCCAGGGAGATCATCGCCCGCTGCCCCAGAATCCCCGTCTACACCGCCGACGAGGAGCTGCTGTGCAATCTCACCGGTTACCACCTGACCCGGGGCGTCCTGTGCGCCATGCGAAGGCCGAAGCTCAAATCCGTGGAGGAAATCTGCGCCGGGGCCAAGCGGATTGCGGTGCTGGAGAACGTCATGAATCCCACCAACGTAGGCGCTATTCTTCGCTCCGCCGCGGCTCTGGGCATGGACGCCCTGCTGCTGACCCCCGGCTGCAGCGATCCCCTGTACCGCCGCAGCGCCAGAGTCAGTATGGGCACGGTATTTCAGATCCCCTGGACCTTTACCCTCAGCTGGCCCGAGGAAGGGATGCGGCAGTTAGCCGATCTTGGCTTCCGCACCGCCGCCATGGCCCTGAGTGACGATTCCGTGTCCATCGACGACCCAAAACTGGCAGCGGAGGAAAAGCTGGCCATTGTCCTGGGCAGCGAGGGCGACGGCCTGACGGACACCACCATCGCCCGTTGCGACTACACGGTGAAGATCCCCATGTACCACGGCGTGGACTCACTGAATGTCGCCGCCGCCAGCGCCGTTGCCTTCTGGCAGCTGCGAAAATAAAAAGGAGGAATTCCCTATGGAACTTGTGAACGGCCGTCCCGAAGACTGCACCGGGCGGCTTCCCAAAGAGGTTCGCTGCTATGACCTGCTGGACAGCTTAGGCGTTCCCTACCAGCGCATCGACCACGAAGCCGCCATGACCATGGAGGCCTGCGTCGCCATCGACCAGGTGCTGGACGCCACCATCTGCAAAAACCTGCTGCTGTGCAACCGCCAGCGCACCGCCTTCTACCTGCTGATGCTCCCCGGCGGCAAGATATTCAAGACCAGCGTCCTCAGCAAGGAGATCGGCTCCTCCCGGCTGTCCTTCGCCCCGCCGGAGGATATGGAGAAGTACCTGGACATCACCCCCGGCTCCGTCAGTGTGCTGGGCCTGATGAACGACCATGACAATCAGGTACAGCTTCTCATGGACGAGGACGTTTTGCAGGGCGAATATTTCGGCTGTCACCCCTGCATTAACACCTCCAGCCTGCGCATCGCCACCCGGGACCTGCTGGAGAAGATTCTCCCCGCCATGAGGCACAGCCCCAAGATCGTAACGCTGCCCAAGGAGGAACCACCCCATGATTCGGAAAGCCGCGCCTGAGGACAGCTCCGACATCGCAAGACTTGCCCGATTGCTCTGGCCCGACCATTCCCTTTCCGAACTGGAAGCGGAATTTGCCCAGCTGGTGACCCAGCGGTCAGTCGCCGTCTTTCTTTGCTTGGACGAAGACTCTCCCGTGGGATTTGCCCAGTGCCAGCTGCGGCACGACTATGTGGAAGGGACAATCCACAGCCCGGTGGGCTATCTGGAGGGCATCTTCGTCCGGGAAGACCACCGCCGCACCAGGCTCGCCGGGAAGCTGCTGGCTGCCTGTGAGAGCTGGGCCTGCGCCATGGGCTGCCGGGAATTCGCCAGTGACTGCGAGCTGCACAACACAGAAAGTCTGGCCTTTCATCTTCGGCTCGGCTTTACGGAAGCAAACCGGATCATCTGTTTTATCAAGAAACTATAGCGAAGGAAAGAGGAGAACTTATGAAAACAGCCCCAAGCTACATGACCACTTTCAAGGAACGTCTGAGCTACTGGTCCTACTTCATCGGTCAGAACGTCTACTACAACATCACCGCCGCTTTCATCTCCACCTATCTTGCCATGCAGGGCATTGACCTTGCCAAAGTAGCCATCGTTCTGCTGATCGTCAAGGTCTGGGACGCGGTGAACGACCCCATTTTCGGTTTCATCTTTGACAAGGTCAAGTTCAAAAACGGTCAGAAGTGCCTGCCCTGGCTGCGGCTGTCCACCCTTCTGATCCCCGTGGTCACCATTCTCCTGTTCTCCATCCCCTCTGGGCTGTCAGAACTGGGGAAGCTCATATGGTTCGGCGTGGCCTATGTACTGTGGGACAGCGTGTACACCCTCACGGATGTGCCGGCCTACGCCATGCTGAACACCATGACGGACAATCTCCAGGAGCGCAACACCCTGCTGTCCGTGAACCGGATCTTCTCCGGTGCGGGGGTTCTGATCTACGGCGTGGTGCTGCCCCTGCTGATCAGCGAGCAGGTGGGCATGAGCGCCAGCTGGGCTGTGGCGATTCTCGCCATCTTCAGCGCCCTGACCATGGTGCCCCTGTGCGCCAACTGCCAGGAGCGCAACTATAAGCCGGAAGAAGAAAGCGACAGCTTCACACCCAGGCAGATGTTCTCCTACCTGGGCAAGAACAAATACCTGCTGATCTACTACGGCGGCTACTGCGCCACCGACGCCCTGAAGACCTCCGGAGCGGTGACGCTGCTGGTCTCCTTCTACCTGTTCGGCAACTCCCTGTTCTCCATCGTGCTGAACGTTCTGAATATGGTCCCCGGCGTCTTAGCCGCCATGCTGATGCCCACGATCCTCAAACGCTTCGACAAGTTCAAAACCCTGTTCTGGTGCAACATCGTGAGCATCCTCTTAGGGCTTTTGATCTACTTCACCGGCTACGGCAATCAGACGCTGTTCCTGACGCTGACCTGCATCCGCACCATCCCCATGAGCATCGTGGGCATTCTGGCCTTCATGTTCACCCCGGACTGCGCAGAGTACGGGCAGTATACCTCCGGCATCAGCGCCAAGGGCATCACCTTCGCCATCCAGACCTTCTCCGTGAAGATCACCGCCGCCATCTCCTCCTCCCTGGCCCTGGGGCTGCTGGGGCTGTTCTCCTGGATCAGCGTGGAGGCGGAGAGCTTCGAGGAACTGGCCGCCCTGAACATCCAGCAGAGCCCCGCCGCGTTGAGCGGACTGTGGATTGTCTACGCCCTGGTGCCTGTCATCGGCATGATTCTCTCCACCTTCTTCTACCTTGGCTACAAGCTCAACGACAAGGACGTGCAGATCATGGCCAAATGCAACGCAGGCGAAATCACCCGGCAGGAAGCGGAAGCGCTGCTCTCCAGAAAATACTAAACCGCATTTTTTCCCAGTTAGGTACCACACCGCAGCGTGTGGTACCTAATTTTTTACCAGCGGAAACACAATAGATCAATCTTACATAAAGCAGTCCAGCACGATAACAACACGCTCCACCTGTTTATGGATCCTTCGCTGTTCGCAAATGCGTTAAGCGATCTGACTGAGAGATTGGAGGAGTAAAACTATACTATTACGCTGAAACGCCAAATGCGAAAAAAAGAAGGCGAACACCCTGATATCGCTCTCTGTGATAGAATCCCCCTAAAGCAGACCATGGAAATAACCAAAGTCTGCTTTAGGGGGATCCTATCAGGCTGGCTGCAGCCGTTTCTTATGCAATTTTTGTAGCCAGTGCCTTTCGGCACTGGCTACATTGCGGAGGGACTTTTTTAACAGCCCCATGATTTTGAGAGAATTAAGCCTTAGCCTTCTTCTGCTTCAGCTGGTTCGCCATGGTGGTGACACCCTCCACAGCCAGGATCAGAGCCAGGACGATCAGCAGAATGCCGATGATGGCCTGGGCCCAGGGGCCCCAGTCCGCGCCGCCAGCGGCGATGACAGCAAACTGGTTCTTGGTATTGATGACCAGAGAGGAGATGGTAACGACCAGCATAAAGGCCATGGGGAACAGGAACATCTTGTTGTCCTTACCCACATTGCCCAGCCAGGTAGCCACAGCCAGTAGGCCCAGAGCGGCCAGCAGCTGGTTGGCGGAGCCGAACAGCGCCCAAATCTTGCCGTAGCCATTCAGGCCCAGCAGGACGCCCAGCACCACGGTGATCAGAGTGGCAACCAGGGGGTTGGCCAGAATCTTCTTATAGCCGGTTACATTCTCGGGAGTCTCGCCCTTGCTGCTGTCCAGCCAGAACTCCTGGAACATGAACCGGGCCAGACGGGTGGCGGTGTCCAGAGAGGTCAGGCAGAAAGCGGAGTAGGTCAGCACCAGCAGGGTGTACAGAACATCGTAAGTACCGGGGATGGCGTCGTCGATCATGTGAGCAATGCCGCCGCCGAAGATAGCGGTGGCGCCCTTCAGAGCGGCGTCAGGATTGGCCTTGTTCCAGCCAAAGGCGTAGGCAACGGCACACAGGGTCAGGATAGCCAGAACGCACTCCAGCAGCATGCCGCCGTAAGCGATGGGCTTGGCATCGGTTTCCTTGTCCAGCTGCTTGGCAGTGGTGCCGGAGGACACCAGGGAGTGGAAGCCGGAGATGGCACCGCAGGCGATGGTGGTGAACAGAACGGGGAACAGATAGGTGGTGCCGGAAGCGCCTTCCACAGACCAGGCAGCGGTGGTCATGTTGCTCATGCTGGGACGAGCCAGGACAACACCGACGGCGGCCAGAGCCAGCATAGCGTACAGCAGGAAGCTGGACAGATAGTCACGGGGCTGCAGCAGAATCCACACAGGGGTAATGGAAGCGATGGTGATGTACAGGCCAACGATCCACATCCAAGTGGTGGTGGACAGGTAAATGGGATGGAAGTTGATGCCAATGGCGATGATCGCCACGATAGCCAGAACGCCCACAACGCTGGAGATGCCCATGGGCAGGTTGCGGCGGTATACCGCGTAGCCGAAGACGATGGCAATCAGGATGAACAGGATGGAGACCGTGGCCACCTGGGCGTTGCTGGTGGAAGCAGCAACATTCACAGCGCCGCTTTCGTCGAAGGTAGCACCAAAGGTATTTGCCACGATGGAAGCGAAGGCAGCGACCACCAGGATCAGTGTCAGGTAAGCGAAGGTGATAAACAGGCGCTTGGCGCGCTTGCCCATATTAGCGGAGATAATCTCACCGATGGACTTGCCGCCGTGACGGACGGAGGCGAACAGAGCGCCGAAGTCATGGACACCGCCGAAGAAGATGCCGCCGACCAGAATCCACAGTGTGCAGGGCAGCCAGCCGAAAGCGGCAGCGCTGATGGGACCGGTAATGGGGCCCGCGCCGGCGATGGAGGAGAAATGGTGACCCATCAGGACCGGGGCTTTGGCGGGGACATAGTCAATGCCGTCCTCCATAGTGTGGGCAGGGGTGGGTTCCGTCTTTTCACCGACGCCCCACTTCTTGCACAGGTACCGGCCATAGAAGATATAGCCGCACACCAGCACTGCGATGCTGAAGATCAGAAGTACGAGACCGTTCATGTTGTTGTGTTACTCCTTTCGTTCTCTCTTTGGAGCGAAGTTTCGCTCCAGGTTTTTCCGGGCTCCTTTTCCGGCTGGATTGGAGAAGAAGCGATTGGTGGATGTTTCCATAGCTGCCACGTGATACTCCGACCAGCCCCGGAGCGTCAGCATGTAGTTTTTCCGGAAGCGGGTGCGCTTGATCAGACGCTGGGCCTCCAGATCAATGGTATTTGCCAGCACAACCAGCGTTACGTAAGAGAACATATGCTCTTTGGTGGGATTGACCCGGGCCAGACCTGCCTGCCTGGTCCGCTCAATCTGCGAGAGCAAGTCTGCCGTGTCCAGATGGTCGGTCAGGTAGAAATAAACATATTCATGCTGCTCCACCGCCGACAGGACGTGCTTTTTGGAGAGCAGGTAATTCTCATCCCGCAGATAGTAGGTGGCTGTGGCGGGGTAAGTGATTCCCTCCACCGTCACGTCACGGTCGATATCATAAAGATGGGAATACGCATCCAGCAGCTTATCCAGCCGCTCCTGCAAACTCAGTTCCATAGGCAGTCCTTTCCGTCTGGCCAGTCGTCCGAAACGTGCTGCGCCGAAATATCGAGCTGATTATACACTAAAATTGTACGTCTGTGAAGTACAAATGTCTATTTTATGAATGATTTGTGAATCCTAGCAAGAAGAGATAGGTTAATCCCGCTTACTTTTGGTCAAATTTCCAGGAATCTCCTTCGTAAGCACTGAATTTCAAAACTCCGGGAAGGATGCAGCATTTGCGCCAAAGAAGCAACTCAGCGGATATAAAAAAAGGCAGGAAACACCCCAAAAGAGCGTTTCCTGCTGTGGAAAAAATTATTTCGTGAAAACCATATCCCGGGTGATGGAGGCCAGGTCCTTCGCGCCGCACATGGTCATGGTGTCGGACAGCTCCGCGCCGATCTTGTCGATGAAGAGCTTGACGCCCTCTGCCGCGCCGCCGTAGACCGCAGGCACGAAGGGACGGCAGATCAACGCTGCATCCGCACCCAGGGCCAGGGCCTTGAAGACATCCACACCGCTGCGGATGCCACCATCCACCAAGACCTTCACACCACTGCCCTTCAGCGCTTCGGCAATGCCGGGCAAAACCTCGGCAGTAGCGGGGCACTGGTCCAGTACCCTGCCGCCGTGGTTGCTGACCACGATGCCCGCAGCTCCGGCCTCTTTGGCTTTCAGGGCGCCCTTGACGGTCATGACGCCCTTGACGATGAAGGGAACGCCGGCTGCTTTGGCGATGTCAGACAGTTCCTCCACAGTCTTGCTGCCTGCGGGGGGAATCCTGTTTTTCAGGAAAGGCAGGCCCGCCGCATCAATATCCATGGCGATGGCGAAGCAGCCCGCCTCCTTGCAGCAGCCCATTTTCTCCTGGATCGTGGCCAGGTCCCAGGGCTTCACGGTGGGAATGGCAAGGCCCTCCGCCGCAGCGATGGCCTTGCAGGCAGAACGCATGACGTTGGGATCTATGCCGTCGCCGGTGAAGGCCGCGATGCCGTTTTCCGCACAGGCCTTGACCAGGATGTCATTGTAGGCCATGTCGTCATACTTGTCGCTGTAGTGCATGGTTACCGCCCCCACAGGACCGGCAAAGAAGGGGAAGCGGAACTGTTTACCAAACAGATTCAGCGAGGGGTCTGGTGCGCCGGAGGGGCAGATGGTATCCATGTTCACCCGAATCTGCTGCCAGGCATCATAGTTGCGGATAGCGGTATCGCCTACCCCCTTGGCTCCGGGGCCGGGGATATGGTTGGCGCAGGCCTTACCGTTGCAGACAGGGCAGGCCTTGCAGTTGGCACTGAGACATTCGCGGGCATTGGCCAGAACTTCCTGATAGGTCATGTTGATTTTCCTCCTCATTATGGCGAACGAACCATTTTTTTACGCTTCCAAAATTCGATTATTCGTGGAACGGGTCCAGATCTGTATTTTCATTGATACGGCACAGGAATTCCGCAATCAGCTCGATGGAGTTCTCGATGTCGTCCATGTGGCACACCTCGCTGGGAGAGTGCATGTACCGCAGGGGCAGACTCAGCAGAGCGTTCACCGTTCCGCCGGCAGAGCAGTGGATCCGGTCTGCATCAGTGTAGGTCCGGCCCATGGTGGTCTCCACCTGATAGGGGATTCCCTTATCCCTGGCACAGGCCTTCAGCAGGTTGTTCACCTTCCGGTTACCGATAGAGCTGTTGCAGATCACCGGTCCCTTACCCAGCTTCACGCTCCCGGACTCCTTGGGATCCGTGCCGGGATAGTCCGAGGCGAAGGTCACGTCGGTAATCAATGCCACGTCGGGCGCAATCCGGCTGCAGGCCCAGTAAGCGCCCCGGTCACCGGTTTCCTCGCCCACGGTGGTGACGGCATAGACACCGATCTTGCAGCCCCGTTCCTTTGCCCGTTTCAGGGCCTCCAGGATGATGTAGGCGCAGCCCCGGTCGTCCACTGCCCGGGCAGCCAGGAAGCCGTTCAGCATCTCCTGGTGATAGGTGTTGGGATGAATGGGGTCTCCCTCCTGAACATACTTCCGGGCGTCCTCAGCGTCCTTCGCGCCGATGTCGATGTACAGATCCTCCGCTTTCAGCTCTTTCTTGTCCATGTCCCGGGTGTGGACCACGGAGCCGTAAACCTTCCCGTTCTCCCCGTGGATCACCACCTGATGGCCGGTGTACAAGGCCGGGAAGCTGCCGCCGGATTTCGCGCAGCGCAGGAGGCCGTCCTCCTGAATGTGAGTGACGACCATACCGATTTCATCGATGTGGGCCGCCAGCATAACCTTGAAGGAGGCCTGGGGATTGAGAATGCTGATGACGTTTCCGGTGTAGTCGGTGCGGATCTCATCGCAGTAAGGCTTCATCTCCGCAACAACCTTCTTCTGCAGGGGAATCTCATACCCGGAGACGGACATGCTGTCCAGCAGGGTATACAGGAATTCTTTGCTCATAGGATAGTCACTCCCTATTTCTATATATTTTGTAATTCCCATTATACATATCATTGTGGGAAAAAGTCAAGTTGACAAAGTATTTGCGTCATGGTAACATAGAAAAACTCGTCTTTGACGCTGCCGCGTCATAGCATTCCAGGAACAAAAGCAGTTTTTTAGAAAGACAATCCGTTACAGAGAACAATGAGGAGGGAATTATGGAATACGACTGTGGATTTACCAAAGATGACCGCTGGTTCCGCTACCGGGCGGCCGGGATCATTGTGGAGGACGGCTGCGTGCTGTTCGCGGGCAACGACGTGGACGACTACCTGTACTCCGTGGGCGGCGGGGTCCACGTGGGTGAGACCGCCGAGGAAGCCGTGGTCCGGGAGATATTTGAAGAGACCGGCGTCCGGTATGCGGTGGACCGGCTGGCCTTCCTCCACGAAAACTTCTTCGAGGGCAGCAATGCCATCGGGAACCTGCATTGCCATGAGCTGACCTTTTATTTCCTCATGAAGCCTCGGGGAACCCGGGAACTGCAAAGCCACAGCACCACCTCCGGCGGTGTTCCGGAGCATATGCACTGGATCCCCCTCGAACAGCTGGGCAGTCAAAAGGCCTATCCTTCTTTTCTGGGTGAAAAACTGAAGCACCTGCAGCCGGGCATTGAACACATCGTAACCCACGAAATAACGGTGAAGCCGGGAGTACCTGCGGATATGGAAAGCTGGATGTCCCTTATCCGCCGGGTTCGCGGGAATTTCCCCGGTCTGGAAACGGAAGAAGGGTTGGAAGACCACAGGAAGACGGTTCTCCGCTTTATGGAAGACCAGCGGGCCCTGTGTGTAAAACAGGGAGAAACCGTGGTGGGTGTCCTGCTGCTTTCCCGGAAGCATAACATGATCTGCTGCCTGGCAGTCGCTCCGGAATACCGCAGGCGGGGCATTGGCTCCGCGCTGCTGAAGGAAGCCCTGAACCGCCTGGACCGGAACCGGGACATTACGGTGACTACCTTCCGCATCGGAGATGAAAAAGCCGCCGCTCCCCGTGGCCTGTACAGCCGCTTCGGCTTTGCGGAAGGAAAACTGGGGGAGGAATTCGGCTACCCGGTGCAGGAGATGGTGCTGCCGGGAAAGGCGCACCAATGACGTTCTGATGCCGCGGTTCTTTATCCGGCTGTAGTATTATCAAAACCGAGCCGAAGCAAGGCGCTTGTCCCTGGTTTCGGCTCGGTTTTTCTGATTTTGACGGACAGTTTCCCGGGCTTTATAAAAAAACAGGAGGATCAGCGACCCTCCTGTATATTCGTTTTGGAGAATCAGGCTTTTGCCAGCAGGCCGTCCACGAACTGGGTGGCCGCTCTGGGGGAACGTCCGCCCCGGCCCAAAGCGTAGCGCTCCGCCAGCAGGTCCAGCTCCCCTTCGTCCATGGTAATGCCCTTCTCTTTTGCCAGATGGTGGACAATGCCCAAGTAGGTCTTCTTATCCGGCTTCTGGAAGGTGACCTGGATGCCGAACCGCTCGGACAGGGACAGGATCTCCTGCATGGTGTCGTTGTGGTGGACGTCGTCTCCCTCCCGGCTGGAGAAGCTCTCCTTCACCAGATGACGGCGGTTAGAGGTGGCGTAGATCACCACGTTCCGGCTCTTGGCGGAGACGCTGCCCTCCAGGATGGCCTTCAGGGCGCTGAAATTGTCGTCGTCCTTCTGGAAGGAAAGATCGTCAATGAACAAAATGAATTTCAGCGGATTGCCGTTCAGCTCGTCCAGGATGGCTGGGATCGCGTGAAGCTGCTCCTTGCGAATTTCCAGAATCCGAAGTCCCCGGTCACTGAGCTCATTGACCACCGCCTTGACGGTGGAGGATTTGCCGGTGCCCGCATCGCCGGTCAGCAAAATGTTGGCGGCGGGCTTGCCTTCCAGCAGGGCCTGGGTGTTGTCCAGCAGGATCTGCTTCTCCCGCTGGTAGTCGATGAGCGAGGACAGCCGCGTCTTGTCCGGATTATGGACGGGGACGATCTTGTTTTCCTCATTGACATAGAACATAACATATTTTGCGTACATGCCGTAACCCAGCCGGTGAATGTTGGCACAGCGCTCCCGGTAGCTGGCAGGGATGTCCAGTGTCTTCACCGCGAAGCCGGGAAGATATCCGTCCCAGCTTAGGTCCTGGCGAAGGGCTTCCGGGGTCAGATCGGCCACGGCTTGCAGAATGTCCAGCTCCGCCCAGACGTCGGCCTCCATCTCCGGCCAGGGAGCCGCCCCTCTGCCGATCATGCGGATGTAGACGTTCTCGTCGTTGTTCACCAGATGCTGGATATAGCCCGCCAAGGTCCGCTTCTCCGTGGCGTAGAGGCTGGAGACAAAGGCGGCATACTTGGACACGGCGGTGGATGCCCCCTCCAGGCTGTCGAGGTAGGCGCGCAGGGAAGAGATCACCGGGTCCTCCAGCAAGGCCCGGAAGATCGCCAGGGATTGCAGCCGGAGGTTCAGTTCAGAAAGTCTGCTCATACGTTCAAAATCGCGCCCTTGGCTCCGCTGGAGACCAGGGCGGCATACCGTTTCAGATAGCCGGACAGCTCCTTCTTCTTGGGAACAAAGCTCGCCAAACGCTGGGCCAGCTCCTCATCGGAGATCTTCAGCTCCAGCTTATTGTTGGGGATGTCAATGCTGATGATGTCGCCGTCCTTCACCACGCCGATGACACCACCGGAAGCCGCTTCCGGAGACACATGGCCGATGCAGGCCCCCCGGGTGGCGCCGGAGAACCGGCCGTCGGTGATCAGGGCCACGGAGTTTCCTAAGCCCATGCCCATGATGGCGGAAGTGGGATTCAGCATTTCCCGCATGCCGGGGCCGCCCTTGGGGCCTTCGTAGCGGATGACCACCACGTCGCCGGGCTGGATTTTTCCGGCATTGATGGCCGCCTGGGCGTCTTCCTCGCACTCGAAGACCCGGGCGGGGCCCTCGTGGACCAGCATCTCCGGCAATACGGCGGAGCGCTTCACCACGCTGCCCTCGGCGGCCAGGTTGCCCCGGAGCACCGCGATGCCGCCGGTGGGAGAATAGGGATTCTCCACAGTGCGGATGACGCTGGTGTCCCGGTTGACGGCAGTGGCAATATTCTCGCCCAGGGTCTTGCCGGTGACAGTCAACACGGAGGTGTCCAGCAGATTCAGCTTGGTCAGCTCCTTCAGCACCGCATAGACGCCGCCGGCTTCGTTCAGGTCCTCCATGTAGGTGGGACCGGCGGGAGCCAGGTGGCACAGGTTGGGGGTCACGGCGCTGATCTCGTTGGCCATATCCAGGTTAAACTCTACGCCGCACTCGTTGGCAATGGCGGGCAGGTGGAGCATGGAGTTGGTGGAGCAGCCCAGAGCCATGTCGGCAGTCAGGGCATTGCGGATGGCGGCGGCGGTCATGATATCCTTGGGGCGGATGTCCTTGCGCACCAGCTCCAGGATCTGCATACCCGCGTGCTTGGCCAGCTCAATCCGGGCGGAGTACACGGCGGGAATGGTGCCGTTGCCCCGCAGACCCATGCCAAGAACCTCCGTCAGGCAGTTCATGGAGTTGGCGGTGTACATGCCGGAGCAGGAGCCGCAGGAGGGGCAGGTGTTTTCTTCACAGACGGTAAGCTGGGCCTCGTCGATCTTTCCGGCGGAGTAAGCGCCCACGGCTTCGAACATGCTGGACAGGCTGGTCTTTTTGCCGTTGACCCGTCCGGCAAGCATGGGGCCGCCGCTGACGAAGATGGTGGGGATATTGACTCTTGCCGCGGCCATCAGCAGCCCCGGCACGTTCTTGTCACAGTTGGGCACCATGACCAGGCCGTCAAAGCCGTGGGCCTTGACCATGGCCTCGGTGGAATCGGCGATCAGGTCCCGGGTCACCAGGGAGTACTTCATACCCTCGTGGCCCATGGCAATGCCATCGCAGACGGCGATGGCGGGGAAGACAATGGGGGTGCCGCCAGCCATGGCCACGCCCAGCTTTACGGCCTCCACGATCTTGTCCAGATTCATGTGGCCGGGGACGATCTCATTGTGGGAGCTGACGATGCCGATGAGGGGCCGCTGCTGCTCCTCCTTGGTCAGGCCCAGAGCGTGGTACAGGCTGCGGTGGGGGGCGTTCTGGGGGCCGTTGACGATGGTATCTTTGATCATTAGCGTTGCCTGCTTTCTTTCATAGAATGCACCCATCGTAGGGCGCGCTGAGAGTCGGTGCAGAAAACAGGGGAGGGACGTCGGACCCTCCCCTGTGATGGATAATCAGTTGTTGATCAGCTTGTCCTCGTCGCTCCAGCTGTAGAGCTTGCGGATCTCCTGACCCACGATCTCGGAGGGGTGCTCGGCGGCCTTCTTGCGCATGGCGTTGAAGTGGACCTGGCTGCCCGCGCTGGACATATCCAGCAGGAAGTCCTTGGCAAAGGTGCCGTCCTGGATGTCGGCCAGGATCTTCTTCATGGTCTTCTTGGTCTCCTCGGTGATGATCTTGGGGCCGGTGATGTAGTCGCCGTACTCGGCGGTGTTGGAGATGGAGTAGCGCATACCGCTGAAGCCGGACTGGTAGATCAGGTCCACGATGAGCTTCATCTCATGGATGCACTCGAAGTAAGCGTTCCGGGGGTCATAACCAGCCTCCACCAGGGTCTCGAAGCCAGCCTGCATCAGGGCGCAGACGCCGCCGCACAGCACGGCCTGCTCACCGAACAGGTCGGTCTCGGTCTCGGTGCGGAAGGTGGTCTCCAGCACGCCGGCCCGTGCGCCGCCGATGCCCAGGGCATAGGCCAGGCCGATGTCCCAGGCATCGCCGGTGGCATCCTGCTCCACGGCAATCAGGCAGGGCACGCCCTTACCGGCCTGGTACTCGCTGCGGACGGTGTGGCCGGGGCCCTTGGGGGCGATCATGATGACGTTGACATTCTTGGGGGGCTTGATGCAACCGAAGTGGATGTTGAAGCCATGGGCGAAAGCCAGAGTCTTGCCCTCGGTCAGGTTGGGCTCGATGCTCTCCTTATACAGGGCAGCCTGCTTCTCGTCGTTAATCAGGATCATGATAACGTCGGCGGCTTTGGCGGCGTCAGCGGCGGTCATGACGGTCAGGCCCTGGGCTTCGGCCTTGGCCCAGCTCTTGGAGCCCTCATACAGGCCCACGATGACGTTGACGCCGCTGTCTTTCAGGTTCAGGGCATGGGCGTGACCCTGGGAGCCATAGCCGATGATGGCCACGGTCTTGCCGGAAAGCTTCTGCAGATCACAGTCCTGCTGATAGAAAATACGATTCATAATAAGTACCTCTTTCTGAAAAATATTGTTGCAGCGCTACGTAGGGGGCGGCATCCTTGACGCCCCTCACGGCGCAATGTTCCACGGAAAATGTACTGCATACGTTTGGGGCGTCAGGGATGCCGCCCCCTACGATGGGTGTTACAAATTGGTCACCCGGCGGATGGTGCTGCTACCCCGCTGCAGGGTGACAATGCCGGTGCGGCAGATCTCCAAGATCTCAAAGTCCCGCATCAGGTCGATAAAATTGTCGATCTTGCGGCTGTCACCCACCATCTGAATCATGATGGACTCCTTGGTATAGTCCACCACCTTGCCCTCGTAGGCGTCGGAGGCGGAGCGAATGTCTCCCCGGACCTGGGGGTCATTCTTCACCTTAATCAGCAGCAGCTCCCGGCTGACGGTGTCCAGGTCCTCCAGCTCCGCGATGGAGCAGACGTCAGGAAGCTTGTACAGCTGGTTGATGAGCTGCTGCTTCTTCATTTCGTCGCCCTCGGACTGGACCGTGATCCGGGAGAAGGCCTCGGACTCGGTCTCGCTGACGGTCAGGGAGGTGATGTTGAACTGGCGGCGGCGGAACATGCTGGTGACCCGGTTCAGAACGCCGAACTGATTGTTGACAAGAATGGCTACGGTAAATTTCTTCATATCAGTCACCGATCCTTACGATAATGTCATCCATGGACCCGCCGGGGGGCAGCATGGGCAGGACGAACTCGTCCTTGTCGATGGCGCAGTCGATGAGGTAGGGGCCGTCGCAGGCAAAGGCTTTGTTCAGGGCCTCCTCCAACTCCTCCATGGTAAGGGCGCGGCTGGCCTGGGCACCGAAGGCTTCTGCCAATTTCACGAAATCCGTCTGCCGGTCCGTCAGCATGGTGTTGGAGTAGTGCTTGTCAAAGAAAAGGGTCTGCCACTGCCGGACCATGCCCAGCACACCGTTGTTCAGCAGCAGGATCACCATGGGGACCTTGTTCACCACGGCGGTAGCCAATTCGTTCAGGTTCATGCCGAAGCTGCCGTCGCCGGTGATCAGCACGGTGCGCTCGCCGGTACCCATAGAGGCGCCGATGGCCGCGCCCATGCCGAAGCCCATGGTTCCCAGTCCGCCGCTGGAAATAAACCGACGGCTTGTTTTCAGGTTCAGGTACTGGGCCGCCCACATCTGGTGCTGGCCCACGTCGGTGGCTACAGGGGTATTCTCGCCTAAGTAGCGGTTCAGCATGCCGATAACGTTTCTCGGCGTCATACCCTCACGGCTGTCAAGGCCCGCGGCTTCCTCTTCCAGAAGCTGCTGGATGGTTGCCTGCCACTGGGGATGCTCCTTCTTTTGCAGCAGGGGCAGCAGCTTTTGCAGGGTCTTCTTCACGTCGCCCCGAAGGCCGTGGGCGGGAGAAACGGTCTTGCCCAACTCCGCGCCGTCGATGTCGATGTGGACGATCTTCGCGCCCACAGCGAACTTGGCCCGGTTGCCGGTGACTCGGTCATTGAACCGGGCGCCCATGGCGATGATCACATCGGCCTTGTGCATAGCCATGGAGCAGGCGTAGTGGCCGTGCATGCCCTGCATACCCAGGAACCTGGGATAGTCGGTAGGCACACCGGAAACGCCCATCATAGAGCAGCCGATGGGTGCGTCAATGGTTTCCGCCATCTGCAGCAGTTCGTCCTGGGCTTCGCTGGTGATGAGACCGCCGCCGAAATACAGGAAGGGCCGCTGGGCAGCGTTGATGCATTCGGCAGCCTGCTGGATGCGGATGTCCTTAGCGGGGAAGACTTCGTCCGCTTCCACCAAAGGCTGGGGCTCGTAGTCAAACTTCGCTACCTGCACATCCTTGGGCACGTCAATCAGCACGGGACCGGGGCGGCCGGACTTTGCCAGACGGAAGGCCTCCCGGATGGTGTCCGCCAGATTCTCGATGGAGCCGACGAAATAGTTGTGCTTGGTAATGGGCAGGGTGATACCGGTGATGTCGATCTCCTGGAAGCCATCGGTGCCGATGACGGTATTGGTCACGTTGCCGGTGATGGCAACCATGGGCACGGAGTCCAGGTAAGCGGTGGCAATGCCGGTGACTAGGTTGGTGGCGCCGGGGCCGGAGGTAGCGATGACCACGCCCACCTTGCCAGTGGCCCGGGCATAGCCGTCAGCGGCGTGGGACGCACCCTGCTCATGGGCGGTCAGCACATGCTGCAGCTCGTCGCGGTACTTGTAAAGAGAGTCGTAGATGTTGATGACCTGGCCGCCGGGATAGCCGAAAACCACCTGGACACCCTGTTCAATCAAAGTACGCACAATAATATCGGAGCCGGAAAGTATCATGTCATCATCCTTTCTTATATTTGGGTAACGGCTTCCGGCTTTGACGGTCGTTTCTCTGGCTCTGCCATGCCGGAGAGGCCAATGAAGCCGTTACAGATTTTCAATAATCAATCTTCCCATTTCTTTACAGCCGACTAAGGTACAGCCGGTGGAATCGGCGGGAAGAATGTCTTTGGTGCGATAGCCTTCATCCAGGACCTTGGAGACAGCGGACTCGATGGCATCAGCTTCCTTCTCCATGTCGAAGGAGAAGCGCAGCATCATAGCGGCAGCCAAAATGGTGCCGATGGGGTTGGCAACGTCTTTGCCTGCGATGTCCGGCGCGGAGCCGTGAATGGGCTCATACAGGCCGCAGGAGGTTTCCCCCAGAGAAGAAGACGGGATCATGCCGATGGAGCCGGTAATCATGGAAGCTTCGTCCGACAGGATATCGCCGAACATGTTCTCGGTCACAATCACATCAAACTGGCTGGGGTTCTTGACGATCTGCATGGCGCAGTTGTCCACCAGCATGTCCGACAGCTCCACATCGGGATATTCCGCTGCCAACTCGTGCATGACCTTCTTCCACAGCCGGGAGGAATCCAGCACGTTGCTCTTTTCCACGCTGCACAGCTTTTTGCTGCGCTTCCGGGCAGTCTCGAAGCCGATCCTGCCGATGCGGCGGATCTCGCTTTCGGAGTAACGCAGTTCATCAATCGCTACTTTTTCGCCGTCCTCGGTGACGGTGTCGTGCTTGCCGAAGTAGATGCCGCCGATCAGCTCCCGGACGATCAGAAAATCGATGCCCTTGTCCACAATCTCCTGCTTTAGAGGAGAAGCGGAAGCCAGCTGGGGCCAGATTTTGGCGGGGCGGTTGTTGCTGTATACACCCATACCCGCCCGGAGCCGCAGCAGGCCCTTTTCCGGGCGCATGGGGCCGGGGACATCGTTCCACTTGGGGCCGCCCACCGCGCCCAGGAGGACACTGTCGGAATACAGGCACTTTTGCAGCATTTCCTGCGGCAGGGGGTCTCCCCATTTGTCGATGGCGCAGCCGCCCATGTCTACATCGGTGTATGTAAATTCGTGGCCGTATCTCTCCGCAACCTTGTCCAGAACCAGCAGGGCCTGCCCCACAATTTCCGGGCCGATACCGTCGCCGCGAATCACTGCGATATTTTTCCGCATTATATCACATCTCCTTCAAAGAAGCAAGCAGTCCGCCCTTTTGGATGATATTTTGTATAAAATCCGGGAAAGGCTCCGCCTGGTAGGTCTTTCCTGTGGTCAAATCGGAGATAACACCGGTGTCAAAGTCGATGGACACCTCATCCCCGGGCTGGATCTCGTCGGCGGCGGCCTCACATTCCAGGATGGGCATGCCGATGTTGATGGCGTTGCGGTAGAAGATCCGGGCAAAGCTCTTGGCGATAACGCAGCCGGTGCCGCAGGTCTTGATCACCAGGGGCGCATGCTCCCGGGAGGAGCCGCAGCCGAAATTCCAACCGGCGACCATGATATCGCCAGGCTGGACTTTGCCCACAAAGCTGGGATCGATGTCCTCCATGCAGTGCTTGGCCAGCTCCCTGGCATCCGCGGTGTTCAGATACCGGGCGGGAATAATCACGTCGGTATCCACATTGTCGGCGTATTTGAAAACATGTCCTTGGGTCTTCATGGTCAAACCTCCTTGGGAGCGGTGATGCGCCCAGTGATGGCGCTGGCGGCGGCGGTGGCGGGGCTGGCGAGATACACTTCGCTGTTTACATGGCCCATGCGGCCGACGAAGTTGCGGTTGGTGGTGGCGACGCAGCGTTCCCCCTCCGCAAGAACGCCCATGTAACCGCCGAGGCACGGCCCGCAGGTAGGCGTGGAGACAATGGCCCCCGCGTCGATGAAGGCAGTGACGTATCCCCTTTCGACGCACGCCCGATAGATCTGCATGGTGGCGGGGATGATGATGCACCGCACGCCCTGGGCCACGGTTTTGCCCTTCAGGGTCCGGTAGGCCACTTCCATATCCTCCATCCGGCCGTTGGTGCAGCTGCCGATGACCACCTGGTCGATCTTGATCTCCGACAGCGTATCGGCGGGCTTGGTGTTCTCCGGCAGATGGGGGCATGCCACGGTAGGTACGATCTTACTCAGATCGATGACGTAGGTCTTCTCGTATTCCGCGTCTTCGTCGGCGGTGTAGACAACAGGTTCCCGCTCGCAGCGGCCCTGCATGTAGGCTTTCGTGGTCTCGTCCACAGGGAAGATGCCGTTCTTGGCCCCCGCCTCGATTGCCATGTTGCAGATGCACAGCCGGTCGTCCATGGTGAGCGATGCCACGCCGGGGCCGGTGAACTCCATGCTCTTGTACAGGGCGCCGTCCACACCGATCATGCCGATGATGGTCAGAATCACATCCTTGCCGCTGCACACGGGAGGCAGCTCGCCTGTCAATTCAAACTTTAGGGCGGAGGGAACCTTGAACCAGGCGGTGCCGGTAGCCATGCCTGCCGCCATGTCGGTGCTGCCCACGCCGGTGGAGAAAGCGCCCAAGGCCCCGTAGGTGCAGGTGTGGCTGTCCGCGCCGATGATGCAGTCGCCGGCGGTGACGATGCCCTGCTCCGGCAGCAGCGCATGCTCGATGCCCATCTTGCCTACGTCATAGAAGTGGCTGACGCAGTGGCTGCAGGCAAATTCTCGGCACTGCTTGGACTGCTGGGCGGCCTTGATATCCTTGTTGGGGACGAAGTGGTCCAGGACGATGGCAACCCTGTCCTTATCAAAAACCTGGGTAAAGCCGTTTTTTATAAACTCGTTGATAGCAACAGGGGTGGTGATGTCATTGCCCAAGACGATATCCAGCTTCGCGCTGATGAGCTGTCCTGCCTTCACCGATTCCAATCCCGCGTGGGCAGCAAGAATCTTCTGCGTCATTGTCATTCCCAAGGTGAATCGCTCCTTTGCAGTTATATTATATTTAATGTATAGAGACGGTTAGAGATATCAATTCGTCATGTTATTGAAGGCGCTGATCAATGCGTTTACGCCGGCTTTGATGATGTCGGTATCCGTGCCCGCGCCCCAGCTCATATTGCCGGTTTCGTTTTCCAGACCGATATAGGCTGCGGCGGTGGAGCCGGAGCTGCGCTGCTGGACGCTGTGCTCGGTGTAGACCTTCAGGGTGTAGTGCTTGCCGGAGTATTCCTTCAATGCATTGCTGACTGCGTCCAGGGAGCCGTTGCCCTGGCTGTGGATGGTGGTCTCCCGGCCGTGGCGCAGGAAGGTCACCACTGCAACCACACCGCCCTCCTGCTGGGTGAAGTGCAGCTCGGAGATGGTCAGGGGACTGTGGACATTCAGATAGGAATCCATGAAGATGGCCAGCACGTCCTCGCTCTTCAGCTCCCGGTGGTCGTGGTCGGAGACGCTCTTGCACTGGTAGCTCAGGTGCTCCCGCATCTTGGGCGGAAGGATATAGCCGTAGGCCTGCTCCAGCAGGTACCCGATGCCGCCCTTGCCGCTCTGAGAGTTGACCCGGATCACGTCGGCGTCATAGGTGCGGTTGATGTCCTGGGGGTCCACTGGCAGGTACGGCACTGTCCACTGATACAGATTCTTCTCCTTCCGCCAGGTCATGCCCTTGGCGATGGCGTCCTGATGGGAGCCGGAGAAGGCCGCGAAGACCAGGGCTCCGGCGTAGGGGCTGCGCTCGTAGACGTGCATCCGGGTGCATTCCTCATAGGTCTTGCAGATGGCAGGCATGTCGGAGAAGTCCAGCTCCGGGTCCACACCGTGGGAGTACATGTTCATGGCCAGGGTGACGATGTCCACGTTGCCGGTGCGCTCACCGTTGCCGAAGAGGGTGCCCTCCACCCGGTCCGCTCCCGCCAGCAGTGCCAGCTCCGTGTCCGCTACGCCGGTGCCCCGGTCGTTGTGGGGGTGCAGAGAGAGGGTTACAAACTCCCGGTACTTCAGGTTCTCGCTGATGTACTCCACCTGGCTGGCGTAGACGTGGGGCATGCTCATCTCCACGGTGACGGGCAGGTTGATGATTACATTGTTGCTTTCGCTGGGCTCCAGCACGTCCAGGACAGCGTTGCAGACCTCCAGGGCGTATTCCGGCTCGGTGCCGGTGAAGCTCTCGGGGGAATACTCGAAACGGAAGTTCCCTTCGTATTCCGCCGCCAGCTTCTTAACCAGCTTGGCCCCGTCAATGGCCATCTGCTTGATCTCCTCCTTGCTCTTGCGGAAGACCTGCTCCCGCTGAGCTACGGAGACGGAATTATAGAAGTGAATGATGGCGCTGGGCGCGCCTTTACAGGCATCGAAGGTCTTGCGGATGATATGCTCCCGGCACTGGGTCAGCACCTGCACCGTCACATCCTGGGGAATCATGTGGTTCTCGATCAGGGTCCTGAGGAACTCATACTCCGTCTCCGAGGCAGCGGGGAAGCCAACCTCGATCTCCTTGAAGCCAACCCGCAGCAGCATATGGTAAAATTCCAGCTTTTCTTCCAGGCTCATGGGGATCACCAGGCTTTGGTTGCCATCCCGCAGGTCCACGCTGCACCATTGTGGAGCCTTCTCGATGTGATCCTTCTGGACCCATTTGTAGTGCTGCCCCGGAGCGGGGTAGTAACCAACTGAATATTTTCTGGTATCCATATGCTTTGTTCTCCTTTTATGCTCGATTATACGATTTTGAAGCCCTCATTCTTCAGGGCCTCGGTGATTTCCTGTACATGCTCGTAGTTCCGGGTCTCCAGAGTCAGCCGCAGGTAGCAGCCGTTGATAGACTCGGTTTCCCCGTTGCGCTCGTGGTGAACACTGGTGACGTTGCCGCCGCAGTCGGCGATGATCCGGGACACGTCCTTCAGCTGGCCCGGCTTGTCCACCAGCTCGATGAGCAGATTGGTGGTCCGGCCAGACTTCATCAGGCCCCGGTCAATGACCCGGGACAGGCTGGTCACGTCAATATTGCCGCCGGAGATCAGGCTGACCACCTTCTTGCCCTCCAGGGGGAACTTGTGGAACATGGCGGCTGCGACAGATACCGCGCCGGCACCCTCGGCGATCATCTTCTGCTTCTCGATCAATGCCAGAATGGCGGCGGCGATCTCGTCCTCCGTCACCAGGGCGATGTCGTCTACATATTCCTTCACCATCTTAAAGGTCAGATCTCCGGGCTTCTTCACCGCGATGCCGTCGGCAATGGTGGAGACGGAGGCCAAAGCGTCCGGTTGGCCGCTGTGGATGGCATTGTACATACTGGGGGCCCCCGCTGCCTGGACGCCGTAGACCTTCACATGGGGGCTGATGGACTTAATGGCGCAGGCCACGCCGGAGATCAGACCGCCGCCGCCGATGGGCACCAGGACGGCGTCCACATCGTGCATTTCGTTGATGATCTCCAGGCCGATGGTGCCCTGTCCGGCAATGACATACTCGTCGTCAAAGGGGTGAACGAAAGTCAGGCCCTTCTCCTCCTTCAGCTCCAGAGCTTTGTTGTAGGCATCGTCGTAAACGCCGGGCACCAGGCAGACCTGGGCGCCGTAGCGTTTGGTGGCCTCCACCTTGGAGATGGGAGCGGTGTCCGGCAGGCAGATCAGGGAGGAAATACCGCACTTGGAGGCGGCCAGAGCCACACCCTGGGCGTGGTTTCCCGCGGAGCAGGCAATGACGCCTCTCTGCTTCTCCTCATCGGACAGCATAGCAATCTTATAGCCGGAACCCCGCAGTTTAAAGGAGCCGGTATTCTGCAGATTCTCCGGCTTTAAGTACAGGCTGCACTCCGGCGCGATGCCGTAGGCCTTGGCCAGAGGGGTAGGACGGATGATGTCCTTCAGGACCACGGAGGCGTGGAAGATTTTGTCGATTGTCACCATATGTTTCTTTCCTTTCGGGTGAGTGTAGATAAATGCAGAATGCTGAATGTTAAATGCCGAATGAAGATATCCCCTTCGAGGATAACGAAAAGAATTGGAAAGCGAAGTTATGCATTTATTCAGCATTCAGCATTCATCATTCATAATTCAGCATTAAAAAACCCTGCCTCTTTCCATAAAGAGACAGGGCTGTTACATGCGTAATCACCTTGCGGTACCACTCTTCTTGCCGCCAAAATGACGGCCTCTCATGACGGTCCAACAACCGTCTCCCGCTGTATCGGTCGGGCTCCGTCCGTCCTACTGGAATCACTCGTTCAGATCGGCCGCTCAGAGGCCAGTATACAGTTCCCCCTCGCCGCCTCACACCACCCGGCGGTTCTCTGGATCAGGAAATAAACTGCTTTTTCCTCATCAATGCGTTTTGCTGTATGTAGCGGTGATTATAACACCTTTTTTCCAAAGTGTCAAGCACTGAAAAACAAAAGTCCGGGGCAGAAAGATATATCCGTAGGGGAAGGTCACCGCCCCTCCCATACCGGTAAGGCGCGAAATTACGCAATAACCGTGATCCAGCCCTCGGGAGCGGGCAGGCGGCCCATCTGGATGCCGGTCAGGGTGTCGTACAGCTTCTGGATGGTGGGGCCCATACCGGCGTAATGGATCTCCTTGCCATGGTCCACGATGGTGCCCACGGGAGAGATCACCGCCGCAGTGCCGCACAGGCCGCACTCAGTGAACTCGCCAATCTCGGACAGGGCCACGGGGCGCTCCTCCACTTCCATACCCAGATAGTCCTTAGCAACCTGCAGCAGGGAGCGGCGGGTGATGGAGGGCAGGATGGTGTCAGACTTGGGCGTTACCAGAGTGTTGCCGCTGACGAAGATAATATTGGCGCCGCCGGTTTCCTCGATATGGGTCCGGGTGGCGGAGTCCACGTAGACGTTCTCGTCATAGCCCTGCTCGTGGGCGTCCACAATGTTGTACAGGCTCATGGCGTAGTTCAGTCCGGCCTTGACGTGTCCGGTACCCTTGGGGGCTGCCCGGTCCAGGTCGGAAATGCGGACGGTCAGAGGCTTGACGCCGCCCTTGAAGTAGGGGCCAACAGGAGTGACAAAGACCCGGAACTGGTACTCGGTGGCGGGCTTGACGCCGATGATGGCATCGCTGCCGAACATATAGGGACGGACATACATGGTAGCGCCGGAGCCGAAGGGGGGCACCCACTGGGCATTGGCCCGGACAGTCTCCACCACAGCCTGGACAAACCGGTCCTCGGGGAAGGCGGGCATCTTCAGACGGCGGGCAGAGTTTGCCATACGCTGGGCGTTCAGGTCGGGGCGGAAGCAGACGATATGGCCGTCCTCAGTGGTGTAAGCCTTCAGACCCTCGAAGCAGGTCTGGGCATACTGCAGCACGCAGGCGCACTCGCTGATGGTTACGGTGGCATCCTCGGTCAGGCAGCCGTCATCCCAAGCGCCGTCTTTATAATTGGAGACATAGCGCAGGTCGGTTTTCACATAGCCAAATCCCAGGCTGCTCCAGTCAATGTTCTTTTTTTCCATAATATCAAGCACCTCTCTGCTTTTTAGACTTTTTCTATTCTAGCACCCAAAGCGTGGAAGGTCAAGTGTGGAAACGAGAAAATGTTTTTATCTCAAAGACAAATGTCCTCCTTCAACCGTTGTTCCGCTCCCCTTTCATACAAAAGCAGCGCCCACTGTGTGCAGGCGCTGCTTTTTGGTTCCTTATTCTCCGTAGCCCATGGGGTTCTGGCTCTGCCAGCGCCAGGAATCCCGGCACATGTCCACCAGATTCTTTTCGGCCTTCCAGCCCAGGACTTCCGCGCTCTTGGCGGGGTCCGCATAGCAGGTGGCCAGATCTCCCGGACGGCGGTCCACGATTTTGTAGGGCAGAGTCAGGTTGTTGGCTTCCTCAAAAGCCTTCACCATGTCCAGCACACTGTAGCCGGTGCCGGTACCCAGGTTGAAGACTTCACAGCCCTGGTTGCCCACCACATACTTGACAGCGGCCACATGGCCCTTGGCCAGGTCCACCACATGGATGTAGTCCCGGACACCGGTGCCGTCGTGGGTGTCGTAGTCATTGCCGTAGACGCTCAGGAACTCCCGGCGGCCAATAGCAACCTGGGTGATGTAGGGCATCAGATTGTTGGGAATGCCCCGGGGATCTTCGCCGATCCTGCCGGACTCGTGGGCGCCGATGGGGTTGAAGTAGCGCAGCAGCACGATGCTCCATTCGGGATCCGCGTGGGACATGCCGGAGAGAATCTGCTCGGTCATGTACTTGGTCCAGCCGTAGGGGTTGGTGCAGTTGCCGG
>JBJDYN010000012.1:0-5318 GCA_051867395.1 Faecousia sp. | reverse complement strand
CGATGGACTGGCACAGCTCCTTGAACAGCTCCCGGTCCTCAGCCCGCTCGATGGATGCGCTGGGGGTGCCCAGCAGCTCCACCCGGCACTCCTTCAGAATGCCCTTCTTTTCCAGCTGCATGGCCAGGTTCAGGCCGGTCTGGCCGCCGATGCCGGGGATGATGGCGTCGGGCCGCTCATAGCGGATGATCTTGGCGATATATTCCAGGGTCAGAGGCTCCATGTAGACCTTGTCGGCGATCATGGTGTCGGTCATGATGGTGGCGGGGTTGGAATTGCACAGCACCACCTCGTAGCCTTCTTCCTTCAGGGCAAGACAGGCCTGGGTACCGGCGTAGTCAAATTCCGCCGCTTGGCCGATGACGATGGGGCCGGAGCCAATGATCAGAATTTTCTTGATGTCCGTTCTCTTTGCCATTTTGTGATGTCCTCCTATTTTGTTGGGTTTTCTTTTTTAGGATAGAAGATATGAGATATTCAGAAGACAATTAGGAAATGGTGTGTAGGATGCTGCCCCCTACGAAAACCTTTGGTACGCATCTCGCTTCGGCAGAATCATCGTACATTCTGCGACAAATAATTATTTATCTGCGTCTGAATCGGTGCCTTATAGCACTGCTTTGTATCTCATATCTGGGATTGGTATACGAGTTTTCCATCGCAGACGGTGGCCAGGCATTTGCCGGAGACCTGCCAGCCTTCGAAGGGGGTGGCTTTGCCCATGGACAGGAACTGGGCTGGGTCGATGGCGTAGGTTTCCTCCAGGTCCCAGACGGAGTAGTCGCAGCCGAGAGCAATGCCGAAGCGCTTCCGGGGGTTGACGCACAGCAGCTGCGTGAGCTTCTCCAGGGTCAGGATGCCGGGTTTGACCAGGTAGGTGTACAGGATGGGGAAGGCGGTCTCAATGCCCACGATGCCGAAGGCGCTCTTTTCCAGCCCCTTAGCTTTTTCCTCGGCGGAGTGGGGGGCGTGGTCCGTGGCGATCATGTCCACGGTGCCATCCAGGATGCCCACGATCAGAGCGTCCCGATCTTCCTTGCTTCGCAGGGGCGGGTTCATCTTGAAGCGGCCGTCTTCGCGCAGCATACTGTCGTCCATTACCAGATAGTGTGGCCCGGTTTCGCAGGTCACATCCAGACCCTCCGCTTTCGCCTGGCGGATCAGCGCCACGCTCTCCTTGGCGGAGACATGGCAGACGTGGTAGGAAACCCCTGTCTCCTTCACCAGCTTCAGGTCCCGCTCAATCTGCCGCCATTCGCTTTCGGAGCAGATGCCCCGGTGGCCGTGGGCCCTGGCGTAGCAACCCTCGTGGATATAGCCGCCCCGGAGCAGGGAATTATCCTCGCAGTGGGCGACAATGGGTTTGCCCAGAGCCTTGGCCCGGAGCATGGCCTGACGCATGGTTTCATCGCTCTGGACGCCCCTGCCGTCGTCGGAGAAGCCCACCACATCGGGAGCCATGTCCTCCAGGTCGGCAAGGGCCTCGCCCTTCTCACCCACGGTGATGGCACCGTAGGGATAGACATGGATGCAGGCGGTACGGTCGATGATATCCCGCTGAAGATTCAAGTGCTCCACGCTGTCGGGAACGGGATTTAAGTTGGGCATGGTGCATACCGCTGTGTAGCCGCCCCTGGCCGAAGCCAGGCTTCCTGTGGCAATGGTCTCCTTATAAGAAAATCCCGGCTCTCGGAAATGCACATGCACATCACAGAAGCCGGGAAAAACAACATAATTGGGAGAATTGAAAACAGAAAGCCCAAGGGCGGAAAGAGAAGCACCAACTGCCATTTCAAAACCTAGGGAAGAGGAAATAACCTTGGCTTTGGTAACGTCAGTCATAGAAGTCTCCTTTCGCTGCCTAAAAAAATGTCCTGCCGAAGCGGCAAGACGAATCGCGGCAAGCCGCTGTATTTATCCTTGAAATTATACCATGGCGGAGTGCGTTTGTCAACTGGAAATATCGGCAAGTAATGCAGAATGCAAAGGATTTGTTTGCTGTGAAAGAAACCGTTTTCCCAATAGCAGAAGACAATTGAAGACAGTGCGTAGGGGGCGGCATCCTTGACGCCCCATTTGCATGCAGTGCCGTCATAAGGGGCGTCAAG
Organism: Faecousia sp.; assembly: GCA_051867395.1. GTDB lineage: Bacteria > Bacillota > Clostridia > Oscillospirales > Oscillospiraceae > Faecousia. The sequence continues at coordinate 3,210 of JBJDYN010000012.1, read as the reverse complement.
GATGCCGCCCCCTACGATCGCGACGCCAACCTTTGGTGGGCATTCCACTGCGGCATAATTCATCGAGGATGCTGCGCGAAACAATCATTTTGCTTTCCAACAAATCCCGTCCGTTTCCATTTTCACGGAAACGGGCGGTGTTGGTTTTATCTCTGCTTCCAGGTGCTCTTGGAGAACAGCACCAAAATGGGGAAGATTTCCAACCGGCCTGCCAGCATGGCCCAGGACAGTACCAGCTTGCTTAAGGGACTGAATAAGCTAAAATTACAGGTGGGGCCCACCGCTTCCAGGCCGGGGCCGATGTTATTGAAGGTACACAGCACCGCGGAGAAGTTCGTTCCCGCGGAGAAGCCGTCCAGGGAAATGATGGCAAATACCACGAAAATAATAATGACGTAAGCGGCCAGATACGCGTTGGTGTTGTCCAGAATCTTCTGGTCCACGGTCTGTCCATTGTTGCGCACCAACTCCACTTTTCTCGGCTGGAGCATCTGACGGATGTTCCGGCGCAGGCCCTTGAACAGCAGCAGCACCCGGGCCACCTTCAGGCCACCGCCGGTGGAGCCTGCGCAGGCGCCCACCACCATCAGGCACAGCAGGATGGTTTTGGAGAAGCTGGGCCACAGGTCAAAGTCCGTGGTGGCGAAGCCCGTGGTGGTGATGATACTGCCCACCTGGAAGGCCGCGTGGCGGATGGTCTCGCCGAGACTGCCGTAGAGCCCCCGGATGTTCAGGGTAATCAGCAGAGTGCTGCCGAGAATGATGCCGAAGTACAGCCGCAGCTCCTCGTCGCGGAAAACGCTTTTCCACTGCCGGATCAGCAGCAGGTAATAGCAGCTGAAATTCACGCCGAACAGGATCATGAAGACGGTGGTGACGTTCTGCAGGTAGGGGCTGTAGCCCGCCAGGGAGTCGTTCTTCACCCCAAAGCCGCCGGTGCCCGCGGTGCCGAAAGCGGTGCACACCGCTTCGAAGACGGACATGCCGCCCGCCAGCAGGAACGCAATGTCCAGCACCGTCAGAACAATGTAGATCAGGTACAAAATTGCGGCGGTTTTGCGCATTTTGGGTACCAGCTTGCCCACGTTGGGGCCGGGGCTTTCGGCCCGCAGCAGGTGCATGGTAAAGCCCTGGCCCTTTTCCCCGGTGAAGGCCAGCAGGAATACCAGCACGCCCATGCCTCCCAGCCAGTGGCTGAAGCTGCGCCAGTACAGAATGCCCTTGCTCAGGTCCTCCACACTGGGCACAATGGATGCGCCGGTGGTGGTGAAGCCGGACACCATTTCAAAGAAACAGTCCACAAAGACGGGAATCTCCCGGGAGAGGTAGAAGGGCAGGCATCCCACCAGACTCAGGGCGATCCAGCTGATGCCCACGCACACCAGACCTTCTCTGGCGTGGAAAGCGCTGGGGGCGCCCCGGCAGAGGAGGGACAGCACCACGACGATACCAAACAGGATCGCCAGAGTGATCAGAAATCCCTTCACCGCCATGCCGTCGCCGCAGCACAGGCTGATGCTCAGGGCGGGGAGCATGAATACCCCTTCGATGGCCAGAATCTGGGCGAGAAACCGCCCCATCATTTTATAGTTCAAGGGGCCGCCTCCTTACGCGAAGATGTCGTTGAGCTGCCGGATGACCTCCCGGCCGTTGGTGACCACCACCACGGTGTCACCTTTGGCGAAGGCGGACTCGCCGTTGGCGATCTCGGTAGCTGCGCCGTGGGAGATGCTGACCAGCAGCACGTTGGGCTTTAGCCGGATCTCCTTCAGGGGCCTGCCGCAGTAGTGGGTGGTTTCGTCCGCCAGGAACTCCATGGCCTCGGCCTGACCGTCGGCGATGGTATGGACGGACAGGGCTGCGCCAGTCTGGTTCTCCATGGCCCGGACGTAGCGGACGATGTTGCTGCACACCAGCTCCCGGGGGCAGATCACGCTGCCTAAGGCGAGACTGTCGATGACGCTGCGATTACCGGTGTGTCCCAGCTTGGTGATGACCAGGGGCACATTCTGGGCGTTGGCGTACAGGGAGACGATCATGTTCAGCTCGTCCAGGCCGGTCAGGGTCACCAGGGCATCGGCCTTGACGATGCCCTCGTTTTCCAGCAGGTCCTGCTCGCTGATGTCGCCGTGGATGATCTCGGTGCCCGGCAGCAGCTCGCACAGCTCCTGGCAGCGGGCCAGATCCTTTTCGATGATCCGGGCGGTAATGCCGGATTTATTGAGACGTTTCACCAGGTAGTAGCTGATCCGGCCACCACCGCAGAGGGTGACGCTGCGAATCCGCCGGGTAAGGAGACCCAGGTTTTTCAGCAGGGTGGTCAGGTTCTGGGAAAGAGCAGTGACGAAGATCCGGTCCCCCTCCCGCAGGACGAAATCACCATTGGGAGCCACGGCGTTGCCGTCCCGAATCGCGGCGCAGACCAGAACCTGGCACTTGACAATGCTGCGCAGGTCCGTCAGACGGACATTACACAGCTTGCTGCCCGCATCCACCCGAAGCTCCACGATTTCCGTCCGGCCCTTGGCAAAGGTGTCCCGCCGCAGGAAGCCGGGATATTTCAACAGGCGCTCGATTTCGGTGGCGGCCTGGTTCTCCGGGTTGATGACCATGGACAGGCCGAAGATGTCCCGCATGCGATAGATCTGCTCGGTGTATTCGGGATTGCGAATCCGGGCAATGGTGTGCAGCTTCTGGTTCATGGCATGGGCGGTGGTGCAGCACAGCAGATTTACCTCGTCCTCGCTGGTGGCGGCGATGAGCAGATCCGCGTCCCGGACCCCGGCCTGCTGCAGCACGCTCATGGAAGCGCAGTTGCCGTGGACGGAGATCACGTCGTAGCGTTCCACGCTGGATTCCAGAACCTTGGAATTGGAATCGATGATGGTGATGTCATGACCCTCCGAGGACAGCTGCCGGGTCAGCATAGAGCCGACTTTTCCGTCGCCTGCGATGATAATGTTCATAGGAGCCTCCTGAAATGCAAGGATATTCCTGATTTTCGCGCATGTTCTTTACATTATAGCAAGGTTTTCACGCAATGACAACTGTTTCGTGAAAAAGTGAGGAAAAACTATTTTCAGAGTGGAGAGTGGAGTTGATGCGGAATGCAAAATGAAAAAAATGGCAACGAATCAGTCGAGGCTATTTGCACGGTAAATGATCGTTTAGCGTACGAAAGCCTTCCCCTCTGGGGCAATGTCATCAACT
>JBJDYN010000011.1:0-5579 GCA_051867395.1 Faecousia sp. | reverse complement strand
CGGGCCACCTTCCCCAGAGGGGAAGGCTTTGGTGCGGTAAACGATCATTTACAGAAGAATACCATCTCCACAGCCTAACTGCACACGTCTGTTCACCTTCTCTTCATCACGCACAGCCCCAGCACAATCAGCACAATCCCGCCGCAGCAGCAGAGGAACCAGCTCTCCAGGCAGTGGCCCACAATGACGCCGAGACCAAAAAACAGAATACAGCAGCCATGCAGGCGACTCTTCCGGCACATAAAAACACCCCCTGCGCATCCTATGCAGGGGGTGTCAAAAATATGAAGCTTAGCCGCCTAAGTAGGCCTTCTTCACTGCGTCAGAGCTGGCAAGCTCCGCGCCAGTGCCGCTTAAGGTGATGCAGCCGGTCTCCAGAACGTAGGCCCGGTCCGCAATCTGCAGAGCCTTCCGGGCGTTCTGCTCCACCAGAAGGATGGTGGTGCCTGCTTTATGCAGTTCCCGGATGATGTCGAAGATCTGATCCACCAGGATAGGAGCCAGACCCATGGAGGGCTCGTCCAACATCATCAGCTTGGGATGGCTCATCAGGGCCCGGGACATAGCCAGCATCTGCTGCTCACCGCCGGACAGAGTGCCCGCAATCTGCTTGCGGCGCTCCTTCAGCCGGGGGAAGTAGGTGAAGACCCGGTCCAGATCCTCCTGGGAAACCTCCTTGTTGACGTAAGCACCCATTTCCAGATTCTCCTGGACGGTCATCTGCAGGAAGATCCGGCGTCCTTCCGGCACATGGGCCAGGCCGGTGCGCAAGAGCTTATAGGCCTCGGTGTGGGAGATGTCCTGGCCGCAGAAGGTGATGGAGCCGCTGCGCGGATGCATCAGGCCGGAGACGGTCTTCAGGATGGTGCTCTTGCCCGCACCGTTGGCCCCGATCAGCGCCACGATCTCCCCCTCGCCCACTTCAAAGCTCACACCTTTAATGGCGTGGATGGCCCCGTAGTAGACGTGCATGTCCTCAATTTTCAGCATCGGTCTTCCCCTCCTCTCTGCCAAGGTAGGCCTCGATAACGGCGGGATTCTGCCGGACCTCGTCGGGGGTGCCCTTGGTAATGATGCGGCCGTAGTTCACCACGGCGATGGCCTCGCAGACGTTCATGACCAGGTTCATGTCGTGCTCGATCAGGAAAATGGCGATCTGGAAGGTGTCCCGAATCCGGCGGATCTGGTGCATCAGCTCGGTGGTCTCGCTGGGGTTCATACCGGCGGCAGGCTCATCCAGCAGAATGATGGAGGGATTGGTGGCCAGCGCCCGGACGATCTCCAGCCGACGCTGAACGCCGTAGGGCAGGCTGCCCGCTTTCTGGTCTGCCACATCCGTCAGGCTCATAAAGTCCAGCAGCTCCATAGCCATCTCGTTGGCCTGCTTTTCTGACCGGTAGTAGCTGGGCAGATGCAGCACGGAGGAAGCGAAGGAGCACTTGATGCCGTTGTGCAGGCCCACCTTCACGTTGTCCAGTGCCGTCATGTCGGTGAACAGGCGAATGTTCTGGAAGGTACGGGCGATACCCAGCTTGTTAACCTTGTGGGTGGGCATGCCCTTGATGTCGATGCCGTTGATCAGCACGCTGCCCCGGGTGGGCTGATACACACCGGTGAGCAGATTGAAAATGGTGGTCTTGCCCGCGCCGTTGGGACCGATGAGGCCGGAAATCTCGGTGGGGCCGATGGTAATGTTGAAGCCGTCCACAGCGGTCAGGCCGCCGAAGTCGATGCCCAGGTTCCGCACGTCCAGAACCGGCTGCTTGTCCTTGTCCTGTTCCCGCAGCAGGGTGTAGGTGGGAACCTTCAGCATCTTCTTACTGTATTCATTCATTGGTTCCCGCCTCCTTCTTTTTAAACAGTCCCCAGAACAGGCTCTTGATCTTTTCGCTGACAATGGAAAGCTTTTCCTTGAACTTCGGGGACCAGGTGCACAGCATAACCACGATGAGCACCACGGCGTACAGGATCATGCGGTAGTCCTGCAAGCCCCGCATGGCCTCCGGCAGCACATACAGCACGGTGGCGGAAATGACGGAGCCCAGGATGTTGCCCATGCCGCCCAGCACCACGAACACCAGGATGTTGATGGAGGTGTTGAAGTTGAACTTGGAAGCGGTGACAGAGGAATAGTTCAGGCCGAACAGGGCGCCCGCCATACCCGCGAGGCAAGCGGAGACCACAAAGGCCTTCATCCGGAAGGCGGTGACGTTGATGCCCACGGACTCCGCCGCGATGCGGTTGTCCCGGACCGCCTTGATGGCCCGGCCTTCCTTGGAATTCACCAGGTTCAGCACCACGAACAGGGTAACCAGCACCAGCACAAAGCCCATGGTGAAGGTAGCCAGCTTCTGTACGCCGGTGGCGCCCAGGGGGCCGTTGATGATGTACTTGCCGCCCTCCCCCAGCTTCATCTTGCTGGTGGAGACGGCCATATGGAAGCCCTGGTCATCGATTCCGGCATAGAGGTTGCCCACGATGTTCTTCATGATCTCGCCGAAGGCCAGAGTCACGATAGCCAGGTAGTCGCCCCGGAGCCGCAGCACCGGGATGCCGATGAGGAAGCCCACAACTCCCGCCAGAATGCCGCCGCCTGCCATGGCGCACAGCAGCCGCAGCACATCGTTGGGGATGGCATCCTGCAGCAGCGCCGCGATAACGATGCCGGAGAAGGCCCCGATGCCCATAAAACCGGCATGGCCCAGGCTCAGCTCACCGCAGATGCCCACCAGAAGGTTCAGGGAAACCGCCAGGGAGATGTAGACACAGATGGGAACCAGGTAACCATTGACAGAGCTGCCCAGCACTCCGGCAGCGTTCAGAAGCTGCATGACAATAAACGCCGCAATGACCACAAGATAGGTGATTCCGTTGGTCCGGGTGGTTTTGTTTTTCAGCATATTTTTCATAGCCATCACCTCACACCTTCTCCTGGACCTGCTTGCCCAGCAGTCCCGCGGGCTTCACCAGCAGGATGATAATCAAGACGGAGAACACAATGGCATCAGAGAACTGGGTGGACAGATACGCCTTGCTGAAGTTCTCGATGATGCCGAGCAGAATACCGCCCAGCATAGCACCGGGAATGGAGCCGATGCCGCCAAACACCGCCGCAGTAAAGGCCCGGATGCCGGGCATGGAGCCGGTGGTGGGCATCAGGGTGGGCACGGTGGAGCACAGTAGCACGCCTGCCACTGCCGCCAGGGCGGAGCCGATGGCAAAGGTGGTGGAGATAGTCCGGTTGACGTTGATGCCCATGAGCTGGGCGGCAGCCCGGTCCTCGGACACTGCCCGCATGGCCTTGCCGGTGCGGGTCTTGCTGGTGAACAGGGTCAGACCAACCATGACCAGGATGGAAACGACCACCGTCAGCACCACCTCGCCGGTGATGACGATCTGCCCATCAAACAGGGAGATGGGCTTCATAGTGACCACGCTGGTAAAATTCTTGGGGCTGCTGGTCCAGATCAGCTGGGCAGCGTTCTGCAGAAAATAGCTGACGCCGATGGCCGTAATCAGTACCGCCAGGCTGGGAGTTCCCCGCAGGGGTTTGTAGGCCAGGCCCTCGATGAGGATGCCCAGCACAGTGCACACCGCCATAGCCGCCAGCACGGAGGCCCAGGCAGGCAGTCCCAGGTAATTGGTTACGCAGAAGGAAATATACGCACCCACCATGATAATATCACCGTGGGCAAAGTTCAGCATTTTGGCAATGCCATAGACCATGGTATAGCCCAGGGCGATAATTGCGTAGACGGAGCCGATACTGATTCCGTTAATCAGATATTGTAATATCCGCATAACATACCTCTCTTTCTTCGCTTGCTCGGAAGCTCGACAGCCTATGACGGCGGCATACACTCCTGCCGCTCTCATCGACTGTCGAAAGGAAATGTTGGGATGGGAAGGATAGCCCTTCCCATCCCAGCAAATGTTAAGCCAGAGGAACGTAAATTCCGTCGGTGACCACCACAGCTGCGGGAGCCTTGGAGATCATACCGTTCTCGTCCCAGGTCATGCCCTTGCCGGTCAGGCCGTCAACGGTCATGTCAGCGAACTGCGCCTGCAGCTTCTCGCAGGCCTCAGCGGCGGGAGTGCTGCCATCAATGCCGGCAGCGACGCAGGCATTGTACAGGGCGTAGATGACGTCATAGCCGTCAGCAGCGAACTGGTTGGGAACCTTGCCGTCGTTGTTGGCCTTGAACTGCTCCACGAAGGAAACAGTGGCATCGTCGGTGGCGTTGGCATCGAAGGGGGTCATCAGCACCAGGCCCTCAGCCAGGGAAGTGTCGAAGCCTTCCACAGCCAGGATGCCGTCCATGCCGTCACAGCCGAAGAAGGTGGGGGCATAGCCGATGGTGTTGGCGTAGGTCAGAACCTGAGAAGCCTCGGTATAGTAGAAGGGCAAGAAGACGATGTCGCAGCCAGCGTCCTTGCACTGGGTAACCTGGGTGGACAGGTCGGCCTTGTTGTCGGCGGTGAAGGCGGCGTTGTCAACAGCCACATTCAGGCTCAGCTCAGCAGCCTTGGACAGGAAGCCGTCCACGATGCCGGTGGAGTAAGCGTCGGAGGAGTCGTAGATGACACCGATGGTGGCATCGGGCCACTTCTGGGCCATCAGCTCAGCGGCGGAAGCGCCCTGGTTGGGGTCGGTGAAGCACATCTGGTAGACGTTGGAGCCGGTCATGGCCACGTCCACAGCGGAAGCAGAGGGGGTCAGCATGAAGATCTGGTCATTGACAGTCTCAGCAGCGATGGCCAGAGAGGAACCGGTGGTCACAGCGCCTGCCAGGATCTGCATGCCCCAGTCCTTCAGGGAGTTGTAAGCGGAGACGGCCTTATCGGAGCCGTCGGCCTCGTCATCCTCAGCCTTGAACTCGATCTGCAGGCCGCCCTTGGCGTTGATCTCGGCAACGGCGATCTCCATGCCGCCGCGAACAGCCAGACCATACTCAGAAGCGCCGCCGGTCAGAGGGCCGGTCAGGCCAATCTTCAGAGCGGGAGCAGCGCCCTCAGCAGCAGCCTTGGTCTCTTCGGCCTTGGGTTCCTCGGTCTTGGAGGAGCCACAGCCGGCCAGCATACCGACTACCATCAAAGCAGCCAGCAGCAGTGCAACAAACTTTTTCATAATACATTTCTCCTTTTCTCAAAACTATAAAAAAGCGGCCACGCTTTTTCGCAACCGCTTCTTCATACACAGTGAAGCCCCGGTTACGCGATTCCCTGCAGCAATACCTGTACAAGAACGCAAATGGACACTACCAGGAAAATGGCAGTGTCCAGGATTGGGCGAATTCGGGCGCAGGAACACGCCGCTGCCGCGCAGCGGGAAAAATGGCATTTGGAAGCAAATTGTGCAGCCATCTTCATGTACCTCCCCTTTCAAATATGGGTGTATTGTATCTCACAGGCGGACATTTGTCAACACCAAAAACACCACAGTTTCTTCGTCCTTTTCTTTGTTTTTTTGTATGCAATGCACAAACAGTGTGGAGTGAGGAGTGTGGAGTGTGGAATTGGGTTGTGCTGTAAATGATCGTTTATCTTACGACGGTTCCACTGGCGCGGCAGCGCCATGC
>JBJDYN010000010.1:0-5634 GCA_051867395.1 Faecousia sp. | reverse complement strand
AGCCGGTGCCCTGCCGCTGCGGCTGCCGCAAGATCTGGACAGTCTATGTGGGCGGAGGCTATGAGGGGCTGCTGCCCTTCTGGGTCCGAATGCAGTGCCCGGACTGCGGGCGGAAAAGCCGAAAAAAATTGTTCCGCACCCGGGCAGTGCGGGCGTGGAACGCAGGGAGGTATCTATGACCGATAAACAAAAGCAGTGCCTGCTTGTATACCTGGGCTATGACACCGGCGGGGTGGACGGCCTCTGGGGGGACAAGTCCCGGCAGGCGACTATGGATTTTCAGCGGGATTATGGCCTGGAGCCGGACGGCGTTTTCGGCGAGGGCACGCTGGCGCATATCAAAGGGGTCATTGCCTCCGGGGAGGCTCCCGCTGAGGCTGACCGGGGCGGCGAGGACTGGTGGCAGGGAATTCGCTACTGGACACGGGAGGAATTCAAATGCCGCTGCGGGGAATACCACACGCCCTACTGCAGCGGCTTCCCGGTGGAGCCGGACAGAACCCTGGTGGAGCTGGCGGACCAGACCAGGGCCCACTTTGGCCGCCCCGGCATCCGCTCCAGCGGCATCCGCTGCCCATGGCACAACCGGGACTGCGGGGGCGTCGCCAACAGCCGTCACCTCAGCGGCAAGGCCCTGGACTTCCGCATCCAGGGGAAGGCATCTTCGGAGGTGCTGGCCTATGTGCAGACCCTTCCGCAGGTCCATTACGCCTATGCCATCGACGGCGACTACATTCATATGGATGTGGAATAACAAAAGGAGGAAAGGAAAATGAAAGAGAATCTGATGACTGTGAAAACCGCCATTGCGGCGGCAGGTACTGCCTTGGGAGCCTTCCTGGGCTGGAAGGGGGTCATGCTGATGGCCTGGACGGCGGTTATGGCCCTGGACTACGTCACAGGCACCCTGGCCGCCTGCAAGGCAGGGCAGTGGTCCAGCGCCACCGCCCGGGAGGGTCTGTGGCACAAGGGCGGCATGATCGCCGTGGTGCTGGTGGCTGCCATTACGGACTGGGTTATGGTAATCATCGCGTCGTACATCCCCCTGGGCATCCAGTGGCCGGGGATTCTGCTGCCGCTGGTGCTGGCCTGGTACATTCTGACGGAGCTGGGCTCCGTGCTGGAGAATGCGGCAGCTCTGGGGGCCAAGGTTCCCAACTGGCTCATCAAGCTTCTGAAGGCCAGCGCCGATCTGGTGGAAGCGGCAGGAGAGGACGCAAATCAGAAGGAGCAGTAGCAGCGGCGTAATACCAGACTTTCCTGAAAGGGGAACGAGACGGTCACACGCCAAATACCTCAGATAAATGATCGTTTAGCAGTAAAACACGCCAAAGGCCTGTGCGTAGGGGGCGGCATCCTTGACGCCCCTTTTGCATGCAGTACCGTCATCAGGGGCGTCAAGGATGCCGCCCCCTACGCAATGTAAACGATCATTTACAGCAAGATATTTCGGTTCGACTGAATAGATACACAATAATAAGGTTACGGCGTTTTCTTCCCATAGGCCAGGGCGCAGATGGCCGCTGTCAGCGGCACCGCCAGCATGACGCCCACAGAGCTGGCCAGGGCGCTGACGGCCTCCAGGCTCATATACGGGGAGCTCAGCAGCTGCCAGGGCTGGAGTCCTAAGGAGCTGATGTAGACGGTCAGGGTCAGGCTGCTGCCGATGATGGCCAGGATCAGGGTGTTGGTCATGGTGCCTACCATGTCCCGGCCGATGTTCATGCCGCTGCGCAGCAAGTCCCGGCTGGTCAGGCATTCGTTCACCCGACTCAGCTCCTGAATGGCGGAGGAGATGCTCATGGCCACATCCATGACTGCCCCCAGGGCGCTGACGATGACCCCGGCTGTCAGCAGTCCGGAAATGCCGATGCCGCTTTCCCCGGTCTGCCGCAGCTGGAGCAGGGCTTCCGCGTACTCCTGGCGATAGCCGTCGATCCGCAGCAGGCTCTGGGCTGCCAGACCGAAAAGCGCTGCCAGAGCAATGCCCGACAGCGTTCCCAGGCAGGCGCAGACCGTTTTCCGGCTGACCCCGCCCAGAATCACGAAGGTGGCCACCGTCACCAGCACTGCAATCAGGAAGGTGGTGGGGATGGTGGGCCAGCCCCGCAGCAGCAGCGGCAGCAGAATCCAAATCAGCGCCGCCACCGTCAGCGCCAGACTCACCAGACTCTTGGCCCCCACCTTACCGCCCACCAGCACCGTCACCAGCAGGAACACCCCCAGCAGGACCAGCAGGCCGGGGGTCCGGTTGTACTCGTACACATAGCACCGCACGGTGCCGTCGGCATAGGTGGACAGGCCCAGGGTGACGGAGTCTCCCACCTTCAAGGGCTGACCGTAGATCGGCCCTACAGTGTTGTCCGCCAGCATCTGCTTTCCCGCGTACTGACCGGTTTTCACGGTGACGATCAGGGACTGGCTGCCCCGATAATGGCCCTCGGACACCGGATCTTCTTCTGTGGAGTCCGCCAGGATCTGATCCACCACGGCGTTTTCATATTCCATATATTCCTCCGGCTGGAGCTCCGCGGCCCCCTGGGTCGGATGTCCTGCCAGATACAGCAGCACACCAGACAGCACTGCCGCTGCCAGGATCCCGGCGGACCAGATTTTATCCTTCCATTTCAAGAAAATGCCCCCTTTGGGAAACCGCTGCCGCAATTCCGGCCTGCCGGAAATTGCTTGCGCAGGGGAGGGCCGTTGACCGTCCCCAGTAACAGCGAAATCTTTGCGGTAAACGATCATTTACGTCTGAAATTTGACGGAATCGTTACCATTAAAAAATACCATTCTCTGCTGCCGTTGTCAAGCCGAAGCCCCGGGGCTTCACGACAATTGCATGCGTTAGATTTTGATGAAAAGTCAGGCCAATTTGCTCGAAAATGTAGAATCCGTCTGTATTGTTTTACAGTCAGTCAAACCAAATTTACAAAAGAGCACCACATTATTTCTGTATGGCTTATCGCAAAACGTACATTGTTACGGTTTTGAAACGCATGCAATTGTCGTGCCGGGGCTTTGCTTCCTGTCCGGTGCGCTTTGCACAGTCAAGAGGGGAGCTGCTACGTAAAATTATGGTAAATTTTGAAAATTTATGTAGATTTTATGAATCGGACATGCTATGATATCTCTATCACATTCTGGGAGTCTGCGCGTATGCGGAGCCCAAAGGAGGTTTCTGAATGAATCGATCAATTCACAGCAAGTTCCTTGCGTTCTTGCTGGCGCTGGTCATGGTTTTTTCCATGCTGCCGGTGTCCGCAATGGCAGCGGAGGAAACCGCGACCTGGAGCAAAGTGGAGCTGGAGGATATTGAGCCTACAGACACCATCGCTATTACAATGACTACAAGCGATGGAACCACTTATGTTCTGGACAACGCTAACGGCACAAAATCAGCGCCTGTCGCCGTTATCGGAACCGTGTCCGAAAACATGCTTACCACAACTACGGCGTCCAGCAGTACGCTGGGATGGAATATTGAGTCCACCGAGGACGGCTACGTGATTTATAAAGCCAAAACGGAAGCCGATGAAGCGGACACCTGGCTGTATTCCACCAATGCGAACAATGGTGTCCGCGTGGGAACAAACGACGCAAAAATCTGGGTTCTGGATGAAGCCAGCGGGTACCTCAAGCATGTGGGGACCTCCCGCTATCTGGGCGTATACACCACCACTCCGGACTGGCGCGCCTATAACAATACAACCGGCAATACCAAGGACCAGACCCTGGGCTTCTGGAAGCTGGAAAACATTTCCTCTGAGGATCCGGATCCTGTGCAGACTGTCGCCACACCTACAGCTTCTCACGCGCCCGGGGCAGTGGAAGCCGGTACGACCGTCACCTTCTCCTGCGAGACCGAGGGTGCTGTGATCCAGTACCACACCGGAGACGGCGCATGGATCACTGCCAGCACGGCTGTAGTCGATGCGGCAACCACCTTCACTGTCAAGGCCACCAAGGAAGGCATGAACGACAGCGCCGAAGCGATGTTTGCCTATACCGTGGCGACTGAAGAGCCGGTGGAGCCTTCCGATACCATTGCCGACGGCAGCTACGTCATTTGGGAGGCTGGCAATGGCAAAGCGGCTACCGCACTGGAGCAGTCCAAAACTTACGGCTATCTCCAGACTGTGGATGTCACCCAGACCGAAGCTGGTCTGACCGGCTGCATGGATACAGAAATCTGGACCATCACCAATGTGTCTGACGGCCAGTTTACCGTTCAGGATGCCAACGGCAAGTACTACTATATGACTGGCAGCTACAATAGCTTCAACGTAGCTGCGGATGCCCCTGCTTCCGGCTACTTGTGGACTGCCGCTGCCAACGAGGACGGCACCTGGGCCATCACCAATGTGGAAATGGACAAAACCATTGCCTATGATACCAGCTACACTTCTTTCGGCGCCTATGCAGAGCCCACGGAAACGCAGCTGACCGCTCTGACGCTGACTCCCGCGTCTGAAATCGTGAAGACGGAAGAACCTGAAAAGCCTGAAGAACCCGAGACTCCGGAACAGCCGAAGCGCTATGTGGGCGTGAAGATTTCCTCCATGGAGGAGCTGGTTTCCGGCAAATATGTCCTGGTGGCCAGTAATGGCTATGCCCCCACCACTCTGGATAGCGGCTGGATTCTGGCGGAAGCCGTTACCCCTGCGGACGGCAAGATCGTCAACCCTGCCGATAATCTGGTATGGACGGTGACCGTTGACGGCTCCGGGGTTACTCTGACGGATTCCAACGGGGTTTCCATCGCACCTAAGGGCGGCAACAACAACGGCATTGTATCCGGCAGCTACAGCTGGGCAGTGACCTGCACCGACGGCGTATTCCAGTTTGCCGGCCAGGGCAGTGACACCGTTCTGCTGGCAAGCAATACGGTCTCTGCTAACAAGTTCCGGGCCTATAAGACCGCTACCGTCTCCGGCAATCCCAACGGCTATCCCAGTGAATTTACCTTGTACAAGCTGGAACCCGCACGGGAAAGCGGTGTGGTTACGGATCTGAGCACCCTGCAGGACGGCGACACTGTAGTCGTCTTCAATCCCGCCAATGCTGTGGCTCTGTCCACCAGCTACACCGGCTACTATAACCAGGGCACAGCTGTCACCCTGACGGATGGCGTCCTGACCGGCTACACAGACGCCGATATTTGGACTCTGGGCATCAATGAGGATGGCACCTACACCTTCTCCACTGTCGAAGGCAAGAAGCTGTCCATGGGCGCGTCCTATACCAGCACGCCTTTGGACGATGTGAATGTGGACTGGAATATCACCGCTGCCGAAACCAAAGACTGCGTCTACATTCAAAATGCCGCCCGCGGCAATTATCTGGAATGGTATGCAAGTAAAGAAAACTGGTCTACTTATACAAAGATCAGCGACGAGGCTCTGTTTGCCCAGCAGATTTATCTGGTTGTTGAGGAAGCAGGCTCCTCCGATACCAGCCTGCCTGCTGAAGGCGATCAAGTTGTCATTTACAATCTGTCCGCCCAAGGTGTTCTGGCGGCTCAAAGCGACAACGAGAGCATTGAAAACGCCCTGACCGAGATCGTGGACGGAAAAGCCGTTCCCGGCAACGGCGGCGTGATCTTCACGGTGAAAAAGAACGGCGACTATTTCC
>JBJDYN010000009.1:0-33876 GCA_051867395.1 Faecousia sp. | reverse complement strand
AGTTGATGACATTGCCCCAGAGGGGAAGGCTTTCGTACGCTAAACGATCATTTACATAACCATTTGCATCAGAAAGAGGAAAGGCCCTTGCTTTGCCTTTCCTCTTCTGCATTATTTCTTGTACAGCAACCGGATGGAATTCAGCACGCACAGCATCGCCACGCCGGAGTCAGCGAATACCGCCAGCCACATGGACGCATAGCCGAACAGGCCCAGGATCATCACCACCAGCTTGATGGCCAGTGCGAACACCACGTTCTGCCAGGCAATGCAGGCGGTCTGCTTTGCAATACGCAGCGACTGGGGCACTGCTTCCACATCGGAGGTCATGAACACCACGTCCGCCGCCTCAATGGCCGCGTCCGCACCGCTGCCCATGGCCGCGCCCACATCGGCACCTGCCAGCACAGGCGCGTCATTGATGCCGTCACCCACATACATAACCGCACCCTTTTCCCCCCGAATGGCCTGGAGATGCTCCAGCTTCTGGTGGGGCAGCAGGCCCGCGTGAACCTCCCGGATGCCCGCCATACCGGCCACTGCCTTGGCTGCGTCCTCCGCGTCGCCGGTGAGCATCACCGTCTCGATGCCGCTGTCCCGGAGCTGCCGCACCGCGGACTCCGCTCCGGCCTTCAGCGTGTCCGCAATCAGCAGATAGCCCCGATAGACGCCGTCCACCGCCACCAGCACTTTGGTGCCGTACGCCCGCACGTCCTGGAACGCCACGTTCTTTTCTTTCAGCAGACGGGCATTGCCGCAGAGGATTTCCCGGCCATTCAGGATTGCCCGGATGCCCCGGCCTGCCAGCTCCTCCAGCTCCTCCGGAAGCTTCAGCTCCAGCCCCTGCTCCTTCGCCGCCGCCACAATGCTGGCTGCGATGGGGTGTGTAGACTGCTGCTCACAGCTGGCACACAGGGCAAGCAAATCCTGGCTGCCCTCGATCTTCTGCAGATTGAAATCGCCCTTGGTGATGGTGCCGGTCTTGTCCACCACCACCGTCTTAACCTTGCCCATGGCCTCCATGGACTGGCCGCCTTTGAACAGGATGCCCTTCTTGCTGCCCGCACCGATGCCCGCGAAGAAGGCCAGCGGCACACTGAGCACCAGAGCACAGGGGCAGCTCATGACCAGGAAGGTCAGAGCCGTATACACCCAGTAGCTCCAGTTCCCGCTGAATAGAGAGGGAACAATGGCCGTGACCAGCGCAATGCTCACCACCACAGGGGTATAGATCCGGGCAAAGCGGGTGATGAACCGATCGATCTTCGGCTTGCTGGCAGCGGCATTCTCCACGCTGTCCAGAATCCGGGTGACCATGGACTCCGCCAGAGGCTTCTCCACCCGGACCGTCAACTGCCCCACGGTATTGACGCAGCCGGAGATCACGCTGTCTCCCACCGCCGCACGGACCGGCACCGGCTCGCCGGTAATGGGAGCCGTATCAATGCGGCTCTCTCCGGAAACCACAATGCCGTCCAGCGGGATCCGGTCGCCGGGACGGACCAGCACCAAGTCACCCACTTCGGCGTCCTCTGCCGGGATATCCCGCACAGTCTCACCCTCCACCAGATGCACCACCTCCGGCCGCAGGTCCACCGCCTCCATAATCTGGCTGCGGCTGCGCTCCACCGCCTTGTGTTCAAAGTATTCGCCCACCCGGTAGAACAGCATAACGCCCACACCCTCCGGGGCGTTGCCGATGAAAAAAGCGCCGATGGAGGCCAGAGCCATGAGGAAGTTTTCGTCCAGCATTTTGCCCTTGACCAGATTTTTCAGAGCTTTTTGCACCACTTCCCAGCCAAGAAGGATATAGGCTATCAGGCAAACCCCCATGCTGAGCCAGCCAAAGCCCAAGTGCTCCAGCACCAGGCCAGCCACAAACAGGACACCCCCGATCAGCAGAGGCTTGGGGCTGTCGTTTTCTTCCTCAGAATGGTGTCCGTGCCCATGGTGGCCATCTTCATGGTGATCGCTGTGGTCATGCCCACAGCCGCATCCGCCCTCGTCGTGATGGTGATGCGCATGGCTGCAGCAGCCATCCTCATCGTGGTCATGGTGCTCGTGGTGTTCCTGCCCGCAGCAGCAGTCACCGTCATGGTGGTGATGCTTGTGGGAATGTTCCCTTTCCGGAGCCTTCTCTCTGGGATAAATCACCGCTTCGCTCTCCACCGTCCGGGCCAGCTCCTGCAGTTCCGGGATCAGGGCATCCGGATCCTCTGCCGTCAGCCGCAGCTGGCGTGTGGAGAAGGTGATGGCAGCATCCTCCACCTGAGGATGGGCGTTCATCTTTGCTTCGATCTTCGCTGCGCAGTTGGCGCAGTCCAGATTGTCGATGATATAGACTTTCTTTTCCATGGGTCTCCTCCTTTTTATGCTTCTACATATGAGCATTCATTCATGTGTTGAGGATAGTATACGCTTTTTCCTCTGCGTTGTCAATAGGATTGGAGAGAAAATCTTTTTTATACCCTAAAAAAACGCGGAACGCGACGTTTCGCTGCTGCTGCAAAGGATCGTTTATGCACATACCCACTGTAGGGGCGGGGCAACTGACCCTCCCCTACAGTGGGTGCCGCGCTAAACGATCATTTTTCTCCAATCAAAGCTCCGACATCCATGCCGGATTCCAGTACCAGCAATTCTTCGGTAAGGGGATGGGAAATTTCCAGCCGTTTGGCGCAGAGCTGCTGGTGAATTAGTCCCAATTCCGCCGAAAGCGCCTGGGATTCCTGACTGCCATACTGGGGGTCCCCCAGAATTGGATAGCCCATATAGGCGCAGTGCACCCGCAGCTGGTGGGTCCGCCCGGTGACAGGACGAAGCGAAAGTTTGCATACCGCTTCCTGCCGCTGCAAAACCTGATACTCCGTAACGGAGGGCTTCCCCTCGGGGCCCACATAACGCAGCAGGCTGGGCAGAGGCCTGCGAGCAATGGGTGCGTCAATGGTTCCAATATCATTCTGGGGACCGCCGAAGGTCAGGGCGTGGTAAGTCTTTCGCACCTGGGTCTCCTGCAAAAGGGCATGGGCATAGGCGTTCTTTGCCAGCAGCACGATGCCGAAGGTGTCCCGGTCCAGCCGGGTCACGGGATGAAACGCGCCTTGCTGCCCCGTCCGCCGGTAATAGCCTGCTACCAAATTGGCTAAGGTCCCCTCGTTCCGGGCCCGGGACGGGTGGATCAGCATTCCGGCAGGCTTATCCACCACCAGCAGGAAGTCATCCTCATAGCATATGGACAGAGGCCCGTCCTCCGCCGGGTATTCCGGTTCTTCCTCCTCCATGCATACAGTGATCACGTCCCCGGGCTGGACGGGGTAGTTGGTTCGCTGGGGGATGCCGTTGACCCGGATTCCGTCGCCCCATTTCAGCTTGTTCATCAGGCCCGAAGACATATGCAGTTCTCCCCGCAGAAACGACGACAGCCGTCCTTCCCGGGCAGCGGTGTGCCGCAGTTCCATATGCTTCCCTCCCGTTTATTCCTTGACCATTCGGTAAAAGGTCCCCGGGCCCATGCCGGTCACCTGCTCAAATGGCGCTCTGTCAATCCGGAATCCTGCTTTCTCATAGCAGCAAACCGCCCGGGCGTTCCAGGTGCGGACCTCCAGATACAGCGGTTTACCGGGAGCATGCCGCTTTGACAGGTCACAGGCTTCCCTCAGGATCCGCTGACCGTATCCCCGGCCGCAAAATTCCGGATTCACGCCGATGCCGACGAAAATCTCCCGTTCCTCCTCCAAAAGGTTGGTAAAGCCCACCAGGCAGCCCGCCTGATGCCAGGAAAGATAATTGTCTTCCCGTTCCGGATTGCAGAATCCCATTCGCTTTTCCTGCATTTCTTCATAGGCAGGAAGATCATAGACGGCATATTCCCCATCGTAGCGCCAAGCGCAGATCTCCCGCTTTTCCGCCTCTGTAAGCGGATGCTGTGACAGATTTTCCATGACACTCCTTTTCCGTAATCCCGGACAATTTGGTTAGGGAAATGGTTGTTTTCACCTGCATTCCAACAAAAAGGCCCTGCCGAAGATCAGCAGGGTCTTGTTTGTTTTGCTTAGTTCAGAGCAGCCTTGGCCTTCTCCACGACAGCCGCGAAAGCAGCGGCGTCCTGGATTGCCATCTCGGACAGGCTCTTGCGGTTCATCTCGATGCCAGCCTTCTTGACGCCGTTCATGAAGGTGGAGTAGTTCATGCCGTAGGGAGCGACGGAAGCGCTGATACGGGTGATCCACAGGCGGCGGTAGTCACGCTTCTTCTGCTTGCGGCCAGCAAAAGCGTAGTTGCCGGACTTCATGACCTGCTGCTTGGCCATCTTGAAGTGCTTGGACTTGGAGCCCCAGTAGCCCTTCGCCAGCTTCAGGGTAGCATTTCTTCTCTTGCGCGTCATCATCGCGCCTTTTACTCTAGCCATTTTTCAGTATCCTCCTTCTGCCTTACTTGTAGGGAATCATCTTCTTGATAGCGTCGACATTGGTCATATCGGCGTAAGCGGTAGCACGCAGATGGCGGGTACGCTTGGTGGTCTTCTTGGTCAGGATGTGGCTCTTATAAGCGTGCGCTCTCTTCACCTTACCGGACTTGGTCAGGTTGAATCTCTTCTTTGCACCGCTATGGGTCTTCAGCTTGGGCATAGGTGGTTCTCCTTCCGATATCTTTTGTAGGGATAATACGTTTACTTGTTATTCTTGGGGGTCAGGAACATCGCCATGAAACGGCCTTCCAGCTTGGGATTCTTTTCCATGTTGGCGATCTCAGCACAGCTGCCCGCAAAGTCCAGCAGCAGCTTCTCACCCAGGTTGGTGTGGGCCATCTCGCGGCCGCGGAAGCGGACGCTGACCTTCACCCGGTTGCCGTCTGCCAGGAATTTCTGGGCGGCGCGAACCTTGGTCTCAAAGTCGTTGGTGTCAATGCTGGGGCTCATGCGGATCTCCTTGATCTCCACAACCCGCTGATTCTTCTTGGCTTCCTTCTCCCGCTTCTTCTGGTCGAAGCAGAACTTGGAATAGTCCATGATCTTACAGACAGGAGGGACAGCATTGGGAGAGATCTTTACCAGATCCATACCCTGCTCCTCCGCCATGGCGTTGGCCTGGGCGGCGGACATAATACCCAGCTGAGCACCGTCGGCACCGATGAGCCGGATCTCCTTATCCCGGATCTCCTCATTGAGCTGATGATCTAACTTTGCGATGGTAAGCACCTCCAATTAAACAACAAAAAGCGGATGCCAAAACATCCGCATAATACCCGCTAATTCCCCATAAGGGAAGTGGAATATTGACCGTTTTGCGCACTGCTTACGGTGAGGCGGACGTTCAGCCTTCTTTATTACTTCGATAGCTTATCACATCACAGCGAAAATGTCAAGCACTTTTTAATGCTGAATAAAGGTATCCCTTCGGGATCATTTCAATTCATCCCCGGAGAGGATACCTTCATTTTGCATTCAGCATTCTGCATTTTGCATTTCATCATGCATTATTTCACAATTTCCTGGCTAGAATGGTTCTGAGCCTCCTACGATGGTCCCCGGCTCTCCCGTAAAGGCGGACAAGACCTCTATCTGGATTCCGTACTGCCGGGCAAATTCCACGCTGCGGTCATGGAGTACCTGTGCGCCGTTCTCGATCAGCGCCAGCATTTTCTCATAGCTGATCCGCCCGAACCGGGTGGCATCCGGGAACAATCTGGGGTCCCGATCGTAAACCCCATCCACATCCGTAAAAATCTGGCACCGATCCGCTTTCAGCCAGGCCGCCAGCGCCACCGCCGTGGTATCCGAGCCGCCCCGGCCAAGGGTGGTAATGTCCCCCGCCGGGTCCAGGCCCTGAAAGCCTGCCACGACCACAACCTTCCCGGCATCCAGCTCCCTTCGGATCCGGGAGACGTCAATATCCACAATCCTTGCATTGCCGTGGACGCCGTCGGTGGTGATCCCCGCCTGCCAGCCGGTGAGACTCACCGCAGGACTGCCCATGGCGCCGATGGCCATGGACATCAGCCCCGCCGACATCTGTTCCCCGGCGGCAAGATACGCGTCCATCTCCCGGGCAGCGCCCCGTTTGTTGACCTGGGCAGCTTTCTGGATCATCCGGTCTGTGCTGTCTCCCTGGGCGGAGACGACCACCACCACCCGGCTGCCCTGCTTGGCCAGGCCTGCGGCCCGTCGGGCAGCGGAATGGATCCGATCTATGTCCTGCAGCGATGTTCCCCCGTACTTCTGTACGATCAGCATACAGCATCCCTCCCCGGCTCATCCTATGTCTGGGATAGCCGAATGGTGACGAATGCAAAATCAAAAGAGCCGCCGAAAAACGGCAGCTCTTGATCCGGTTCCTGATTATCCCGCCAGAACCTCGGCCTTGACCACGCCGTGGAAGACTGACAGCCTGTTCATCAACTCCTCCAGAGAGACATTCAGGTCGATGGTTTCCGCCGAAATGGTGACCACCGCCGTGCCGTTGGTGGGCACAATGGAGTTGATGGTAATGATATTCGCTTTGGCATTCGCCAGGATGCTCAAAATCTCGGACAGCAGTCCCGGTTCGTCATGGAGCAGCAGCTGAAATGTGATGATCCGTCCGGTCATCATATTCTGGAACGGCAGCACAGCATCCCGGTACTTATAAAAGGCGCTGCGGCTGATCCCTGTGATTCGGGTCGCTTCATTGACCGTGGATGCCTCCCCTGTGGACAGCAGCCGCTTGGCCTCTGCCACCTTCAGGAATACCTCCGGCAGCGCCGATGACTCCACTATATAATACTTGGGTTTCGTCGTCATTCTGGTCTCCTTATACGCGCGTTTCGTTCGCAGCTGAATTACATTTGTTTTTACCTTATGTATTGTAGCATACATTTTAGAAATTGCAACCCCCCAATCCAACACCGAAAGGAGGTTTTTCCATGCACACCGGTACTCGCAAAACCATGACGATGCTGCTGGCCTTTCTATCCGTATGGCTGGGACTGCGCTATCTTCTCCCGCTGATTTCCCCTTTCCTGTTGGGCACCGCGCTGGCTCTGGCAGCGGAGCCCATGGTGGCCTTCCTGCACAAGCGCATCCGGGTTCCACGGTCAATCAGCGCAGGCATCGGCGTCAGCATGGCCTTCTGCTTTCTTGCCATGGTGCTGCTCCTGATCTGCGCGTTTCTGGTCCGGGAGCTGGGCGCTTTGGCCGGAATCCTGCCGGACCTGGAGAATGCCGTCCAGTCCGGCGCCTCCGCCCTGCAGACCTGGCTGCTGAATCTGACTGCCCATACGCCCCCAAGCATCCAACCCCTGTTGAGCGAAAATATCGGCGCACTGTTTTCTGATGGTGCCGCTCTGATGGACAAGGCAATTCGCTTCGCCCTGGGGCTGGCCGGAAATCTGCTGAGTCACATTCCCGACAGCGCCCTTGGGCTGGGCACCGCTGTGATCTCCGGCTTCATGATTTCCGCGAAGCTGTCGAAGATTCGCTTCTGGATCTCCCGCCGCATTTCCATAGAGAGGCTGCGCCCGGTTCTGGCCGCCGGAAAGCGGATGAAAGACGCCGCCTTCGGATGGCTCTTGGCTCAGTGCAAGTTGATGGGCCTGACCTTTTCCATTCTGGCCCTGGGCTTTTTGCTGCTGCGGATCCCCCATACCCTGCTGTGGGCACTGGGTGTATCGGTGGTGGACGCCTTCCCCGTGTTAGGCACCGGCACAATTCTGCTGCCTTGGGCGCTGATTTGTTTCCTGCAGGAAGATGGCGCAAGAGCCGTTGGGCTGCTGGGCATCTATGCGGTAATCTCCCTGACCCGTTCCGCCCTGGAACCAAGGCTGGTTGGTCGCCATCTGGGGCTGGATCCTCTGGTGACGCTGATAGCACTGTACGCGGGCTACAAGCTCTGGGGCATCGGCGGCATGATCCTGGCCCCCCTGCTGGCCGTAACCGCTCTGCAGATTGCCCCGGAAAAGAAACCCGAAAGCGAATAGAAGTGTGGAGTTAGGAGTTAGAGTGGAGCGTTGAGAGTGGAGAGTGGAGTTATTCTCAAAAATACCTGCAACCCTTCTATTTTTCTGCTTTGCTGCTGATACAGCAGTCTTTTTGCTTCGTGCGAAGTTAACATCCCATAACTCCACACTCCACACTCCACTCTACACTCTACACTCCACACTCCAAACTCCACACTCTGCAAAACTCCACACTGTCCTCACTGTTTCCAACAAATTTCCCATCTCCCTATTGTACATTCCGTTCATTTTTGCTATAATGTAAGGAAAATGTTATTTAATGGATGTGTGCAAAAGTGAAATACGGAATCTGGAATGTGAATGAACCGGAAATGCGTGCAGTCAATACCCTGGTAAGAAGCGGATACGCCCCATTAGCTGCCATGGTGCTGGCCTCCCGGGGGATCCGGGATGGTGCCCAGGCAAAGCAGTACTTAGACTGTGATGTCCCCCTGCTGGACCCCTTTTTGATGACGGATATGGATCTGGCCGCCGGACGTGTGGGGCTCGCCCTGTCCCGTGGGGAGAAAATCGCCGTTTTCGGCGACTATGACGTGGACGGCATCACCGCCACCTGCCTGCTGACAGACTTCCTGCGCCGCCAGGGGGCGGACTGCGTCAGCTACATCCCCGGGCGGCTGGAGGAGGGCTACGGCCTGAACCCCATCGCCATCCGGCAGCTGCACAGCGACGGGGTCAAACTCATCATCACCGTAGACTGCGGCATCACCGCCGTGTCCGAGGCGGAGCTGTGCCGGGAGCTGGGCATCGATCTGGTCATCACCGACCACCATGAATGCAAGGATGTCCTGCCCCAGGCCGTGGCAGTTGTGGATCCCCACCGGCCTGACGGCGGCTACCCCCACAAAAATCTCTCCGGCGTGGGCGTGGCCTTCAAGCTGGCAGCTGCCCTCTGCGGCGACCAGGCGGAGGTGCTGGAGCAGTACACCGACATGGTCTGCCTCGGCACTGTGGCAGACGTCATGCCATTGCAGGGAGAAAACCGGGTCTTCGTATCCAAGGGTCTGCAGTCTCTGGCCCATACCAAGCGCCCTGGCATCGCCGCCCTGATGGCGGAATGCGGCTGCGCTCCGGAGACCGTCAGCGCCTCCTCCATCGGCTTCATGCTGGCTCCACGGATCAACGCCGCAGGCCGTATGGGGCAGATTGATCTGGCCATTGCGCTGTTTCTCACCGACGACCCTATCCAGGCTCAGGCGGTGGCACGGCAGCTGTGCGAGCTGAACCGCCAGCGTCAGACCGTGGAGTCGGAGATCTACCGGCAGGCCGTGTCCATGCTTCCGGCGGGACAGGCCCCGGAAGCCATCGTGCTGGCGGACGAAAGCTGGCACCAGGGTGTGGTGGGCATCGTTGCCAGCCGCATCGCGGAGGAATATGCCTGTCCCGCCTTCCTGATCTGCCTGGACGGCGAGCATGGCAAAGCCAGCTCCCGCAGTCACGGCGGCTTCAACCTGTTCTCCTCCCTGACCGCCCTGTCGCCGCTGCTGGAAAGCTACGGCGGCCATGAACTGGCAGCAGGCTTTACCATCAACCGGGCCAATATCCCGGAATTCCGCCGTCGGATCTGCGCAATGGCCGCAGGCTACTATTCCGACGATACTCCCAGGACTTCCCTGGATGTGGACTGCACCATTCCGGCGGAGCTGCTGACACTGCACAACGTGGAATCCCTCGCTGTGCTGGAGCCCTGCGGAAATGGCTGTCCCAAGCCGGTGCTGATGATGAAAGACCTGATTATTGACCGCATTACCATGGTTGGCGGCGGCCGCCACATGCGCCTTAGGCTGCGCAGCGGGCGGCATGCCGTCAATGCCATCTATTTTTCTGCAACGCCCCAGTCCGTCTCCATCCAGCCCGGGGATGCGGTGGACATTGCCTTCACGCCCCAGATCAATGAATTCCGGAGCGAACGCAGCGTGCAGATGAACGTACTGGATGTCCGCCCCAGCTGCAGCGTCGAATGCTCCCCGGAGGCCTCCGGCTACCGGGCACTGCTGGACGACCGGCTCACTGCCGACATTGCCGCCGCCCTGATGCCGGAACGAACCACTCTGGCCATGGTCTGGCGGTATCTGGCCGCCGATCCTTCCGATACCATTCAGGAATCCCCCATCTGCTTATGCCGGAAAATCGTCCGCTGGACCGGCCGGCCCCTGAGTCTGGGACAGCTGATGACCTGCCTGGATATTTTCCGGGACGTGGGGCTTCTGAATGTCCAAAAGCTGCACAACCATCTGACCATTCATTTGACTCCCGGCAGTCAAAAGGCCGACCTAACCAAAAGCCAGACGATGCAGCGCCTGCTGCGAGCGAAAGAGAGCTGATAAAATTTGGAAACCTTTGAAGAACATTATGCCTCCATGCGTGACGCCATCCTGCGGCACATGCCCGGCGCGGACATGATGCTGGTAGACCGGGCTGTGGAATACGCCAACGTCAAGCACCAGTTCCAGAAACGCAAGGACGGTTCCCCCTACATCATCCATCCCCTGGCAGTGGCCCAGATCGTAGCGGAAATGGGCTTGGATATGGACGCCATCCTGGGCGCCCTGCTCCACGACTGCATCGAAGACACCGATGCCTCCCATGAGGAAATTGAACGTCTCTTCGGCACCACCGTGGCCGAGCTGGTAGAGGGTGTCACCAAGCTGACCCGCGCAAACTTCTCCACCTCCGAGCAGGCCCAGATGGAAAACCTGCGCAAGATGTTCATGGCCATGTCCAAGGACATCCGGGTGGTGCTCATCAAGATCGCAGACCGTCTGCACAACATGCGCACCATGCAGTACCAGACCCCTGCCAAGCAGATCAGCAAGTGCCAAGAGACCATGGACATCTATGCCCCCCTGGCCCACCGGTTAGGTATGCAGAAGATCAAGTGGGAGCTGGAGGACCTGTCGCTGCGGTATCTGGCCCCCAGCGCCTATGAGGAGATCACCTCCTACCTCCAGGCTCATAAGGAGCAGGATGAGACCTTCATGCGCACTATCCAGGGCAAAATCACCGAGCGCCTGGCTTCCGTGGGCATCCACAACACTACCTACGGCCGCATCAAGCACGTCTACTCCATCTACCGCAAAATGCAGTCCCAGGGCAAGACCATGGACGAGCTGTACGACATCTACGCCTTCCGGGTCATTGTAGACACCATCCCCGACTGCTATAACGTCCTGGGTCACATTCACGATCTGTTCAACCTGGTCCCCGGACGGTTTAAGGATTACATCTCTACCCCCAAGCCCAACATGTACCAGTCCCTGCACACCACCGTTATCGGCTCCCAGGGTATTCCTTTCGAGGTTCAGATCCGAACCTGGCAGATGCACGAGACTGCCGAATACGGCATCGCTGCCCACTGGAAGTACAAGCAGGGCACCGGTGCGGGCAGCGAAAAGGACTTCGAATGGGTCCGCCGCCTGCTGGAAACCCAGCAGGATTCCGACGCGGAGGAATTCGTACAGTCCATGAAGATCGACATGTTCGACGATGAGGTCTTCGTCTATACCCCCAAGGGGCGGATTGTATCCCTGCCTGCCGGATCCACGCCCATTGACTTTGCCTATGCCATCCACTCCGGTGTGGGCAACTCCATGATCGGCGCTAAGGTCAACAACCGCATCGCCAATATCGACACCAAACTGAAAAACGGCGATATTGTGGAGGTTCTGACCTCCAAATCCGCCAAGGGCCCCAGCCGGGACTGGCTGACCATCTGCAAATCCAACCAGGCCCGCACCAAGATCAAGCAGTGGTTCAAGAAGGAAAAACGGGAGGAGAACATTGTCCATGGCCGCGCCTCCTTCGAGGCGGAGATGAAGCGCATGGCCCTGCCTCTCACCGCTCTGAGCGATCCGGAGCTGGAGCCTCAGCTGCTGCGAAAGCTGTCTTTTGACACCTGGGATGATATGTACGCCGCCATCGGCTATGGCGGTCTCACTGCCACCAAAGCGGTGGGCCGGATCCGGGACGACATTACCAAGGCGCTGAAAGCCCAGAATACCGAAAAGCTGCCCCAGAGCCCCCTGCGCATGAAGCCGGACTCTGAAGCGGTACTACGCAACCGCCACGCGGTAAACGGGGTCATCGTGGAGGACATTGACTCCTGCATGATCAAGTTCGCCAAGTGCTGCACGCCTGTCCCCGGTGACGCCATTGTGGGCTTCATCACCAAGGGTTTCGGCGTCAGCATTCACCGGGCGGACTGCCCCAACGCACAGAACCGGGAGGACCCCCGGCAGGCCGCCCGCTGGGTCCGGGTCCGCTGGGCCGCTCAGGACGAGCAGCCCTTTGACACCACCCTGGAGCTGGACTGCATCACCCGGGACGGTCTGGTCCTGGATGTGGCCACCATCATGACCACCGCCCGCGTCCGGGTGAAG
The DNA here is from genome assembly GCA_051867395.1 of Faecousia sp. GTDB lineage: Bacteria > Bacillota > Clostridia > Oscillospirales > Oscillospiraceae > Faecousia. The sequence continues at coordinate 21,505 of JBJDYN010000009.1, read as the reverse complement.
GAACTCAACGCCAAGGACCTCCCTGGAGGCCACAGCGCCATCACCATTCGCTTCGAGGTCAAGAACGTAGCCGAGCTGGAATCCGTCCGAAAAAAGCTTCTGAACATCCGGGATGTCACCGGCTCCCGCAGAGGGCAAAATTAACAGCAGGAGGAACCACATATGATTGAAAAAATGGAGAAACTCTGGAAATCCCTGGACCGCAGGATTGTTGTCAACCAGCGGGAACTGGTGTTGGGGCTTGCTGTCTGCGCCCTTTCCGGTATTGTGGCGGGCATTGCCCTAAGTCCCAAAAAGAACGTCACCATCGGCAGCAACAACGGCAACGGTGCTATCGTTCCGCCCGATGAAGCGGAAGCGGAAGGGGCGTAACGCCATGCGCGCTGTACTGACAAGAGTAAAATCTGCCTCCGTCACCATCGGCGGCCAGGTGGTGGGCAAAATCGGGCAGGGCTTTCTGATCCTGCTGGGGGTCGGCCCTGATGATACGGAAAAGGAATGCCGGTATCTGGCCGATAAAGCCCTGGGTCTTCGCATTTTCGAAGACGAAAACGGCAAAATGAATCTGGGGCTGGACGCCGTCCAGGGGGAAGTCCTGGTGGTTAGCCAGTTCACCCTCTACGGCAACTGCCGCAAGGGCCGCCGCCCCAGCTTCACCGATGCGGCAGGCCCCGCGTTGGGCAATGAACTGTACGAAAAATTTCTGTCTATCTGTGCGGAGCTGGGCTACCCGCCCCAGCATGGCCGGTTCGGCGCAGACATGCAGGTGGAGTCCATCAACGACGGCCCCGTGACGCTGATCCTGGACACCGATCAGCTGATGGACACGCCGAGGAGAAAGTAATGCTGAATGATGAAGGCTGAACGCTGAATTACGGCAATTCCTTTCATTCAGCATTCAGCATTATCAGGAAAGGGTAAATGATATGCTTCAAGTCCACGCCCTTGCGTTGGGGGCTTACCAGACCAACTGCTATATCATCCATGACGATTCCTCCAAGACCTGCTGTGTCATCGATCCCGGCTATACCCCGGAGGTCGTTCTGGACAAGCTGGCGGAGCTTGGCCTGACCCTGGAGGCGATTCTGCTGACCCACGGCCATTTTGACCATGTAGGCGGCGTGAAGGACTTGGCCGCCGAAACCGGGTGCCAGGTGTACCTCTGCGCCGAGGACCTGCGGATGCCTCCCCAGATGACTGCCGGACCGCTGTACTATACCAAAACCTACCAGGAAGGCGACAGGCTGTACCTGGCGGGTCTAAATATCGACGTGATCCAGACCCCGGGCCACACCCCTGGCTCCGTGTGCCTGCTGGTGGAGGACACCATGTTCTCCGGGGATACCCTGTTTGCCGGCTCCTGCGGACGTACCGATCTGCCCGGCGGCGACTGGCCCGCCATGAAACAGTCCCTGGCCCGCCTGGCTTCCCTGGAAACCAACTACTGGGTCCTGCCGGGCCACGGAGAATCGACCTCTTTGGCGGACGAAAAGCGCTATAATCCCTACATGTAAAGAATGCAGAATGCAAAATGCTGAATGCAAAATTATGAGAATTGGTAACTATTCAGTCGTACCCCAAGCTCCTCATATAAATGATCGTTTACACACGCACCCACTGTAGGGGAGGGTCACTGACCCTCCCGCCAGGTGATCCTTTTTGAGCGGTCAAACACATTGCTATTTGCGAAAACCAGCACTGGAAGCAACCGATTTCACGCTCTGTTCCGTTACCAAGCGGGAGGGTCAATGACCCTCCCCTACAGATGGTGCTGCGATAAACAATCCTTTATCTGACGTTTTTTACCGCGACTGAATAGTTACGAGAATTGTTTTCATTCTGCATTTTTTCTCGAGGACACATATGAAATTGACACTTGTAGGTCATGATGACCGTTATGCCGTGGAGCAGCTGCAATTGGCACTGTTCCCGGAGAATACCGAGGGAGAAGCCGTCTCCACTCTGCACCGGGGCAAAACCTGGATCACCGCTGCCGCGAAGATCACCGTTGGCGGGAAGACCATCTGCCGCAGCCGCCGCTTAAGAGTGGACCAGGAGACGGTGCGCCTGCGTCGCCGGTGCCTGCAGCAAAGCTACTACCTTGCTGCCAAAGAGCTGCTGCCAGCCGTTCCCGCCTGGGGCGCTTTGGCAGGGGTTCGGCCCACCAAAATCACCACCAAGCACCTGCTGGAGGGCGGCACCCCGGCCTCCGCGGACAAGCTGCTGAAGAATGTCTACTATGTGACGGAGGACCGGCGCAGGCTGGCCATCGACTGCTCCGTCTCCACGGTAAATGCCGCAAAGCTGCTGGAGCCGGGGGACCTGTCGCTGTATGTGGGCATTCCCTTCTGCCCCACCCGCTGCACCTACTGCAGCTTCGTCAGCCGCACCATCGGAAAAAAGACGGAGCTTCTGGAACCGTATCTGGCCGCCCTGTTAAAGGAGATTGCCGTCACCGGAGCCCTGCTGAAGCAGTCCGGCAGAAGCGTGCGCACGGTCTACATCGGCGGCGGTACTCCCACCACCCTTTCCGCGCCTCAAATGGCCCGCCTGCTGGATGCCATCCGGGACTGCTTTGACCTCAGCCGCTGCATCGAGTTCACCGTGGAGGGTGGACGTCCGGACACGCTGGATGCGGATAAACTCCGCTCCATCCGGGCACATGGGGCAGACCGCATGAGCATCAATCCCCAGACCATGGCCGATTCCGTTCTCCGGGCCTGCGGACGGCCCCACAAGGGCGAAGATGTCCTGCGAGCTTACCGGGAGGCTGTGGACGCGGGCTTTGCCGCCATCAACATGGACCTGATTGCGGGCCTGCCCACGGACACCATCGACGGCTTTCGCTATTCCCTGGACACCGTGGCGCAGGTGCGTCCCGCGAACATCACAGTACACACTCTGGCGCTGAAAAAAGGCGCCGACCTGTTTGAGCGCCGGGAGAACCTGCCCAGCGCGGAAGATGTGTCCGCCATGGTTGCCTATGCCAACGATACCCTCCGCGCCCTGGGCTACAAGCCCTACTACCTGTACCGGCAGAAGTACATGTCCGGCAGCTTCGAGAACGTGGGCTGGAGCCGGGACAATTTGGACTGTCTGTATAACATCTACATGATGGAGGAGGTCCACACCATCCTCTCCCTGGGGGGCGGCGGCATGAACAAGGTCAACCTGCCCGACGGCACCCTGCGCCGGTTCCACAACCCCAAATTCCCCGAACAGTACATCGAAATGCTGGACACCGTCCTGAAACAGAAGGAAGAACTGTTCGCCCTAATGGATTAAAAAGTTGAAAGGGAATCGAAATTGATCGCAGCAGCATTTTAATTTTCCACTTTCAACTTCTCCCATAATGTCCCTTACGAAAGGAAGGATTTCCCTTGGACACCCTGATTTCCAACGTCACCGCCGTGACAATGAATCCCAGAATGGAGGTAATCTTCGGTGCCTACATCGGCATCGAAGGCGGAAAAATCGTCTCTATCTCCAAAAAGCCCCCCGCTGAGGCGCCGAAAACCATCATTGAGGGTACCGGCATGGTGGCCATCCCCGGTCTCATTAACTGCCATACCCATCTGGCTACCTCTGTCCTGCGCAGCTACACCGACGACCTGGGCAACACGGAAGCGCTCCAGTTCCTGCTGCAAAAGGAGGCCAAAATGGACTCCCGCACCGCCAAAGCCGCCGCCCTGCTGTCCATCGCGGAGTGCCTGCGCTTCGGCGTCACCTCCGTATCGGACCTGTACTACTACCCCAATGCCACCGCCGAGGCTGTGGCTCAGTCCGGCATCAAGGCCAATCTGGCACTGTCCAGCTACCGGTTCATCGACCAGAACGAGGACTTCGATTTTGAAACCGACGAGCAGTGCCAGGAGCTTGTCCGGGTTGTGGACAAGTGGCACGGCTATGACGGCGGGCGCATCCGCATTGACGCCGGGATCTACGCCGAGTACACCAGCAACTACAAGCTCTGGGAAGGTCTGGCGGGTTACGCTTTGGAAAAGGGCATCGGCATGCAGCTGCATCTGGCCCAAACCCAGGGAGAAGTGGACTCCTGCCTGGACCGCACCGGCATGGGACCCGGAGAGCTGTTAAACTGCCACAATCTCTTCGCCGTGCCCGCTACCGCCGCGGGCTGTACATATCTGGAGGAACACGAGCGTAAACTCCTTGGTAAGAAGAAGGTTACCGCCGTGGCAACCCCGCTGACCGCCTACAAAAACGGACGCTCTTCCACCCCCATTCTGGAATGCGTTAAGGCCGGAATGAATGTGGCCCTGGGCACCGACGGCACCATTGAGAGCGGCAACCTGGATATGTTCGAGGTCATGCGCTTTGCCGCCATGTCCGCCCGGAAGGAGAGCGGCGACCCGGCGGCCCTGCCCTCCTCCGCCGCCCTGATGATGGCCACCGTCACCGGCGCCCAGGCCCAGGGCCGGGCAAAGGAGTGCGGCATGCTGGAAGTGGGCATGGACGCGGACCTGGCTCTGGTGGACTTCACCGCGCCCCACCTGATGCCCTGCCACAACGTACTGAATGGTCTCGTCTGGTCAGCCAAAGGCGGCGACGTGGCCATGACCATGGTTCGCGGTCAGATTCTGTACCAAAACGGCAGATTCCCTACCATCGACCTGAAAGAGGTCGTGGAAGAGCTGACCAGCTACGCAATTCCGACCCTGTTTGAAGACCAGAAGTGAGATAGATATTCGATATCTCCTGTCTGCCTTATTTCCTGATTGTCTTCATTTTCCTCCGCAGAAAGGATGAAACCATGTCTGATACGCAAAAAAAACAAAACTACCTCCAAGGTACTGCTCTTCTGGCTATGGCTACCGCAATTGTGAAGGTCATCGGCGCCCTGTATAAGATTCCCCTGAACGCCATCATCGGCGCGCAGGGCTTCGGTTACTTCAACACTGCCTATGAGATTTACAACGTCCTGCTGATGGTTTCCACCGCCGGACTGCCTGTGGCCATGAGCCGCATGATCTCCCAGGCCAACTCCCTGGGCCACTACAACCAGGTCCGCCGGATCTTCCGCACCGCAAGGGGCATCTTCCTGGGTCTCGGCATCACGGGGAGCTTCTTCATGACGGTGTTCTGCCGCCAGCTGGCCCAGTTCCAGAACCAGCCTGACGCCTGGGCCGCCATTGGGTGTCTGGGTCCCTGTGTGCTGCTGATCTGCATCATGAGCACCTACCGGGGCTTCTTCCAGGGGCAAGGCAACATGCTCCCCACCTCCGTCTCCCAGGTGCTGGAGGCCGTGGCCAAGCTCATCGTCGGCATTATCGCCGCCGTGGCGCTGCTGAAGCTGACAAACAGCGTTCCTTTGGCCGCGGGCGGCGCCATCCTGGGCGTCACCGCCAGCTGTCTGATCTCCTCGTTCTACCTCTTTTGCCAGTTCCGCAAAAGCTTCCGGGCTCTCCCCGCAACCCAGGAGGAACCCCGTTCCTATAGCGACACTGCCAAGGGATTGCTGGTCATTGCCATCCCTATCACCATCGGCTCCGCAGGGCTGCAGCTGCTGACCATGCTGGAGACAAAAATCTACATGGGGCAGCTGCTGGGATTGGGCTACAGCCAGAATGCCGCCGACACCATGCGGGGCATCTACGGTATGACACAAACCATTTACAACATGCCCTGCGCCTTCATCACGCCCATCACCATCAGCATCATCCCCGCCATCACCGCCCAGCTGACGCTGTGCAAGGACGAAGACGCCCGAGCTACAGAGGAATCCGCTGCCCGGATCACCGGTCTGATCTCCATGCCCTGCGCTTTCGGGCTGGCTCTGCTGGCGGAACCCGTCACTGCCCTTCTGGGAGGCTATTCCGGGGAAAATGTGGTCCTGGCCGCCAAGCTCATGACCGTTCTGGGTATTTCCATCAGCTTCAACGCCATCGTCCTGGTGACCACCGCCATCATGCAGGCCCACGGCCACGCTGTCCGTCCGGTGATCAATATGCTCATCGGCGGCGTGCTGAAACTGGCAGCGGTATATATTCTCACCGGGAATCCCAATATTGGCATCGTCGGCACCCCTGTGGGTACCCTGCTGTGCTATATGGCGATCACGATTCTGAATCTGATTTCCATGCGTTCCCTTCTGAGCCATCCCCCCGCCATTGTAAAAAACCTGGCACGTCCGTTCCTGGCTGCCGCCATCATGGGGATATTCGTATGGGGCGTCCTGGCGGGCCTGAAAGCCATCGGTATCACCAGCCGTCTGATCCTGTGCGCCCTGCCCATTATGGTGGGCATGGTGGTTTATCTTGTGGCCGCCGTCAAGCTTAAGGTCGTGACCCACGAGGACTGCCTGCTGCTGCCCAAGGGTGAAAAAATTGCGAAACTTCTGAAACTATGACTTTTTTCAAAAAATATCTTGCTTTTTTCTCCAAGTTATGTTAATCTAAAACCGATTTTCACACTTCCCCCAGAGGCCTGGAAACGTGCCTGCATGGGAGTCTTCTCAGGAAAGAGGAATAGAAACTATGAACAAAACCGAACTCATTGCCGCCGCTGCTGAAAGCGCCGGTCTGACGAAAAAGGATACGGAGCGGGTACTGAACGCCGCCATCGACGCCATCACCGCCGCCCTGGTCAAGGGAGACAAGGTGCAGCTCTCCGGCTTCGGCACCTTTGAGACCAAGGAGCGGGAGGCACGGGTAGGCCGCAATCCCCACACCAAGGAAGCCATCACCATCCCTGCCACCCGGGTTCCCTCCTTCAAGGCCAGCAAGGCGCTGAAGGACAACGTGGCTAAGTAAGCTATGAGACTGGACAAATTTCTGAAGGTCTCCCGTCTGATCAAGCGCCGCACTGTAGCCAACGAGGCCTGCGACAATGGCCGCATCAGCGTCAACGGGCGGGTGGTAAAGGCCAGTTACGACGTGAAAGTAGGCGACAAAATTGAGATCGCCATGGGCGCCAGAACGGTGGCCGTGGAGGTCCTCCAGGTAGCCGAAGCCGTCCGCAAGGACGACGCCTCCGGCATGTACAAGGAAGTATAAAATCACCCTCTGCAGCGGTTCAAACGCTTGCAGAGGGTGATTTTTATTCTGATATACTCACATAAATGATCGTTTACCGCAATATCTATCGTTCCCTTATGCACCCATCGTAGGGGCCGATGCCCACATCGGCCCGCAGGGAAGACTGAATTATATGACCAGACTGCGGCGAATTCGGAACAAAAGTGCAAGGGCCGATGTGCCTCAATCGGCCCCTATGGTGGTGCAGGCATAAACGATCAATTAAATAAGGAATTCAGGGTACAGCCGAATTGTTACAATATCAGTAAGATACGATTTTCCGAGAAATTCCCATCAAATTTTCTAGTCCATCTTCTCCACCGGCATGGGCTCTTTATAATAATAATTCACCCCATTGATCTGAATCCCGCAGTATTCCTCCAAATCCAGAATGCCAATGGTCATCATCGCGTGTTTCTTCTTCATCTTCCATGCGCCGGAATAATGCGCGTATTTTTCGTCACAACCGGCGCTCCAACTCAGGCCAAACTCCTGGTTATTTTCATACAGCGAACCGTCAGAACGGATCATGGTAAATTCCAATTTCGACCCGTCATCCCTCGCCTGCCGGAACCATTCCTCAGGCGCTTCAAAATAGACACCCAAACCGGAGATTGTGAGATCGGTAAGCTCCGTTTCTGTTTCGGTGAAAAGCTTATACTCAGGGAGAATGTACTGCTGAACGTCCAATTTCAGTGCGAGAACCTGATACGTAATCCAAATGCTGTCCATCTCGCTCATGGAATGTTTCCCATCAAATTCGCAGTCGACCACAAACGTGGCGTCCGCATCCGCAAAGAAGGAATTCCTGTACTTTCGGAATCCGATTCTTTCTGACACAGAACCGCTGCCCCAATTCCAAAAGGAGACCTCCTCGCCGGAGGCGGAAACCGCGTAAGCCTTCAACGCTGATTGCTCGTCATGCACGTTGTCTGTAAACAATTTTTTCGTCTCCTCGGTCAAGCCAACCAGGGATACGATCAAATGGCAGGCATGCTCATCCGCAATGGCCCCATCGATCCGCAGGGTCATTTCCCCGTTGGAGACAGAGGCGGTGGAAGCTATGATCCCATCCATATAGTCTCCTGTATCGCCCTTGAAATAGAGCAGCATTTTGTCAAACGCCCCCGCCGCATAGGCCGTTGCGCCGATGACAAATACCAACAAAACGCAGACGGCACAGGCCGCAATTCTTCCGGCCATCTGACGGAAAGCTTTTCGGTCTCCCTTTTCCGGCAATTGATCCGCCGCTTCCACATAGGCAGCATCCACCAGATCCATCTTGTCCAGCAATTCCCCGCCTCTCATAGTATGTAGCCCTCCTTCAGAAGATACAGTTTCAGCTGATTCCGCACGCGGTAGAGCATCGTTTTCACCTTACTCTCGGAAATCCCGTACCGCTTTGCGATGGAAGCGGTGGCGTCGCAATACCAATAGCGCCGCAAGAACACATTGCGCTTTTCCGTACTCAGCGTTCCAAGAAAACCATTGATGGCCTCTCTCAGTTCGATTTCCTCCATACGGCATTGGGTATCGTCCGGCGCGGAGATGCACTGCTCCATTTCCCTGCTCAGCTCTGCTACAAATCCGCCGCGTTTCAGCCGGCTTCGGTTCCGGCAGCAGTTCAGCGCGGCGTTGCGTGTGATCCTGGCCAGAAAGGCATAGAGATAGGTTCTCGGTTCATGGGGTGGGATCGCATTCCACGCGCCCCAATAGGTATCATTCTCGCATTCCTCCGCGGTCTGGGCATCTTTCACAATTCCCAGCGCAAGGGCGCGGAGGCGGGTCCCATACTTGTCCTGAGTGTAGGCAATGGCGCTTTCCTCTCTGTGCAGGTACAATTCTACGATCCGGTCGTCATCCAAAGGCTCCCTCTCCTTTCCCTTATTTTTCCCTTCACCATAGGAAACACCGTTCCGACATTACAGGTTACATCGCATTTAAAAAACGGCGAATCTCTTTCGGAGAGATCCGCCATTTTTGTTCGTTTTTCAGCAGCAGAAGAACATGCCCCGTCCGCCGCAGCAGAAGATATTCATCAGATAGCACAGACACAGACCTGTGCAGGGATTGCCGCCCATGGAGAAGCCCCGGAAGTTCCCCGCCTGCCGGCGGTAGGCCGCGCCGCCGTTCTCGATCTGGTTTAGGGCGTCCAGGTATTCCTCGTTGCTGGGGTCCATGCTGACGGCCCTGCGGATATGCTCCAGGGCGGTGACCTGGTTGCCCAGACCGTCGTTGGCCAGGGCGCTGAGGTAGTACCACCGGGCGTCCCGGTCTGTACAGCTGTTCAGGGTATTCAGCGCCTCCTGATAGCGGCCGAAGCGCAGATACTGGTACGCCGCCTGCTGATACTGGTCGGCGGTCTGGCCGCCATAGCTCTGCTGCTGGCGGTAACCGCCGAAGGGATCGTAGTAGCCGCCATAGCCGCCCTGGCTGCCGTAACCGCCGTAGCCGCCTTGGCTGCCGTAACCGCCCTGGTTTGCCTGCGCTTTCTCCGGGTTCTTGATCTGCTCGTAGGCCGCGTTGACCTCCTGCATTTTCCGGGCGGCTTCCTTGTCTCCGGGATTCAGGTCCGGATGGTATTTTTTCGCCAGGTTCCGGTAGGCCCGCTTGATCTCTTCGTCAGAGGCATCCGGACTGACGCCCAATACTTTATAAGGATCCTCAATCATCCGTGGAGCCCTCCTCTTTCCCGCTTCGTTTGTAATTCATCCACACGCCGCTGTACAGGATATTGTCCAGCAGCGCCTTGTCCTGGACCAGGGGCAGCTTCTCAAAAGCAGCCGTGGCTCTGCCTATGGTCAGCACCAGGTATTCCTTCCACCGGGGCCAGTCCTTGCCGGTCCCCATGGCAAGATAGGGGTTATACTTTTCCTTCCGCTTGTCCTTGTCATAGTCCAGCGCCGCGTCCAGCAAGTAGATGAACCGGCCCAGGCTGTCGCCAAGCTGCATGAGATCCGGCGCCCACATATCCTCTTCAAAGGTAAGAATCTGAGCCATCAGGCTGCCGAACACACCGGCCGGTTCGTCCGGGTTGGCACAATTCGCCTTCTCCAGCTGCGAAAGCTTCGCAATGCCCTCCCGGATGGCGCCGCACTGCCTGGGGTATCGGGTCTCAATATCCGGCAGACTTTTCTCCAGGATGCGCGCCATCTTTTTCGCGGAGCGCTTCCCGTCGTCCTGCCAGTCGTCCAGGCAGTTATAGTAGGCCAGCACCACATTCATATCCGCAGCATACCGGACAAACCGGTTATCGATCCACGGGCGGTGCTTCAGAGGATGCAATACGCAGGCGTCCTTCCCGGAGGTTTCTTCCGGCTCATACAAGCTCATCAGCAGCAGCGCCAGGAACGCCATGTCATAGCTCAGCCCCAGACGGGCCGCGCTGCCGGACTGGGCCTGAATCCTCCGGCAGATGCCGCAATACACCGCCCCATAGCGGTCCTGCTGCTCCTTTGTCAGCTCTTTCCAGCTGGCCACCACATAGCCAAACATTCCCATTTCTCCTTTTTTCTTTTCATCCTAGGAAAAAACTGTGAACAGGGCATAAACATGCCAAAAATTTACGAAACATACATAAATAGGGGCGAATTGTTGCCACTGCCGCAAACGGTCCTTTTCATTCTGCATTCAGAATTTTGCATTTCTTTACCCCCGTTCCGCCAGATACCGGTTCAGTGCACCGCCGTAGAACAGAATGCTCAGGCAGCAGTACAGCCACAGCAGGCTCAGCGCAATGGCGCACACGGAACCGTAGATGTTGGCGTAGCTGTAGAAATTCTCCACATAGATAGAGAAGATATCCGAGAATACCAACCAGCCCAGGGAAGACAGCACGCCCCCAGGCAGGCTGCCCAGGAAGCTGTTTCGCTTGTTGGGCAGAGCCATAAACATGACGGTAAAAATCAGGCTCTGCAAAATGAGCAGCAGGAAAAACCGCAGATCGATCAGGTCGATGAGGAAGATCAGCACCTCGTTGTCCACCATGGTCAGGAAGTTAATAATCGTATTGCCAAAGACATGCAGCACCAGCGTCAGCAGCAACACCAGGAAGAATGCAAACGTATAGACCACACTGATGCTGCGGGTATACAAGTAACCCCGGTCTTCAGAGACATCGTAGATCGCATTCAGCCCCCGGAGCAAGCCGTAGATTCCCCGGCTGGCGGACCACAGCGTCGTCACGGCGGACAAGCCCACCACCGCGCCTGTGGAATTGCGGTAGGTGCTGAACACCAGCTCCTCCACGCTGTCCATCAGAGCCGACGGCAGGAAAACGCCGATCAGCTCCGTCAGATTCTCCACCTGAAACCCCGTGTAGCGCAGCAGACTCAGCACCAGCAGCAGCCCCGGGAACAAAGACAAAACAATAAAATAAGCCGCATAGGCTGCGTGAAGGGGAATATGCAGTTCCTTGATGGACAGATATGCATGGTATGCCTTTCCGATGATGCCGCCCTTGGGAATCTGCCCCATGCGTTTGCGTGCTTCTTTAAAAAACATAGGTTTCCCCCTTCGATGGATCATTGCTCTATACTATTCGAAGCCGCCGCAAATGGAAACAGCCCGCCGCCCAAGGGGCAGCGGGCTGGCCATTTTTTATTCTGCGGAAATCAGATAGTAGTAGACCGGCTGGCCACCGCTGAGCAGATTCACATCCGCGTCGGGGCAGATGTCCGCAAAAAGGTCCGCAGCCTTCTGGGCGTGCTTCTCCTTCACATCTTCGCCGTAGTAGATGGTGATATACTCCTTGCCATCGTCCCGGACCTTCTCGGCCAGTGACCGCAGCAGCACCTTGATATCGTGGCTGGTGCCGAAGAGCTGGCTACCATACAGGGCCAGGTAGTCGCCCTCGTGGATGTCGTAGCCGTCGAAGTCGGAGTTCCGGGCGGCATAGGTGATCTGCATGGTGTCCACAGTGCCCAGAGCCTCGGTCAGAGCCTCGGTGTTCTCCTCCACGCTGCCCTCGGGGTTAAAGCTCAGCATGGCGGTAACGCCCTGGGGAACGGTCTTGGAGGGGATGACGATGACATGCTTGGGAGTCAGAGCATCCACCTGCTCTGCCGCCATAATGATGTTCTTGTTGTTGGGCAGAACGTAGACGGTCTCCGCAGGCACGGTATTGACTGCCTCAAGGATGTCCTGGGTGCTGGGGTTCATAGTCTGGCCGCCGGAGATAATGGCGTCCACGCCCAGATTGGTGAACACATCCGCCAGCCCCGCGCCGGCGCAGACGGAGACCACGCCCAAGGGCTTCTCAGGCTCCGCGATCTTGGGAGCCTTCTCGCTCTCGGTCATGACCTTCTCGGTATGCTGCAGGCGCATGTTCTCGATCTTCACCGTGACGAAGGAGCCGTAGTTGATGGCCTCGTGCAGGGCGGTGCCCGGGTCGTTGGTATGGACATGGACCTTGATGACCTCGTCATCGTCCACCAGCACCAGGCTGTCGCCCAACTCATTCAGGAAGGCCCGCAGCTGTTCGGGGTCCTTGTCGTTTTCCCGGGAAATAATGAACTCGGTGCAGTAGGAGAAAGTGATGTCCTCGGTATTGAAGTCGGAGAAATCCGCGCTCTCCTTCACCTGGACCCTGTCGCCAGCCTCCGGCATCTGGACATCTTCTCCCCGCAGGGAGCAGAGCATGGCCTCCAGAGCCACAACCCAGCCCTTGCCGCCGGCATCCACCACACCGGCCTTCTTCAGCACGGGGTTCTGGTTGACAGTGTTGGCCAGGGCGGTTTTGGCCTCGGCAATGGCGGCCTCCTGGACGAACTCAATGAAATTGTTCTCCTGGGCGGCATCGGTTGCCTTGGCAGCGGCCAGACGAGCCACGGTCAGAATGGTTCCCTCAGCAGGCTTCATGACGGCCTTATAGGCGGCGTCCACGCCCTCCTGCAGTGCGGCGGCCCACAGCACGCCGTCGCAGTCCTCTGCGCCCTTCAGCTTCTTGGAGATGCCCCGGAACAGCAGAGACAGAATCACGCCGGAGTTGCCCCGGGCGCCCCGCAGCATGGCGGAGGCAGCCACCTTGGCGGCTTGGCTCAGGTCGGGGTCCTCGGTCTTGCGCAGATCCGCGGCAGCGGCGTTGATGGTCATGGACATGTTGGTGCCGGTGTCCCCATCGGGAACGGGGAACACATTCAGCTCGTTCAGAGCCTGCTTGTTGATCTCAATAGCGGCAGCCGCGCTGATTACCATTCTGCGAAGATCGGCGCCGTTGATGATTTGCTTCAATTTTCTTTCCCTCCGAATCCTTAACCGATCATCATAGAATCGATATAAACATTTACCGCGCGGACCTCGGTGCCGGTGCACTGGGTAACCACATAGCGAACCTCCGAAATGATGGAAGCCCCCACAGCGTTCAGGTTCACGTTGTTGTCCACAATGATATGCAGATCAATGGAAATGGAATCATCCTCGTTGAAGTTGACGCGAACGCCCTTGCCCACAGACTCCTTGCGCAGCAGATGGTACACGCCATCGGTCAAGCTCCGTGCCGCCATACCCTTGACGCCGAAGCAGTTGGCTGCAGCCGTACCGACGATGTCCGTATAGACATTGGTGCTGACATTGACGCTGCCGTTTTCATTCTCGTGACGAATCATAAATCAGTACCCCCAATTTTATTAAATGCAAAATGCTGAATGCAAAATGCAAAATGGAAATACGGAATGCTTCTCATTTTGCATTCTGCATTGCGCCCGCTTTGGGGCGCTTAGACCATGCTGTCTTCCCAGCACTCAGGCGCGGTCAGGCCCATCATCTTCACAATGGTGGGCGCCACATTGGCAAGGCCGTACTTGCCTTCCTTGATGACCCAGTCGTGATCCTTGTCGTAGATGATGAAAGGCACGGGGTTCAGGGAGTGGGCGGTGCGGACGGAGGTCTTGCCCTTCTTGGTCTCAGTCATCTGGTCCGCGTTGCCGTGGTCAGCGGTGATCAGCACGGTATAGCCGTACTTGTCAGCGGCGTCCAGGATGGCTGCCAGGCCCTGATCCACACACTCCATGGCGTAGACCACCGCCTCCATGACGCCGGTGTGGCCCACCATGTCGCCATTGGGATAGTTGCAGCGCAGGAACTGGAATTTCTTGGATGCCATGTTCTCCACCATCTTCTCGGTGATCTCCTTGGACTTCATGGCAGGCGCCTGCTCAAAGGGAATCACGTCGGAGGGGATCTCCTCGTAGACCTCCAGGCTCTCGTCAACCTTGCCGGAGCGGTTGCCGTTCCAGAAATAGGTCACATGGCCGTACTTCTGGGTCTCGGACAGGGCATACTCATGGATGCCCGCGGCGCACAGAACCTCGGTCAGGGTGTTGGTGATGACGGGAGGCTGCACAAGGTAATGCTCGGGGATGTTCAGGTCTCCGTCGTACTGCAGCATACCGGCAAACTTGACGCCGGTGTAGTCGCCCCGGTCGAACTTGTCAAAGTCCTTCCGATCGAAAGCCAGGGAGATCTCCTGAGCCCGGTCACCCCGGAAGTTGAACAGGATGACGCTGTCCCCGTTGGCGATCTTCGCCACGGGCTCGCCATTTCTTGCCACCACAAAGGCGGGCAGATCCTGGTCGATGCAGCCGGTCTCGGCACGATAGGTTTCAATGGCCTCCTTGGCGGAAGCGAAGAGACGGCCCTGACCCTGGACATGGGTGCGCCAGCCCTTTTCCACCATGGCCCAGTTGGCTTCGTAGCGGTCCATGGTGATCTGCATACGGCCGCCGCCGGAGGCGATGGCATAGTCGCAACCTTCGGTGTTCAGCTCGGACAGCACGGTCTCCAGCTGCTCCACATACTCCAGGGCGGAGGTGGCGGGCACGTCGCGGCCATCCAGCAGGATGTGGCAGTAGGCCCGCTTGACGCCCTCGGCATGGGCCTGCCGCAGCAGGGCGATGAGATGGCTGATGTTGGAATGGACGTTGCCGTCAGACAGCAGGCCCAAAAAATGCATGGCCTTGCCGTCCGCCGCATTGGCCACCAGATCCTTCCAGGTGGCAGACTGGTACAGGGTGCCGTTTTCGATGGACTCTCCCACCAGCTTGGCGCCCTGAGAGTAGACCTGACCGCAGCCCAAGGCGTTGTGGCCAACCTCAGAGTTGCCCATATCGTCATCGGTGGGCAGGCCGACGGCGGTGCCGTGAGCCTTCAGATACGTATGGGGGCAGGTCGCCAGCAGGTTATCCAGGGTGGGGGTATTGGCGACCTTCACCGCGTCGCCGCTGCCGCCGTCGCCTTTGCCGACGCCGTCCATAATCACAAGAACAATGGGTTTTTCCATATGTGTACCTCCTGAAAGCGAATTCTTCGCGTATTTTTGCATTTTATCAGTCAAATTATTTTACATCATTTTTTCCAAACTTACAACCACTTTTTTATTTTTTCCGTTCCAGACAAAAATACTTCCGGGAAACCCATAAAATAAGTGATTATCCCGGAAGTTGTTAAAAATATTTTAATGATTATCCGTTTTCCGCACCGAACACAGGGCGTGGCTGTGCCCTGATTGGGCATTTATCCCCGATACTTGCCGCCCTTATTGCGGGTGCCCCGGACAATCAGCGCGCCGAGCAGCAGCACTGTCAGCACCGCGGCAATAATTACCACGCCGATCCAGCCGTCGCCGCTCACCCTTTCCACAACGGTTTTTTCCTCCGTGACTTCGGTGGTTTCGGCAGCTTCCGTAGTGGGCACGGTGGGCGCTTCGGTTTCAGGGACCGTGGTTTCCGTCGGCTGTGTTTCCGGCTCGGTAGTCGGCACTGTTGTCGGCTCGGTGGGGGCCTCGGTAGGGGCTTCCGTAGGCGCTTCCGTAGGAGCTTCGGTGGGCGCTTCCGTCGGGGCCGTGGTCTCCTCTTTCGCCTTGGTCTCCTCCGCAGCCTCCGTCTCCTCCGTTTCCTGTGACGCCAGGTTGGCGGCCACCGCAGCGGCATCGAAGTTGCCCATCATGATGCCCAGTTTCCCGCCATAGCTGCTGATGAGCTGGGACACGTACTGCTGGGGCCAGGGGTTGTTGGTGGGGTAGAAGACCGAGATGTATTCACCGGTCCAAAGGCAGCTGTCATTGAACCGGGGCATGCCGCCGTCACAATATACATACTTCAGGCCGGTACAATCCCGGAAGCACTCCGCGCCGAAGGTCCGGAAGGCCGCCGGCAGGTGGATGTAGGATATGTTCTTGCAGCCATAGAACGCCTTGGTGCCGATCTCCACCAGGGCATCGCCGAGATCCACGGTCTTGACCCGGGTGTAGCCGGAAAAGGCCTTGTCGCAGATCTTGGTCACACCACCGGTGAGGACAATCTCCTCAATGTGATCCTTATGTTCCTCCCAGGGAGAACCCTCCGCCATTTCTCCGCTTCCGGAGATGGTCAGGGTGTAGCCGTCCAGAGACCAGGACAGCCCATCGCCGCAGGTGCCGCTGGCAATGTTGACATCCAGAGCATAGGCCATGGGCGCCAGTGCCGCGATCAGCAGGCAGGCCGTCAGAATACAGAGAATCCATCGCTTTTTCATAGGTATCGATTCCTTTCCACAGGATATGTTGTTCCGTCAGTTCATGGTTCCTTCCGCTCTTTCGAACAGCTCCGCGATCCGTTCCCGCAGGGCTGCTGCCTCCGGAGCGTCGGAGGTGCCGTTTGTATCGATCCACACCGCCGACGCCGCCTGGGCATCCTTCAGCGTCTCCAGGTCATAGCTCAGATCCGCCACCCGGAACGCGGGCAGGCCCGACTGCCGGGAGCCGAAGAAGTCTCCGGGGCCCCGGAGCTTCAGATCCTCCTCGGCAATCTGGAAGCCGTCGTTGGTCTTGCACAGGGCCTTCAGCCGCTGCAGCGTCTCCGGGTTGCGGTTGTGGGTGGTCAGGATGCAGTAGCTCTTGGCCCTGCCCCGGCCCACCCGCCCCCGGAGCTGGTGCAGCTGGGAAAGGCCGAAGCGGTCCGCGTCCTCAATGACCATCAAGGTGGCGTTGGGCACGTCCACCCCCACCTCAATGACGGTGGTCGCTACCATTACATCCGCCTCGCCCCGGGCAAAGGAAGCCATGGCCGCCTCCTTTTCCGCGCCCTTCATCTGTCCGTGGAGCAGCGCCACCCGCAGGTCGGGAAACACAGTGCTGCGCAGGGTTTCCGCCCAGGCAGAGGCCGCCTTGACGCCCAGCTCCTGGTTTTCCTCCACCGCCGGGCACACCACGAAGCACTGGTGCCCCTCCGTCACCTGTTTGCGGATGAAGGCGTTGATCCGGGGGCGGTAGCTCTCGCCCACCAGGAAGGTGTCTACCGCCTCCCGTCCCGGCGGCAGCTCGTCCAGAATGGAGACCTCCAGGTCCCCATACATCAGCAGCGCCAGAGTTCTTGGGATAGGCGTAGCCGACATGACCAGCAGATGTGGGTCTTCTCCCTTGGCGGACAGCTTGGACCGTTGCCCCACACCAAACCGGTGCTGCTCGTCGGCAATGACCAGCCCCAGGTCCTGAAATTGGGTGGCGTCCGTCAGCAGTGCATGGGTCCCCACCGCCACCTGGGCCTGCCCCAGAGCTAGGCTGTCCCGGACGGTGCGCTTGCCCTTAACAGTCAGAGAACCCGTCAGCAGCACAGCATGGATTCCCAAAGGTTCAAACAGCTTCTGCAGGGAGGCATAATGCTGCTCCGCCAGAATCTCCGTAGGCGCCATCAGCGCCGACTGTTTCCCGTTTTTCGCGGCGCAGTACATAGCTGCGGCGGCCACCATGGTCTTGCCGCTGCCCACGTCGCCCTGGATCAGGCGGTTCATGGGCGCGCCCTTCCGGAAGTCCCGCAAAATGTCCTCCACCGCCCGCTGCTGGGCCGAGGTCAGGGTAAAGGGCAGGCAGGCATAGAAGGGGCTCAGGTCTAAATCATCATAGGGTGCCGTCTTCTTCTCCGCTCGGGAGGCCCGCATCAGGGACAGCCCGGCGGAGAACACAAAGAATTCTTCAAACACCAGCCGCTTTTTCGCCTGTTCCGCCTCCGCCATGGACCGTGGCTCATGGATGGCACTGTAGGCCCGCTCCGCCGGAAGAATGCCATATTTTTTCCGCACCTCGGGGGGCAGTATTTCCGCCGGAGGATCGCAGATGGCCAGGGCCTGCCGCACCGCCTTCAGTACGGCGGCATTGCTGAGCCCTGCGGTCAACGGATAAATGGGCAGCACCCGCCGGGTCAGCACCGGCTGGGACTGAGGCATCTCAAACACCGGGTTGGTCATGTTGTAGCCGATGAAGTCTCCGGAAACCGCCCCGTAAAAGATGTACTCCTGCCCATACTGCAGCTGCTCCGTCACATACCGGTTGTTGAAAAAGGTCAGGGTCAGCCTGGCCGAATGGTCCGCCACCTGGACCTTGGTGATATCCAGGCCCTTCCGAACATGGGAAGTTCTGGGCGTACTCATGACCATGGCTTTGAAACAGGCAGGCACATCCACCTCCAGCTTTTCAATGGGCACCAGATGGGTGCGGTCCTCATAGCCCCGGGGGAAGTGGCAGATCAGATCCCGGAGGGTGAAGATATTCAGATTGGCAAACTGCTTGGCCCTGGCAGGGCCCACGCCTTTTAAAATGGTGATGGGATCGGATAACCTCGCCAAATCCTCACCTCCTGTGGGAATTTCCATCCTGTGCTGAATGTGCAAGCGTCAGCCAGGCAGCTGCGCTTCCCTCAATGTTTCCTATTATAATCAAAAACCCGTCCCAAAGCAACGTCTTTTTGGATACAAGTTTCCCGTTTTTCCGCTGGGGCAGGGCATGAAAAAACTCCCTCCTGGGAAGCCGGGAGGGAGATATTTTCAGAGAAATCAGGCCAGCTTGTTCAGCTTCAGGGTCATGCTGCTCTTCTTGCGGGCAGCATTGTTCTTGTGCAGGAGACCCTTGACGACAGCCTGGTCGACAGCCTTGACAGCGGTCTTGTAGGCAGCCTCAGCAGCGGCCTTGTCGCCGGACACCACAGCGGCGTCGAACTTCTTCAGATTGGTCTTCAGCGCAGACTTGTTAGCCTTGTTGTTCTCATAAGCGATCTTGGAAGAAATGACATCCTTCTTAGAGGACTTGATATTGGGCATCGATTCCACCTCCTTCTTAAGTTTTCCATACAGGTTCTCATTATAGCGCCTCCGGCAAACAAAATCAACCCCCTTTTTCAGATTTTTTTCATGCCTAAGACAGAGAGGTTGGGAGAGCGGAGTGAGGAGTTAGGAGTGAGGAGTTAGGAGTGAGGAGTTAGGAGTTAGGAGTTAAGAGTTAGGAGTTAGGAGTTAGGAGTTAGGAGTTAAGAGTGTGGAGTTGAGGAATCCACTTCGTGGATGAATAAAAATATATTTTGTACTTGTCTGACCGGATGCCAGAAATGAAAAGCTTCCTTTTCATTTCAATCATTTCCGGAGGAAATACCCCAACTCCACACTCCTAACTCCTCACTCCTAACTCCACACGCTCCTTGTCAAGGGGGTAATTTTTGCACAAAATTTGACCCATGGCAAAAAACACAATCCGCGAAAAAGTGGGAAACCGCCCGAACCGTGTCGTTTCTTTTTATGTGAACCAAAATTGAATATCCACAATTCACGCCGCCTGTGGAAAACCCTTGTGGAAAAACTTGTGGAGAATGTGGAAAACTCAGAGTTTTCAACAGGTATTCTGCCCCTTTGGATTTCCACCACTCCTTGTGGAAACCATGCATATCCATTTGCATAATTTGTGGTTTGGTTGCGGAACCGTTATGTTACGTCGCCGCTGGAAAGCAGATCCCTTGCGGCAAAAGGGAACGAAAAAGTTTACAAAATGTAAAAAATCGGTGTCAAAATTCGTTGTGGTCTCTGCCTCCTCACAATATTTTTGTGAAAAACCGCTAAATATTTTCCTGGTATCATCTGGCAGCGCCGGGGAATACTTTTGGTAAGCGCAGTGGTTCAGCCAAAGCAATCCCCAGCGGAACCTTTGCGAGTTTTCACAATCAGGAGGAACACCATGCAGGGAAAAGTAGAGATCTGCGGCATGAACACATCCAGGCTGACTGTACTGTCCCAGGTGGAAATGGACACCCTGCTCCGCCGGGCCAAGGAGGGAGACGAAGCTGCCAGAGAAAAACTCATTGAAGGGAATCTGCGTCTGGTGCTGTCCGTCATTCAGCGCTTCGACAAGCGGGGCGAGAACCCGGACGACCTGTTCCAGGTGGGGTGCATCGGCCTGATTAAGGCAATTTCCAACTTCGACCCCAGCAAGCAGGTGCGCTTCTCTACCTACGGTGTGCCAATGATTGCAGGAGAGGTCCGGCGGTACCTGCGGGACAACAGCGCCATCCGGGTCTCCCGCTCCATTCGGGACGTGGCCTACCGGGTGCTCCAATGCAAAGAGGCCCAGACCACTCGTCTGGGCAGAGAACCCACCATGGAGGAGATTGCCAAGGAGCTGGACATCCCCATGGAAGACGTACACCAGGCCCTGGATGCGGTATGCGCTCCGGTGAGCCTGTACGACCCTGTTTACGCCGATGGCGGGGACCCGCTGACGGTCATGGACCAGGTGCGGGACACCAAAAACACGGAAGCCAGCTGGATGGACCACATCACCCTGAAAAACGCCTTCCGCGCTCTGAACAACCGGGAAAAGCAGATTCTGTCCCTTCGGTTCTACGACGGGAAGACCCAGATGGAGGTTGCGGGCGCTCTGGGTATCTCCCAGGCCCAGGTCTCCCGGCTGGAAAAAGGAGCCATCAGCGCCATGCGGAAATCCGTAAGCGTTTCGTGAGAGTGAGGAGTATGGAGTGAGGAGTGTGGAGTGTGGAGTGTGGAGTTGTGGTATTTCCTTCGGAAATAAACAAATGAAAAAAGCTTTCTTTTTATTCATCCACGAAGTGGATACCACAGTTCCTAACTCCTCACTTCTCACTCCTAACTCCTCACTCCACACTCTTACCGCGAATGTTTTCTCCTTCTGCGGCATAGGTTGTACCAAGCCAAGCGAGGAGGAACGCTTATGTCGATCAAGTTTACCGAACTGCAGTGCAAGGAAGTGATCTGTGTCAGCAACGGACAGCGGCTGGGGTTCGTGGCCGACGTGCTGGTGGAGATCCCCAACGGAAACGTCTGCGCCATCGTGGTCCCCTGCCCCTGCCGGTTTCCGGGCGGTCTGGGCCGCCATGACGATTTTATCATCCCCTGGAACTGCATCAAGCGCATCGGCCCGGACATCGTGCTGGTGGACACCAAGCCCGACGACTGCCGGGTGCCCAGATCCAAGCCGGGACTGCCAGTGTAAAGTGTGGAGTTAGGAGTGTGGAGTGTGGAGTTGTGGTATTTCCTTCGGAAATAAACAAATAAAAGGAAAGCTTTCTTTTATTCATCCACGAAGTGGATACCACAGCTCCTTACTCCTCACTCCTTCGTGGGAATATTTTTGAATTTTTCTGGAAATATGTATGTGCTAAAATGATGTGAACCAAAAAAAGATGAGAAGTCATCCTCGATGT
>JBJDYN010000008.1:0-5676 GCA_051867395.1 Faecousia sp. | reverse complement strand
AGCTGTTCAATCTGCTGTGTGAAAAGGCGGACGATGTGTACGGCGGCAGGCTTCCTGTTCATGTCCGCTGCCTGATCGACGAGGCGGCAAACATCGGGCAGATCCCAAGGCTTGAAAAGCTGGTGGCAACCATCCGCTCCCGTGAGATTTCCTGCTGTCTGGTGCTGCAAGCACAGTCCCAGCTCAAGGCAATCTACAAGGACAATGCCGACACCATCATCGGCAACATGGACACCTCCATCTTTCTGGGCGGCAAGGAGCCGACCACCCTGAAGGAGCTGTCTGCCGCACTGGGGAAAGAAACAATCGATACCTTCAACACGGGAGAGAGCCGTGGGCGGGAGGTTTCCCATTCCCTCAACTATCAGAAACTGGGCAAGGAGCTTATGAGCCAGGACGAGCTGGCTGTCATGGACGGCGGGAAGTGCGTTTTGCAGCTCCGGGGCGTCCGCCCGTTTCTGTCCAACAAATACGACATCACCAAGCACCCCAACTATAAGTTCACATCCGACTTTGACAAGCGAAACGAATTGGACTTAGAGCGTTTCCTGTCCCACCGCCTCCGGCTGAAAGCGGACGCAGTCTGCGAGGTGTATGAAGCCAATCCGTCCGGCACTACTGCCTGATCGGGCAGAGTCTATAGAAAGGTTCAGAGAAGTCAAGCGTGAAGTGTCCCTTCAAAATCTTTATGAATTTTTGGAGGTTCACTTTTATGGCATTTTTCAATTCTGCAATCGATATTCTGGGTACGCTGGTGGTTGCTCTGGGCGGCGGCGTCTGCGCATGGGGCGGCATCAATCTGCTGGAAGGCTACGGCAATGACAACCCCGGTGCCAAGAGCCAGGGCGTGAAGCAGCTCATGGCTGGCGCTGGCATCGCCATCATCGGCCTGGTGCTGATCCCCCAGCTGGCAACCCTCATCACGGTGTAAGCCGGAATATCCCCAGCGTCTGCCTGTTCCGGGCAGACGCTTTTCCATTCAAAAGAAAGGAGCTAACCCATGAATCACCTTCGGAGAATCATTTCCCTCCTGTTGGTGCTGGTGCTGTGTTTCGGCCTGATCCCCGGTGTGTCTGCTGCGGAAGCGGACACGCCGGGAACGGATACCCAGACTGAGGCAACAGAAGCAGAGGAAACAGTTCCCACCAGCATCGAGGATACCCAGCCCACGGAAGAACCGCCCCCGGAAACAGAATCGGAGCCGGAAGAATCCGATGCCCCCGCCGATGTGCCGATGGACGAACCGGGGCTTATGGATGCTGCTTCCAGTGGTATTTCCTCATGGTCAATCGGCAGCACCCAGAACAGCATTATGCTGTTTGACTACGCCGACAACGGAAACTACACCACCGTTCTGAACTCTCAGGTTGCCTGTGCTTACAAACCCAACGGCTCCGGCACCACCCGGACAGCGTACATCAAAAACCTTGGTTGGCACTTTGCCCGGTATGGCGGTGTTGCCTATGCGGATGACCCCCTGTACTGCATTGAGCCTTGGCGCAGCTACGCAGCCAGCACCTCCGGCAACTCCGTTGACCGGGAGGTAACACTGGACGGCAGCAGCAGCACCACCGGCAGCAATGTGTGGTACGCTCTGCCCGCCGCACGGCGGGAAGCCATTGGCCTGATCTTACTGTACAGCGATCAGATGTGGAACCACACTATCAGCGTGACCACCACATCCAAAGCCAACAATCCCAATGTGCCGCTGCGTATCGCCACCCAGTTTCTTATTTACGAGATTGTCTGCGGCCTGCGTGATCCCAGTACCTTCAACCTCAACTCCACCAACGAGTGCGGCACCTCCGGCGATATTTTCTACAATGCCGGAGCTGCAAGTGTTCCGTATTTCGCTCCCAACTACAATGCGCTTGTGGATGCAATTCAGGCGGCAAAAAAGATTCCCAGTTTCACTTCCACATCCAGCGGCAGCGCTCCTACCATCAGCCTGACGGGGGAAGAAACCAGCGTTTACGACAGCAACGGCGTTCTCTCCAACTTCTCTTTCACAGACGGAAATGGAGCGGAGTTCTACAAGAGCGGCAGCACTCTGTACATCACGCAGACGGGAACGATTTCTTCCTCCACTGTGTATAGGGCCACCCGGTATCTGCCTTCTGCTTCCAGTTCCACCTATAACCTGTGGTATATGTCGGGTTCCAGCTATCAGACAACGGTATCCCTGGCCAGCGCTTCCAGCGGCAATCTCAATGCCTATTTCAAGCTGAAAGCTCCCGATCCGGGAACCATCAGCCTGACGAAAACCACGGAGGATGGGCAAAACCTTTCCGGCTGGCGGTTCGGGGTCTATTCCAATTCCGCTTGCACGAAACTGGTATCTGGGCCGTATACCACCAACGCAAACGGCAAGATTTCCATTACCGGGCTGACCGCTGGCACCTACTATGTCAAGGAGCTGGGGCACACCGACAGTTCCATCAACACAATGTATTATTGTTCCAGCGCCAATCCACGGAAAGTGACTGTGTCTGCCGGTTCCACAACCACTGTCAGCTTTACAAACAAACTGAACACGGGTGGCATCAGCCTGACGAAAACCACAGAGGACGGCAAGAATCTTGCTAGCTGGCAGTTTGGAATCTACTCCAATTCTGCCTGCACCACGCTGGTTTCTGGGCCGCACAGTACAAACACCAGCGGTAAGATTTCCGTCACCGGGCTTACCCCCGGCACCTACTATGTCAAGGAGCTGGGGCACACGGACAGTGCTATCAATGCTCTGTACTACTGTTCCAGCACCAACCCACAGGTGGTAACTGTAACCGCAGGCGGCACCGCAACAGTCAGCTTCACAAATAAGCTGAACACTGGCAGCGTGAAGCTGATTAAGTCCACGAACACAGGTGCAAACCTGAGTGGCTGGCAGATTGGGCTGTATACGGATTCTGATTGCACCAACGCCGTGGCCGGCTCTCCCTTTGTCACCGGGGCAGATGGCACTGTTACGGTTTCGGGCTTACAGAAGGGAACCTATTACGCCAAAGAGATTCCCACGGACGATTTCTATTGGGAATTTGACACCGCCGTGAAATCTGTAACGGTTGCAGTCGGTCAGACCGCAGAAGTCTCCTTCACCAACACCCATTACGGACGCATCGAAATCCGAAAGACCACCAACACCGGAAATCAGCTCGGCGGCTGGATTTTCCGGGTAAAGGATTCCAACGGAAATACTGTCGGAGACTTCACTACCGATGACAATGGCTATGTCTGCACAGGCAATCTTCCGTTGGGACGGTACACCGTGGTGGAGCTGCCCACGGAAGACAACTACTGGCTGACAGAGCTGGGATTCCACGATGTGACGGTGAAAGCCGGCGAAACCACCGTGGATACCTGGCTCAATAAGGAGCAGGGATTGGTCTGGTTCTACAAAAAGACCAATACCGGGGAATGTGTGGAGGGCTGGCACATTACTGTTTTCTCAGATGAAGCCTGCACCCAGAAAGTCGGCACCCTTATCACCAATGAGGGTGGTCGAGCTGGCTATTACCTTGACCCCGGCACCTATTGGGCGAAGGAAACCGGCGACGAACATGGTCGGTTTGAGGATGAATACTGGATGGTAGATGAAACCGTCCAGAAGTTTGCAATCAAGCCCCATGAGGATGTGTCCATTACCTTTACCAATGTTCAGTACGGCAGGCTGAAAATCACCAAGACTGTGGAGGGCGGCGGCTCTGTAGACGGCTGGCAGTTCAAGATCACGGATGCCGAAGGAAAAGTTCTGGACGGTTCCCCCTTTAGCACCGACGAGGATGGCATCATTCTGACCGGGAATCTGCTGCCCGGACAGTGCACGGTAGAAGAACTGCTGCCAGAGGACAGCCTGTATGAGTGCAAGGGTGGGAATCCCCAGACTGTCACCATCACCCAGGGTGAAGTTGCCGAGGTAGCCTTTGTCAATGCGCTGCGCACCGGCAAGGTCACAGTGGAGAAAATCGACATTACCGGCAGCCCTCTGGCAGGTGCCACCTTCCGGCTGGAATGGAGCGCGGAGGGTTCGCTGTGGTATCCCGTGACCTACTCTGAAACCATCGTCCGGGGCGGCTGCTCCAATCCCGATGTTGAGGACGGGAGCCTGACCACCGGGGCAGACGGCATTCTGGAATGGGGCAACCTCTATCCGGGATTGCAGTACCGCCTGACGGAAACCAAAGCCCCGGATGGATACAAGCTGCTGGAAAAAGCCGCCTATGAGGGGGAACTGCCTGCTGACGATCTTGCTCTCTCGGTTCGCGTCACCAACGCTCGCACCTTCACCATGCCCGACACCGGGGCCAGCACGGAGCCGGTTCTCAGAGTTCTCAGCATGATCTCAGCCATCTGCTGTCTGGGACTGCTGATTCTTCATAAGAAAAAGGAGTAATTCATGCTCAACACCAACCACGCCAGGGATCAGCCCTGGTTTTTTTCATGCCCATCGTTTTTCAAAAGCCTCAAAACAACAACTATTTTGAATTAAGAAAGGAAAATGCGAAATGAAACACGTTACCAAAATTCTTTCCCTGCTGCTGGCTCTGACCATGCTGCTTTGCTTCCCCGTCGCTGTCTCCGCCGCCGAACTGGAAGATGCCCCCATTGACACTTCCAGAACCGGCTCCCTGACCATCTACAAGTACGATCTCACAAACGCCGAAAAGGACGGTGTTTGGGATTCCTCCTATGTGTCCACCGGCGTGTTCGACCAGACCGGTGTGAACGATGTGCTGGGCGGCGACAGTTCCGCTCTGGGCAACGGCGAAACCGGCTATGGCTATGCCATCAAGGGCGTGGAGTTCAGCTATGTGAAGGTAGCTGACATCGTGACCTTCTCCGAGTCCGAAAATGACAGCCGCACCGACAGCCATGTGGAAGTGCTGTACGCTATTGACAAGACCAAGGGCGCAGACTTCCTGAAAGCCCTGAATCTGGCGGACGGCGCACAGCGCTACACCAATGCGGACACTCTGGATTCCACCAAGTATTACTATCAGTCCGATGTGCTGATTGATGCGCTGTCTGCTGCCCTCACCGCAAACTCTACCGTGGTCAAGAACGCTCTGGAATCCTACATCACCGCAAACGGCGGCGCAGCCATGCCCCTGACGGATTCCTATGGCAAGACTAAGGCAGAAAATCTGCCGCTGGGTCTGTATCTGGTTGTGGAAACCAAGGTTCCCGAAATGGTCGTATCCACCACCGATCCCTTCCTGGTATCTGTCCCCATGACCTCCGTGAACGGCACCAACGCCACCGACGGCGGCACCCGCTGGATTTACGACATTACCCTGTACCCCAAGAATCTGACCGGCATCCCCTCTCTGGAAAAGACCCTGCGGGAAAATAAGAACGACACCGGCAAGTCCGATGCCTATGCCCACACCGGCACCGCTTCCGCCGGTGACACCATCGACTACCAGATTATTTCCACCCTGCCCTCCATCACCTCCGAAAGCACCTACCTGTCCTGCTACACCTTTGTGGATACCCTGTCCAGGGGTCTGACCTACAACAAGGGCGATGTGGTTTTGGAGTTCTTCACCGATGCCGCCTGCACCGATTCCGTTGCCAAGTGGACGGAAGCAGATGGTAAATTCGCTGTTGCTTACAATACCACGGATGCCGGGGAATCCGTTATGACCATCGAAATGACCGCTGCCGGTCTGACCGAGA
>JBJDYN010000007.1:0-5743 GCA_051867395.1 Faecousia sp. | reverse complement strand
ACATGGGAGCAGGCGGCAAAGCGTATCCGGGAGCTGCTGGACTTGGGGCGGTATATGCCCCAGGGCGAGCTTGACCAGGTGCCGGACTTTGAGCGTTTGGAGCTGGCAAAATCCCTGATTTATGCCCGACGGGAGTTCAGCGACGAAGCCAGGGATGCCGGGTATCTCCCCTTGACCACGCTGACCTATTCTGCAAGGGGTGGTTTCCCGGAAATTGAAGTCCAGATGCAGCACCTTCTGCGAGATCCCACTTCCCTCAGTCAGCTTGTGGACGAATGGACATTGTTTGCCGCTGTCTATGAAAAAGACCGCAGTTTGCTCAGAAGCCGATGGTACGACCCCGCAGCACTTCTGGGCCGTCTGGAAGATTTGCAACGAGAACCCCTTGTTTTCACCGCCGCCGATGGGTATGACCCACAGCGGCGGTTCTTCATTTCCGACGATGAAATAGACCGTATTCTGCGTGGCTCCGAGAGAAGCTATGAATCCCGACTGGACACTTTCTCTTTTTTCAGCCGGAACACCGATGCCAAAGAGCGTGAACGGTTTCTGAAACAGCAGCATGGGGAGTACAGCGGCTATCATGGTGGGAATGACAACCAGACCTATACCTCTGCCGGACTGTCCTTCAGCCACGGCAGTCTGGGTGCCCCCTATGCGCAGGTGGAATTAAAGTGGCCTGCCGTTACAAAACGGGTTTCCAATATGATTTCCCTTGGCAGATTTCTGTACCCCAGCGATGCCGAGAGGATGGCGGACTATGAAGTCAGGCAGCTTGCAAAGCTGGTCATGAACTTCTTCCGGGATGCTACTGATGAATATGCCAGACCTACCGAAAAGAGTATCTTTGACTACTGGGATGGGGTAGCAGCTATTCAGGGGCAGCTTTCTGAGCCGGAGCGGGTAAGGGAAATCTACGAAACCATGATGCTGCCCCTGTGGAATGTAACCCTGCCGGGTGACCGCTTCTATCAGGAGCGGGAGCGTGGTATGGAGGCAATGCAGGCATATCAGGCTGGAACCTTTTCCGTTTTCGGAAGAGATCATACCCTCCGTCCGCTGCCGCTGGTTTCTGAAGCTGTGGCAGAAGTGGAAAACGAGCCACTGGAACAGACACCACAGAAAGATACCTTTGATGATATCGACCCGGAACAGATTCGGGAGAATCTGGCGCAGCGGGGTATCGTCAACGGCGAAGTGGTTGACCCGGAGGCACTGGTGAGCGACCCTTTTATCCAGCAGGTGGTGGCAGATGCCGCAGCAGCGCAGGAGCCTGCCGCTCCCATTCCTCCCCAGCCGAAACCCAAGCGAGAGCGCATCACCTTTGAGCCGCTGTACCCGGAGATTCCCAGAGAACAGCGCACTAATTTCCGCATCACTGACCCGGAACTAGGCTACGGCACCGCTAGCGAGAAGTACGCCGCCAATGTTGCCGCTATCCGTATACTGAAACGCATCGAGGACGAGGAACGGCTGGCAACCCCGGTGGAGCAGGAAATCCTTTCCCGGTATGTGGGCTGGGGCGGTTTGGCGGACTGTTTTGACGAAAAGCACTCTAAATACCAGGAGCTGAAAGCCCTGCTTTCCGAAGAAGAATACGCTGCCGCCAGAGCCAGCTCTCTGACCGCTTTTTACACCTCCCCGGTCATCATTCAGGCCATGTATCAGGCTTTGGAGCAGATGGGCTTCCGGGAGGGCAATATTTTGGAGCCATCCTGTGGTGTGGGCAATTTCATCGGCATCATTCCCGAAAGCATGGCAGGCAGTCACGCCTACGGTGTGGAACTGGATTCCATCTCCGGACGCATTGCCCAGCAGCTCTATCAGAACAGCTCCATCGCCGTCACCGGCTTTGAAAAGGTGCAGATGCCCGACAGCTTCTTTGATGTTGCCATCGGCAATGTGCCCTTTGGGGATTTCAAGGTACTGGACAAGCGGTACGATAAACACCACTGGCTCATTCATGATTACTTTTTTGGCAAGACCCTGGACAAGGTCAGACCCGGCGGCATTGTGGCATTCATCACCAGCAAGGGTACGATGGACAAAGAAAACTCTGCCGTGCGGAAATATCTTGCACAGCGGGCTGATCTCATTGGTGCCATTCGCCTGCCCAATAACGCCTTCAAGCGCAATGCCGGTACGGAAGTCACCAGCGATATTCTGTTCCTGCAAAAGCGGGATCGGATGACGGACATTGAACCGGACTGGGTGCATCTGGACACTGATCCAAACGGTATCCGCATGAACAGCTATTTCGTTCAGAATCCCGATATGATTCTGGGCGAAATGGTCATGGAGTCCACCCGGTTCGGCATGGACAGCGTTTGCAAGGCTGACGAAAATGCCGACCTGTCCGAATTACTTCAAGGTGCCATCCAGAATCTTCATACAGAAATCACCGAGTACCAGCATGAGG
This sequence comes from Faecousia sp., assembly GCA_051867395.1. Lineage (GTDB taxonomy): Bacteria > Bacillota > Clostridia > Oscillospirales > Oscillospiraceae > Faecousia. Next base: position 3,324 of record JBJDYN010000007.1, on the reverse strand, counting down.
AATTGGAGGAGGAAGAAAACTCCATCCCCGCCGATCCCAATGTGCGCAATTTCAGCTTTTGCCTTGTAGATGGCAAGGTGTACTTCCGGGAAAACAGCCGCATGAATCCTGTGGAGGTGTCCGTTACAGCGGAGAACCGCATCCGGGGAATGATTGCCCTCCGGGATTGTGTGCGCAGGCTCATTGACTATCAGACGGAAGGGTATCCCGATGAAGATATTCAGAGGGAGCAGGCGCAGCTCAATACCCTCTATGACGAGTACACGAAAAAGTATGGTCTGCTTTCCAGTCGGGGCAACAGCCTTGCCTTTGGGGAGGACTCCAGCTACTTCCTGCTGTGTTCCCTGGAGGTTCTGGATGAGGAGGGCAATTTCAAGCAAAAGGCGGATATGTTCACCAAGCGCACCATTCGCCCCCATGTAGCTGTCACCTCTGTGGACACCGCCAGCGAAGCTCTTGCTGTATCCATTGCGGAAAAGGCACGGGTGGATATGCCCTTCATGGCGGAACTGTCCGGCAAGACCGAGGCAGAACTGGAAACGGAGCTGGCGGGCGTTATCTTCCGGGATGTGAACTGCGCCGAGCGCAAAGAGGAAATCCCGGTTGCCTTTGTGGATTTGGAGCGGTATGCCTTTGTCACCGCAGACGAATACCTCTCCGGCAATGTGCGCCGGAAGCTGCGGATGGTGAAGGCATTATGCGAGGTACTGCCCGAAGAAAAATCATCTTTGCTTCAGCAAAATGTTACCGCTCTGGAAGCGGTGCAGCCGGTGGATCTGACTGCCGGTGAGATCGGCGTCCGCATTGGTGTCAACTGGGTGCCGAAAGAAATCTACGAGCAGTTCCTGTATGAAGTGATTGGCACCAGCGCCTACGCACGGGACAAAATCCATGTGCTGTATTCGCCCCATTCCGGCGAGTGGAATGTGACCAACAAATCCTTTGACGGCAGCAACATCAAGGCGGTCACCACTTATGGAACCAAGCGGATCAATGCCTACCACATCTTTGAGCAGACTCTGAACCAGAAGGATGTCCGCATTTACGATACCAAGATTGATGCCAACGGCAATGAAGTTCGGGTTCTGAACAAGAAGGAAACCGCAATTGCCCAGGATCGGCAGGAACTGATTAAGGCGAAATTCGCGGAATGGGTGTGGAAGGACATTGACCGCCGGGAGCGGCTGTGCGCCATCTACAACGAAACCTTCAATGCCATCCGACCTCGCGAATGCGATGGTCAGCACATCCGCTTTTCCGGCATGAACCCGGAAATCACCCTGCGAAAGCACCAGATCAACGCCATCGCCCACATCATGTACGGCGGAAATACATTGCTTGCCCACGAAGTAGGGGCAGGCAAGACCTTCGAGATTGTTGCGGCGGCAATGGAAAGCAAGCGGCTGGGTCTGTGTACCAAATCCTTGGTTGTGGTGCCCAATCACATCACAGAACAGTGGGCGGCAGAGTGGCTCCAGCTTTACCCCTCCGCCAATATTCTGGTTGCCACCAAAAAGGACTTTGAAACCAAGAACCGAAAGAAGTTCTGCGCCCGGATTGCCACCGGCGATTATGATGCCATCATCATCGGTCACAGCCAGTTTGAAAAGATTCCCATGTCCAAAGAGCGGCAGGAAATCATTCTGCGGCGGCAGATCGACAGCATCCTGGACGGTATCCGGGAAGCCAAGCGGAACCATGCGGAGAACTATTCCATCAAGCAGATGGAGCGCACCCGGAAGTCTCTGGAAACCCGGCTTGCCAAGCTGAACGACCAGAGCCGCAAGGACGATGTGGTGACCTTTGAGCAGTTGGGCGTTGACCGCATTTTCGTGGACGAGAGCCATTTTTTTAAGAATTTGTTCCTTGCAACAAAAATGCGAAATGTAGGAGGTATTGCCCAGACAGAAGCACAAAAATCCTCGGATTTGTTTATGAAGTGCCAGTATCTGGACGAAATCACAGGTAACCGTGGTGTCATCTTCGCTACCGGCACCCCCATCTCGAATAGTATGGTCGAGCTTTACACCATCCAGCGGTATTTGCAGTACAGCACCCTGGAAGAAATGGGGCTTCTGAACTTCGATGACTGGGCGGCAAACTATGGAGAAACCGTCACCGCCATCGAGCTGTCCCCGGAGGGCAGCGGCTACCGCAGCAAGACCCGGTTTGCCAAGTTCTACAATCTGCCGGAGTTGATGTCCTCCTTCAAGATGGTTGCGGATATTCAGACAGCGGATATGCTCATGCTGCCGGTTCCAAAAGCCAATTTCCGCACGGAGGTCATCAAGCCCTCGCCCATGCAGGAGGACATGATCAAGTCCCTGGCTGACCGGGCGGAAGAAATCCGGGCAGGTCATGTCGATCCCAGCGTCGATAATATGTTGAAAATCACAAACGATGGCAGAAAATTGGCTCTGGATATGCGGCTGGTCAATCCGTTAGCGCTGGACAGCGATACCAGCAAAACCTCTGTCTGCGCCCGAAATGTCTACTCCATCTGGGAGAGGACACAGGAGCAGCGCAGCGCCCAAATTCTGTTTTGCGACCTGTCTACGCCAAAGGGTGACGGTTCCTTCAATATCTATGACGATCTGAAAAAGAAACTGGTTGTCAAGGGTATCCCACCGGAAGAAATCGCCTTTATCCATGAAGTCAACACGGAGGTGCGGAAAAAGGAACTGTTCTCCAAAGTCCGTTCCGGGCAAGTGCGGGTGCTGATTGGCAGCACCGCCAAGATGGGCGCTGGCACGAACTGTCAGGATAAATTGATTGCTTTGCATGATCTTGATTGTCCATGGCGACCCAGTGACCTAGCCCAACGGCTGGGCAGAATCGTCCGGCAGGGCAACCAGAACCCGGAGGTTGAGATATTCCGTTATGTCACGGAAAATACCTTCGATGCCTACCTCTACCAGTTGGTGGAAAACAAGCAGAAATTCATCGCCCAGATCATGACCAGCAAGGCCCCAGCCCGTATCGCAGACGATGTGGACGAAACCGCTCTGAGCTATTCGGAAATCAAGGCCCTTGCCACCGGCAACCCTCTGATTATCGAGAAGTGCAATCTGGATGTAGAGGTCAGTAAGCTGAATATGCTGAAAGCGAACCACCTGAATCAGCGGTTTGCTCTGGAAAATCTGGTGCTGCGGAAGTACCCGGCTGATATTGCCAAACTCACTGAGGCCATTGCAGGCTACGAAAAGGATGTGGTGACAGCGCAGGCCCACCCCAAACCGGCAGAGGGCTTCATTGGTATGGAGATTAAAGGAACCCACTATTCCGAAAAAGAAGCAGCTGGCAGGGCGGTTATCAACGCCTGCA
>JBJDYN010000006.1:0-34479 GCA_051867395.1 Faecousia sp. | reverse complement strand
CTGCGATAAACGATCATTTATATGAGAAACTTGGGGTATGACTGAATAGTTACCATTATTATATATTGATGAATGCGAAATGCTGAATAAAGATATTCCGCATTTTTTATCCTATGTCCAGGTCCGAATCCGGATCGTCTATCGTCACTTCCCGGAAGAATTTCCGTTTTTCTGAAGGCGTACAGCCGTAGATCTCCCGGAAGTACTGGTTGAGCATTTTAGGGTCCCGGAAGCCGTGGCGTTCCGCGATCTCGCTGATGGGATCATCCGAGGTCTCCAGCTCCCGGCAGAAGGCAGTGGTGCGGACCTGGTAGACATATTGCAGATAGCTCACGCCCATGTTCCTCTTGAACAGGCGGCAAAAGTATTCCTTATTTAATCCCATGGAGTTGGCCGCATCGTCCAGAGGCAGTTCCTCGGCGTGGTGGAGCTGGATGTACTCCAGCAGGGGCTCCAGCCGGGTCATATCGCTGCGCTGCAGAGTGGTCTCCTCCACCGCCAGTGGCTGGGAGAAATACTTCACCAGCAGTGCCGTCACCGCAAACAGCCTGGCCTGCCGCTCCAGCTTGTAGGCCAGATGGGTTGCCTCGGTCTGGCGGAGAATCTCCTGCAGGTGAATCCGGAGCTGTTCATAAGCCATGGATTTGGTCTGATCCTCCGGGTCGAAGGTCAGGGAAAAGCTGAGCTGGTCAAAATTGGGCACGAATTTGCACATCTGACTGGGCAGAATATGGACGCACAGATAGGTCGCGTTCCGGCTGCACTTGGTTGCATGGACCTGGTGAGAATTGATCAGATAAATGTCGCCGGGCTTAGCGTGAAGGGTCGTATTTTCAAAATTGCAAGTTACTCTGCCTTTTACAAACAAAAGCAGTTCCACTGCCTTATGCCAGTGGGGTGGGGTGTAGGCACTGAGCTTATTCTCGAACTTGACGCCGAATCCGGTCTCGTCCAAGTCAGTCAAGAGCTTATGCTGGTAATTTTGCACAAAAATCCCCCTTTAAATGAACTTACAGAGTTCAAAACTTGTTCACAATGTCAATATCCTCCAAAGCAAAGTCAATTATACCACTTTTTTCCTGCCCGTCAAGGTGATATAATACTCATGCTTCAAGGGTGAGCCGATAAAGCCCCTTGCAAGTTTCGTTCAAAGAAATTTCACAAGCGGTTATATCCGCCCAACTACATAAGGAGGTTTGCTATGAAGAAGTTTTCCGTCAAGCAGCTCCTCGTTAAGGCGATGGAGCAGTATGGCAGCGATCTGATTCTTGCCGATCGCTTCTGATCCCCCGTTCGTCTCAAAGAAACCACAAACACCACGCGCGTTTCCGCGCAGCCTATTTGGGAGGTAATGATTTATGAAGAACAACAACAGCATGAAGCAGCGTATCCTCGACGCTATGGCCGCTTACGGCGAGATCACCAACTGGCAGAACGCTTAAGGCTACACCTATTTTTCGGAGGTAACGGATTATGAAGAACAACAACATGAAGCAGCGTATCCTCGACGCTATGGCCGCTTACGGCGAGATCACCAACTGGCAGAACGCTTAAGGCTACACCTATTTTTCGGAGGTAACGGATTATGAAGAACAACAACATGAAGCAGCGTATCCTCGACGCTATGGCCGCTTACGGCGAGATCACCAACTGGCAGAACGCTTAAGGCTACACCTATTTTCGGAGGTAACGGATTATGAAGAACAACAACAACATGAAGCAGCGCATCATCGACGCTATGGCCGCTTACGGTGAAATCACCAACCGTCTGGCCCGGTAAGTACCGGCAACCCGATCTAGGAGGTAACTGACTATGAAGAACAATAATTGGAAGCAGCGTATTCTGGAATACATGGCCGCCTGTGGCGAGGCCATGAACCGTATGGGTCCTATGTGATCCAAACCCCTTTTCAGGAGGTAATCACCAATGAAAAACAATTCTACCCGGATGGAGCATCTGCTGAACTCCATGGCTCGCTGGGGCGAGGCTCTAAACCGCATGAGCCCCATGTAAATCCCACTACTATGATGAGGCAGAAAGGGCTTTCCACCATTCGTAAGCCCGTAATCACCGATCATTCTTTGAATTTAGGGGGTATTTCCCTATGAAAGACTTTGCTGCCAATCTGATTCTGATGATGAAGATGGAAGAAAAAAATCGCAACAACACTTCCAATTGCTAACATCCGCTGCCCGCTTTCAAAGCGGGCAGCTTTTTTTATACACATCCGGGCCCTCCGGCGCATATGCTGTTGCAGTAGTGTTATCCTTTGCGAAACGTCAAGGAGGTCGTTACATGCAACCATCACCGGATCTGTCCCAGCTGATGAAGCTGGCGCAGTCCTCCGCAGGGCAGCAGCTTCTGTCTTTGCTGCAGCGCTCCGGCGGCGAGGCCCTGCAGAGCGCCATCGCCAAAGCCTCCGCCGGGGATTACCGGGAGGCCCAGAAACAGCTGTCTTCCCTGCTGTCCACGCCGGAAGCCCAGGCCCTGCTGAAGCAAATGGAGGGAAACAAATGAGCGAAATGGAGGAAAAGCTGGGGCAGATTCTGAGCAATCCCCAGATGATGCAGCAGATCATGTCTCTGGCCCAGGCTATGAGCGCCAGTCAGCCCCAAAAACAGGAACCTACGCCACCGCCCCAGCCGCTCCAACCAACAGTGCCTGCCATCCCGGACATTGATCCCAATCTGCTCCGGTCCCTGTCAAGCATGACCCGTCAGGGCGGGATCGATCAGAATCAGCAGGCCCTGCTGAAGGCCCTTTCCCCTTACTTAAGCCAGAGCCGGGTGAACAAGCTGGAACGGGCCATGCGGGCGGCAAAAATGGCAGGACTGGCGTCCGCTTTCTTAAATTCCGGCGGGCTGCAGCTGCTTTCCGGGAGGTGAGACCATGTATAACCGCTACGTACCCCAGCCAGACGGCTCCTTCCGCCGCAACCGGATTCCGGACCCGGTGCCCGATCCTCCCAGACCCGAACCGCCCAGGGAGGAGACTCGCAGACCGGAACCACCCCAGCAGCCACAGCAGTCCCCCTGTCAGGACGAGCAGGATTTGCCGTCTTTCCGAAAACCGCAGTCCGGCCCTTCTATGCGAAACGGGAGCCGTCCATCTCCCCCGCCCAGGCAGAATAATCCGCCGAGACCTCAGCCCCGCAGAGAGCCGGGAGTAGGCAATTTTCTCAGGCAGCTGCTGCCCAGGGATTTTGACACGGAGGATCTGCTGGTGGTGCTGCTTCTGCTGCTGATGTCCGCGGACTGTCAGGAGGAGCAGAACACCGCCATGCTGACCCTGGCGCTGTATCTGTTTCTATAGTTGCTTTTTTCCGGGCGGCCTGGTATAATATAGGAAATCTCTATCAGGAGGTACGGGCGTGATCACAAAGAAAAAGAGAGCTTCTTCCATCTTTGCCGCTGTTTTCCTGATTCTCGGTGCGCTGGCTGCCCACTACCTCTGGGAAAGCTGGGGCTTTTACCGGAAGGTTCCAGAGAAGGAAGCCGCCCTGCGGACACAGGTGGTGGAGACCGCGGAACGTTATCTTGGCTGTCAGGAAGCCGACGGCTCTTTCAAAACCATCATCGATCTGTACAACTCCCAGGAATCGCTGCCCATGGGCTATGAAGTCCAGTACACTGACAGCTGGTGCGCCGTATTCGTCAGCGCTGTGGCCATGGAATGCGGCATCACGGACATCCTCCCGACGGAGTGCAGCTGTGAGCGGCAAATCGGCCTGTTCCAGAACCTGGGACGCTGGGAGGAAGACGACAGCGCCATTCCCCTCCCCGGCGACGTGATCTACTACGACTGGAATGAAAAGGGTCTGGGAGATTGCACCGGATGGTCAGACCATGTGGGCATCGTCGTGGGTACCAAGTGGCCCTTTCTCAAGGTCATCGAGGGAAACCGGGACGACGCTGTTACTTACCGCATCCTGCCGCTGAACGATATCCACATTCGAGGCTTCGGTCTGCCGGATTATACATCCCATTTGAAAAATACCCCGTAAGGTTTGCTTACGGGGTATTCTTTATTCTTCTTCGCTTTCAATAAGGGCTTTCAGCTCTTTTCTGCGGGCATTCAGTTCCTTGAGCAGAATGGGCAGAGAGCTTACCGTAATGAGGACAACCAGCAGCAGCAATCCGATGAGCCAGGGGTTCGTCTCCGCCCGGGTAAAGGCCCAAATCACAAGAGCAACCACCACAAGGCGCATAACGATGGCCTTGGTCACGTTTTTGATGACCCGGCGGCATCGTTCTTCCCGTTCATAGACGTCCTCTTCCGGGGTCAGGTTCTCGTTATCCATTACCGCGCGACGAAGCCAACCTTCTTATAGACCTTGCGCAGGGTCTTCTCCGCCACGTAGCTGGCTTTCTGGGCGCCATCCCGATAGACGCTTTCCAGGTAGGCCTTGTCCTTCATCAGGCGACTGGCTTCTTCCCGGATGGGACGCAGATGCTCGATCACCGCATCGCCGACCACGGGCTTAAACGCGCCGTAGCCCTTGCCGGCAAACTCTTCTTCAATCTGGGCATAGGTCTCCCCCGTGACGGCGGAATAGATGCTCATGAGGTTGGCCACGCCGGGCTTGTTCTCGGGATCGAAGCGGACACAGTTCTCCGTGTCGGAGTCGGTGATGGCCCGCTTGAATTTGCGCAGAATATCCTCGGGTTTTTCCATCAGGAACACGCAGCCCTCGGGAATAGACTTGCTCATCTTGGTGTCCGGGGCGTTCAGGCTCATGATCCGGGCCCCGGTCTCCGGGATATAGGGCTCCGGAATCTTAAACACATCGCCGTAGATGCCGTTGAAACGCTTGGCCACATCCCGGGTCAGCTCGCAGTGCTGCTTCTGATCGTTGCCAACAGGAACCAGGTCCGGCTGGTACAGCAGAATATCCGCCGCCATCAGCGCGGGATAGGTAAACAGACCGCCGTTGACGTTCTCCGCATGCTTTGCAGCCTTATCCTTAAATTGGGTCATACGGGACAGCTCGCCGAACATGGTGTAGCAGTTCAGCACCCAGCCCAGTTCCGCGTGCTGGTGGACATGACTCTGGATGAACAGGGTATTCTTCTCCGGGTCCAGACCGCAGGCGATGTACTGGGCCAGCTGCTCCAGGGTCCGGCGGCGCAGGTCGGCAGGGTTCTGACGGACGGTGATGGTATGCATATCCGCCATAAAATAAAAGCACTCGTACAGGTCAGACCGGGCGCTCCAGTTCCGAATGGCTCCCAGGTAATTGCCCAGGTGCAGATCACCGCTGGGCTGAATGCCGGAGAGCATTCTCTTCTTCGGTGCCAGAGTTTCGGAAATCACTTCATTCATATGGATTCACACTTCTTTCGTGTTGTTTTGGGGTCACTATTCAGTTGTACCACCGGGAGCGTAGGGGGCGGCATCCCTGACGCCCCTTTTGCATGCAGTACCATCACAAGGGGCGTCAAGGATGCCGCCCCCTACGCACTGTAAACAATCATTTATATAAGGAATTTCTGGGATGACTGAACAGTTACTTTTTGGGAATAGTTTATCACAGATATACGGATTGTGCAAGAGATTTTCTCAATCCTTGCGGAATATATCCAGCAGATGGTGGGAAGCGCCCACCAGGTCGGGCCGCTCACAGATCACATAATGATAACGTAGGTACAGGGCAAAGAAATCGTCATCCATGGCGTCCACCTCTTTGCGCATATAGTTGGTGGCCATATCCGTCCCCACATAGTGCAGCCGGGTCACGGGGAAGTCCGCCATCAGCGCGTCAATGTCCTCCTTCCGGTACAGCTGGAACAGCTCCGCCGGGTCAGAAGAAGCCTTGAAGGTCACCGGGTCTACCAAATCCTGATACCGTTTCTCCCGGAGCATCCCCCGCTGGAAGCAGTACTGGATCATGGTGGCCTCGTTGCCGCAGTAGGCCGCGAAGATCACGCCGCCCTGCTTCGTCACCCGGACGGCCTCGGACAGGGCTTTGTGCTGATCCTCCAGGGTGAACAGGTGGTACATGGGGCCCAGCAGCAGGGTGATGTCATAGGATTCACTTTCCAGCATGTTCAGGTCCACGGCGTTTCCCTGGCGGATGGTCACCTTCTCCCCCGGCTGGGTTTTTTCCCGGAAGACATCTATGTTGTGCTGCACCAGCTCCACCGCGTCCACAGTGAACCCACGCCGGGCCAGAGCGTGGCTGTACCGTCCGGTCCCCGCGCCGATCTCCAGAATGCGCATTCCGGGCCGGAGATACTTGTCAATATAGCGCATGGTAGTCAGAAATTCCACCATCCCATGCCGGGAGCGCAGGCGGCTGTCCTCGTCGTAGCTGCCGTAGTATTCCGTCAATTCTTTCATCACTTCCATTTTCTTCCCTCCTGACAAATAAAAACGGTGCAGGCTCCAAAAAACAGGAAGCCTACACCGCAAATTCTTCTTTTTCCGCCTTATCCGCGGAAATCAGAGCATGACAATGTAAGCCCGTCTCCATGCCAGAATGCAGGAACGAACCAAGCAGCAGGATAGCTTTTTCCGTTGCAGCCGTACATTGTCATACCTCCGCTAAATTTTGGTATAGCGTAGCACCAAAAAATGGATTTGTCAAGGCTAAAAAAGCAGACATCTCCCGCTCTGGGCATATTTTTTCATTGATTTCCCACTTTCTGTATGCTATACTCTATGAAGAAATTTCGAGGAAAAGAGGAAAAAATCATGGATTATCAAGCGTTAGCGGACCTGCTGTTTCCCGATGTGACCGAGACCCCGGAGGAAGTGGAAGCCCGGTTTCCCAAGCGGAATCTGCCGGAAGGGGCTGTGGTTACCCGGATGGCCCCCTCCCCTACCGGCTTTGTCCACCTGGGCAACCTGGTCCAGGGCATGATCTCCGAGCGGATGGCCCATCAGACCGGCGGCGTGCTGTTCCTGCGGGTGGAGGACACCGACGCCAAGCGGGAGGTCCCCGGGGCCGTGGAGGTCCTGATCGAAACGCTGAAATATTACGGTATCTCCTTTGACGAGGGCGCCACTATGGACGGCGACAACGGCGATTACGGCCCCTACCGTCAGCGCCAGCGGGCTGCCATCTATCACGTCTTCGCCAAGAAGCTGGTATCCGAGGGCAAGGCCTATCCCTGCTTCTGCACCGAGGAGGAGCTGTCCGCCCTTCGGGAGCAGCAGGAGGCCAATAAAGAGACCACTGGCTATTACGGCAAGTACGCCATCTGGCGGGACCGCTCCCTGGAGGACATCCGCGCCCAACTGGATGCGGGCAATCCCTGGGTGCTGCGGTTCCGGTCCGAAGGCTCCATCGAAAACCAGTTCAAATTCGACGATCTGGTGAAGGGCAAGCTGACCATCACCGAGAACAACGTGGACCATGTGCTGCTGAAATCCGACGGCATCCCCACCTACCACTTTGCCCACGCCGTGGACGACGAGCTGATGCGCACCACCCATGTGGTCCGGGGCGACGAATGGCTGCCCAGCCTGCCCTTCCACATCCAGCTGTTCAAGGCTCTGGGCTTTAAACTGCCTAAGTACGTCCACATCGGACCTCTGATGAAAATGGACGGCAACTCCAAGCGCAAGCTCTCCAAGCGCAAGGACCCGGAGCTGGCTCTGACCTACTACAAGGCCGAGGGCTTCCCCATCCAGGCCATGCGGGAATATATGATGACCGTGCTGAACTCCAACTTTGAGGACTGGCGGCGGGCCAATCCGGAAGCGGATTTAGGCACCTTCAAGTTCAGCCCCAAGAAGCTGAATCCCGCCGGAGCCCTGTTCGACTACGCCAAGCTGGTGGACGTTTCCAAGAACGTCATCTCCCGTATGAGCGCCCAGCAGGTGTACGAGCTGCTGACCGAGTGGGCGGCGGAATTCGATCCGGAACTTGCGGAAAAGCTTAAGGCTGACCCGGAATACGCCGTGAAAATTCTCGCCATTGGCCGGGGGGGCAAGAAGCCCAGAAAAGATATTGCCACCTGGAAGGATGCCAAGCCCTATATGGGGTTCTTCTATGACGGGTATCTGGCGGACCCCGTATTTGACGAAAAGTTTGACAAGGCCGTGATTTCCGATGTGCTGAACCGGTTCCTGGAGAAGTTCGATATTGCCGACGACGCCAACACCTGGTTCGAGAAGGTCAAGCAGATTACCAACGATATCGGCTTCACCACGGACATGAAAGCCTACAAGGCCGATCCCACCGCCTTCCCCGGCACCGTGGCGGATGTCTCCACCTTCATCCGTCTGGCGGTCACCGGACAAACCAACTCCCCGGACCTGTACACCGTCATGCAGATTCTGGGGAAAGACCGGACTGTGGAGCGGATTCAAAAGGCCATTGCCCAGCTGGATTAACGGGAAAGGATTCCGCCATACCCTATTTCCTTACAAAGGATTGTTTCTTACAGAGGGCGGCATCCTTGACGCCCCTCATGATGGCATTGCGCACAAAGGGGGCGTCAGGGATGCCGCCCCCTACGCAACACAAGCGATCCTTTGACCCTTTGTCTGGATAAGAGCGGCAAAGCTTCCCGATACAATGTAAATTCCCCGGCACCGCTCTGGTGCCGGGTTTGATTATTTACTCTCCGAAGGAATAGGGGCCGTAGTAAGTGCCCGTATTGAAGTCGTAGATCACAAATTGCAGGCCCTCCTGATTGGCAGGCTTCTGGTAGTAATTCGTTCTGCTGAAGGTTCCATTCCCGTTGTCAATGGTTACGGTTCCAGCCAGCCCCGGCATAAAGGCAAGTTCTTTTCCGGAAGCGTCAACCACCTTGAAGAAGACATCCTGGCATTTTGCCTCTGACACTGCGTAGGTAAAAGTGGAATACAAACCCATCTCCGTCTCCTCAATGGTCAGATCGTTGATTCGGATTCCGGTTTCCTCATAGGCCTTGGAATCAAAGACAGTGTAAACAGAACTGGCGGAAACGGTACTCTTATCGGTCAATGCGACTTCAAATTCCCCAAACTCATATTCCTGTAAGTCCATGTCCTTTGTATAGGACGAGGTACGGCATTGCATCGTGATCTCCTTGCTTCCGAAAGTGTTCTCCCCCATGAAGAAATAATAGACGGAACCGTCTGCGGCAAGCTGACAATCATAGCCCGCTCCTTGAATGGGATTCTCCTTGTTGTCAAACAGGATGTTGACATATACAATTTCCTTACCCTGAGACGCGGCATATTCCTCGGCGGTACCCACCGTGACCCCATCAATTGTAAAAACCTCATCGGGAGAAGAAAAATACGGGATCAGCAGATAATTGCTGTCCAAAGGCGTGATTTTGGCCGCAACGTAAATGGTTTTGCTGTCCAGAATCGCTTCCACAAAGGAATAGTTTGCAAACCGGTCGCTGTAAACCCCCGGTTCCTCCTGGCTGGCGGAAGTCTGTGCCGTGTCTGGGAAAGCGTCTTCCGTAGCTCCGCCGGAAATCTCCGACGCACTGACGGAAAGATCCTCCACCGCCTGGATATCCTGCATTCCCCACTGGGCCAGCTTGTCCTTCAGTCCCAGCCCTTTCACCGCCGCGTAGGCGGTCACAGGCAGGCAAACCGCCAGAAGGATGGCCGCCGCCGCTGCTTTCTGGGCAACGCTCCAGCCCCGGCTGTACCGGCCTGCCGCAGTCCGCTCCCGGCGTCTGCCGCCTTGTAAGGACGCCTGCAGCACCCTGGCTTTCAGCTGCTCCGGTGCGTGGATTTTCTGGCTCAGTTCGGTGTAATCATGATACGTCTTCATTGGCTTCCAGCTCCTTTCTCAGGGTCTTCCTGGCCCGGTTCAGGTTTACGCGGACAGTGGACGCGGGGATCTTCAGAATTCCCGCAATCTCCTCGGTTTTATAGCCCTCCGCGTAGTACAGGTGAAAAATCGTCCGCTGTTTTTCCGGCAGCCGGTTCACCGCGTCCCACAGCTCTATGTACTCGCTGCTGTCCTCGGCGGACAACTCCGGAATCTGATCCAGGGCTACCCAGCCTCTTATCTTCCGGCGTCTTCCGATGTCGGCGCATTTGTTCACCGCCACCCGCAGCAGCCAGGCCTTCAGCCGTTCCTCCTCCCAATCCGGGGCGCTGTCTTCCTGTAAGAGCTGTAGGAAGGTATCCTGGAAGACATCCTCGGCGTCAGAGAAATTCTGCAGTCGGCACAGGGCCAGCCGGTACACGGCGTCCCCATGGCGGTTCATGGCTGTGGATAAAAAGGATTCTCGCATTGGTTTCACCTCTTTTGGATTCTTTGTTTTGCTCTTTACAGTAACAACACGTTTCACAAGGGCAAAATGTTACATGGAACCCAAAATCTGTAAAAAAGAGCCGGTCCGCATGGGATCAGCTCTTTCGTTTTACGATAGCGTACATCATTTTCCAGTAATCCGGCTGGATATCGGTAAGGCCCTGCCGCAGAATCTCCAGACCGTTTCTGTCCAGCTCCTTTCGGAAGGTTTCGAAGGACACTGCCCGGTAGGAGGTCCCCGCGATGTGAACGGTTCTGCCGGTGGGCTCGTGAGTCCGTTCCTGCAAGGCAAAGGCGTTGGAAATATCCGACTGCCGCTCCATTTCTCCATCCCCCATGGTGCAGATCAGCCCGATCCCCGTTTCCAAAAGCTGGTCATAAAAGAACCGGTAAAAACCGTCCCTGTCTTCCTCCAAAACCAACATATGGACCACGGCCACAGCATAGATGAAATCAAATTTGGTATCCAGCCGGTCTTGGATGCAGTCCAGCACCTGAAACCGGTCCGCAAACCCGGGATTTTCCCTGCGGCAGTAGGCAACGGCTTCGGCTGACACATCCGTCGCCAGAACATCATAGCCCCGATTTAAGAGAAATTTCGCATCCCGCCCTTCCCCGCAGCCGATCTCCAGGAGCCTGGCAGTGGGCGGAACGCCGAATTCCGAAAGAACCTGCCCGACGATGGGCGAGGGCTCCTCCATAAACCAGCGCAGATTCTCCCCGTGTACCTGACGGTAGCGGTCATCGTAGGCTTCGTAGTAGCTTCTGGAATCTGTCATTGGGATCCTCCTCCTATTCGTACTGTCCAAAAGGTTCTCAAAAAATGACAACCGGCAGAAAAAGTTATTGACTTTTCGCCCAATTACCGGTATAATAATTGGGCTGAGAAAATGCTAGTGTAGCACAGTCGGTAGTGCATCTCACTCGTAATGAGAAGGTCGCCTGTTCGAGTCAGGTCACTAGCTCCAAAATCCCGAATGCTTCCGCATTCGGGATTTTTGTTGTTATTCTAGGTTCTGGCGCCGACCTCCTGGATCTTCTCCCGGATGGTGAGCAGATCATCGAAGGTCTCCGGGCGCTTGGACACGTCCCGCAGCAGGGCCGACGGATGGTAGATGGCCGTCATCCAAACGCCGTTCCTGCATACCCACTGCCCATGCTGGCGGGTAATGCGGTAGTCCGGATCGATCAGACGCTTGGCGGCAATGCGGCCAAGGCATACGATGATTTTGGGTTTTACCAGCGCTACCTGGTTGCGCAGGTAGCCAATGCAGGCATCCTGCTCAATCTCCATGGGATCCCGGTTTCTCGGGGGCCGGCATTTGACTATGTTGGCAATATAGCAGTTGACCGTCCGGTCCAGATCGATGATGGACAGCATGTCGTCCAGCAGTTTTCCCGCGGGCCCCACAAATGGCAGGCCTGTCAGGTCCTCCTGCTCGCCAGGTCCCTCGCCAATGAACATGATATCCGCGTCTTCAATGCCCATACCGAAAACCACATTGTGCCGCGTCTCGCACAGGCCGCAGCGGGTGCAGTCCGCACACAGATTCTTTAATCCGCTCCAGTCCAGCATCAGCGATTCCTCCTGCGCTCCGCCCGTCTTTTGCGGCGGATGGCACGCATCCGGGAACGCATAAAGGAGTTGAAGGCAAGATAGGCCGCCGCCAGGCCAACCACAACCACAAGGATCGTTCCGATGGTGGACAGGACCCCGGAACTCTTGCCGCCGTCCCCCTGGACGGTGGAGTAGATGGTCACGCCGGTGTCGCTGGAGGCTTTGACGCCGCTGACTGCGTAGATCTCCGCCTCTGCCATGACGGAATCCCGGTATTTTACCTGGGCCGTGGCAATAAGCTGCCCCTTCTCAATGGGGGCTGTCAGGCCCTTGTTTGTTACGGTGAAACTGGTGATCAGGTTGTTCATCTGCGCATTGATAGGCACCACAGAATCGATGTTCACCACGGCCTGTCCCACCGCGTTGCACTCACCGCCTGCCACGGAAAACTGCCCCATCGTCATTCCGTCATAGACAATGCGGTTGACCTTATAGTTGTCGAAGCCAAATTTCAGCAGGTCCGTCATCTCGTTGAAGTTGCCGTAGTACACGACAGACCAGCCGTTTTCGCCCACGGTACGCTGCGCGCCCAGGACCACAGCGATATACGTCATTCCCTTGCTTTCCGCCGTGCAGACGATGGAGGCGCCGGTGGACTCATGGTAGCTCTGCAGGCCGCCGGTGACACGGCTGTCATAGAAATCCTGAATAGTGGAGTCGTCCACCATGTAATTCTGCGTTGTCAATTTTCGCTTTGCTGCCAGATCCGTGGCCTCGATGGTATAGCTTCTGGTGCTGCTGATCTCCTGGAAATGCTCATTTTTCATAGCTTCCCGCATGATTTTCGCCATATCCCGGGCAGTGCTGTAGGACTGGGCAGTGTAAAGGCCGCTGATATTGCCAAATTCCGTATTGACACAGCCCAACCGCTTGACCCAGCTGTTCATCAGCGTAAGGAAAGCATCTGAAGTTCCCGCCACATGGTGGGCCAGGGCGACAGCACAGTCATTTGCGTTCATCATCAATGTGGCGTACAGCAAATCCTCTACAGAAATATGCTCGTTGCTCTTTAATTTCTCCGATACCGTTTGGGCAGTACCAGGAACATAGGACTGAATGCCCTCCGTGACAGTGACAACATCGTCCAAATCACAGTTTTCCAGCACCACCATGGCCAGAACGATCTTTGCCAAAGTACCGGGATGAAGCTTCATATCCGGGTTAAAGGAATAAACCACGGTATCCGTACTCACTTCATACAAAAACGCGGCCTGACAGGTCTCCAGCCGCTTGTCGCTGCCGCCCAGAGGCACCATGCCCTCGATGGTACGGCAGCCGTTCTGAACGCAGACTGTACCAAAAGCTGCCGGTTCCTGGGAAGCCTGGGTGGACGCCGTAGTCTGCGAAGGCTCCGTGTCCTCGGTCTGCGCAGCGGAAACCGGCAGCAGAACACATTGCAGAAGAAGCATTACACACAGCAAAAAGGAAAGGTGTTTCATTTTTTTCATAAATTTCCCTCAATATCCCATCGCCGGACTTGTCCGGCAGGAAAAAATCGTGTATAATATGGAACATACTATGCTCGTATTATAACAGCTTTTTCCCCGCTCGTCAATGTGGGAGGGTGATTCCCTTGAAAAAACAGCATTTTCCGATTCTAATAATAATGATGACGCTGCTGGCTGGCGCGTTTACTCTGGGCTTCTTTCTGGGTAAAAATCAAGGTCACGGGCAGGTCCGGCTTTCGGTCCCCGCCTCCATGCTGACCGCTCCGCCCCAGACCACCGCGCCCGCAGCCCAGGCATCTATAGAGAATCCTGATGTTCCCTTCCCCATTGATCTCAACACCGCCGCAAAAGAGGAGCTCATGGCCCTGCCCGGCATCGGCGAAGTGCTGGCCCAGCGCATTCTGGACTACCGGGACAAAATCGGCCGCTTCCATTCCCTGGAGGAGCTAGGCGGCGTGGACGGCCTCGGGCAAACGCGTTTGGAAGAAATCAAGAACCTGATCACGATCGGAGGATAACATGAAGATTTTGGTTGTGGACGACGAAGCGCTGCTGGTAAAAGGCATCCGCTTCAATTTACAGAATGAGGGTTACGAGGTCATCACCGGCAGTGATGGTCTGGATGCGGTCCGGCTGGTGCAGGAGCAAAATCCGGACCTGGTGGTGCTGGACGTGATGATGCCAAACATGGACGGACTTGCCGCCTGCGCCAAAATCCGGGAATTTTCCGACATTCCCATCATCCTGCTGACCGCCAAGGCCGACGATATGGACAAGCTCATCGGCTTCGATCATGGGGCGGACGACTATCTGACCAAGCCCTTCAATATTCTGGAGCTGAAAGCCCGGATCCGGGCGCTGCTTCGCCGGGCAGGCGGCGGCGAGAAAAAAGCAACCGGGAACATCCTGACCATCGGCACCATCACCCTGGATCTGGACGCACGGAACGCTTACCGGGACGGAACCCTGGCGGACCTGACTGCCAAGGAGTTTGACGTCATCGAATTTCTCATGCGCAATCCCAACCGGGTCTATTCCCGGGAGGCGCTGCTGGACACCATCTGGGCCTACGAATACCGCAGTGACATCCGCACCGTGGACGTGCACATCCGCCGTCTGCGGGAAAAGCTGGAGGAAAATCCCGCCCAGCCGAAATACATCATGACGAAGTGGGGCGTTGGCTATTATTTCCGAAAATGAAAAGACCGCTTACCGCGGCTACAGCAAAACCCAGGTCCGCTACGCCATGACCTATGTGCTCATCACGTCTGTGGTCCTGATTATCCTGAATATCTACTGCTCGGGTATCAGCCAGAAGCTGTTTTATCAGAGCAAGGAATCCTCTATGATCGAAAAATGCCAGCTGGCTTCCGACGAAATCGCCATTCTGGAGGTTCTCAATTCCACCACCGTTGCGGGTGTCGTCAGCCAGATGGAGAGTCTGAAGATCACCCGGCTCATTGTGACGGATCAGAGCGGCACCGTCCTCTACGACAGCAGCGGCGCTGATCTCGGCAATTATTTGCTGCTCCCGGAGATCTTGCAGGCCGTAGCGGTCAGCGAAACGACGCCTGCCGGCAACGACGTTTTTTCCTGGCATTATCACAACGGCGTCATGGACTCCCGGGCAGCTACCCCCATCGTGTCCTACGGCACCATTGTGGGCTGTGTCTACATGACGGAGTATGACACTGCCCAGGGCGCTCTGATCCAGTCCCTGCAGAACACGGTGCTGCGGATTACCCTGCTGCTGGAGATCATCGTTATTCTTTTCTCCGTGTCCTTCGCCAACACCTTCTCCCGGCGGTTGAACCGGATCATGGCCTCCATGCGGATCATCCAGGAGGGGGACTATTCCCATAAGGTGGTTATGAACGGCAACGACGAGCTGACCGTTCTGGCCAACGAGTTCAACGACCTGACGGCGCGGCTGCAAACCTCGGAGCAGAAGCGCAGCCGGTTCGTCTCCGATGCCTCCCATGAGCTGAAGACCCCCCTTGCCTCCATCAAGCTGCTGACGGACTCCATTTTGCAGTACGACATGGACCTGGACACCGTTCGGGAATTTGTGGGCGACATCGGCGACGAAGCGGATCGGCTAAACCGCATGGCGGAGAAGCTCCTTTCTCTAACCAAAGCGGAAACTCCGCCCAGTGACGAAAGTGAGATCATCTACATGGCCCCCACAGTGCAGCGGGTGGCCAGAATGCTCCGGCAGAATGCCATCGAGGCGGGAATCAGCTTCCATCTGGAGCTGGAGGAGGACTGCCCCGTACTGATCCTGGAGGACGACCTGTATCAGATCGTGTTCAACCTGATGGAAAACGGCATCAAATACAATATCCCTGGCGGCTCGCTGACGGTACATCTGCGCCGGGAGGAGGACAACGCCATTCTGGAGGTCTCCGACACCGGCATGGGCATCCCAGAGGAAGCCCTTCCCCATGTATTTGAACGGTTCTTCCGGGTGGACAAGGCCCGCTCCCGGGCAACCGGCGGCAGCGGCCTGGGACTGTCCATTGTGCGCACCATCGTGCAGCGAAACCGGGGCGAAATTACGGTTTCCAGCGTGGCAGGACAGGGCAGCACCTTCACTGTCACCTTCCCTGCCTTTGATACGGAGGTGGACAAACCATGAAACGGCTGATTGGCCTTGCTTTTTTTCTGTGCCTGCTTTTCACCGGCTGCGGTCAATTCGGGGCGCGAATCAAAGATCCTGTCACCTTCTATTATCTCCGGGCGCAATACCAGTACAGCACCGAGGCCGGCGTCATCGCTTCCGAGGAGCGGGAGGCTTCCGGGCACCGGGACAACCTGTCCTACCTTCTGGCCCTGTATCTCATAGGGCCCTCAGGTGAGGAGCTGGTCAGCCCCATTCCACGGGGGGTCCGGTTCCTCTCCGTAGAGCAGGCGGACAGAATGATCACACTGAATCTGTCCGATACCTCTGCTGTGCTCACCGACGCAGAATATTCCTTAGCCTGCGCCTGTCTGACCCTGACCTGCCTGGACGTGACCGAAGCACAAGCCGTCACCATCAACAGCGGCTCCCGGTCCGTCACCATGACCCGGGACAACCTGATCCTATATGACAGCAGCATGACTGCGCCAACGGAGGAAACACAATGAAATGCATTTCCTGGAATGTAAACGGTCTGAGAGCCTGCGTGGGCAAGGGCTTTCAGGAGACCTTTGACACCCTGAACGCTGACTTCTTCTGCCTGCAGGAAACCAAGCTGCAGCAGGGCCAGATCGACCTTCCCCTGCCCGGCTACACCCAATTCTGGAACTATGCTCAGAAAAAGGGCTATTCCGGTACCGCCATTTTCGCCAAAGAAGCGCCCCTGTCCGTTACATACGGCCTGGGCGTGGAGGAACTGGACACGGAGGGGCGGCTGATCACGTTGGAATACCCGGACTTCTACCTGGTGACCTGCTACACCCCCAACGCCCAGCAGGGCTTGGCCCGGATCGACCATCGGCTCCAATGGGACGCCGCCTTCCGGGAATACCTGTCCGCGCTGGATCAGAAGAAGCCGGTCATCGCCTGCGGGGACCTGAATGTGGCCCACCAGGAGATCGACCTGAAAAACCCCGCCTCCAACCGGGGCAACGCGGGCTTTTCCGACGAGGAGCGAGAGAGCTTCGGCAAGCTGCTGGAGGCAGGCTTTACGGACACCTTCCGCTACCGGAATCCGGAAGCAACAGGCATCTACAGCTGGTGGAGCTACCGGTTCAACGCCCGGAAGAACAACGCCGGATGGCGGATTGACTACTTCCTGGTGTCCAACCGCATTGCTCAGAAGGTCACCGCCACGCCCATTTACACGGAGGTTTTGGGGTCGGATCACTGCCCTGTGGGATTGGAGCTGGAACTTTAATTTACACGAACAGGCTGCTGCCCACCGGCGGCAGCCTGTTTGCGTACAAGAGATGATCCGTTCGCAATTTTTTCCAAGAAAACTTTTCTTGGGATGCAAGTTTTTTCCTTTTTCTGCGGCTTTATAGGTGAAGGGCCCAAAACAAACCAAGGAGGTGTTTGCATGGACGACAAAGCCATTATCGACCTGTACTGGAAGCGGTCGGAAGCCGCCATTACGGAGACCGACGCCAAGTACGGGGGCTATTGCTACTCCATTGCCTACAATGTGCTTGCAAACCGGGAAGACGCGGAGGAAAGCGTCAGCGATACCTATCTCGCGGCGTGGAACCGGCTGCCACCCCAGCGTCCGGCCATTCTTTCCGCATTTCTCGGAAGGATCACCCGTTACCTATCCATCAGCCGCTGGCGCTCCCAGAAGGCGGAGAAGCGGGGCGGCGGAGAGATCGTTCTGGCGCTGGAGGAGTTGGGGGACTGTGTATCCGGCGGGCAGTGTCTGGAGGAAGCCTGCACCCGCAAGGAAGCTACCCAGGCGCTCAACCGTTTTCTGGGCACCCTGCCCCAAACGGAGCGGGATGTATTCCTGCGGCGGTACTGGTGCCTGGATCCCGTGGCAGACATAGCGGAGAGCTTCCATTTTTCCGAGAGCAAGGTTACCTCCATGCTCCACAGAACGAGAATGAAGCTACGCAGGCAAATGGAAAAGGAGGGCTATCTATGACCGCAAATGAACTGCTGGATCTGATCGGGAACGCGAAGGATTCCTATGTGTGCAGCGCTGTGAACACCCGGGAAGGGATTGTCCAGCCCCGGAAAAGACGAATTGGACAAAAACAGCTTCTGATCGCTGCCATTGCCGCACTGGCCCTGCTGCTGGCAGGCTGCGCCGCAGCGGTCGTGATGCTGAACCTGAAGGACATGAAGCTTGGCGAATACCGTTATACGGAGCCTGCCCACTTTGACGAAAACGGAGAAAAAGTCGAAGCGTCGGAAGGAAATCGGAACGTGATTTCCCTGCAGGGCCTCAAAGGCAGTCCCAACTATCAGGCCGCTCAGGAGTGGCTGGAATTCGACCAAGCCTATGACCCGGACTGGACGATTCTTGCGGATTCGGATGACTTCCAAAAACCGGAAGATTACGAAGCCTACAGTATTTACAGCCAGGAAATGCAGAACAAGGTGGATGAAATTGCCGCGAAGTACGGTCTGCAGCTGCTGGGTCCCGCGGCAGTATTCCAGAGATACGAAAGCGATGTTTTCTTCGAATCCTTGGGAATCGACAGCCTGTTCCTGCCCGAGGCCCAGACCAAGGTGGAAGGCATTGTCGGTTATTTCTATCAGGGAGGAAACTTCAAGGCAGAATTCTGGCAGACGATGACCGGAGAAGGTCAGTGGCCCTACGAAATGCTGAACTCCATGTACTTCTCCGGCAAAGATTACCTGGATACCGTATATACCACCTTGGGCGAACTGACGGATTATGAGGAATGGAATTACACCACCGCACAGGGCTATGATCTTCTGATCGTCCAGGGGGGGCGTTTCGCACGAATCTTCTGCGACAGAGAAGACGCATTTGTCTCCGTCAGTATGGATATCTGCCATGAACAGGACAACGGAACAACGGTGTCCATGACCAGGGAGCAGCTTCTGCAGGTCGTGGAAACCTTCGATTTTGGGATCAAGCCACAGAAGACAGACCTGTCCCTTGCCAGGGAAAAGCTGGAAAAGTTCAACCCGGAACTCTTTGAGCAGCGGCAGGCGGCCATGATGGAAACCTATGTTGACCCCTATGCCCATGGCAGTTACTTGGAACTCATCCAAGGCCTTATTTCCGAGAGTACCCCGGCGGAAGAAATGACATATGCCATGGCGGATGTCAACGGAGACGGTGTGGAGGAGCTGCTGCTGGGCTATACAGGTCGGTTTGACAATGACGATGACTCCCACAGTTTTATTGAGGTATTCACCATACAGAACGGTCAAACCAGTTTCCTTTTCTCAACCAGCCAGCCAATCTATCTGTGCGAAGATGGTTTCCTGGAAATGGTAGATTTTCAAGGAGCTGAGAAACACTGGTATTATCTGTTGGGCAAAGATTACGATGAAACCTGGTTACCGGAAAAATATCAGTTTGTGGGCTATTCTGAATTGGATGGGACCTGGGAGACCAATAAAAGCGACACCGACATTACCCCAGTACCGATCACGGAAGAGGAAGCCAGACAGTTGATCGAATTCCATCCCAGAATACCCATGGAGATGAAGCCCATCATAGAATTTCCCGGATATTAACAAATAAAGGAGGGGCAGCGCCCCTCCTCATTTTTTACTCAGCATTCTTTAAATGCCACGCCAACCTGCTCTCCCTTTTTCACCAGGAACCCTTCCTTCAGCCGCTCTATGTAGGCAAAGGGTTCCTCCGGGTAGATGGGGACAAAAGTTCCTTCCAAAACCTCGTGCTTTGGGATCAGGGTAAATTCCATCTTCCCCTCCCCCAGCCGCTTCACCGGCAACTTGGTGTCCAGGCCGAAGCCGCCATCCACGGGAACCACCACTCCCAAATTCTCCCGCTTGTCCCCACAGCTGACATGCAGGCGGCACACCACATCCCCGCTGATCTGGCAGCGGCAGGTAAAGCGGTAGTAAAGTCCCTGCCGCTGGACCTGAACCTTCCCCGCAAGCTTTTTTCCAAAGTACACACCGTAATTTCCTTCCAAAAACAACGCCCCCCCTGCATTGTATGATACAGAAAAGGGAGCTATGACAGAGTGGATTTTTTGAGTGTGGAGTGTGGAATTTGGAGTTTGGAGTTGGTATTGTAAATTATCGTTTATCTCAGATAGCCGTACTGGCGCGGCAGCGCCCAAGGCTTCTCCTTGAGGAGAAGCTGTCGAGCAAAGCGAGACTGATGTGGTGTGCAGTAGGCACTAACTCCTATTTATGCATTTCGGCGAAATCATACTGCTGTAACACCACATCCGCGCCAGTGGAACCATCGAACGATAAACGATCATTTATAGTAACTATTCAGTCGAGGCAAAATTTTGCGCGGTAAATGATCGTTTCTCGCAGTATGTTCGATAGAAGGTTATATGCAAACAATTGTGCTGTGGGCGTAGGGGGCGGCATCCTTGACGCCCCTTTTGCACGCAGTACCGTCACAAGGGGCGTCAAGGATGCCGCCCCCTACGCACAGTAAACGATCATTTATATGAGAAACTTGGGGTACGACTGAATAGTTACCATTTATATAAGAAGCTTGGGGTTCAACAGAATCGTTACAACAGTGAAATGATTCTATCATCCCACTCTCAACTCTCCAAACTCCACTCTAAAAAAACTCCACATTCCAAACTCCACACTAACTCGTCGCCCTGCCGCTGTTTGGCAGGCCGAAGCTGACGGCGATGGCGTCGTCCACCTGGGCCATCTGCTGTTCGTCCAGATGCCCCATGTGTTCCCGCAGACGCCGCTTGTCGATGGTGCGAATCTGCTCCAGAAGGATGATGGAGTCCTTGCTCAGTCCCACGCTGCCCCCTGCGATGTTGATGTGGGTGGGAAGCCGGGCTTTTCCTGTCTGGCTGGTGATGGCCGCGGCGATGACCGTGGGAGAATGGCGGTTGCCTGTATCGTTCTGAACGATGAGGACAGGCCGGGTACCGCCCTGCTCGCTGCCCACCACCGGCGACAGGTCGGCGTAAAAAATATCGCCTCGTTTCACTGATGTTTCGTTCATTGTCTTCACGCTCCGTGCAAAATGCTCACGCGCTACCGGATGGAAACCATATGTAACGCGGTAATGCTATTCTCCCACGAATACATGGATTTTATACGGCAGCACATCCAAAATATCCTATGCACGGATCTGTCAAAATGCTACGAAACCTGAAAATTCACGACGGTCAGCGACAGGATCCGCCTGCCGTCATAGAGGATCTCCGCGCGAATCGGCACATCCTCCCCGTCCAGCCAGATGTCCAGGGTCAGGGCATCGTTCTCGTAGCTGTCATCAATGGTCAGATGGAGCTGATCCCCCTCCGTTCCCGCGGCGGTCAAGTAGCCGCTGCGCAGGGTCTTCAGGAGAATCCAGGGCGCGCTGACGGGCGTCACCTGGTCGTCCGCCATCAGATCAAACTGCAGGGCCACATCGTCAAAGGTCAGGGCGCCCCCCTGGCCGGTTATTTTGCCCGTTATGCCCGCAATGGTCTCCGGGGCGGTGACGGTGAAGGTCAGATTCCCCTGGTCGTCCCCCTGGCAGGCCATGGAAAACTGGTAGGTCTTGTCCCCATAGTCCGCTGTGATCTGGGTGTCAAAGGAACAGGTGGCGGCTTTCAGAAGCCTGGAGCGAAGGGCCATTCCCCTTTCGATCTCTTTGGACGCCCCCGAACAGCCCGAAAGCAAAAACATAAGGAGCAGCAAACCGACTGCCTTTTTCAAAATGACCCCGCCTTATTTCAGAAGTCGCGGAAGACACAGGAGCATGTCCGTCGGCAGCATCCCGTACTGGCCCAGCTCCTTGGCGCACAGGTCTCCCGCAGCGCCGTGGAGCCAGGCTCCGCAGGCTGCCGCTTCCAGTGGGGGGATCCCCTGCCCCAGGAAACTCACGATAATCCCTGCCAGGACATCGCCGCTGCCTCCGGTTGCCATACCGGGATTGCCGGTACGGTTGATGTACCCGGTTTCTCCGTCGGTAACGCAGGTTTCGTGGCCCTTCAGCAGGACGATGCTGTTCCACTGCCTGGCATACGTCTCCGCCGAGGCCATCCGGTCCGGGCCGATGCTGCCGCCGAACCGGACGAACTCCCCGTCATGGGGCGTCAGGATGGTGCTGCCGCTTCTTCCGCGCAGTATATCCTTATGCGTGGCAAGCACGTTTATGCCGTCTGCGTCCAGAACCACGGGGCATTTTGCGTTTTCCAGCACCGCTTTCACCACCGCCAGGGTTCCGTCGGATTGGCCCAGGCCGCAGCCAACCAGGACGGCATCCATCTGGGGAAGCCGTTTCAAAATCTCCGGGACCGCAAGGGCGCTGAGTTTACCGTCCTGGTCGGGAAGCGGGAATACAACCGGCTCGTTGAGCTTCACCGCTTCTATGGCATAGATGCTTTCGGGAACACCCAGAAACACCAGCCCAGCCCCGGTTCGCAGGGCACCCATGGCGGCAAGATACGCGGCCCCTGTGAAGCCCCGGCTGCCGCACAGCAGCAGGAGCTTTCCGAAAGTCCCCTTGTGGCCCCAAGGGTCCCGGTCCGGCAGCAGGGACAAAACCGATTCATGATCCAATTCTTTCATCATACACAGCCTCGGTTTCTCTGCTACCGGCATTGGAACAGGGCATACGCGAACCATTCGCCTGGATAGGGAAGCAAATCCAATGGGTTCTCTGTCCCTTCTTTTATGTCCTCGCAAACGATCCGGCAGTCTGCCTCAGAAAAATACGCACTGTGCAGCTTGGTGCTTTCTTCCCGTAAATATACTTTCTCCGCACCGTCCATTTGATTTTGTGCGCATACCTGGGACAATGCTTCAAACCCCTTGGAGTTCTCGTTGATCAGAACCAAGGTGTTTATCAGTTTTCCGCCAGGCTTCAGGATACGGGCGGCTTCCTGCAGCCCCTTGTCCACAATTCCAGCCATATTGGCAATGCCGAAGAAGGATACCGCCGCGTCCGATACCCCTGATTTCAGCGGCAGCGCCGTCGCGTCACAAGCAAGATACGTTACATGGAGGTCAGGATTGATTTTCCTGACCTTCAGCCTGTCATACATCAGCACTGCAAAGCTCAGATCCGTCGCCAGAACATGGACCGGCGCCTGTAAGGTCCGCACCAGCTTTGTCAGCAGCATCCCTCTGCCGGAGGCAATATCCACAACAAGCCCCTGCTTCATGTCCGCAAGCTCAGAAACCATGGCATCCAGTATGCTTTCCTGCCGCCGCTTTTCCGCTTCCGATTTCGTGCTCTCAATTTCCTGATCCAGGGTTTCATAATCCGTTTCCTTATAGGTTTCGCTCCACTGGTTTCCCATGGTTTGCTCCTTGGAACAGAAATCCACCACGCCTCTGCGGATGGCATAACGGTGTCCCTCGCCGCAGGTCAGGCTGCCTTCTGTCACTTCGTCGCCTTCCACCTCCACCGCTTCCAGCCGGAACCCGGATCGGCAAACCGGGCAGCACATCAGATCCAATATATCTTTATACAACAGCGGCTCCTCCTTTTCGTTTTTTTATGCGGGTTTTCCTTACAGATGGTAGAGCTTCGTATACTTCCGGGTCAGGTAGTCAGTAAAGTATTTCGCGTCAAACTTGCCGCAGGCGTTCTCAAACAGCTGCCCGGGCTTATAGAAGCTGGCATAGCGGTGGATATGCTCCCGGAGCCATCCGGTGACCTTGCTGAGATCCCCCTTGGAAACGTCCGTCCAGATGTCTCCCAGGTCTTGCTCCATCTTGTGAAGCAGCTGGGGACCGTAGGCACTGCCCAGGGCGTAGGAGGGGAAATAGCCGATGCTGCCGCCGCTCCAATGGCTGTCCTGCAGGCAGCCCTGGCGGTCGTTGGGCACCTCCACCCCCAGGTACTCCTTGTACAGCTTCTTCCACTGGGCCGGAACGTCCTTCACTTCCAGAGTGCCCGCGATGAGCTGCTTCTCGATCTCATAGCGGACCATGATGTGCAGGGCATAGGTCAGCTCGTCAGCCTCGGTGCGGATCAAAGACGGTTCCGCCTTGTTGATGGCCCGGTAGAACATGGTCTCGTCCACGCCCTCCAGCTGTTCCGGGAACAGTTCCTTGACCTTGGGGAAAATGGCATGGACAAAGGCCTCGCTTCTGCCGATGATGTTCTCATAGAACCGGCTTTGACTTTCATGGATGCCCATGGAGACGCCGCCTGCCAGAGCGGTATAGTTGTAGCGGTCGTCCGCGTCCAGCTCGTACAGAGCATGGCCACCCTCATGGATCACGGAGAACATGGAGGACACCAGATTGTTCTCATAGTAGTGGGTGGTGATGCGGATATCCTTGTTGTTAAAGCCGGTGGTGTAGGGATGCTCCGTCTCCGCAATGCCGCAGTGGGTTCTGTCCAGGCCCATGACCTCCATCAGGTAATCGGAGAATTTCCGCTGAATCTCCACGGGATAATACTTGTGGAGGAAGGAATCGTCGATGGGCTCCGCCTCCCGGACCCTGGCCAGCAGCGGCACGATGGTCTGCCGAAGCTGGGCAAAGAAGACATCCAGCGTTTCCATATTCAGCCCTTCCTCAAATTCATTCAGCAGAGCATCATAGGGTTTCATTTCCGGATGATAGCAGCCCGCGAACTTCTTATTGAAGGCCACGATCTTTTCCAGGTAAGGCGCGAAGGAAGCAAAGTCGTCCGCGTTTTTTGCCTTCTGCCACACGTTCTGAGCATCGTTCAGCAGCACGGAATAGGCAACATATTCCTCCGCAGGAATGCGGTGGATCTGGTCATAGTTTTTGCGCAGGACCTCCACCTCTCGCTTGCGCTGGGGGTCCAATTCCTGAGAATGGTCTTCCAGATAGGAAAGCAGTTCCCCGTTTTCCGTGTTTGCCAGCAGGTCATAGGTGATCTGGGACAAAATTTCCATGGTCTTGCCCCGGCCCTCCCAGGTGTCGCTGGGGGCAGCGGTGGTTGCGTCCAGATACAGAACGCCCATGGCGTGGTTATAGGCATACTGGGTCTGCTGGAGCTTGTCCAAGGCCTCCAAAGCCTGCTGTACGGATTCGTATTTCATCAGAACACACTCCTTTGTTTTCGATAGGTTAACCATATCACGCAGACCTTTTTTCGTCAAGAGCAATCCTCTGTAGGGGAGGGTCATTGACCCTCCCGGCGGGATGCACCAAGTTTTGCACGAACCGCGGCGAATTGCCTTTGGTATGGATTCGCCGGACTGTGGTGGAAATCACCGCTTCTGCTGCCGGGAGGGTCGGTGACCCTCCCCTACGGTGATTTCGTTGAAAAAAAGCTTGCATATTTTCTCCGAATATGCTAATATATCTTTCGATATGTGAAAAGCAAAGATTGGGCTGCCTTGTATTGGGTTTACCACATACAGCGAGAGCGGGATGGTGTGAGCCGCTTGGGTACAATGCCGGGCTTTCTCCCAGGAGCTGCCGCCTGAAACTGGAAGTAGGGACGGACGGGTGACCACGTTACAGGTCTTGGATGTGTCTGCATCCGAAAAAGCGCGCCGGTTTCCGGCGAAATGCGGGTGGTACCGCGGAAGCATTGCCTTTCGTCCCGATTTACGGGGATGAAGGGCTTTTTATTTTGTAGTTAACCTTTTAGGAGGAATCAACATGAGAGAACAATTGGAGCAGATTAAAAACAATGCTCTGGCGGCACTGGAGGCTTCCGATACCCCGGCGGCTCTGGAAGAAATCCGGGTAAAGCTGCTGGGAAAAAAGGGCGAGCTCACTGCCGTGCTGAAGCAGATGGGCCGTCTGTCCCCCGAGGAGCGTCCTGCCATGGGTCAGCTGGCCAACACCGTCCGGGCCGAGATCGAAGCCAAGCTGGAACAGCGTAAGGCCGCCATCCACGCTTCCGTGCTGGAAGCCAAGCTGGCTGCGGAAGCCATCGACGTGACCATCCCCGGCGAGGCCATCCCCGTGGGCCACCAGCACCCCATGAACCAGGTGCTGCAGCAGATCAAGGATCTGTTTGTCGGCCTGGGCTACCAGGTGGTAGACGGCCCCGAGGTGGAGCTGGCGGACTACAACTTCACCCGGCTGAACATTGAGGAGGGACACCCCTCCCGGGACCGCTCCGACACCTTCTACTTCACCGATGACGACAGCGTTCTGCTGCGGACCCAGACCAGCCCCATGCAGATTCGCTTCATGGAAACCCACAAGCCCCCCTTCTGCATGCTGGCTCCCGGCCGTGTGTTCCGGAAGGACGAGGCCGACGCCACCCACTCCCCCATGTTCCATCAGATCGAGGGCCTGGTGGTGGACGAGCACATCACCATGGGCGACCTGAAGGGGGCGCTGACTACCGTTATGCGCAACATCTACGGCGAGGACTCCGTCATGCGGTTCCGTCCCCACCACTTCCCCTTCACCGAGCCCAGCTGCGAGATGGACATGCAGTGCCACAAGTGCCACGGCACCGGCGAGATCGACGGCCAGGTCTGCTCCACCTGCCACGGCGAGGGCTGGATCGAGCTGCTGGGCGCGGGCATGGTGCACCCCAAGGTTCTGGAAAACTGCGGCATTGACCCGGAAAAGTATTCCGGCTTCGCCTTCGGCATGGGCCTGGAGCGTATGGCTATGGGCCGCATGAAGATCAACGACCTGCGGCTGATCTTCGACAACGACGTGCGGTTCCTGAACCAGTTCTAAGGAGGGATAGACAATGAAGCTCAACAGAAAATGGCTCAACGAGGAATTCGTTGATTTAAGCAATGTTTCCGATAAGGAATTCGTGGAGACCCTCACCGTCTTCGGCCAGAAGGTGGAGACCTACGAGCGGATGGACGCCGAGATCAAAAACGTGGTCGTGGGCAAGGTAGTGTCCATGGTCCGTCACCCCAATTCCGACCACATGTGGATCTGCCAGGTGGATGTGGGCCAGGAGGCTCCGGTGCAGATCGTCACCGGCGCCCAGAACGTCCACGAGGGCGACCTGGTGCCCGCCGCTCTGCACAATTCCTGGCTCCCCGGCGGGGTGCACATCACCAAGGGCAAGCTGCGCGGGGAACTCTCCAACGGCATGCTCTGCTCCTTCGCGGAGCTGGGCCTGACCCAGAACGACCTGCCCGGGGCTTACGCCGACGGCATCTGGATCCTGAACGACGAGGACTGCCAGATCGGCCAGGACATCAACCTGGTCATCGGCAACGACGACACCGTTGTGGATTTTGAAATTACCAACAACCGGCCCGACTGCTATTCCATCATCGGTCTGGCCCGGGAGGCTGCCGCCGCCTTCGGCAAGCCCATGCGCCACCACGAGCCTGTGGTAAAGGGCAGCGACGCCGGAGATATCTATGACTATCTGGATGTGGAGGTTCCGGCCACCGCGCTGTGCAACCGCTATTCCTCCCGGATGGTTGCCAATGTGAAAATCGGCCCCTCCCCCAAGTGGCTGCGGCAGCGGCTCCGCGCCAACGGCGTCCGGCCCATCAACAACATCGTGGACATCACCAACTACGTCATGCTGGAATACGGCCAGCCTATGCACGCCTTCGACTACCGCTATGTGTCCTCCGGCAAGATCGTGGTGCGGGAGGCCCAGGAGGGCGAGACCCTGACCACCCTGGACGGCAACGTCCGGAACCTGAAGGCCGGTATGCTGGTCATTGCCGACGATACAAAGCCCATCGGTCTGGCGGGCATCATGGGCGGCGAGAACTCTGAGATCATGGACGACACCACCATGGTGGTCTTCGAATCCGCGAACTTCAACGGCACCTCCATCCGCCAGACCGCCCTGGCTCTGGGCATGCGGACCGAGGCCTCCGGCAAGTTCGAAAAGAGCCTGGATCCCATGATGACCATTCCCGCCGTGCAGCGGGCCTGCGAGCTGGTGGAGCTGCTGCAGTGCGGCGACGTGCTGGGCGGCACCATCGATGTGATCAACTACGTTCCCGAACCCAAACAGCTTCCTTTGGAGTGCGACAAGATCAACCGCCTGCTGGGCACCGAGATCTCCAAGGAGGATATGGTCAAGTATTTGACGCTTTTGGAGATTCCCGTGGAGGGAGACACCATCTATGTTCCCTCCTTCCGGCCCGACCTGCTCCGGATGGCGGACATCGCCGAGGAAGTAGGCCGCTCCTACGGCTACAACAACATTCCCACCACCGCCTTCAAGACCTCCACCCAGGGCGGCTACACCCCGGAGATGAAGCTGGAAGCCAAGGCAGGAACATTGTGCCGGGGCTTGGGCTACAGCGAAATCATCACCTACTCCTTCACCTCCCCCGCCGTCTTTGACCAGATCCGGCTTCCCGCCGACTCTCCTCTGCGCAGCGCCATTCGGATCCAGAATCCTCTGGGCGAGGACACCTCCATCATGCGCACCATTGCCCTGCCCTCCATGCTGGAAATTCTGTCCCGGAACAACGCCTACCACAACAAATCCGCGAAGCTCTATGAGGTCGCGAAGATCTACCTGCCGGTGGAAGGCCAGCCCCTGCCGGAGGAACCCAAGATGCTGCTGCTGGGCACCTACGGCGCAAATGAAACCTTCTTCACCCTGAAGGGCGAAGTGGAAGCCATCTTCGCCGGTCTCCGGCTGAAGAAGGCCAGCTACACCGCCGTGAAGGACAACCCCAGCTATCATCCAGGCCGCTGCGCCAGGATCACCGTGGATGGCATGGACGTAGGCGTTATGGGCCAGGTCCATCCCCTGGCGGCCAAGAATTACGGCATCGACACCGAGGTCTACTGCGCGGAGATCAACTTCACCAAGCTGCTTTCCTGCCAGCTGCCTGACGCCACCTACACTCCCCTGCCCAAGTACCCCACGGTCTCCCGGGACCTGGCTCTGATCTGCGACGAGGCTGTCACCGTGGCCCAGGCGGAGGACGTCATCACCGCCGCCGCCGGAAAGCTGCTGCGGGATGTGAAGCTGTTCGACATCTACCGTGGTACCGGCGTGCCCGAGGGCAAGAAGAGCATGGCGTTCTCCCTGGAGCTGAGAGCGGACGACCGGACCCTGACGGATGCCGATTCCGAGTCCGTGGTCACTAAGATCCTGGCCGCCCTGAAGGAAAAGCTGGACGCATCCCTGCGCTGAGGGAAAAGAAGGCATAATTTAACAAAAATTTCCACATTATAGACTTTACAGTCCTGGAAATTTCGGTTATAATGACTATATTCTATTTCCAAGGAGGCTGAAGACCATGACGGACAAGGACACACAGAAATTTACCGTACCCAGCGACGATACAGAGAGCATGCGGCGCATTCTCCGGAGTGTGTACGAGGCCTTGACCGAAAAAGGCTACAATCCCATCAATCAGATTGTCGGCTACCTGCTGACCGAGGACCCCACCTACATCACCAACTACAACGGCGCCCGGAGCATGATCTGCAAGATCGACCGGGACGAGCTGATGCAGGTACTGGTCCGGGAATATCTGTTCGAGAAGGAATGACCCAAAGCCAAGAGGCTTTTGCAGCAGCAAGGGCCTCTTGTTTTGTACCTTACCAATCTCATACTTTTCCTTTGTCTCCCTTTTTTCAGAAAAAGTTAGATTTTCTCTGGATTTCCCAGCAAAAACCTTGACATTTGTGTAACAGTATGTTACAGTATGAATACATTTTGTGCAGGAGGTATGTTTCATGGCTGATGAAAATGCAGTTTTGATGTATAAAGGCCGTCCGCTGATGCGGAAGGACAATATTGTTTATTACGGCTCCATGGCCGACAGCCACATCGTCATGCTCCAGATTCTGGAGACCAAAAAGATGGGCGATATGGATATCGCAACCCGTGTCGCGGTTCAGCTTCAGCTGACAGATCCCGCCGCCAAGAGCCGGGACCGCATCGTGAAGAAAAGCGAAAAAGACGGCTTCTACACCGCCCTTGACCTGGGCTGTGTGTGGCTGGAACGGGCGCTGGCGGGGAAATAACCCGCTTTTTTCCCGGGGACGTGAGAGACCCCCTTTCCCAAAGGCGGAGGCAAAGTATGAGGACACCGATTACAGCGCCCGGAGCATAGGCAAAAATATCAGCTGGCATTCCCATTCGGAATGCCAGCTCATTTTTTTATCCACCGATCATAATGCCGATGTCTCCTTGAAGCGCAATGCGGATCAGGCCGCAGATCACCAGATGGAGGGGGTAATAGACATAGAAGAACCACTTCATTCCCTTCCAGCTGCCCCGCTGGCCATTGTACATCCTCAGCAGTGGAATGGTCAGGGCGGTAAACATCTGTAAGATGCCATAGACGGGATCGATAAACAGAATGTAAATCACCGCGTAGAACGCCACCCAGACCATCATACCCATCATCTGCCTGGGGAAATTCCCCCGGTTTGTCCCTATGGAAAGGATCGCAAACACCGCGATGCAGCTCCAGTCCGAACAGAAGGAGATCAACGCGATCCCAATCAGCAGCAGAACTTTCTGCCACTGCTTTACTTTCTCGCTGTCGTTGATGACCAGGGCAATCAGGCCCCAAAACAGCGACCAAATCACGCTGGTCTGATTGAACACGGAGGTCCGGAACGGGACAAAGGGAATTCCAAAGGCAAAATTATAGGCAAAATGCCCGATCACCGCAAACACCAGCAGCCGCAGGGCATACTTTTTCCAATCATGGGTATAGTGATACCCTTCCGCCACGAAGTACCAGAAGATCGGAGCCGCCAACCTTCCGATGATATGTAACGCCAGAATCCACCAGACCTTCTGGTACCCCGGGAAAATAACCCAGGTCAGATGATCCACCGTCATAGCCGCCATGGCAATGGCTTTCAGTTGGTTCCCATTTAATGTTTTCCGCTCCATTGTCTATCCCTCCAAAATATTTTGCCGTTCCAGCAGCAGCAAACGCTCCACAGTCCCTTCCTCGTACTGCCAGACGCCGTTTGGGAAAAAGCCATGCCTGCCGTAAAAGGCCAGGGCTTTTTCGTTCTTTTCCAGCGCCCACAAATAACGCACATCAAAACGGTCAATGGCGAAGGTCAGCAGCTTGCCGCCAATTCCCTGGCCTGTGAAGAAGGGATCGGTGTACAGGGTCTTCACTTCCCTGCCCTGAATCCGGATCAGGCCCTTGACGAAGTCCTCCTCATATACCCAAGTCTGCGCCAGCGCCTGGGAATCCGCAGCATATTCCTCTGCTGCAGAAAGCACCTGCAATTCTCCGAAGGAATACTGGTCATCCTGGAAAATCCGGCGGAAGTTCACTCGCTTGGAAAACACCAATATCTCCGCAATTCTGGAAAGGTCCCGGAGTTCTGCCTGCCTAATCATACTTTCCTCCCCCTTATACCGCGATGTCATCAACTTAAGACCGCTCTGTAGGGGCCGATTGAGGCACATCGGCCCTTGCGCTTTTGTTCCGAATTCGCCGCAGTCTGGTGCAAAAAGTGTCGCTTTCCCTGCGGGGCGATGTGGGCATCGCCCCCTACGATACGGCTCTCAATGCATGACACTGCCTTATACCGTCAGGTCATAGGCGATCCTCGGGGAACCGTCCGCCAGATAGATGATGCCGCACCGCCGGAAGCCCTGCTTTTCAACGGCGCGCTGCATCACAATGTTGTCCTCGTGGGTGTCAATGCGCAGATAGTCCGTCCGCTGCTTTCCGAATTCCACAGCCGTATGCAGAATGCCGCCGGAGCCATCCCCCGCGATGCGGTGGATAGTGCCGTAGGGACGGTCGGCGTGCCAGGCGCCGTTTTCAATATAAGAATAGGTAGGGTCCGGGCCAATCAGGAAAAAGAAGACGCCGTGAATGGTATCTCCCGCCGTAACCACATAAAGATTTCCCTCGGCAATGTCCTGCTCCAGCTGCTGCCTGGGCGGATGGGTGGTCCCCCACTGGCTGGGATTCCCATGGGCCGCCATAAAGGCTCTGGCGTAGGCATAGATTTCTTCGATTCGCGGCATATCCTGCTCTCCGGCAAGACGGACCTCATACATCATAACGCATCCTCTCTTCGTTCTCTTGCAAAGTCAATAATCCGTAATTTCTCTATCTGCAATCGTCATGGTCAAATATTAATATCCCCATGTCACAAGCTGCCAATCCCCGCCATCTGTGCGAGCAAGCCACCACTGCCAATCTGTATATTCCTCATCAAGATTCCACGCGCCCTGATCTTTCTTATTTTTGGGGGAATGAAAATCACTGACAAATTCAATACATTGGGTATAGTCTGCATCCACGTTTTGAGCCTTGGCCAAATCATTCATCCATTGTATGTTCTCTTGCGAATTACATGTATCTGACGAATATCGAATACTGTGTAGTTCGCAGCCTTTCCATCCGTCTCCGGCAAATGTGTCTTCAATTAACTGGATCGCCACATCCATATCCTCCTGTGAATAAAGAGTGGATTCTCCATAATCAATGGAAACCTCTCTTGCACGAGCTTCTTTTCCGCACCCGCAGAGCAGCAATACACAAATGCCCACAACTATCACTGTTAAGAACCGTTCTTTTTTCATAGAGAAATACCTCCTTTGAAGTTCTTCCGTAACGATTCCGTCGTACCGCATGTTTCTCCTATAAATGATCGTTTACCGCAGCACCATCTGTAGGGGAGGGTCATTGACCCTCCCGCTTGGTAACGGAACAGAGCGTGAAATAGGTTGCTTCCAGTGCTGGTTTTCGCAAAAAGCGACGGGTTTGACCACTCAAAACAATCACCTGGCGGGAGGGTCAGTGACCCTCCCCTACAGTGGGTGCGTGTATAAACGATCATTTACCCTAGCACCGCACCTACGGTCGAGGGGCCCAGGGGATGTTGGTCCAGCGCCAGTGTTCGTAACGCATTCGCCGCGGGCCTTGCCCGCATAAACGATCATTTACGCCAAAACCTTTACCATGACTGAATCGTTATGTTTTTTCATTATACTCCATTGGAATGGCAATTGCAACATTGGCGCATACTAGGAAAAACATGAAAAGAAGGTGCTTCTATGGCAAACCACAAGCGGGGGCGGCAGAGCTTTGCTTTGCAGGAGGCTCCCGTGATCACCACCTGGGCCAGTGTGGCGGGGAAAAAGGAATCGGAGGGTCCTCTGGCCCACACCTTTGACCTGAAAACCAAGGATACCTATTTCGGACAAAAGACCTGGGAGCAGGCGGAAAAATATATGCAGCAGCAGGCCCTGAAGAAACTGGCGGAAAAGGCCGGAATGAGCCTGTCGGACTTCGACCTGGTTTTTTCCGGCGACCTGCTGAACCAGTGCATCGGTTCCTCCTTCACCCTGCGCAATCTGGGCATTCCTCACCTGGGGCTGTACGGGGCCTGCTCCACCATGGCGGAGAGCCTGCTGATGGCCTCCATGGCGGTGGGGGGCGGCTTCGCGGACAAGGTGGTGGCCATGACCTCCTCCCACTTTGCCTCCTCGGAACGGCAGTACCGGTTCCCCCTGGGCTACGGCGGACAGCGGACTCCCACCGCCCAGTGGACCGTCACCGGCTCCGGAGCGGCGCTGGTATGCAGTGATGGAAAAGGGCCCAGAATCACCGCCTGCACCATCGGCACCGTCACAGACCTGGGTATCAAGGATGCCAATAACATGGGCGCGGCTATGGCTCCGGCGGCCTATGCCACCATCCGGGCCCACTTTGCCGACATGAAGACCGGGCCGGAGGACTTCGATCTCATCGTCACCGGGGATCTGGGGCAGCTGGGCAAGGAAATGCTGCTGGAGCTGGCGAAACGGGATGGGGTCAGTCTAGGGGGCAAACTGACGGACTGCGGCACTCTGGTATTCGACAACACCAAGCAGGATGTCCACGCGGGAGGCTCCGGCTGCGGGTGCAGCGCCATCACATTGTGCGGGTATCTGCTGGGACAGCTGAAGGAAGGAAAGCTGAAGAAGATCCTGTTCTGCGGAACCGGGGCGCTGCTGTCCCCCACCTCCACCCAGCAGGGGCTTCCCATTCCGGGGGTTTGCCATGCGGTGTGTATCACAGGAGGGCGGTAATATGGATTATCTCAAAGCATTTTTGGTAGGCGGCGCGCTGTGCCTCATCGGGCAGATCCTCATCGACATGACCAAGCTGACCCCGGCCCGAATTCTGGTCTGCTATGTGGTGGCAGGGGTATTCCTGGGAGCCGTCGGCGTATACAAGCCCCTGGCGGAGTTCGCAGGAGCAGGGGCAACCGTGCCGCTGACAGGCTTCGGAAATACCTTGGCAAAGGGCGTGAAGGAGGCTGTGGAGCAGGACGGATTCCTGGGCATCTTTACAGGAGGACTGAAAGCCTCCGCAGGGGGAATCACAGCGGCAATTCTCGCTGGATTGCTGGCAAGCCTGATTTTCAAAGCCAAGGATAAATCTTGAAAACCTGGGCAAGCTACCAGAGCGGCAAAGCCGTGAGATAAAAAACGGAGGAAGAGAATTATGGATAACCAGAACAGAACCCAGAACAACAACCAGAACAAGAACGAGAACCGCAGCGAGAACCGTAACGAGAACCGTAACGAGAACCGCAACGAGAACCGCAACGAGAATCGGAACAGCCGCTAAACGGCAATACGGCCGCCCGGAATCCCGGGCGGCCGTGAATTCTTATTTTGGGGTAACTATTCAGTCGTACCCCAAGTTTCTCATATAAATGATCGTTTATCTTACGACGGTTCCACTGGCGCGGCAGCGCCAT
>JBJDYN010000005.1:0-6028 GCA_051867395.1 Faecousia sp. | reverse complement strand
TCCGTTTCCTCCTTGCTCAGGCCGTAGTTCCGGGGGCCGAAGATCATGTCCTCATAGACGGTAGGCATAAACATCTGATTGTCGGAATCCTGCAATACAAATCCGATTTTCTGCCGGATCGCGGGAATGTTCTGCTTGTTCAGGGGAAGATCATCTACGGTGATCTCTCCCTGCCCGCGGATCAAGCCCAGGAGCAGCTTCATAATGGTGGATTTCCCGGCACCGTTGGCGCCAATCAGACCTACGGTTTCACCCTTTTGAATGGTGAAACTCAGATTCTGCACCACAGGATTTGCGCTGTCATAAGAAAAAGATACGTTTTGAAATTGGATCATAATTCTCACCCCACAAACAAATTCCCCAGCAATGACGTAACCGGAACCAGCCTTGCGACAACAAAGGCCAAAACACAGACAACGGTATACACGATGCCGCTTGCCTTACAGGGAGGCACGTCGGCATAGAAAAACTCACCCTGGAAGCCCCGCAGAAGCATGCTGTCATACAGCTCCTGGGCCCGATCCATGCTCCGCAGCAGAAGCTGCCCAAGGAAGGAGCCCCAGGCAGAAATGTGGATGCCTTTTTGCCCTGGGGCACGGAGCTTGTACGCTTCGGTCATGACGGACACCTGCTCCAGCATCACGCCGATGTAGCGGTAGGTCAGCAGAAGAAGCGTTGTCAGGATGGAGGGTACATGGAGCTTTCGCAGGGCAGCGCACAGAGAATCCATGGGCGTGGTGGCGATCAGCAGAAAGGAGGCCATCAGAGAAAAGATACCCTTCATCATCAGCGTCACCATGGACACCATGCCGCCGGTGATGGTCAGATTTCCAAGCTGCATCCATGGCGTAGGATCCAGGAACGGATTCACCAAGCCCACGGCGCAGACCAAGGGCAGCACAAGGCGCAGCTTATAAAAGCAGGTGCTGACCGGAATATCTGCAGCCTGAAAGAAAAGAATCGGGTACAGAACCATGACCACCAGCCCAGTGAAATCATATTTGGGAAAAGAAACCACCGTGACGATGTAGCAAACGGTCACCAGCAGCTTACACAACGGGTGCAGCCGATGGACAGGAGAATCCGCTGCTGCCAGAGCATCCATCTCCCGCAGTTCAGACTGGGCCTGAGATAGTTTATCCATAGAAATTCCTCACAGAAGAGAATCGGAGACACCCAGCAGGCGTCTCCGATATCATATCACATTTCTTATGAATTTGCAGCAACTTTTTTCTTGCGGAAGAAACCGCCGCCCATGCAGATCAGCAGCGCGACACCTGCCACCATGGCGGAGCCGACCAAGCCGGAAACAGTGGTGCCTGCGGCGCTGTCGCTGTTTGCGAAGGCGTAATCCGGCAGGAACGCGGTCTTTTCCTGGATGGAACCGGCTACCTCAGAGGCGCCGCTGGAAATACCGTAGTTCTCTTCATCCAGGCCCATATTCTCGCTGTAGCCGGATTCGGCATTGCCGAACATGGACCACTCCAGACCGTCAGGGTTGGAGCTGGCTACCAGGCTCAGACCACCTCCCACAATGGCGACCACAACAGCCAGAATGATCATAGTGGTTTTCAGAGAATACTTGCTCTGGACAGCGGCATCATCGGTGTTCACATCCATCAGCAGTTCCGGACGGGCTTCATAGACAAACACCAGAACAGCGGAGGTAATCAGACCTTCGATCAATCCGATGGCCAGATGGATGGGCTGCATGATGCCTACAAAGGCACTGAAGGGCAGCTCGGTGATGCCGGAAAGGGAGGTTTCCAGAACTACGGAGAACGCGCCAAGCTGCAAGGTGATGATACAGCCCAGGATGGAAGCCAGAATGATCTTGATCCGGCCTGCGGTTTTTGTGCCCATTTTACCAAACAGCTTGCTTCGCATGATTGGTTTCCATAGCAGGTAATATCCCACGAAGCATCCGTAGAACGCCATGTTCCAGCAGTTCGCGCCCAAGGCCAGAAGTCCTCCGTCGGCAAAGAACAGGCACTGGATTGTTAAAATCACCACCATGGACAAAAATCCTGCCTGAGGCCCCAGCAGGGCGGACAGCATCATGCCACCACACAGGTGGCCGGAGGAGCCGGTGCCGGGGATGGTATAGTTGATCATCTGGCCTGCAAAGACCAGAGCGGAAGTCACAGCCATGGTGGGCAGCTTGGCGGTGGCTTCATCCTTTCGCAGCTGTTTTACGGAAGCACCCACGGTGACTGCGGAAGCCGCGTACATGGTCGCGGCAACAGCTGGAGCCAGCAATGCATCTGCCATATGCATAGAAATGCACCTCGTCTTTCTTTAGATGCTACCATTATACCAGAGTGCGGGTTAGTATGTAAGCCCCC
Organism: Faecousia sp.; assembly: GCA_051867395.1. Classification (GTDB taxonomy): domain Bacteria; phylum Bacillota; class Clostridia; order Oscillospirales; family Oscillospiraceae; genus Faecousia. Next base: position 3,683 of record JBJDYN010000005.1, on the reverse strand, counting down.
CGGGGGGATAATCTTTTCTGTGAGCGTGTATGGGATAATTAAAGAAAAAAGGGAAAATTCGACAGATTGTACAAAAAAGATATGGGAATTACTGCGTTATAATCCTTTAAACTACGGAAAATGTCAGAAAGTTTGTGCTCTTTATACAAAAAATCCCCATAAGGGGGATAGCTCCCGGCGCAGCGATGCATCCCCCTCAGGGGCTTCCGGAAACGTTCGGAATATGTTAGGATGATTTCCGGTTAAAGCACGCAATCCGAATTCCTGCCAAATGGAAAACACCACACTTTTTGGGGAAGAAGTGTGGTGTTTTTTCATAAGAAATATTTAAACCGAAGAAAGCGAAGAAAGCTGGTTCCTGATTGACATTTTCCTCCCTTTGCGGTAAGATGCAACCGAAATACAAATTGTAGCTATTCAGTCATGGCAGAGATTTTGGTGCTAATGATCGTTTTGCTTACTGGCGCGAAGCGCCCATGCCTCTCCCTTTGGGAGAGGTGTCCCGGCGGAACGCCGGGACGGAGAGGGTTTTCAGCAGAGCACTTCCCCTCTCAGTCACGCCTATGGCGTGCCAGCTCTCCCAGAGGGAGAGCCTTTGGTGCGTAACCTCGACTTGTGCCATAGTGTTATAGCGTAACTGAATAGTCACTACAAATTTTGGGAGATGTTGTCATGATCGGTCTGGGAACCATTATCAATACCGCCGCCATCCTGGTGGGCGGCCTGGGCGGGGCGCTGTTCGGGCGATTCTTAAGCGAAAGCGCCCAGGAAACGCTGACCAAGGTATGCGGCGTCAGCACCCTGTTTATCGCCGTCTCCGGGGCGCTGGAGGGGATGCTGACTGTGGAGAACGGGGCCATCGTCAGCGGCGGGGCCATGCTGATCATCGGGTGTTTGGCCATCGGAGCCATCATCGGGGAGCTGCTGAAGATCGAGGATGCCTTTGAGCGATTCGGGGAGTGGCTGAAGGTCAAGACCGGCAACGCTAAGGACACGGGCTTTGTCAACGCTTTCGTCACGGCGTCTCTGACGGTATGCATCGGCGCTATGGCCATTGTGGGATCCATCCAGGACGGCATCACCGGGGACTACTCCATCCTGGCCACCAAGGCGGTGCTGGACCTGATTATCATTATGGTCATGAGCTGTTCCTTGGGTAAAGGGGCGGTTTTCTCCGCTATCCCTGTGGCGATCCTTCAGGGTACCATTACCGCCCTGGCGGGGCTTGTACGGCCATTGATGACGGACGCAGCGCTGGCCAATCTGTCCCTGGTAGGCAATGTTCTGATCTTCTGCGTGGGCGTAAACCTGGTCTGGGGCAAAAAAATCAAGGTGGCAAACCTACTGCCTGCCATCGTCATTGCGGTTATCGCGGCGTTCCTGCCGTTCTAGGAGGAAGCACGAATGAAAAGCGTACTGGTTTCCGGCCTGGTGAATACTGAGACCACTGTCCGGGTTCGCAAATTTCCCATCGACTATTATCCTATTGACTACCCCTTTTTCGGCGTGAACACCGCCGCTTCCGGTGTGGCCTATAACATTGCCCTGGCCCTGGGGACTCTGGGAGACCGTGTGACCCTGGCTTCCATGACCGGGACGGATTTCCCTGCGGCTTATATCAAACAGGAGCTGGAGGCTGTGGGGCTCTCCACAGTCCATCTGAAGCCTAATCTAGGGCAGACACCCAGCTCTGTGGTTCTGTATGACGGGGAGGGGAAGCGCCAGGTATACTGCGACCTGAAGGACATCCAGGAGACGGCTTATGGGTTTGACGGACAGATTTGCGGCGACGCGGATTTGGTCGTGGCCTGCAATATCAATTTCAACCGTCCGCTGCTGCATCTGGCAAAGGCGGCGGGAAAACCCATTGCCACGGATGTCCATGTGCTGTCCCGGATTGACGACGATTTCAACCGGGAGTTCATGCAGTGCGCGGATATCCTGTTCCTCAGCGATGAGGGAATCGGATGGGACTACCGGGGTTTCCTGGTGGAACTGGCGAGGACCTATGGCAATCGGATTCTGGTGTTGGGCCGGGGAGACAAGGGGGCAGCCTTGTATTTGCCGGAGGAGCACCGGATCTATGAGCTGCCTGCCGTTCAGGTGGGGCAGGTGGTCAACACCGTGGGCGCGGGAGACGCTCTGTTCAGTGCTTTTATTCATCATTTCGCGGAAGGCTGTGCGCCGGTGGAAGCCCTGCTCCGGGCGGAGCTGTTTGCCTCGGCAAAGATTCGGGTCAGCGGCGCGGCGAAGGGCTTCGTCACCGCCGGGGAGCTGGAGACGCTGCACCGGCAGCACGCTTCGACAATCCAGGCGGGAATGCGGGAGTACACGGTGTAGCGTGAAAGGATCGGGAAACAGGAGAGAAAATTATGGTTCATTTATTGCTTGTTATCATCTATTTGTCTTTTATCAGCCTGGGACTTCCGGACGCTCTGTTGGGGGCGGCCTGGCCCACCATGTGCCAGACGTTCCAGGTTCCGGTGTCCTATGCCGGAGGCATCGCACTGATCATCTCCGCCGGTACGGTGGTATCCAGCCTGCTGTCTGACCGGATGACCAAGTGGCTGGGCACCGGGAAGGTCACAGCCCTCAGCGTAGGGCTGACGGCTCTGGCGCTGTTCGGCTTCTCCGTCAGTGGGCAATATTGGCAGCTTTGCCTGTGGGCCATTCCCTACGGCCTGGGCGCGGGCAGCGTGGACGCAAGTCTGAACAATTACGTTGCCATCCACTATGCCAGCCGCCATATGAGCTGGCTGCACTGTATGTGGGGCCTGGGAGCAAGTATTGGGCCGTACATCATGGGTGCGGCACTGACGGGAGGCATAGGCTGGAATACGGGCTACCGGATTATCTGCCTGATGCAGGTGGTTCTGACGGCGGTGCTGTTTCTGAGCCTGCCCCTGTGGAAGACCCGGAAGGGCGAGCCCCAGGGAGACGGTCCCAAGGAAAAGCCCCTGACCCTGAAGCAGATATTCGCCATCCGGGGGGCCAAGGAAGTGTGCCTGGCATTCTTCTGCTACTGTGCCGTGGAACAGACCTGTATTCTGTGGGGCAGCTCCTACTTTGTCATGCATAACGGGATTAACGAGGACACAGCCGCCAGTCTGGCAAGTCTGTTTATGCTGGGCATCACCTTGGGACGGTTCCTCAGCGGCTTCCTGACCTACAAGATGCGCGATGTCAGTATGATCCGTCTGGGGCAGGGGATCATCGCTTTGGGCATCGTTATCATGCTGCTTCCCCTGGGCAATTTCGCCGCCATGGCGGGCCTGCTTCTGATGGGTCTGGGCTGTGCGCCCATCTATCCCTGCATCATCCACGCCACGCCGGACCATTTCGGCGAGGAGAATTCCCAGGCCCTCATCGGCGTCCAGATGGCAAGCGCCTATGTGGGCATCTGCGCTATGCCGCCGCTGTTTGGGTTGATCGCCAACCATTTCGGCGCCCAATGGCTGCCCTGGTACGCGGCGGTCATCCTCGCAGTGATGATCCTGATGTGTGAGCAGCTGAACCGAAAATGCGGGGTCAGAGTGGAGCGTTGAGAGTAGAGAGTTGAGAGTTCCTGAGTGTGGAGTGTGGAATGTGGAGTGTGGAGTTGCCCAAAGATTACGTTTTAACAATCATTGTAACTATTCAGTCGTACCCCAAGTTTCTCATATAAATGATCGTTTACAGTGCGT
>JBJDYN010000004.1:0-103458 GCA_051867395.1 Faecousia sp. | reverse complement strand
GGGTAAAGGCGCAGGTCTCCTCCTCGATCAGATCTTCAATGTCGATTTCGTCCTCGATATCCTGAATTTCAGTCTTGCGCTTGTCGCCGAACTTGTCCCGGATCTCGATGAGCTCTTCCCGGAGAACTGCCCGAAGCTTGGCGGGGTCCTCCAGCAGCTCCATATAATAACGGATTTTTTCCTGGAGCTCGTCATATTCGCTCTGCAGCTTTTCCCGGTCCAGACCCTGGAGGGCTTTCAGACGCATATCCAGAATGGCCTGGGCCTGGATATCATCCAAACCAAATCGGTCCATCAGGCGCTGCTTGGCGTCATCGTAAGCCGAGCGGATGATGCGGATGACCTCGTCAATGTTGTCCTGAGCGATCAGCAAGCCCTCCAACAGGTGGGCACGTTCCCGGGCTTTCCGCAGATCATACTGGGTACGGCGGGTCAGAATCTCTTCCTGATGCTTCAGATATTCGTCAATGATCTGCCGCAGGGACAGAATTTTCGGCTGCATCTGATTGTCCACCAGAGCCAGCATGATAATGCCGAAGCTGCTCTGCAGAGCAGTCTGCTTGAACAGGTTGTTCAGCACCACCTGAGGATTGGCATCCTTTTTCAGCTCGATGACCATACGCATACCATTGCGGTCCGTCTCATCCCGCAGGTCGGAAATGCCCTCCAGACGCTTATCCTTCACCTGGTCAGCAATATTTTTGATCAGCTGGCGCTTGTTCACCTGGTAGGGAAGCTCGGTGACCACGATTCTAACACGGTCCTTGCCGAATTCCTCAAACTCAGTACGGGCCCTGACCACAATCTTGCCCCGGCCTGTGGCGTAAGCTGCCCGGATGCCGCTGCGTCCCATGATGATGCCGCCGGTAGGGAAGTCCGGACCGGAAATATGTTCCATCAAGTCTGTCAGGGTGGCCTCGGGATCATCCAGTACACAGACGCAGGCATTGATGACCTCTGTCAGATTGTGGGGCGGGATATTGGTAGCCATACCCACGGCAATGCCGCTGGAACCGTTCACCAGCAGATTGGGGAACCGAGAAGGCAGAACCCGGGGTTCTTTCCGGGTCTCGTCAAAGTTGGGATCCCAGTCCACGGTGTCCTTGTCAATATCCCGGAGCATCTCATTGGAAATCTTGCTCAGACGGGCCTCGGTATACCGGTAAGCTGCCGGGGGATCGCCGTCCACGGAACCAAAGTTGCCGTGGCCGTCCACCAGCATGTAGCGCATGGAAAAATCCTGGGCAAGCCGAACCATGGCATCGTAGACAGACGCGTCGCCATGGGGATGGTATTTACCCAGCACATCACCAACGCAGGTAGCGGACTTTTTAAAGGGCTTATCGGAGGTCAGGCCGCTTTCGTACATGGTGTACAGGATGCGGCGGTGGACCGGCTTCAGACCGTCCCGAACATCCGGCAGCGCCCGGCCCACAATGACGGACATTGCATATTCAATATAGGATTTCTCCATTTCGTCCACCAGGTTGGATTCGGTGATCACCTGGTCCGGGAAACGGATATCCTCTGGTTTATAGCTGCGGTTATGTGCCATGATAGCACCTCCATATTATGAGAGTGGAGTTTGGAGCGTGGAGAGTGGAGTTATTAGAAAAATCATTTCACTCTCCACTCTGAATTAGATGTCAATATTGACGGCATATTTTGCGTTCTGCTCGATCCAGTCTTTTCTCGGCTCCACCTGTTCGCCCATGAGGACAGTAAAGATTGCATCGGCCCGTTGGGCATCCTCCAGGGTGATCCGGCGCAGAGTACGCTTTTCCGGGTCCATGGTGGTCTCCCACAACTCGTGGGGGTCCATTTCGCCTAAGCCTTTGAATCGGGAGATGTCCACCTTGGCGCTGGGATTGTCACTGCGCATCTGGGCGGAAACCTGATCCCGCTGCTCGTCGGAGTAGGCCACCTTCACGGTTCTGCCTCGGGTCAGCTTGTACAGGGGCGGCACAGCGGAATATACATAGCCATGCTCGATCAGAGGACGCATATAGCGGAAGAAGAAGGTCAAAAGCAGGGTACGGATATGGGCGCCGTCTACATCAGCATCAGACATGATAATGACCTTGTGATAGCGCAGCTTCTCAATATCAAATTCCTCCCCAATGCCCGCGCCCAGGGCTACGATCAGAGGGTACAGCTTGTCATTGCCGTAGATTTTGTCTGCCCGGGCTTTTTCCACGTTCAGCATTTTGCCCCACATGGCAAGAATGGCCTGGAACCGGGAGTCTCTGCCCTGGATGGCAGAGCCCGCAGCGGAGTCACCCTCGACGATGTAGATTTCACAGAGGCTGGGGTCCCGCTCGTTACAGTCCTGGAGTTTGTCCGGCATCTGACCGGACTCCAGACCGGTTTTCCGACGGATAGACTCCCGGGCCTTCCTGGCGGCTTCTCTTGCCCGGTTTGCCATCATGGCCTTCTCCAGAATGGCCTTGGCGATCTGAGGATGCTCCTCAAAATAAGTGGTCAGCTGGTCGCTCACGATCTGATCCACCAGGGTACGGATATAGGCGTTACCCAGCTTAGCCTTGGTCTGGCCTTCAAACTGGGCATCTGTCAGCTTCACGGAGATAATGGCAGTGATGCCCTCCCGGCAGTCCTCGCCGGAAACCTTATCGTCGCCCTTGATGGTGCCATTTTTTACGCCGTAGGCATTCAGTACCCGGGTCAAAGCGGTTTTGAAGCCGGTCTCATGCATACCGCCCTCCGGGGTGCGGACGTCGTTGGCAAAGGACATCATGAATTCGTTATAGCCGTCGTTGTACTGGATCGCGATTTCTGCGGAGGCATCGCCCTTGCTGCCGCTCATGTAGATCACATCAGAATGCAGGGGCGTTTTGTTGCGGTTGCACCAGACAGCAAATTCCCGGATACCGCCTTCGTAGCACATGGTCTCGGTAATCTGCTTTTCGTCGTCCCGATCGTCGGTGATGGTAATGCACAAACCGGCGTTCAGGAAGGCCTCCTCCCGCATACGCTCATGGAGGATTTCATAGTCATAGACCAGGGTTTCAAACATTTCAGGATCGGGCTGGAAGGTGACCTCGGTGCCGGTCTTGTCCGTTTTGCCCACGATCTTCATCTCCTGGGTGATATGACCCCGGGCAAACCGCATCTCATAAATATTGCCGTTCTTATGGACCCGAACCCGCAGCCACTCACTCAGGGCATTCACCACGGAGGCGCCCACGCCGTGGAGACCTCCGGAGACCTTATAGCCGCCGCCGCCGAACTTGCCGCCGGCATGCAGCACAGTGTAAACCACTTCCAGCGCAGGCCGTCCGGTCTGGGGCTGAATGTCCACCGGGATGCCGCGGCCATCGTCGGTGACCGTAATGGAATTTCCGGGATTGATGGTAACGGTAATGTGCTTGCAGTAGCCCGCCAATGCCTCATCGATGGCATTGTCCACAATCTCATATACAAGGTGGTGCAGACCTGAAGAAGACGTAGAACCGATATACATACCGGGACGTTTCCGAACAGCCTCCAAGCCTTCCAGAACCTGGATCTGCTCTGCGCCATATTCCTGCGTTACTTTCGTTTCATCAGACATAATATCCTCCCGATAGGCAGTGTGGAGTTTGGAGAGTAGAGATAGAATACTTTTATTTCATAAATAGACTTTCCTTTATTTCATAAATAGACTTTCCTTGATATCTCCACTCTCCAAACTCCTCACTCCATGCTTATATTATTTTTCCTTTTGAAATTTCTATTGTTTTTCCCAGCTTGGTAAACCGCCCCGGTTCACAGCAGGTAATGAAGACCTGTCCGGACACGATCTGGTTCAATACAAAATCCTGCCGTCCGGGGTCCAGCTCAGAAAGGACATCATCCAGCAGAAGGACAGGTTCTTCGCCCCACTCCCGGCCCATCAGCTCCCGCTGGGCCAGCTTCAGACTGATGGCAGCGGTACGGGTCTGCCCCTGGGAACCGTAAACCTTCAGATCGATACCCGACAGGGATACAGTAAAATCATCTTTATGAGGTCCCGTCAGACACTGACCGGTTTCCAGTTCTGCCCGGTAATGTCGATCCAGATGTTCCAGCAGCTCCTGAGCCAGGGTTTTTACTGGAGCAAAGGGATCCTCCACCGTAGAAACCGTCTTATATTCCAGTGTAAACGATTCCGAACCGCCGGAAAATTGACCGTGGTATTTGGCCGCTGCCTTCCCCAGACCCTCATAGAACCGGGCCCGGTAGGAGATCAGCAGCGCGCCCACCTGGCAAAGCCGGGTATTATATTCCGGCAATATTTCCAAAATTGCCGGATTTTCAAAATGGTCCTTGAGAATACGGCTTTTCTGCTCCAGAATCCGGTTGTATTCCGTCAATGCGGCATCATAGTTGGGTCTTAGTTGACATAACGCAATATCTCCAAACCGCCGTCGCTGAGCTGCTCCTGTTTTCAGAACCAACAGATCCTCCGGGCAAAACAGTACGGTAGGTAAAACACCGGAAATTTCTTCCAGTGATTTCTTTTTTGCTCCATTGCGGAACATCTGCCGGGGTCGGCTGCCGCTGAATAACAGGAACCGTAAGGTCTGTTCCCGCTCCTGAGAAAAGACCGTTCCCTTCAGCTCCGCAAATTCTTCCCCAAAGCGCACCATTTCGCTTACCTTCTGGGCCCGAAAGCTTTTGCCGCAGCCCAAATAGGAAATGGCCTCCAACAGATTGGTTTTTCCCTGGGCATTGTCCCCAACAATGAGATTCACGCCGGGATCAAATTCCATCTGGGCCTGCTGATAATTGCGGAAATCCCGCAGCGCCAATGATTTCAGGTTCATGCCTGGTCTGAGATGACGAAGATCTGGTCCTGGAACTGAAATTTATCTCCAGGGTACAGCTTTTTGCCACGCATGGTGCAGACTTCGCCATTGACTGTGACCTGCTCCTCCTGGATCAGGACCTTGGCCTCGCCGCCGGAATAAACAATGTTGGCCAACTTCATGGCGTCCTGCAGCTTGATATACTCCGTATGAATGACAACGCTGACAGCGTTTTCTTTTTTCCTGACAACTACCTTCATAAGCAATCTCCTTGGCGCAATCAGTTGTTCTTAATCCGAACCGGCAGAACCATATACGCGAAATCCTGCTTTTCATCCACAGGAGTCAAAACGATGGGACTCAGACCGTTGGTCAGTTCCAGGGTAACTTCCTCGCTGGGAATTACCCGCAGCGCGTCCGCCAGATACCGGACATTGAATCCGATTTCCAGCTCCTTGCCGTCACCGGCAATGGAGCAGCGGTCTTCTGCGGCGCCAACGGTGGTATTGGTACGCATCAACAGCTCCTGATGGCTGAATACACAACGGACAGGGCTCTTATATTTTTCGGAAACGATCAGGCCCACACGCTCTACAGAGGAAGCCAGATCCGAAACGTTGGCCACCAGCTTGATGGGGCAGTTGCTGGGAACCACCTTTCTCCAGTCCAGGAATTCTCCTTCCAGCAGGCGGCACACCAGAGTGGCACTGCCTATCTGGAACAAAATATGCTTGGTACCCAGAGTAAACGCAGCATTTTCCTCCGTATCGGCCACAATTTTTTCCACTTCCTTCAAACCTGCGGCAGGTACCACAAAGTTCAGCTCCCGGCCTGTGGACTCTTCCGGATGATAGGTACGGCGGGCCAGCCGGAATCCATCTACAGCTACTGTGGTGATGGCAGTATCGGTAACCTCAAATTTTACGCCGGTGTGGATGGGACGGCCCTGATTTTCAGAAACCGCAAAGATGGTGCCGGAGATCAGTTCTTTCAGTTTCTTCTGTGGAATTTGGATGGCCCGTCCATCGTTGACATCAGGAAGCTCCGGATATTCATCGGCAGATTCTGCAGAGATAGTGAAGGAAGCATAGCCTGCTCGGATTGAGACTTTGAAGGCTTCGTCTACCACTACGGTAACGGGACCCTCCGGCAGACGGCGGATGATATCCCCGAATAGCTTGGCTGGTAGGATGCACTGGCCGGGATCCGCAACTTTGGCCTCGATCTCATAGGTAATGGCAGTTTCCATATTATAGCCCGTCAGGCTTAAGCCATGGCTGGCTTTGCAGAGGATACCTTCGATGACGGAAAGACTGCTCTTTTGAGCGACGGTACGTCCTGCAATGTTCAGACCCGTTACCAGCATGCTTTTTTCACAGGTAAAACGCATAGTCAGGTTCCTTTCTTGATAAAGAATGAAGAATAAATATATCCATAGATAAGTTTAGGTAGTAATAACAGCCGTAGAAGAAATTTATGTGGAAAAGTGGATTTTCCTCTACAGCCACAACGAAAAAAATTCCACAACCTAATGTTTAAATTTCGCTATTTTTCCACAGCCTCTGTGGAAGCAAGTTTTTGTCTCAGTTTTTCCACAGAACAATTTTCCACAATCCACAGCTCCTGTGGAGAAAAAGTGTGGAGTTGGAAGTGACGCTATGGGATGTAAATTTGTACGAAACAAACAGACTGCTGCATATCAACAGATAGAATAGAAGGTTAGGGGTCATTCCTTTTGAGAATAACTCCAAACTCCTCACTCCAAACTGAATTAAAGGCAGGAGTTGATGTTTGCAGTAATATCCCGGATGTTGTTTTGCATATTGGTATCACCATTTTTCAGAGCGACTTCGACTTTACGAATGGCATACAATACCGTGGAGTGGTCCCGGGCAAATTCCTTGCCGATGTCGGGCAGGGACAGATTGGTCAGCTTTCGGATCAGATACATGGCAACCTGCCTCGCTTCTGCTGTGCCTTTATTTTTCTGGGTGCCCCGCAAAACGACATCATCCACATTATAGAATTTGCAGACCTGACTGATAATCAGATTGGGCGTGGGCAGGGCGTTGCCTTCACTCTTGAACATGTCGTCAATGGCCCGGGAAATGTTGGGCAGGTCCAGGGGCATGTTGTTCAGATCCCGGTAAGCCAGAATCTTTTTTACGGTACCTTCGATCTGACGAACGTTGTTGGTGATATTAATGGCGATGTAGTTGCATACTTCGTCATCCAGATTCAGACCAAGCTGCTTGGCCTTGTTCTTGATAATGGCCATACGGGTTTCGTAATCCGGCGGATTGATGTCCGCAATCAGACCCCACAGGAAGCGGCTGCGAAGACGTTCCTCCAGAGTCAGCATATCGTCTGGCTTCCGATCGGAGGTCAGGACAATCTGCTTGTGCTCCTCATAGAGCTTGTTGAAGGTATGGAAGAATTCCTCCTGGGTGGATTCCTTGCCGGCGATAAACTGGATATCATCCACCAGGAACAGATCCGCTTCCCGGTATTTGGAGCGGAATTCAATGTTTTTACCGTTTTTGATGGCGTCGATCAGCTCGTTGGTAAACTGGTCGCCTTTGATATATACGATATTGGCATTGGGATTTTCCTTTCGGATGCCATTGGCAATGGCGTACAAAAGGTGCGTCTTTCCAACACCGGGAGGGCCGTAGATGAACAGGGGATTGTAGACCTGTCCCGGCGTTTTGCTCACCGCAATGGCTGCGGAATGGGCAAAGCGGTTGGAGGGTCCCACCACGAAATTGTCAAAGGTAAACTGGGGATTGAAATCCATGGCGGTGGGAGTACTGCCTTTGGATTTCCGGGCGTTTAGTTCCTCGTCTCCGAAAACAAGCAGTTTTGCGTCAGAATTAAAAATTTCCTTCAGGGCATCCTGAATATAGTCGGTGCAGCGACGGCGGATGATCTCCCTTCGAAAATCCGAGGGAGAATAGAGAATCAGATTGTTTTCATTCAGTTCCACTACCTCGGCATCATCGAACCAGGCGGAAATGGTGACAGCGCCCAGCCGTTCCTCCATATAGCTTAAAACCTTTGCCCAGACATAGGCGGACGAATACATAGTATGGCTCCTTTCCTGTCTTTCTGAAGAGCCCAAAAGAGGGTGCAGCAGCGAATTTTTGGGCATAATTATTCACCCTAAATTTTATCACATTTTACTAGAAAAGACAAGGAGTTTTTGGTGAAAATAAAATAATTTCGAAAGGAATTTCCAATTCTTCCGGAACGCCAAAGCAGCTGTTTTCTCAGAGGATTGGAGGTGCTGCTTATGGGAAAAAACACTGCATAGTCGCAGGAAAAGGACATCTATTTTCCTGTGGCGGACAATTATCGAACAGTGATACAAAAGCACGGTCAGGAGTTGCGAAAATTTGTTATTTTGCGCCTTGACCCTTACAAAATCCTATGCTAGAATCTACAATTAAGAAATAAGGCGTAAGCTGTTAGAATAGATTTTTTTGTCATAGGAGCAGGATTTATGCAAACTGTGAAAAAGGTCTGGACATATCTTGTGATTGTCTTTGTGGCATTGGTGGCATCCGTGAACTATGAATTGTTCATATTCCCAAACCAGTTTGCGCCGTCTGGTCTGAACGGTCTCTGTACCATGATCCAGTATGTTTCTGGTATCAGTGTGGGATACTTAAGTCTTCTGATCAATGTTCCGTTGGCACTGTGGTGCTACATAGAGGTCAGCAAGCCTATCGCGCTGCGCAGTATGGTGTATGTGGTCACCTTTTCTATAGGACTTCTGATTCTGGATCATGTGGACCTGTCTGCCTTTGCCTATGTCACGGATAACGGAACCAGCAAAATTCTGGGACCGTTGGTGGCAGGCGTCATTCAGGGCTATGTTTATTCCATTCTGGTGAAGGCAAGCGCTTATACCGGCGGCACGGATTTCATCTCCGCCGTCATCCATAAACGTAAGCCAAACAAGCCGTTTTTCGGCATGAGCTTCGCCATTAACAGTGTCATTGCAGCCAGCAGTTATTTTGTCTACGGCTACCAGATGGAGCCGGTAATCCTGTGTATCCTGTACAGCTTTATGGCGACAACCGTTGGAGACCGGCTAATGAAGTCCGGCAGGCAGGCTATGTCCTTTGAGATCATTACGGATTATCCAGACGATATTTCCAGGGAATTGATCGATACCCTGCACCATACTACCACTCTGATTCCTGCAAAGGGAATGTATTCCGGTCGGGAAACCAATGTATTGATTTGTGTGGTAAACAAAACCCAGGTGGCCGCCGTGACCAGGATTGTGCATAAATATCCCCACACCTTTGCCATCGTCAATCCCGTCAGTGAGATTTTAGGTAATTTCAAGCACCTGAGCAGCGAGGGAAAAGAGGTTAAGGAAGTCCTGGATGCAGGAGACAGAAAAACTTTATAAAATCAATATATTATACTAGGAGGAAATACCAATGGCGTACTACTACCCGGAACCCAGCCATACGTTCAGCGAATATCTTCTGATTCCCGGCTATACATCGGAGAATTGTATTCCTGATCGTGTCAGCCTGAGAACGCCCCTCGTCAAGTACCGCAAGGGAATGGAAGAGCCTGCGATTTCTCTGAATGTTCCTTTGACTTCTGCGGTTATGCAGTCTGTCTCCAACGATACCCTGGCCATTGCCCTGGCGAAGGAAGGCGGCATCAGCTTTATTTATGGTTCTCAGAGTATTGAGAATCAGGCTGCCATGGTTACCAGAGTCAAGGGCTATAAGGCCGGTTTTGTTACCTCCGCTTCCAACCTGACCCCGGACGCTACTCTGGCGGATGTCTTGGATATGAAGAAGAAAAACGGATTCTCTACTGTTGCCATCACAGAGGATGGAACCGCCAACGGTAAGCTCCTGGGTATTGTCACCAGCCGTGACTACCGTGTTTCCCGTATGGACCCCAGCGATAAGGTCCGGGATTTCATGACACCCCGGGAAAAGCTGATCACTGCGCCCAAGGAGACCACCCTGAAGCAGGCCAACGACATCATCTGGGAGCATAAGCTGAACAGTCTGCCCATTGTGGACGATGATGACCATCTGATGTATTTTGTGTTCCGCAAGGACTACGCTTCCCATAAGGAAAACCCCCTGGAACTTTTGGACAGCAAGAAGCGCTATCTGGTGGGTGCGGGCATCAACACCCGGGACTATGCCGCCCGGATCCCCGCTCTGCTGGAGGCCGGCGCCGATGTGTTGGTTATTGACTCCTCTGAGGGCTACACCTGCTGGCAGAAGAACACCATTCAGTGGGTCCGGGATCATTACGGCGACACCGTGAAAATCGGCGCCGGCAACGTGGTGGACAAAGATGGCTTCCGATTCCTGGCTGAGGCCGGCGCGGACTTCGTGAAGGTGGGTATTGGCGGCGGTTCCATCTGCATCACCCGGGAGACCAAGGGTATTGGCCGGGGCCAGGCCACCGCTCTGATTGAGGTTGCGGCTGCTCGTGACCAGTATTTCCGGGAGACCGGTATCTATGTACCCATCTGCTCCGACGGCGGCATTGTTCACGATTATCACATGACCCTGGCTTTGGCTATGGGTGCCGACTTCCTGATGCTGGGCCGGTACTTTGCACGGTTTGACGAATCTCCCACCAACAAGGTCATGGTTAACGGTGCGTATATGAAGGAGTACTGGGGCGAAGGCTCCAACCGTGCCCGGAACTGGCAGCGCTATGATTTGGGCGGCTCCACCAAGCTCAGCTTTGAGGAAGGTGTAGACTCCTATGTCACCTACGCCGGTCCTCTGCACGACAACGTGGAGGCTTCCCTGTACAAGGTCAAGTCCACCATGTGCAATGTGGGTGTGACCAATATTCCCGACCTGCAGCGGGATGCGAAATTGACCCTGGTGTCTTCCGTCTCCATCGTGGAAGGCGGCGCCCATGATGTCACCTTGCGCAGTACCTCTACTGTAAAATAACGATCCATGATTCCCTCCTTGAAAAAAGGAGGGAATTATTTTGCAGTGCTGGTTATCAGAATAAACCAGCATAGCTGTGCATGATCTTTTCTCTGCCCATATTCCAGATAAGTCCCCTATGCGAAATGACCACAAGTATTCATCAAAAAAAACAGGGTGGAGTTTTGTCTCCACCCTGAAATGTTATTTCTTTTTTCGGACTTTTTGAACTTTTTGCGAGTTTTTCGTTTTCTGAATTCTGATGGCTGGAAGCTGAATGGCTACCCATTTTTCCACCTGCATTCTGCGGACTCTGGCATCCATCATGTCAGCCGCGTCTGCCATCAGCTTTCCCCATTCCTGGGCGGTCCGTTTTCCGTGGACCCGGGCCACCAGATAGGGGCATTGGTCCAGCTTCCGGCGGCCAAAGGCTTCGGAGAAGGGATTGATAACGCCCAGTGCCAAGGCGTAAGGCGCCAAGTTGAAGAAGTAATCCGGATCATTTTTCATCAGTCGGCTGATATCCTCTCTGGGCAGGTGCTTTGCGTAATTCCGAAATCCCAGAACTATCCCGGCGTCATGGCGTCCCAAATCGCTGCGTCGGCCGCCGTAGGCAGCAAAGTAGCCCAAGACAAATTCTCCCAATGTACAGCACAGAGAAATCCAAACCTGTCCGCACAGCAATCCCAACACAATCCAGATCAGGATGCACACAAAGCCGATGTATACCGGCGTCTTGCCCCGCAGATGTGTACGGTAGGCCATATCCTGAATCAGCCAGGCGGAGACCGCGCCAAACACGCCCAGAATAACCGCCAACAGGATCTGCAGGAAGGAAATGGAGGTCATATTCATGGCCACGCAGATGCCGCAGAATACCTGACTTCCGCAGGCAATCAGGCGGAACAGCTTCATATTGCCGGAGTTGCCCCTGTGCATGTTTCTCTCGTTGGGAACCTGTCTCGCTACCTTCTGGCAGAGCAGGGCATACTGGTTTCCGGTGGCATCTACCACCCGTCTGGAGGAAAACAGCGCTTTGAAGACCTTATTTTCAAAGGCACTGCGTTCGTTGCCCATATCCATCCGTTTGTATAATAGGATTCTTCCATTGCCGTCCATATGGATCAGCAAGTAACCCAGCTGGGCCCAGGAGAAGACCATCATGGTCAGATCTCCACCTGCCAGTGTCAGGCGGCAACCCAGTTCTCCGGCTGTGATGCCCTCCGGCGGAGTGGAAGTGCGGATGCGGAACATGGGCAGTGTCCGCAGAAAGAGGATCCAGTACAGCAGCGCTACGACAGCACAGATTATCATGGGTACGATCTCCGGGTTGCCCTCCCGGATGTAGGTGCTGACCGTAGGGAACATATCTTGGGGAACGATCATGGACATCGTGACACCTTCATGATCGTTCAGGATGGTTTTACTGGAACCGATAATCTGATTCTTATCTACCTTGTAGGTCAGATCGGACTCAATGCTGGTCTGGCGATAGATGCTGTGGAAGGTGGGGCTGTTTGTCATCTTGTCGGAGGGCATATTGACCAGAAAGGTCAGACTTTCCACGGGATATTCAAAACCGCACAGCAGTGGAATATCCAGCTGAAGGGTACGGTCGGCAATGAGCTTCGAGGACTGGTCGGCGTTGACCTTTACCGCTTTGGGAATGGTATATTCAAAGAACAATGAGGCTTCCCCCACATAGCCTCTTGCGATTTTGCTGATGTCCACCTCAATGGCGGAGTCCGTCTTGGTTGCGCTGACGGAGGAGTGATTCATGGTGATGTTTTTGGCGTTGACAGGCAGAGGAAAAGTCATCTGGTCATGGGCTTCCTCCAGGCGCATTGTTACAGTCATGGACACCTGGCAGTCACCTTCGGAAGTGACGGTGCAGTACAGATCCACCTTGGAAGCAGAAGTCTCTGCGGAAGCAGGGATACAAAGAACGCCCGTAAGCAAGACGCATACGGTCAGAAGTGTCAACAAACGCCTCAAGCAGATCCCTCCTATTCCAATACAAGCTTTTTCATTTAAGCATTTTACCACGCAGTGGGATAAAAAGCAAGATAATTTGCCAATTTGGACGGAATGGATGGAAAAATCATAAAAATTCCCGGAGAACTTGGAAATAAAAAACAGAATTCCCCCCCTCTTTATAAAAAATTAAAAATTTGGGGGAAGACAATTGACGGCAAATGTGCTATACTATTACAATCTATCAATATGTGGATATGTGGATAAAAGGAGGCGTTTCCTTTGAAATATTGGTTTGGATACCTGACCGCAGGGATTTTTGCTGCCATTACCTGGGTACTGATGTATTTTGGTAAACGGTTTGCGACTCTGGTGGACATGGTCTATCCCTATGTGATGCGTACCCTGCAGTCTCTCCTGGCACAGTGGACGGCCAGTGTTGACTTTCCTGTCTGGCAGCTCCTGGCAGTGGTTTTGGGTGTTTTGATCTTGGCAAGTGTTGTGCTGATGATCGTGCTGAAATGGAATCCCATACAGTGGTTTGGCTGGGTGTTGGCGGTGTTCTCCTGTATTTATCTGTGCCACATGCTGGTCTGGGGACTGAATTATTACGCGGGTGACCTGGCGGATGACATGCGCCTGGAAATGGCCAGCTATACCCTGGAAGAACTGACGGAGGCCACGGAATATTACCGGGACAAGGCCAATGACCTGGCACAGCAGGTGAATCGGGACGGAAGCGGTAATGTACAGTTTTCCGACTTCAATACGCTGGCAGAGAAAGCCGGAGAAGGCTTTGAGGTTCTGACCTATGAATATCACTATCCCGTGTTTGCGGGTTCCCGCGTACCGGTGAAAAAGCTGGGATGGGCGGATATGTATACCTCCATGGGGATTACCGGCGTGACCTTCGGACTGACCGGCGAAGCCTGCGTGAATTCCCAGATTCCGGACGTGGCACTGCCTTTTACCATGTGCCACGAGATGGCGCACCGAATGTGCATTGCTCCGGAGCGGGATGCCAATTTTGCGGGTTTTCTAGCTTGCAGTGTCAACTCTGATGTGGAATTTCAGTATTCTGCCTATTTTATGGCGTTCCGTTACTGTTACAATGCCCTGAACAGCGTCAATACCCAGTCTGCCGCGGCCGCTGCTGCACGAGTCAGCAATGGGGTCAGTGATCTGCTTCGGGCCGATATGAATGCTTACAGCAATTTCTTCCGTTCACATCAGGATGACAGCGCAACTCGTTTTGCGGACAATGTCAACGACACATATCTGAAGGTAAGCGGCGACGCCTCCGGAGTCGCATCCTATGGAGAAGTATGCGACCTGCTGGTGAGTTGGCACATTCAGACCGTTGTTTTGCCCTCTATTACCGTAAAGGAATCTCCCTTTGATCCCTATGACGAAACCCAGGTGGATTTGAGCGGCATCGTGAATGCCAGGTGAGGATATGATGAAGAAAACATTGGAAGAAGGACTGCCCCTTCTGGGACTGGAGCTTTCTGACGACCAAAAGAAAACCCTCTGCGCCTTTGGAAAAGCGGTGGTTAAGCAAAATGAGGTTATGAACCTGACCGCCATTACCGAAGATGAACAGGTGGCAAAGCTGCACCTGCTGGACAGTCTGACGGTGTTGGCTGCCGCCAATCTGAGGGGAAAGACGCTGATCGATGTGGGCTGCGGCGCTGGATTTCCCGGTGTTCCTTTGGCCATTGCCTGTCCGGAGGCAAAGGTAACTCTGCTGGACTCTCTGGGAAAACGGATGAAATGGTTGGAGGAAATCCTGCCCCAGTTGGGAATCGAAGCGCAATGTGTGACAGCCCGGGCAGAGGAAGCGGTGGCAGACCGGCGGGAGAGCTTTGATTTTGCGGTTTCCCGCGCGGTGGCCAGATTAAACATTCTGCTGGAACTGGCGGCTCCCTATGTGAAAGTCGGCGGCGCTGTGCTGGCGATGAAAGGCACGGCGGCAGAAGAAGAATTGTCAGAATGCGCTGGGGCAATCAAAAAACTGGGACTGAAGCTGGAACAGGTCAAAGTATTTCCTATTGACGGCACTTCCCATGCGGTGATCGTTCTCCGAAAAATTGCGCCTACACCGAAGCAATACCCAAGGCGGTATGCAAAAATCAAACAAAGCCCTTTGTAATTTGCAGACGTGACGGTTTCCGTCACGTCTTTTTCTCTGTTTGAATGGGATTTTTTGATATTCTGTTCCATTGAAAAGAAAATTCTGTACTTTTCACAGTAATGGTTGCATTTTCCATGAAATACTGCTATAATTATTGCTTAAATTGTAGAAGAAGGAAAGAGAGAAGGTTATGGATGGAATTTTAAGCCTATGCCTAGGCTATCTCATTGGCAATGTCAATTCGGCTGCCATTCTCGGCAAGTGGAAACATGTGGACCTGAAGCAGGAAGGAACCAAAAACCTGGGAGCAACCAACACCATGGTAGTGCTTGGCTGGAAAGCCGGGGCTCTGGTCATGGTAGTGGATATTTTAAAATCCTTTTTGGCCGGAAAGCTGGCCCAATTTCTGTTTCCGCAGCTGCGGATTGCCGGGATGCTGGCCTGCATTGGAACCATGTTGGGCCATTGTTTCCCCGTGCTCCTGCATTTCAAGGGCGGTAAGGGCCTGGCGGCGTTCGGCGGTCTGGTGATCTACTACAGGCTTCTGTTTGTCCCCATCATTTTGTTCTGGGCCCTTCTGCTGATGTTTCTTTTGGACTGCGGCGTGGCGTTTCCCATCTTTGTCAGTGTGATTTTCCCGGTGCTGGTGTTTGCCTTCCATGGGACGGCTGCGGAGGTTATCACCGCTTCGGCGGCGGGTCTGCTTCTGGCGGTGTTGCATATTGGTAATGTGAAAAAAGCCATTGCCCATGACGAATCCATGCACGTCCGGAAAGCTTTTAAAAATCTGCTGTCTGGCAAATAATTTGAGATGTTTTTTGGAAAAACCGAAAGTTTTCCTTTACAATTGGGTAAACTTGTGATAACATAAAAAGGCTGGTCATGACCAGATAATATTTATCTACCCGTTGCTCAGTTGTGGGAAAAAGCTATAATGCACTCCACTGACCCCTACTTGGCTTCCGGGAATTGTATGAAAGGTGGAAAACACAATGATTCAGAAGGAAAAGAAGACCCAGGTCATCCTGGAGAACGCTACCCACGAGGGCGACACCGGTTCTCCCGAGGTTCAGGTTGCTATCCTGACCGCTCGGATCAATGAACTGACCGATCACCTGCGGGTTCACAAGCACGATAACCACTCCCGCCGTGGTCTGCTGATGATGGTCGGTAAGCGCCGCAACCTGCTGGACTATCTGGCCCGTAAGGACATCAACCGCTACCGTGCTTTGATCGCCAAGCTGGGTATCCGTAAGTAAACTTTGAAACGGCGACGGTAACACGTCGCCGTTTCTTTCGTAAGTTTTTTCGGGAGACATTTAGCAGTTGAAAGGGCTGCCGGATTCCGGCATTCGTTTCAAGTGCTAAACCTCCCGATGACAAATATATTTTTCAGGAGGTTCAACAAAGAATGATTACACGCAAGCAATATCCCAATCATCATGTTTATGAGATGGAAATCGGCGGACGCCCCTTCACCGTGGAAACCGGTAAGGTGGCGGAACTGGCCAACGCCGAGTGCATCTGCCGCTACGGCGATACTGTGGTGCTGGTTACCTGTACCTGCAACCCCATTCCCAAGGCTGGCATTGATTACTTCCCTCTGACCATCGAGTTCGAGGAGCGGATGTACGCTGTGGGCCGCATCCCCGGCTCCTTCAACCGTCGGGAGGGCAAACCCTCCGAGCGGGGCATCCTGAACAGCCGAATCATTGACCGGCCCATGCGTCCCCTGTTTGACGAGGAGCTGCGCAACGACACTGTTGTGACCTGCACCGTCCTGGCCAATGACTATGACAACCCTGTGGAGATCGTAGCTTCTCTGGGCGCTTCCATTGCCATCGCTTCTTCCGATGTGCCGTGGAATGGGCCCGTGGCGACCACCAATGTTGCCCACCTGAACGGCAAGTATATCATCAACCCCTCCACCGATGAGCGTGAGGCCTGCGACTGCTTCGTCTGCATTTCCTCCACCTTCGAGAAAGTGGTTATGATCGAAACTGAGGCCAACGAGGCTCCCGAGAACATTGTGTATGAGTGCATCCGTGTGGCCCACGAGACCAACATGGAGATTGTCAAGTTCATCAACGGTATCGTGGCAGAGATCGGCAAGCCCAAGTTCACCTTCGAAAAGGCTGCCGTCAACCATGAGCTGCTGGATGATCTGATGGCTTACGGCCTGAATCAGATCGAGTATGCTCTGGACACCCCTGATAAGAACGTTCGGGAGGAGCGACTCACCGCTGCCCGTCTGGACTTCCAGGAGAAGTTCGGTGAGAAGTACGAGGACTTTGAGACACACATCGAGGTCTGCCTGTACAAGATGCAGAAGAAGGTCGTCAAGAAGTGGCTGCTGGCCGGCAAGCGTGTGGATGGCCGCGGCATGGACGAGATCCGTCCGCTGGATGCTGAGGTTGGTGTGCTGCCCCGGGTTCATGGTTCCGGCCTGTTCTCCCGTGGTCAGACCCAGGTGCTGTCCATCTGCACCCTGAATCCTCTGTCCGCTGCGCAGAAGCTGGACACCATTTACGCGGAGGACACCAAGCGCTATATCCATCACTACAACTTCCCCGCATACTCCACCGGTGAGGCCCGTGCGGCCCGTTCCACCTCTCGCCGGGAGATCGGCCATGGCGCTCTGGCGGAAAAGGCCCTGCTGCCTGTGATTCCCTCCGTGGAGGAATTCCCCTATGCCATCCGTGTGGTGTCTGAGGTTTTGTCCTCTAACGGTTCCACCTCTCAGGGCTCCATCTGCGGCTCCACCTTGGCTCTGATGGATGCCGGCGTGCCCATCAAGCGGCCTGTGGCTGGCATCTCCTGCGGCCTGATCTCCGACCAGGAGACCGGCGAGTGGAGAACCTTCACCGATATCCAGGGGGTTGAGGACTTCCACGGTGAGATGGACTTCAAGGTTGCCGGTACTACCGAGGGTATCACCGCCATTCAGATGGACCTGAAGAACAAGGGCCTGACCATGGAGATCATTGCTGACGCTCTGGAGCGCTGCCGCAAGGCACGTCTGGAGATCCTGTCTGAGGTCATTCTGAAGGCCATTCCCGCGCCTCGTCCCGAGGTTTCCGAGTTTGCTCCCAAGATGCTGTCCCTGAAGATTCCCGTGGATAAGATCCGTGAGGTTATCGGCTCCGGCGGTAAGACCATCCAGAAGATCTGCGCTGACACCGGCGCCAAGGTGGACATTGATGACGACGGCTCCGTGTTCATCTCTGCTGTGGACTCCGCCGCTGCCTACGCTGCTAAGAAGATGGTGGACGACATCTGCTTTGTTCCCGAGGTTGGCAAGCTGTACTACGGCAAGGTTGTTCGGATCCTGCCCATCGGCGCTTTCGTGGAGATCGCTCCCGGCCATGACGGAATGGTGCATATCTCCAAGCTGGAGAACCACCGTGTGGAGAAGGTGGAAGACGTGCTGAATCTGGGCGACATGACCTGGGTGAAGTTCATGGGCTTCGACGAGAAGGGCCGCGCCAATTTCAGCCGCAAGGATGCGCTGAAGGAAATGGCTCAGAAGGGCTGATAAACGATCATAAAACCCGCTGCTCACAAGGCAGCGGGTTTTCGTTACTGATACTGCATTATGTTTTCCGATGATACGTCTTTCTCACAGCAGCCGATGTAGGAGAGAGTCATTGAGCCTCCCTCACACTGAATGCCTATGATACTCTACGTTCAGATTTTGATTCCGGTGTTATAAGGATCTTGGTTTTTTAAGGGGATTACCGTTTCCTTTTCCAGTTCGGTTTCAATCAGATGCTCCATTGGTATGTTCAGTACGTCACAGAGTCTTTTCAGCTGATATTCTGTCATTGGCGGAACATAGAGTTCTTTCTCCATGGCCTGGATGCAGGGTTCCGGAATGCCGATTAATTTGGATAGTGCGATTGTTGGCAGTTCATATTTTTCTCTGAGAAAACGGAGATTTCTGCCGATTATACTTGTGTTAATTTCAATAATCATTTTTTCTCCCACCTTTTATATAGTAGTATAATATACTACTTGGCACTACTTGTCAATATTTTATCATATTTCATGGTATAATGCTGATGAGGTGAGAGAACGTGAAACCTTTGAAAGAAAAGATCAGCATCACAATTGACGGTGATGTTCTGGAAAAGATCAGGGACAAAGCGGAATACGATGGCCGTTCTCTGTCTCAGTATATCAATCTGGTTTTGAAGCGGCATTTGGAAGCGGAAGAAAAAGAGAAGAAATGAATTTGCTCGTTCCATAAAAATTACACCCCATTTTTCGTTCTGAAAAATGGGGTGTTTGGTTTTTCTGGATCAGGCGTTTTTCTTCAGGAAGGCGTCGATGGATTCCGCGCCCTTCTTGCCAGCACCCATGGCCAGAATGACGGTTGCGGCGCCAGTGACCGCGTCACCGCCTGCGAAAACACCATCACGGGTGGTCATTGCACTTTCGTCCACGATCAGGCAGCCCTTCCGGTTGGTTTCCAGGCCGGGCGTGGTGGACCGAATCAGCGGGTTGGGGCTTGTGCCCAGAGACATGATAACGGTGTCCACGTCCAGGACAAACTCAGAATCCGGAACCGCGATGGGACGGCGGCGGCCGGAGGCATCAGGCTCTCCCAGTTCCATACGCACGCACTTCATACCACAGACACGGCCGGTGTCATCACCCAGAATTTCCACAGGATTGCACAGTGTCTTGAACTCAATGCCCTCTTCCTTGGCATGATGCTGCTCCTCCAGACGGGCGGGCATTTCCGCTTCACCCCGGCGGTAGACGATGTACACATGCTCCGCGCCCAGACGCATTGCGCAGCGTGCAGCGTCCATAGCCACGTTGCCGCCGCCCACAACAGCCACAGCCTTTGACTTGATGATGGGGGTATCGGCATCGGTATTGTATGCCTTCATCAGGTTGGTACGGGTCAGGTACTCGTTGGCGGACATGACACCCTTCAGCGCCTCGCCGGGGATGTTCATGAACATGGGCAGGCCGGCACCGGAGCCGACGAAGATGGCCTTATAGCCCATTTCAAACAGCTCGTCAATGGTCAGAACACGGCCAATAACCATGTTGGTCATGACCTCCACGCCCTGAGCCTGGAGTTTGGTGACCTCGTTTGCCACGATGGCCTTGGGCAGACGGAACTCGGGGATGCCGTAAACCAGAACACCACCGGCGGTATGCAGAGCCTCAAAAACGGTGACCTGATAGCCCTTCTTGGCCAGGTCGCTGGCGCAGGTCAGGCCTGCGGGGCCGGAGCCAATCACGGCAACCTTGGTGCCGTTGGATTCCACCTTCTCGGGCATGGCGTTTACGTTTTCCCGGTACCAGTCGGCAACAAAACGCTCCAGGCGGCCAATCGCCACTGGCTCGCCCTTGATACCACGGACGCACTTGCTCTCACACTGGGTCTCCTGGGGGCAGACACGGCCGGACAGAGCGGGCAGCGCGTTGGTGGAGGTGATTACTTCATAGGCAGCCTTGAAATCGCCCTCCTGTACCTTCTTGATAAATTCGGGGATGCGGACGTTGACAGGGCAGCCCTCCACACATTTGGGATTCTTGCAGCTCATGCAGCGCTTGGCTTCCTCCCTTGCCATTTCGGCGGTGTAGCCCAGAGTTACTTCTTTGAAGTTATGGGCACGAACCTGAGGGTCCTGCTCAGGCATGGGAGTCTTGGACAGAGTCATATTCGCCATTACAGTTTCCTCCTTCTCATTTGATCAGGGCCTTGCCCATGGATTCTATGCGGCAGGTATGGGTTTCGCGGACTTCCGCTTCCCGGTCACGGTAGGTACCGTTGCGGCTCATCAGTTCGGCAAAGTCCACCTTATGGCCGTCAAACTCGGGGCCGTCCACACAGGCAAACTTGGTCTCACCGCCAACGGTGACACGGCAGCCGCCGCACATGCCGGTGCCGTCGATCATGATGGGGTTCAGGGAGACACTGGTATGGACACCGAAGGGCTCCGTGGTCTTGGACACAAACTTCATCATGGGCACAGGGCCGATAGCGAGAACCTCGTCAAACTGCTCGCCTGCTTCCAGCAGCTCCTGCAGGGGCTGGGTCACCAGACCATGGCGGCCATAACTGCCGTCGTCAGTCATCATGATAAAGCGGTCAGCGACAGCCTTGAACTCGTCCTCCAGAATCACGATGTCTTTGCTGCGGAAGCCGACAATGACGGTGACTTCCGCACCGGCTTCTTTAAAGCCCTTTGCAGAGGGCAGGGCAATGGCACAGCCCACGCCGCCGCCGATGACGCAGACCTTCTTCTTGCCTTCTACGGGAGTGGGCTTGCCCAGGGGACCCACCATATCGCGGATGTAGTCACCCTCATTCAGTTCTCCCAAGGCGTTGGTGGAGAAACCAACCTTCTGGAAAATAATGGTTACGGTACCGGCTTCCCGGTCGTATCCGGCGATGGTCAGGGGTACACGCTCGCCCATCTCATCGATTCGGAAAATGATGAACTGACCGGCCTTTGCTTTTCTGGCAATAAAAGGCGCTTCAATCTCCATCAGGGTGACGGAAGTGTTCAGTTCTTTTTTGCGAACGATTTTATACATGTTCTGATCCGTCCTTTTCTGAATTTTCTTTCAATCAGGGCTTTACCCATCTTTTTTATTATATAGGTAGTTGTCGTATTTGTCAAATACTAATCAGTATTTTTGTTATGATTTACAAATACTTTTGGTATAAAAATGAGATATAAGAAATGTCCTTTTTGTGCATTTCTTATATCTCATGATGTTTATTACTGCTTTGTTTTCAGGAGATCACGAATTTCCGTCAGCAACAGTTCTTCTGTGCTGGGTGCAGGAGGTGCGGGCGGCTCCTTGGTGGCCTCTTCTTCTTTCTTCTTGCCCATGTCGGACAGTTTGTTGAGACCCTTTACCAGGAAGAAGACTACAAGAGCCAGAATTAAAAAGTTGATGATTGCAGAGATGAAATTACCATAGTTCAGAGTGTTCAGTATTTCATTTCCTGCCTCATCCAGAACTGGATCACCAAACAGTCTGGGCAGCGTGATTTTGAGTTCAGAGAAATCGATACCTCCCATGAAGATAGCGACAATGGGCATAATCACATCATCTGTCAGAGATTTTGTGATGGTGGAGAATGCGGAACCAATAATAGTACCAACTGCCAGCGCCATGGCATTGCCCTTAATGGCAAAGGCGGTGAATTCGTCCCACCAGGATGGTTTTTTTACTTTGTTTTTCATAGATATGTACTCCTTTCTTATATAGTTGATATTAGATACGAGATATTAGATATTTGTTCTATTCTATCTTATTTCTGTATCTAATATCTATTCTTTTATTTACTTCTTTTCGATCACTTCAATCCCGCCCAGGTACTTGCGCAGGACCTCTGGAACAATGATGGAACCGTCCGCACGCTGGTTCTGCTCCACCATAGCGGGGAAAATCCGGGAGGTTGCCAGACCGGAGCCATTCAGCGTGTGCATGAATTCCGGCTTCCCAGTGGCTTCCCGGCGGAAGCGGATGTTACCCCGGCGGGCCTGATAATCTCTTGCGTTGGAGACGGAGGAGACTTCCTTGTAGCCGTTCATAGAGGGAATCTGAATTTCAATGTCATAGGTACGGGCCATGGAGGCGGAGCAGTCTCCCGCTGCCAGCTTCACCGTGCGGAAATGGAAGCCCAGACCCTTGACCAGGTTCTCTGCCTTCCGTACCAGCTCCTCAAAGGCTTCGTCGGAGTCTTCGGGACGCGTGAACTGGAACATTTCTACCTTGTTGAATTGGTGGCCGCGAACCATGCCCCGCTCATCGGCACGGTGGGAACCGGCTTCTCTGCGGAAGCAGGGCGTGTAGGCGAAATACTTTTTGGGCAGTTCGCTTTCAGGCAGGATCTCGTCGCGGAAGATGGAGCAAAGAGCCGCTTCCGCGGTGGGCAGCATGTAGTGGACACGGTCATCGGTGGGGTTGGCAATCTTATAGACTTCATCGGCGAACTTGGGGAACTGACCGGCAGTTTCGCCGCACTGGTACTCCAGCATGTGGGGCGGCAGAATGAATTCGTAACCGTCGGCAATGTGCGTATCAATGAAGTAGTTCAGCAGTGCCCACTCCAGCCGGGCGCCCATGCCAGTGTACATCCAGTTGCCGGCACCTGCAAGCTTAACGCCGCGCTCATAGTCGATCAGACCCAGATCCAGACACAGATCAACATGGTGCTTGGGTTCAAAGTCAAACTTATGGGGCTCGCTAAAGTAGCGCAGAGGTTCATTGTTTTCCTTTCCGCCGGGCTTCAGGTCAGGATCAGGAAGGTTTGGCAGGCTCAGCATTGCGGTCCGGTATTCTGCCAGAACGGCGTCCAGCTTCTCGGCATCCTCAGCCAGACCCTTCTTGAGCTCTGCCATTTCCGCGAAGATGGGGGCCACGTCCTTTCCCTGCTTCTTCAGCTGGGGGATTTCCTTGGAGACCTTATTCTGCCGGGCCTTTCTAGCCTCGGTGTCGGCAATCAGAGCGCGGCGCTGTTCGTCAAGCTCCAGAATGCGGTCAATGGTGGCGTCGCAGTCCACTTCCTTGGCACGCAGACCGGCTTTGACTGCTTCGGGATTTTCTTTGATTCGTTTGATGTCCAACATGATAATACCTCTCCTTATTTTGAAGATATAAGACACGAGTTATTTGATTGGAATATCCGATATCTTGTATCTTCTATCTTATATCTTTAGTTTTTATTTTGCTTTCATTAGCAGCTCAAGTAGGCCTTGCAGGTCTTCCTGGCCATAAAATTCCAGTTCAAATTTTCCTTTGCGTTTACCATTTATAATCTTCACGCCGCGTCCCAGGTGTTTGCTCAGTGATTTTTCACACTCCGCAATATAGTCAACGGCGAATACTTCTTTCTTGGGGGGAAACGGTTCCTTCGCCATGTTCTTGCACAGGGTTTCGGCTTGACGGACAGATAGGGATAATGAGATAATTTTCTGCGCTGCTTCCTGCTGCTTTTTTTCAGACTTCAGTGTAAGGATTGCTCTTGCGTGTCCAGCGGTCAACTCTCCTTTCCTCAGTTTCTCCAGAACCTCAGGACAAAGGCCCAGCAGTCGCAGTGCGTTGGTTACTGTGGGGCGGGATTTTCCTACCTGTCGCGCGGCTTCTTCCTGGGTCATCCCGTATTCTTCAATCAAGGTTTGATAACCCAATGCTTCTTCTACGGGATTCAGATCCTGCCGCTGGAGGTTTTCTATCAGCGCCAGTTCCGTTGCTTTTCGGTCATCCGCTTCTATAATAACGGCAGGAACATCGCTCAGGTTCGCCATTCTTGCAGCCCGCCAGCGTCTTTCTCCCGCAATGATCTGATAGTATCCGCTTGAGAGTTCCCGCACTGTCAACGGCTGAATGACGCCGTGCACCGCTATAGAGTCCGCCAGAGCCTGCAGCTCATCTTCATCAAAATCATGACGTGGCTGATTCGGATTCGGTTCTATTTTGTGGATTGGGAGTATCTGATAGGCACTCTTTTCAGCAGCTTCCTCTGTGAAATCTCCCAGCAGCGCCCCCAGGCCTTTTCCAAGGCCCTTGTTTGATGCCAAAGATATCATCCTTTCTGATGCATACGATTTGTGGTTACAGCTTGTTTTTGATTTCCTCCGCCATGGCCCGGTAAGCAACGGCTCCCCTGCTGCTTCGATCATAGGCCGTTACGGGTACTCCGTGGCTTGGGGCTTCCGCCAGCCGAACGTTTCTTGGAATCACAGTGCTGAAAACCTTGCCTGGGAAATGGTGCCGCACCTCCTGCGCTACCTGTGTGGAGAAGTTGGTTCGTCCATCGAACATCGTCAGCGCCACGCCGAAGATCTCCAGTCTGGGATTCATTCGTTTCTTCACCATTCGAAGGGTGGACATCAGGTCGCTGAGTCCTTCCAGCGCAAAATATTCACACTGCACCGGAATTAGAATTCCGTCCGCAGCGCACAGCCCGTTCAATGTAAGAAGTTCAAGGGACGGCGGACAGTCCACGAAAATCAGATCGTAGTCCCCTTTTATGCTGTGCAGCGCTTTTTCTAACTGTAATTCTCTGTGGGATGTTGAGATGAGCTCTACACCTGCTCCAGCCAGGTCCGCAGAAGATGGCAGAACATCGCCGTATTTTGTGTGTACGATGGCATCCTTGGCTGGAATATCGTTGATTGTTACGTCATAAACGGAGTATTTATTCTTTCTCTTATCCACACCCATTCCTGATGTGGCATTTGCCTGGGGATCAAAGTCGCAAAGTAATACTTTCAGCCCCAGATCATGGAGCGCAGCCGCCAGATTTACAGCGGTGGTGGTTTTCCCCACGCCGCCTTTTTGGTTGACGACAGCTATTATTCTGCCCATTTCTGCCTCCTTATTCTCTTTTTTCTTGTTTCACGTGAAACAATCCGTTGAGGTGGCCGTTCAATATGTTTCACGTGAAACATCACTCAGCAGTAACAGTGGCTGACTCGGTGGTAACCGTGGAGGTTACATAGGAAGAATAGTTCTGGCCAGGAAGAAAATGATCCTTGACCAGATATTCCCACGCCGGATAAACCAGGGAGGCAATGACTGTAAGAGACAGAATTAACAGAACCGTGAGAATACGGATTCGCTTCTTCATGGACTTGATCTGATCCTCCAAACTGACGCTGCGCCGTTTCGTATTTTTCCGGGAGGCGGAACCCTCCCGGCGTTTCGGCAGCTGTATGGCAGTACCGGGCTTAACGGGATATTTCTCCATATCCAAAAGGCAATCCTGGCAGAAGCACTGTTCTGAGGAAGTTTCCCGCCCGCATTTCAAGCAGTTCATCTCGACACCTCCCTTTTTTACGCATATGGTATTGTACATCAATTTTTCTTGTTCGTAAAGGGAAATTTGAAAAAAGAATTCAAAAAAGAAGAAATTAAGCCGGTGTGAAAAACGAATTTACAGTTTGTTCATAAAATATCATACGAACATTATTGACAGTCGTGTGACCACGTGTTATAATCATACCATCCAAAGAAGAGGAGAACACCGAATGAAGTGCCCCTATTGCGGTAACGAAATGCGTCACGGAGAGATCACGACGAATAGTACAATCATCCGATGGATAGAAGGAGTCAAACCCATAAGTAAGATGAAAAAATTCTTCACCACGGGGTTGGAAGGAAAGCTGCTGCGGATCCCCCACTACGCTTTCCATCCCTGGATGCCGGCGGATTCCTGCGGCAAGTGCAGGAAAATCATTTTCGAAACCGAAATAATCAAAGAATAAAGGAGGTATTCCCATGCAGTGGAACATTCCCGGAACCACACTGACCGGGCAGCGGGAGGACGCGGATAAGATCGACAAGCGGTTTGAAGACCTGTTTCTGGCAGGGGGCCTGACCTTGAGTCAGGTGTCCAGCATCACTGGCCTGGAGGCCTATACCGTCCAGAACTGGGTGAAGAGAGGTTTCCTCTCCCCTCCCCGGAATAAGCGCTATGATATGGAGCAGGTCTGCCGGATCATCAACATCAATATTTTGAAAGGGACCATGCCGCTGGATCAGATCATCAAGCTCATGCGCTACTTAAACGGTGACCTGACGGATGAAAACGACGATCTGGTGGACGACACGTTGCTGTTCTTCCTCTTTGTTCGTCTGGCGGCAAGAGCCCGGTACATTGGGGGATCTCAGACCTGGGACGATGCACTGATACAGGTAACGGAAGATTATAACGAACCGATCCCCGGTGCCCGGCAGAAGCTCATCAAGGTGCTGAAGGTGATGTTGACCGTTTGGTTGGCCAACCGCCTAAAGGCTGAGGCAGAGCGTATGCTGGAGACACTGGAGAAATAGGGAACAACATTTGCACCAGAAAATAAAAAATTGATTAAGGAGAATGACATGATGGAAGAAAACGGAACCTATCGCTGGTCTGCGGATCAGCAAACCCCGCAGAAGAAGAAACCAAACTTCAAGCGGACAGGAAAAACAATTTTGGTGGTAATCCTGGCACTGGTGGTGCTGCTCATGGCCGGCACCTGCTTCTACACCGTGGATGACAAGCAGCAGGCTGTGGTTACAACCTTCGGCAAGGTGACAGACGTTACCGATGCCGGCGTCCACTTCAAGCTGCCCTTCGGCATCCAGCAGGTGGAAAAGGTGGATGTAAACGTCTACCAGAAGATCGAACTTGGCTACTCTAGCTCCGGCAATCTCTATGACGTCAACGAAAGCGAAAGCACCATGATTACCGGTGACTATAACATCGTCAACGTGGACTTCTTTGTGGAGTACAAGATCTCGGATCCCGTCCAGTACCTGTATTCCTCCAACAGTCCGGAGCTGATCCTGCGCAATCTGATCCAAAGTCAGGTGCGCAATGTAGTTGGTTCCTCCAGCGTGGATGCAGTGCTGACTGACGGAAAGGAGAATATCCAGCGCCAGGTCAAGGAGCTGGTCACCGCCATCCTGCAGGAGTATGACATTGGACTGTCCCTGGTGGATGTGAAGATCCAGGACGCGGAGCCGCCTACCCAGGAGGTTATCGAAGCCTTCAAGGCTGTGGAGACTGCCAAGCAGAAGGCGGAGACCGTCATCAACGATGCCAAGGCCTACCAAAACGCTCAGCTTCCCCAGGCGCAAGCCCAGGCGGACCAGCTGATTCAGAACGCCGAGTATCTGAAGCAGAAACGTATCAACGAGGCTGTGGAGCAGGTGGCCATGTTCCAGGCCATGTACTCCGAGTATGCCCGGAATCCCGCTATTACCCGTTCCCGTATGTATTATGAAGCCATTTCCGAGGTACTGCCCGACGTGAAGCTGTACATCAACACCGGTAGCGGTGAAGGTTCTGATGTCCAGATGCTTCTGCCGCTGGAGAGCCTTTTGGACGCCAATGGAGGAAACGAATAATATGAAGAAAAGTGTTATTGCAATCATAGTGGTGCTGCTGGCGGCCTTTCTGGCCCTGAACGCCACCTTCACCGTCAAGGAAAATGAATATGCCTGCACAGTCCGGTTCTCCAAAATCATCGAAACCACAGATACCGCCGGACTGCACGTTAAGATTCCCTTTGTGGACAGCGTGAAGTATTTCACCAAGGCCACCCAGCTCTATGACATCCCCCCTTCCGAGGTTCTGACCTCTGACAAGCAGAATATGACCGTGGACTGCTACATTTTGTGGTCCATTTCCGATCCCAAGCTGTTTTATCAGACCCTTGGCTCCACCTCTGTCGCGGAGCAGCGGCTGGACGCGCTGACCTACAATGAGTTGAAGACCGTCATGGGCACTCTGGCCCAGGCCGACATTATCAACATGGAGGACGGCGCCAAGCGCAACGAGATCTATGAGAACATCGCCACCGATGTGGACGTACTGGCCAAGACCTACGGTATTCGGGTGGAGGATGTAAAGATCAAGCAGTTTGACCTGCCGGAAAGCAACCTGAATGCCGTGTACAACCGGATGATCTCCGAGCGGAATCAGATGGCGGAGAAATACACTGCCGACGGCAACTATGAAGCCTCCATCATCCGTAACGATGTGGATAAGCAGGTGAACATCATCGTCTCCGACGCCAAAGCCGATGCCGCCAAATTGGAAGCCGAAGGCGAACAGGAGTACATGCGCCTGCTGGCGGAGGCCTACGACACCAACGATAAGAAGGACTTCTATGAATTCACCCTGGCCCTGGATGCCCTGAAGGCCAGCCTCAACGGCGACGAGAAGACCGTGATCCTGGACGGCAATTCCGAGCTGGCAAGAATCCTGATGGGCGGGGAATAATTCTCCCCTTCCGAAAGGAGAGAGGTTTATGAAACGGCTGTATGTTCTGCTGCTGATTGTGAGCGTTCTCGTGTGCGGCTGCTCCGGCAAGCCGTCATCGGCTGACCGTACCATCATCCGGGAGGGAACCGAATTCGTCATCAATGCGGAAAACGGAACCATCACGGAGGGCGAAGATGTTTATCGGTTTTCTGTGGAAGGAAACCGGGTCACCATCACCTACCCCAACGGGGGAACCTACACCTGGGAAAAAGGCGGAGGCATCGGCTATAGCAGTGTCAGCGCGGATTATGACGACGTCCGGTATGTTCCCGGATCGGTGCTGACGGATGTTCTGGCAGAGGAACCGCTCCGGAACACGGATACCGACATTGGCATGGTGATCGGCGGGCTGGCCTGCCTTGCCATCGGGCTTTGGAGCGTGTTGTTTCCCCACTCTGTTCAGTATCTGCGCCATGGTTGGCGGTATCGGGATGCGGAACCCTCGGACATGGCTCTGACCGTGACCCGGTTGGGCGGCATCCTGGCGAGTATTCTGGGAGCGATCGTCTTCCTGGCGGGACTGTGAAAGAATGCCCGAATAATAATAGGAATCATGAAAAAACCGCACTCCGATCTTCAGACCGAAGTGCGGTTTTGAATTCCATTTTGCATTCTGCATTCAGCATTCTGCATTATCCCCAGAGTCCGTCGGGGTACTTCCCTTTCTGGGTCATTTCCTTCAGAGCAGCAACCACCACCGGCTTGTCCGCAGCGTAGGTCACACCGTACCAGCGGTCGGGAGAGGACAGAACCTTGACGGTAGCCTTCTTCTCACGGATCACCTGAGCTACCGGCAGGGGCAGGAAATATTCGCCTTTCAGGGGATTCTCTACCAGCGCTTTGTCCAGGAACGCGGAGAAGCGGTCCCGGATCTCGTCCAGGAAGCTGGGCATGAAGCCCCACATGTTCATGGAAACGGTGGTGTCAGGGGCCAGCTCCACCCAGGTCTCGCCGCCGTCCTCGGTGAAGTGAATGCCGCATTCGTACTGCTCAATGCGGGTGCGCTCCGTCACCTCGGCCAGATAGCCGTTTTCGTCGGTGACGCAGATGCCACGGGCCACGCTGCCGTTTTCGGTGACGGTCTTACTCAGCTCGTAGCCCACCATGCAATGGCCGCAGGGATCTAAAGTGGCGGCCAGCTGGTTATAGATGACCTGGAACGCGGATTTGCCGTAGTAGTCGTCGGAGTTGATCACCGCAAAGGGCGCGCCGTCAATGGCCTCGGCAGCGCAGAGCACCGCGTGACTGGTGCCCCAGGGCTTGACCCGATCCTTGGGAGCGGTGTAACCCGCGGGCAGCTTGTCCAGCTCCTGATAGGCATAGCGGATCTCCACAGGGGCCTTCTCCAGCCGCTTGCCTACGGTCTCCATAAAGTCCTTCTTGATTGCCTCTTTGATAATGATCACAACGGTATCGAAGCCTGCCTGGTGTGCGTCATAGATGGAATAGTCCAGAATTGCCTCGCCCTGACTGCCAACAGGGTCGATCTGCTTCAGACCGCCATAGCGGCTGCCCATACCGGCGGCCATAACGACAAGAACAGGTTTTTTAGTCATAGGATGTATCTCCTTCATGTTTTTGGTTGTATAAGCATTATAGATGGTATTCCGGCGGAAAGCAAGAGAGCGGGTGAAAATTTGTATATTATTTTACATTTTTCATAGAAAATGGAGCATTTTCACAATTGTTCCGGGTCCAGGAAGATGCTGTCCCCCGTTAGTCGCTCCCAGGAGAATTCCTTTGCCAGCTCTGCGGCGGAAATGTCCGTACATTGGTCAATGAGACCGCCTGCGCAGGCCAAGACTCCGATGAGGTGTTCGGGCTTCATCCGCATGCGCAGTACTCCCAGATCCAGATCCCGGTCCCGTTTGCTCAGCCGCCGTCCGTCAGGAGCCAAAAGCATAGGTACATGTCCGTATTCCGGATGGGGAAATCCAAACAGCTCCTGTAAGTACATCTGCCGGGGCGCGGAGCTCAGCAGGTCCATCCCTCGAACCACTTCGGTGACGCCGGCCTCGCCATCGTCCACTGTTACGGCCAGCTGGTAGACATAGACGCCGTCGGCCCGTCGTACCACCATATCGCCGCAATCCGTGGCAAGGTTGCATTCGTAGTGTCCCTGGACCTTGTCCTCCAGGGTCCACAACCGGTCCGGGACCACAACGCGCCAGGCTGGCTTCCGGGAAAAAGCGGCCCGCTCCCCTTCCGTCAAATAGCGGCAGGTGCCGGGGTAGACATAAGTACCGTCAGACAGGTGTGGTGCATTCACACTGTGCAGCTGGCTGCGGGTGCAGTAGCAGGGATACAGCAGCCCCATTTGGGAGAGCCTTTCAAAATAGGTGTCGTAGACGACGCTCCTTTGGCTCTGGGGCGGCGTCTCCCGGTCGTAGTCCAGACCCAGCCAGTGCAGATCCTCCCGGAGGACGGCGGCGTATTCTTCGCTGGTCCGCTGGGTGTCCAGGTCCTCCATGCGAAGCACCATCTCCCCGCCCTTTGACCGGACGGAGAGCCAGGCAATCAGCGCCGCGAAGACGTTGCCCAGGTGCATCCTTCCGGAGGGCGTCGGAGCAAAACGCCCCACAGTCTTTACAGCAGCCATCTTGCCCACCACAGGAGAACTGCCAAAATTCCCAGCATCTCCAAAAGTGCCAACACTACCAGGCCGCCGATGCCCTTTTTCTTCTGGGGCTCCTCTGCAAATAATGCCGCGCTCTTATCAAGCTCCTCATCACCGTATACCATGCGGCCAAAATCCACGGCATTATTCTGAGGCAGGGCACCGTAACCATTGGCGTGGTTACGGATGGGGATCTCCTCATCCTCCCCAATCAGGGACTTTGCCTCCTCCAGCCAGTTGTCATCCTCATAGTCGAATCCGTAGTCAGGTTCCGCTTCTTCCTCATATTCCGCAGCCCGCAGCTCTTCCTCCATCCGCCGTAGGGTGTTTTTGGGATCATCAAACATGGCGCAAACCTCCTTTGAGGCATATTCTACCCGAAAACAATGGGAAAGTAAAGAGAATATCGCCTGACAAGAAATGCAAAAAACAGAAAATTGAAAAAGCCCGGCGCAGCCGGGCTTTTGGTTATTTCATAAGTCTTCCGTATAGTCGTGCGGTCTCACGGATCTGCTGAGCCAATTTTTCAGAGTCAAAGTCCTGCTTAGCCCGCCAGGTCCAGTTGGCGTCGGACAGTGTGCCGGGGAAATTCATCCGGGCGGGTTTCCCCAGCTCCAGGTAGTCCTGCATCTGTACAACGCACAGCCGGGACACGGAGCTCATGCAGCCTCGGATCATGCCCCGGACATAGCCCTCTTCCTGGTTCAGTCCCAGATAGGCTTTGGCAAAGGCAACGTCCTCGGGAGCGGCTTCATCAAACCACTGTTTCAATGTGACATTATCGTGGGTCCCGGTATAGCACACGGATTCCACCGGGTACAGGTGGGGCAGGTAGTTGCTTTCCTCCCGGGAGTCGAAGGCGAATTCCAGGACCTTCATACCGGGATAGCCGGAATCCAGCTGGAGCTTTCGGACCTCGTTGGTAACATAGCCCAGATCCTCGGCGATAAAGTCCAGATGGGGCAGCGCCTGCTGGATGGCTCGGATGAATTCTATTCCGGGACCCTTGATCCAGGTGCCGCCCCGGGCGTTTTTGTCCCCTGCGGGAACGGCCCAGTAGCTTTCGAAGCCCCGGAAATGGTCAATGCGGACGGTGTCATACAGCTTGGCGGCGGCATTCAGACGGCGGATCCACCATGCGTAACCAGTCTCGGCCAGCTGCTGCCAGTTGTAGAGGGGGTTGCCCCAGAGCTGACCGTCGGCGGTGAAGGCATCCGGAGGACAGCCTGCCACCATTTCTGGACGCCGGTTCTCGTCCAGTTGGAACAGTTCCGGGTTTGCCCACACATCTGCAGAATCCAGGGGAACATAGATGGGGACGTCTCCGATGATGCGGATCCCTTTGCTATTGGCGTAACTGCGCAGGGCCTTCCATTGCCGGTCAAATTCATATTGAAGGAAATACTGAAGGGCGATTGCTTCGGAAAGCTCCTGACGTTTTTCCAATAGGGCTTGTTCCTCATGCCGCATGAGCGCCTCCGGCCAGGTACCCCAGGGGGAGCCGCCGTAAACTTCCTTCAGAGCCATAAACAGACCGTAATCCGGCAGCCAGCTTCCGTTTTCCGCAACAAAGGTTTCATAGGTCTCGTCAGGGCGGAAACGGTGGAAGGCCAATTCCAGGACATTCATTCGGTGGGCATATTGGGCACCGAAATCCACTCGCTCCGGGTCATTGCCCCAGTTGACGGAGGTAATCTCCTCCTGGGCCAGCAATCCCTCCTGGGCCAGGGTGTCCAGATCAATGAGATAGTGGTTTCCGGCACAGGAGGAAAAGGACTGGTAGGGGGAATTGCCGTAGCCTGTTGGGGTCAGCGGCAGAATCTGCCAGCAGGACTGACCCGCCTTTTCCAGAAAGTCCACAAAAGCATATGCCTCTTTTCCCATGGTGCCGATCCCGTAGGGCCCCGGCAGGGAGGAGATGTGCATCAAAATACCGCTCTCGCGCATTGGTTATGTTCTCCTTATATTTGGATGGAACGGATGCTTTCCCGGGAAAGCACCGTAAATGGGACGGTTTCATGGCAGGCCGCCACACCGTCTTCGATAGCGGCCAACAGGATCTCTACGCTGCGTTTTGCCAGCTGGGAGACTGGCTGACAGATGGTAGCCAGCTGGGGTACAAGGTAATCCACCATGGGCAGGCCGTCCACGCCCATCACGGATACGTCTTCCGGCACCCGCAGACCATTTTCCCACAGAGCACGGATAGCGCCAATGGCCATGACATCGGCGATGGCAAAGATGGCGGTGAATTGGCAGCCCATTTTCAGCAATGTCTGGGTGGCCTGGTAGCCGTCCTGACAGGAGTAACGGACACCTTGGTAATCCCGTTCGGGGTCAAATTCGATGCCGTGCTCCGCAAAAGAGCGCATGCAGCCCTCGTAACGCAGGCGGCTGGTGTCTGAAATGGCCCGGTCACCGCCGATGATCGCGATACGTCTGTGCCCCAGAGCGACCAGGGAATCAATGGCACAGCGGGCAGCCTCCAGGTCGTCTGTGGTGACACTGGAGAGGTTGTTAAACTGCAGCATAGAGGCGTCATTGGTAACCAAGACGCAGGGAATGTCAATCCTATCAAAATCCCGGATGAAATTCTGATTATTTCCGCCCAGAAACAAAATTCCTAAAGGCTTTTTTTCTTTGCACAGCTGCAGAGCCCTATGGACTTCGTTCAGGTCTTCATCCATATAGTCCACAATCAGCTGGTAGCGGGTCTTGGCGATGAGATTTTGGATAATTTCCACCATTTCTCCGAAAAGCTCGTTCCGGATACCTTTGACAATCACAAGAATGGTGGTGGAATGGATTTGCTTGAGCTGCTTGGCATTGACATTCAGCTCAAAGCCGCTCTCCTTGGCGGCCTTCAGGATAATCTTTCTGGCCGTTTCACTTACATTGGGATGGCCGTTCAGAGCCCGGGAGACGGTTCCAACCGCATACCCTGTTTTGGCGGATAGATCCTTGATGGTCATGGAGCGCAACCTTTCTTTCCGATTACTGTTTCTCCTTTGCCGGTGTTCTGCCGGCAAAGGAGAACGAGGTTAGCCTTTCACGGCACCTGCAGCAACACCCTTGATGATGTATTTCTGGCAGAACAGGTATACGATAATGATGGGAAGAATGGCCATCATAATAACTGCCATGGTAGCACCCAGATCTACGGTGCCGTAGCTGCCCTTCAAGTACTGCACATGGATGGGAATGGTGCGGTACTCGGTGATGTCCAGCACCAGGTAAGGCAGCAGATAGTCGTTCCAGACCCACATCAGTTCCAGAATGCCGACACTGATCAGGGTAGGTTTCAGCATGGGCAGCACAACATTAAAATAGGTGCGCACTGGGCCGCAGCCGTCAATGGCGGCAGCTTCCTCAATTTCCAGAGGTAGTCCCTTGACGAAACCTACGAACATAAAGATGGCAAGACCAGCGCCGAAGCCCAGGTAGATCACGGGGATCGTCCAGGGGGTGTTCAGCTTCAAGGAATCCGCGGTGGAGGTCAGGGTAAACATGACCATCTGGAAGGGGACGATCATGGAGAACAGGCACAGATAGTAGAAAAGGCTAGCAAATTTACTCTGGACCCGTACAATGTACCAGGCAGCCATGGAGCAGAACAGCAGGATCAGTATGGTGGAAGCAATGCTGATGTACACGCTGTAGCCAACGGACTTCAGGAACGGATAGTTGCCGAAGGTCATACCCTTGACATAGTTGTCCATGCCGACGAAGGAATCGCCGCCAGGCAGAGCGAAAACATCCAAGTTGATGGCGTTGTTGCTCTTGAAGGAGTTGATGACCACCTCAACGATGGGCATGATCCAGATCAGGCAGATGACAACGAAAGCAGCGGTCAGGATATTGCTGGCAGTGGAATACTGCTTTATTTTGGGCTGGTTGGATTTGTTAGCCATTATTGCTGCACCTCCTTGCTGCGGGTAGCGGCCTGCTGGGCAATGGCCAGAACGGCCACCAGAAGGAAGAAGATAACAGCCTTCGCCTGGGCCGCACCGTGCCAGTTCTTATTAATATTGTAGGTGGAATAGATGTTCAGCGCCAGCAGCTCAGTCTTGTTGATTTTGGTACCGTTTTCAATGATGCTGGGCAGACCACCAGTCAAGGCCAGGTTCTGGTCGAACAGCTTAAAGCCGTTGGTCAGCGTCAGGAAGGTACAGGTGGTGATGGAGGGCATCACGTTGGGGATAATCACCCGGAACAGGGTCTGGGAATTGGTGGCACCGTCGATCCGGGCGGCTTCCAGCATATCCTCCGAAACGGCCTGCAAACCGGCAATATAGATGATCATCATGTAGCCGATCTGCTGCCAGCATACCAGAATTACCAGACCCCAGAAGCCGTAGGTGGCGTTGGCGGTGAGATAAGTGGCGTAGCCTCTCAGAATGCCATCGAAAATCATGCTCCAGATGTAGCCAAGCACCACGCCGCCGATCAGGTTGGGCATGAAAAACACAGTGCGAAACAGGTTAGCGCCCCGCATTTTCTGGGTCAGAGCATAGGCAATGGCAAAGGAGATAACGTTGATCAGGACGATGGTCACCACAGCGAAGCCTGCGGTATTCTTGAACGCATTCCAGAAGCCTACGTCCGTCCAGATCTTGGAATAGTTTTTCAGACCTACCCAAGTGGCGTCAGAGGGAACATTGAAGTTGCAGAAGGATAGGTAGATGCCCTGAATAAAGGGCCATACAAAGCCAATACAGAAGGCAGCGAACACCGGCAGAAGGAACAGAGGGGCCCACCGCTGGATGGGGCGGCGGATTAGCTGGCTGTTCAGGCCGGAGCCATCGTTTTTTTTGCTCAAGGAAATTCCCTCGCTTTCGTTTTGTGAGATTGTCCTGCGGGACGGGGGCTCATCTCCGCTGGCGCAAGGAGCGGAAACAAGCCCCTGCCCCGCATGAAATGAATGTAAGGGGCGGGCAGATGCCCGCCCCTTTGGCTTGCGATGAATGTCGAAAGATTAGCCGTTGACAGTCTGGTACTCGATAGCCCAGCCGTCGACGAAAGCGGAAACAACCTGCTCCCAGTTGGCATCGGTAGGATCTGCGGAGTAAGCAGCCATAGCGGTGACCAGAGTGGCGCGGAAGCTGTCCACGTTGGGGGTGTAGTTGAAGGCCCAGGTCACAGCGTACTTGCCCTCGGACAGCAGCTTGTTGCCGTCAACGATGAACTTGTTGGAGGACTCGGGGCAGCTCTTGAAGGGAACAGCGCCCAGCTGCTCCACCAGAACAGCGGAAGCTTCGGCATCGGTGACCAGCCAGTACAGGAAGTCCAGAGAAGCCTGGATGTCTTCTGCGGAGGCCTTGGAGTTAACAGCCCAGCAGTTTTCGGTGCCGGAGCACAGAGCAGCGTTCTCTTCGCCCTCAACACCGCAGTAGATGGGGATCATGGCGATGTTGGCGGGATCCAGGCCGAACTTGTCGGCGCCGGTCAGGTTGGCGTACTCCCAGGTGCCGTTCTGATAGAACACGGCCTTGCCTTCGCCGAACTCAGCCTCGGCCTGGTCGCCGGTGGCGGCAGTCAGGCTGCTGGCGGGGGTAGCGGAGTTGTTGATGTACAGGTCCCAGATCGCGCGGAAGTTATCCAGGTAAGCGCCGGTGACAGTGGCGGGCTGCTCGGTCACGCCGTCATCACGGAACTCGTAGAACAGGGGCATGTTGGCCAGGTGGCCGGAGAAACGCCAGGAGGAGGTGCCGTCCAAACCGGCGGAGGTGAAGGCATCGAAGCCCAACTCAGCGGCGCGGCTGTGGATGTCTTCCACGACAGCCTTCAGAGAGGCGAAGTCGGTGATGTCGTCCAGGGTGTAGCCGGCGGTGGCCAGCAGCTCGGTGTTGACGATGATGCCGAAGGACTCGTAGCAGTAGCCGATAGCCTTCAGTTCGCCAGCCTCATTGTAGAGGTTGAAGTCGGTGGTGTTCAGCTCGGCGGCCACGGCGGAACCGGTCAGATCCAGTGCGTAGTCATCCCAGTCCTTCAGACCGGACATATTGCCGATGTTGTAGATGGTGGGAGCGCCGTCCTTGCCCATCTGAGCGTTCAGGGTGGTGGAGTAGTCGCCGGAGGCAGCGGTGACGACCTTTACGGGCACACCGGTCTCGGCAGTGTAGGTGGCGGCCAGCTCCTGCAGAGCGCCGTCGAATTCGGGCTTGAAGTTCAGGTAGTAGACAGAACCAGCGGCGGCAGCTTCGGCGGGAGCCTCAGTACCGGCGGGGGCGGCTGTCTCAGCGGGTGCCGCGGTAGGAGCCTGGGTCTCTTTGGTGGTGCTGCCGCCACAGGCGACGAGACCAATGACCATAACCATAGCCAGCAGCAATGCGATCAGCTTTTTCATTGTTTTTCCTCCTATTTTTGTTCCGGTTGAACCGGATGCATAATTTTGGAAACGATTCCAATGTTTCCATGTCAACACTATAGCGCAGTTTAGACAAAAGTTCAATTGCTTTTTTTGAAAAAATTAAAACTTCTGCATATTCCACAATCTGGAGCTCCCCTCTTTGGTGATAATCCCAATAGACGGAAACAGATTTGTTGTGGCCAACTGCGGTTTTTCCTTGCTTTTTCCGAAAAAAGAAGGCATAATGGAGAGGATCCCTTTGACGGAAAATACCCTGAAATCAGGAGGAACGGTTATGAATCTGAAGATCGGACGGATGGAGCCAGGACCCCGGAACGCCATTACGGATGTACCCGGCGTTCGGGTGGGCCACTGTACCGTGGACAGCGAACGGCACAAAACCGGCGTGACGGTGGTCCTGCCCTGTGCGGATGATATTTTTCAACAGAAGATGGTGGCGGCCTGCCATGTGCTTAACGGCTTCGGCAAAACGGCGGGGCTGATGCAGATCGGGGAACTGGGCACCCTGGAGACCCCCATTGCCCTGACCAACACCCTGAACGTGGGCCTGGTTCATGACGCCATGGTGGAATACATGTGCCGCCAGGCAGAGGCTCGGGGCTATGCCATCGAGTCGGTGAACCCGGTGGTCTGCGAGTGCAACGACGGCTCCCTCAATGACATCCGGCACCGGGCGGTGGGAGAGAAAGAGGTATTCGCCGCTATTGAAAGCGCCTCTCCCGATTTTGCCCAGGGAGATGTAGGCGCGGGCAAGGGCATGATCTGCCACGATCTGAAGGGCGGCATTGGCTCCGCCTCCCGGATTGTGGAGATCGAAGGAGAACGTTTTACCTTAGGCGTGCTGGTATTGACCAACCACGGTTCGTTGAAGGATCTGACGATTGAGGGTGAGAATGTAGGTGCGGAAATCGACTGCCGCATCCGGAAGGACTCGCCGGATCAGGGCAGCTGCATCATGATCGTGGGGACGGATCTGCCGGTGACCTCCCGCCAGCTGGGCCGGATTATCCGCCGGTGCAGCGTGGGACTGGCGAGACTGGGAAGTTATATCGGCCACGGCAGCGGCGAGGTTATGGTGGGTTTCAGCACCGCCAACCGGATTCCTTCGGAGGGCGGCTGCTTTACCCTTCGCTGCATCCAGGAATCCCAGATAAACAAAGCCTTTCGGGCAGCGGCGGAGGCGACGGAGGAAGCGGTGCTGCGTTCCATGCTGAACGCCAAGACTGTCACCGGCTATACCGGGGAGGTACGCCGAAGCTTAAGCGAATTCTGGCAGCCGTAAATGGGCTTGATAGAATAAATGATCGTTTATCGCAGCAATCTGCCGAAATGCGATGCGCATTAAAGGTTTGCGCACTTAGCGTAGGGGGCGGCATCCTTGACGCCCCTTTGGCATGCGTACCGTCACAAGGGGCGTCAGGGATGCCGCTTTATTACGAACTGTAAACGATCTTCCACTGCACCTGCGGTCGAGGGGCCCAAAGGATGTTCGTCCGCCACCCAAAGTGCGTAACGCATTTGCCGCGGGCCTTGCCCGCTAAACGATCATTTCTTGTAAAGATTTTCCGTGTGCCGGGATTGCTTTTGGCCGGTTGGTGGAATACTACCTCCGGGTACATTGGATCGGGAGGAAAATCAACCATGAAACAAAAAGCCAATGCCTGGATATGGGGCTGTGTCTGGGTTGTCATTGCGCTTGCGGCAGTCTGCGGGGCCGGGGTGTTCTTTGCCCGGAAGGAGCCCCAGGAAACGCTTCCCCAAACCCAGGCATCGTCTGCGGAAACTCCGGAGTCCATCCCGGAAGCCACGGAAATCCGGGAGCCGGAATGGAATCTGCTGCTGGTGAATCCATGGAATCCCCTTCCTGAGGACTTTTCCGTAGAGCTGGCGGAACTGAAAAACGGACGCTGCGTGGACGAGAGGATTTATCAGGATTTGCAGGATATGCTGGCCGATGCCCGGGCGGAGGGCCTGTCCCCGGTGATTTGCTCCGCCTACCGGACCAACGCCCAGCAGCAGATGCTTTACGGCAATAAGATCAAGCGGCTGGAATTGGAGGGCTATTCCCAGGAGGAAGCCCAGCAGAAGGCTGGAACGGTGGTGGCGGTGCCCGGGACCAGCGAGCACGAAACGGGGCTGGCATTGGATATTGTGGCGGAAAGCTACCAGGTGCTTACCGAGGACCAGGAGAACACCGCCGAGCAGCAGTGGCTCATGAAGAATGCCCATCGGTACGGCTTCATCCTGCGCTATCCCAAGGGGAAAAGCGAGATCACCGGCATCTGCTACGAGCCCTGGCATTACCGCTATGTGGGAAAGGAAGCAGCGAAGGAGATTTATGAAAAGGGCCTGTGCCTGGAGGAATATCTGGAACAATGGTGACAGAGGAGGTGCCCTCCCGGATGAGAACACAATCCTTTACACGAACTGCTCGCTTTCCACAGCGGAACCACAGCAGGCAATAATAAAGAGAGAGCGAAAGAAAATCTCGCTCTCTCTTAAAATTTACAGATCCATCAATTCGGCCTTCTGCTGATCCGTCAGCTTTCGTTTCCGTTCCAGAATGAAGCGCATGACCAGCTGGAAGGCGGCGATCAGGCTTCCGCACACAACTGCCACGGTGGCGGGGGCAAAGGCCTGTACCATGTCGGAAATGTCCAGAATCAGGTAGAGGATCAGAACGGTGCTCAAAGTTGTAAGGATCAGATCCATAAAGGAGGCAGCCAGTCTGGCCCTGCTGGAGGTGTTTTTTTGGTACATGGAGAAAAGAATAGAGATAAAAAACAGAATACCCAGAGCCGCAGCGGCAGTAAAATAGGATTCAGACATTGCGCTTCTCCTCCCTATAGCGAGATATTAACAAATTGGCGGCTTCGAAATCAATTTTGTCCTCAATGGTCAGACGGCGGATCAGCTTGATGTAGCTCTCGTCCTCCTGATTTTCGGAGGCGTTGATCTTCCGGATCAGCTGGTCCAGACGGCTGCGCACGGTGGGATAGGAAATGTCGTAGGCCTTGGCTACCTCCTTGAGG
Organism: Faecousia sp.; assembly: GCA_051867395.1. GTDB lineage: Bacteria > Bacillota > Clostridia > Oscillospirales > Oscillospiraceae > Faecousia. Next base: position 62,810 of record JBJDYN010000004.1, on the reverse strand, counting down.
GAACCGGAGGCCAGAATGAATTGTTTGATAAAGGCGATGTCGGTGGCTTCCAGATCCGTCAGCCACATAGGCAGATTTTCCATAATATACAGCTCATCTCTGCGAAACGGCGTGGTTCTTCTTTGACGCGTGACAAAGTAAAATCAATTTTTTATTTCAAATAATTTTACTAAAAACAGTATATCACTTAATAATATTAAAGTGCCCCATGGCTGGCGGCCTGGTGGGCTTCTGCGCGGACTTTGTGGGCTGCCTGTTCTCCGGCTACGGCTATAACCCCTTGTTCTGCGTGCCGCCCATCCTGTACGGCGTCTTCGGCGGAGTGTTCCGCTATTATCTGGGCAAGCAGGTCTCCATCCCCCGGCTGGCGCTGTCCTTCCTGCCCCCGGTAATCGGCGGCTCCATCTTGTGGCAGAGCGCAACGCTGTCCTTCGTATACAACAGCAAGGGCAGCTTCGGGGCCAGTCTGGTCTATTTCCTGTCCACTCGCTCCATCCAGTTTGCCATCACCCTGGTGCTGGATGTGCTGATTATCTACCTGCTGTTCCGTGCCAGACTCTTTGAACGGATGGGCATCTGGCCCCCGCAGGAGAAAAAGAAAAAAGAATCCTGAACTCTGAAAGGAAGCGCTTCCCATGAACGCTACTGAGGCTATCGAATATATCCACTCCGTCTGCTGGAAGGGCAGCATCCCCGGTTTGGGCAGAACCCAGACCCTGCTGGCCAAGATGGGAAACCCGGAGAAGAAGCTGAAATTTGTCCACATTGCCGGAACCAACGGCAAGGGCAGTACCGCTGCCATGACGGCGTCCATTCTGCGCAAGGCGGGATACCGGACAGGACTGTACACCTCCCCGTACATCTACCGGTTCCACGAGCGGATGCAGGTGGACGGCGTGGAGATCTCCGACGGGGACCTGGCTGCCATTACGGAATATGTCAAACCTCTGGCGGATTCCATGGCGGAGTCCCCCACGGAGTTTGAGTTGGTTTCCTGCATCGCCTTCGAGTATTTCTGCCGGAAGCAGTGCGACATCGTGGTGCTGGAGGTGGGCATGGGCGGCGCAATGGATTCCACCAATGTGATTGAAACCCCAGAGGTGGCGGTTATCACCAACATCGGCCTGGACCACACGGAATACCTGGGCGATACCGTGGAGAAGATCGCCGAAACCAAATCCGGCATCTTCAAGGAAAATGGCCACGCGGTGGTCTACCGGGGCAGTCCCTCGGTGGAGGCGGTGTTTGAGCGGGTCTGCGGGGAAAAGCATGTCAGCCTGAAAAAGGCGGATTTCGATTCCCTGAACCTGAAGCGCCACAGCCTGGAAGGACAGGTCTTCGACTGCGGAGGGCGTAAGGACCTGATGCTGCCCTTGCTGGGAGATCATCAGCTGCACAATGCCGCTGTGGTGTTGGCTGTTGCTGACACCCTGATCGAGGAGGGCTGGCAGATTACCGAGGACAACATCCGTCAGGGTCTGAAAGATGTGCGTTGGCCCGGCCGGTTTGACATTGTCAGCCGGGATCCCCTGTTCATCATTGACGGCGGGCACAATCCCCAGTGCATCGAAGCCTTGGAGAAGAATATGGAGGATTACCTGGCAGACCGCAAAGTCGTTGCCCTGACCGGCGTACTGGCGGATAAGGACTACGCGGATATGTACAAGCCCGTCATGCCCATGGTTGACAAGTTTGTCTGCATCACCCCGCCCAATCCTCGGAAGCTGGATTCGAAAATGCTTGCCCAGTACCTGCGGGAAGCCGGCGCCGACGCACAAAGCTGCGAAACCGTGGCGGAGGGCGTGGACAAAGCCATTGAGCTGGCGGGTCAGGACGGCGTGGTGCTGTGCTTCGGCTCTCTGTACTCCATCGGCGCCATCCGGGACGCTCTGCTGCAGCGGCAGAGGTAAGAACGGACAGAAAACGAAAAGCCGGACCTCCCCAATGACGGAGGTCCGGCTTGTTTTCGCGCGGCATCCTTGACGCCCCTTGTGACGGTACTGCGTGCGAAAGGGGCGTCAGGGATGCCGCCCTCCTACGCACCGTTTCCTGTTTACAAACGACATTAACAATTTGGCTGAGATGGAATATCCGAATCAAGGCCAACAGCGCCTTTTCACAAAATATATAGGGAAACGGAATATCCGTTTCCCTATATATTTTGCAGATCAATTAATCCAGAATCTCCATCAGTCTGCCGCAGCAGAAGGGGATGGGCTCGCCAGCCTTGACATGCTGGGTCTTGTTGCAGGTGACGCAGTAAACATCGGTGTCGTAGGGAGCGCGGATCACGGGAATTTCCTTGGTTTCCTGCTCGGTCAGACCGTCGATGTGGAACACAGCGGTCTTGTTCTCACTGGGGATGTACACACCGATGGGAGACAGCGCCTTGCTGCCGCCGACACAGTTGCCCATTTTCACCCACAGAGCTTCCAGCTCGGCAGCCTCTGCGGCGTGCTCAGGCGTGAACTCTACCACATCTTTGTTGATCCGAATTTTCATGGCTTATTCCTCCAGGCTGAAATCTTCCTTGCCCACGCCGCACAGCTCACAGGCGAAATCCTCGGGCAGATCTTCCCACTTGACGCCGGCCTCGTCCTCGTCATAGACCCAGCCGCAGACATTGCAAACATACTTCATAATGAAAGCCTCCTGATGTAATTTGATTTCCGTTTCAGCGGCTTTGGCACTGATCGGTATGAAAAAAGTATACAGGATTCCCGCGGGAAATGCAATATCATTTTATAAATAATTCCTATTTTCAAATAAAAAAGAGAAAACGCCATGGCAAAGGATTCCGGCTTGCCGTTTGACGCCCATGGTGCAAGACTTTGCCCGCAGGTGTTATTTTACCCCCGAATTCTGCTGCGGCGCATCCTGATTCTAGGTCATTTGATGATATATCATCACAATACAAAGATTCAGGATGCCATACTTGACCTGAAAGAACAAGAAAGGAGGCCGAGGCAAACGATCCAGCCTCCCATATAAGGGCTTTTTTCTTACTGGAAGTACCGCTCCAATAGGCCTTTGGGCAGAGCGTCGGAGTTTTCCGCATCTACAGAAAACCCAGCTTCTTCCAATGCCTGAACGCATTCCTTGGCAAACCGTTGGTTCGCGCCGAGGCTGATGTTGGACATACTATTGCCGCCGCCGGAAGAAACGATTTGGGCTGTCTGCGTTTCTCCCTGCTAGACCAACAGCCAGACAACGGTACGATCAAAACGCATTTCTTGATGAAATACCTGCTCCGCACCCTTAATGTAATGAATTTTTGCGTGAATATCGGAAAGTGTGTGCTCTCTACTTGCTGTCATGTGAACCTTCGTTCCTGCCATGGCTGATTCCCGTCCTTTCCTGCCTTATTTATTGAAATCGGCAGGGGGAACCCCTGCCGATTGAATGAATTATTTCAATTACTTGAAATATCTCTCCAGCAGGCCCTTCAGAGCCTTGCCGTGACGGGCCTCGGCGGTTATTCTTCGTCAGATTCAACCGGACTGGACGCTGAAATCTTCTCGTCCAATATTTTCCCAACAGCATTCAAACCGTCAGGACCGCAAAAAGCGTCCATGAGTTCATTAAATTCTGGATTTTCACTCTGGGTGACGGCAGCTTTGCGGATGCGCAGCTGATCAATGATGGATAAAATCAGGTCAAGCAACAGAATGGATAGGCCAATCCACAAGCAAGGTTTCACCCAAATTCCAATCAAGCAGAGAATAATGCCGGGAAATGAGAGATAGAAAAAATGGAACAGGAAATTGGTTAGAACAAAAAACCAGAACATTTTTTTGGGGTATTTTCTTTCCATAGTTTTCCCTCCTTACGGTATGGAAATAGTGTATCACAAAAAACAGGTGGGGACAAGCCCCACCTGCTAAATATATGCATTGTATCGAACCGGGCGGTGCCCAACGGTGTTGGTTCACCACCAGTCTTTCAGACTCGAATTGCCCGCCGGGGCGTCCCGGCTTACTTGAAGTACCGCTCCAGCAGACCCTTCAGAGCCTTGCCGTGACGGGCCTCGTCACGAGCCATCTCGTGGACGGTGTCGTGGATGGCGTCCAGGCCGTTCTTCTTGGCGCACTTGGCCAGGTCGAACTTGCCAGCGGTGGCGCCGAACTCGCAGTCAACACGCCAGGCCAGGTTGTCCTTGGTGGTGGCCTTCATGTTGGGCTCCAGATCCTCGCCCAGCAGCTCGGCGAACTTGGCGGCGTGCTCGGCCTCCTCGTAAGCGGCCTTCTCCCAGTACAGGCCGATTTCGGGATAGCCTTCCCGATGGGCGATCCGGGCCATGCACAGGTACATACCGACCTCGCTGCACTCGCCGTTGAAGTTGGCCATCAGCTGCTCGAAGATGAACTTCTTGTCCTCGTCGGAGATGTCGGGGTTGTTCTTCACGGTCTTGGCGTAGATGCCGTACTCATGCTCGGCAGCCAGCTTGCCCTCTTCCATGACCTTGAACTTGGAGCCGTCCACCTTGCAGACGGGGCACTTGAAGCCTTCGGGGATGGATTCGCCTTCGTAAACATAACCGCAAACGGGGCATACGAACTTCTTCATAATCAATTCCTCCAAAATGTAAAATGTTATTGTATTGCTTGGCGGGATTCCCCGCCGGGTTGACACGAATTCCGGCAGCTGCAGCACAGACCGGTGAAGGTCAGCTGGCAGCTGTGTACCTGACCGCCGCAGCCGCGCTCCACGTCCCGGCTCAGGGACAGGGGCAGCTCCACCTCCGGCAGGTCCAGAATGCGGCCGCAGCCGGTGCAGATGAAGTGGACATGGGGGGTGCGTGTGGCGTCAAACCGCTCGATCCCGTTCACTGTACCAAGACTCTGGATCAATCCCTGGCTCTTGAAGTGGGAGAGGTTGCGGTATACCGTGGCCAGGGAGATGTCCGGATGCGTTTCCCGCAGCATCTCGTGGACCATCTCGGCAGAGGGATGCAGGTCCGTGTGCTGCAGGCAGGCCAGGATCGCGTTGCGCTTTTTGAATTGCTTCGCGTTGGCTTCCATGGGCATCTCCTATTGTTCTATTTGCAAATAATTCTTATTTACATAAATACTATACCATCGAAAATGGAATTTGTCAAGCAAAAAAGCGCCGCAGACAAGTCAGGCGACTTCGCTTTCCTTGACGATGGCCACACCATCCACCAGGTTGGCCATTTCCAGGGTGCCCTCGATGGCCATCTGGCGCTCCATCAGGTCGGTGAGAATCACCACGCCTTCCTTGCATTCGATGCGCATGACGTTCTTCATGACCACCGTTTCGGGAGTCAGGGTGTTCTTATAAACGGTAGAAAGACACATTTTGGTTCCTCCTGATTATTCGTGCTCCAGGCTGCTCAGTACCACGCTCAGGCGCATATTGCCCTTCTCGAAGTCAGACACGGCGGCCATGACCTGCTCGTAGGCGGTGTGGCTTCCGGCCTGCTCCAGCTGGACGGCCAGATCCGCCAGCTCCTTGGCGTGGGCGGCATTGTGGCCCACCATGTACTTCATCAGTGCCACCAGCTCCTCCATGGGAGTGTGTTCGCAGGGCGTCTGGCAGCCGGCGCAGTTGCTGTCACAGCCGTGAGTGTGGGTATGCTCCTGGCCGTCCTCGTGCAGGTGCTCATGGGTATGGGGGTCATAGTGGTCGTGGGAATGGACGTGGGAATGCTCGTGGGTGTGGGTCACACCGTCATGGGTGTGCGCATGGGTGTGGGTATGGGTGTGCTCGGCAGCGCCGCCGGCAACATGGTCGTGATCGATGTGCATGGGAATTCCTCCTTTGGTTTTTTCTCTATTATAGCCTTATGGGAGGCTCCTGTCAAAACATTTATTTCTTCGAAAATATCCCCCGGCGGGGCTTGCGGAAAGAGTGCTTTGGGGGTATAATAGTCGATAATCCAAAAAAGAAGGTGACGCCCGTGTCTGACCAGTATGAACACGAACATTCCCATGAGGACGAGCAGGGATTCAATCATGCTTACCTCCATGCCCACGGCATTCCCCACAGCCATGGCCATGTCCATGAGAACCAGAAGGCGGTCATCAACCGATTGTCCCGGGCCATTGGGCATCTGGAAAAGGTGAAGCGGATGGTGGAGGAGGGCTATGACTGCTCCGAGGTACTGATCCAGCTGGCGGCGGTGCGTTCGGCATTGGACAACACCGGCAAAGTGATCCTGAAGGACCACATGCGCCACTGCATGGTGGATGCGGTGGCGGCGGGAGACGAGGAAGCCATTGAAGACCTGTGCCAGGCAATTGACAAATTCATGAAATAAGCTGATCGGATCCCGGGAAAATGGGATCCGATTTCTTTTTGACGGCAGGAGTTCCGGAAAGAAATCTGCGGAAGATTTTTTCCCTGTATTGCGCGGAACTGGCCGGGATGCTATAATAAACAGGAAGCTGAATCAGCAAGACGGGAAACGATTATTCCATGAATATCATAGAAAAAATAAAGGAGGATGTATCAAAATGGTCAAAACCTTTCGCTATGACGACGTTCCGGTGCTGGAAACTACTTCCGGCAAGCTGAAGGGCTATTTCTACGACGGAGCCTATGTTTTCAAGGGCATTCCTTATGCGTATGCGGACCGCTTCCAGATGCCCGTCCCCTGCAAATGGGAGGGCATCAAAGACGCTACCTCCTACGGCTTTGTCTGTCCGCTGATGACCCAGGATACGCCCAGCGCCGAACTGCTGGTGCCCCATCGCTATTGGCCCGTGGATGAGCACTGCCAGAACCTGAACATCTGGACGCAGACGCTGGACGAAAGCGCAAAGAAGCCTGTCATTGTGTGGCTCCATGGCGGTGGATATTTTGCCGGATCCTCCATTGAACAGGTGGCTTACGACGGTCGTAATATGTGTGTAGAGGGGGACGCGGTGGTAGTCTCCCTCAACCACCGGCTGAATATTCTGGGATATCTGGACCTGTCTCCCTTCGGCGAGAAGTACCGTAACTCCGGAAACGCCGGTCACGCGGATATGGTGGCGGCGCTGCAGTGGATCCATGATAATATTGCCCGCTTTGGCGGCGACCCGGAGAATGTGACCATCTTCGGACAGTCCGGCGGCGGCATGAAGGTGGCGGATCTGATGCAGATCCCTGCGGCGGACGGACTGTTCCACCGAGGGCTCATCATGAGCGGCGTGTCCAGCGAGAATATGCTGCCCTCCTGCCAGGGAACTGGTGAGGCCATCGTGACCGCTATGCTCACAGAGCTGGGTCTGACGGCTGCCGACGTGGAACAGCTGGAGACCCTGCCCTATCCCGAACTGGTGAAGGTCTACACTAAGGTCATGCCCGCCGTGGCCATGACCGGGAGTTATGTTGGCAACGGTCCCCAGGTCAACGATTGGTACCTTGGCAATCCCCTGCAGTGTGGACTGCGGGAGAAGGCATGTGAGATTCCTCTGATGATCGGCACCGTCTTCAGCGAGTTCGCCTTTGCCCCTTCTGCTTTTGACAAAACTGCCCTGACGGAAAAAGAGATGACAGAAATTGTTAGCAAGGTATACGGTGAACACACTAAGGATGTCCTTGCGGCCTTCGCCAAGGCTTATCCGGGAAAGAATCCCACGGACGTCCTGCTGGTGGACCGGGCCATGCGCCAGCCCTCCAAGAAGCTGGCTGCCATGCATGCAAAGGGCGCAAAAGCCGGGACTTACCTGTATGACTTTACCCTGGAGTTCCCCATACTGCACAAGATCGCCTGGCACTGTGCCGATATCCCCTTCTTCTTCCGCAATACGGACAAGGTGGAAATCTGCGCCATTCCCGGCGTTACCGAGAAGCTGGAGGACCAGATCTTTGGCGCGTTCATGAATTTCGCAAGAACCGGAGTGCCCAGCCAGGAAAATCTGCCTGCTTGGCCGGAGGTCACCGACGAGAAAGAGCCCACCATGATCTTTGACCGGGAGTGCCAGGTGCGTTACAACTTTGATGACGAATTACTGGAGCTGATTGACAGCATTCTGCCACCCTTCCGCATGGCGGAGCTGATGGCGTCGCAGGATATCCAGCACTGACGGGGAGAGCGGGAAGCACTGCATAACCGGAATGGACCGAAAAGCCTGATCCTGCTTTTTGCAAGATCAGGCTTTTGATTACGGGTTATCCAATGACCTGCAGGTCCTTGGGGTATTTGTTCAGCACCTCGCAGCCATCCTCGGTGACCATGACCAGATCCTCGATCCGGACGCCGAACTCGCCGGGGAGGTAGATACCCGGCTCAATGGAGAATACCATGCCGGGACGGCAGATGGCATCCGAAGCACCGGACACATCGGGGGGCTCGTGGCAGTCAATGCCGCAGCCATGGCCCAGCCGGTGGGTAAAGCAGGGGCCGTAGCCGCCTTCGGTGATGACATCCCGGGCAATCCGATCCAGCTCTGCCAGGGGAACGCCTGGACGGATGGCAGCTTCCGCGGCTTCATTTGCTCTGCGTACCAGTTCATAGACCTGGCGCTGTTTGTCACTGACGGTTTTGTAGAAGACGGTGCGGGTCATGTCGCACCAATAGTGGGAGATGGGGGTGAAAATGTCGAAGATCATGCTGTCCCCGGGCTTCAGTACAGTTCCATCCGCGCCGTGGTGGGGATCCGCGCCGTTGGGGCCGAAGCACACCAGCATGGCGCCCTCGCAGTCCGCCCCCCGGGCCAGATATTCCCGGTTGACCAGGGCGGCCAGCTCATTTTCCTGGACACCCTCCCGAATGGCTCCAATGGCGGCGGCCATGACTTGATCGTTCATGGCGGAGGCATGGCGCATGGCGGAGCGTTCTTTCTCGTCCTTGTATTTGCGGCTTTCATCCACAGGCCCCGAGCCGTGGACGGGGGTCACATCCGGACGGTGCTCCATCAGGCCGATGAGGAACTTGCTGTACCAGAATTTGTCGATGCCCAGCATGCCGGGTTTTACAGCGGCAGCCAAGTCGGCCACCGGGTCTTCCCCATCCTTGTGGCCCACAAAGGGCAGATCTTCTGTGGAGGCCAGGCCGAAGATCTCGTTTCCGAAGAGGGTGGCGTTTCCGTCGGCGGTGAGCAGCAGGGCGATCATCCGCTCATGGGGCTCCACCCAATAGCCGGTCAGGTAGTACAATGAGGTGGTGGCGGTGACCAGGATCTGCGCCAGGCCCTCCGCCTTCATCTGCGCGGTGACCCGCTGGAGGCGTTGGTTATCCATATGTGTTACGACCTTTCTGTTTTCAAATGACACGCAGCGTTTCTTCCACCGGGAGAAAAGGAGGCGATCCTTTTCAAAAAACGGTAAACGCGGCGGAAGCTATGCATCGGCATGATTATAGCACAAAGCGTGTGAAATGGAAAGCCCGGCAGAGCCGAATTCGTTTTTTGTGAAAAGCCCCCGGAAGTGACCTTCCGGGGGCTGCGCTTTACCGCAGTATAGGATTAGAAGCCGAAGTACCGCTTGGCGTTGTTGGAAGCGATGTCCTGCACCATCTTGCCCAGGGCTTCAATGTCATTGGGATACTCGCCGTTCTCCACCCAGGTGCCGATCAGATTGCACATAATGCGGCGGAAATACTCGTGGCGGGTGTAGCTCAGGAAAGAGCGGGAGTCGGTCAGCATGCCGATGAAGTTGCCCAGCAGTCCCAGATTGGCCAGGGAGGTCATCTGCTCGATCATGCCGGTCTTGGTGTCGTTGAACCACCAGCCGGAACCGTGCTGGATCTTGCCCGGGACCTCGGGACCCTGGAATGCGCCAAGGAAGGTGTCCAGCTGGGCATTGTCGCCGGGGTTCAGGGAGTACAGGATGGTCTTGGGCAGCGCATTCTCACTGTACAGCTTGCTCAGGACCTTGGTCAGAGGCTCGCCGGAATCAGTGATGGCGATGGTGTCAAAGCCGGTGTCGGGGCCCAGTTTGGCGTACATGGAGGCGTTGACGTTCCGCAGGCAGGAGAAGTGAATCTGCATGGCCCAGCCCCGCTTGGCGTATTCCCGTGCGCAGTGCAGCAGCAGGTCAGTGATGTAGGCGTCCACTTCCCGCTTGGTCAGAGGATCGCCGGCCATGGCCTTCTTGAAGATGGCAGTCAGCTCCTCGTCAGTGGCCTCCACATAGGGAACATAGTCCAGGCCGTGGTCGGAAGCCCGGCAGCCGTGGTCGTCAAAGTAGGCGATCCGCTGGGACAGAGCCTTCCGGACGCACTTGATGCAGCTGAACTCATAGCCCACGACCTTCTCCAGCTGATGGATGTAAGGAACGAAGGTCTCCTTGTGGATGTTCACGGCCTTGTCAGGACGGAAAGAGGGGCAAACCTTGGTCTCCATGGTGGGATCGGCAGCCAGCTTGGCGTGCCACTCCAGGGAATCCACGGGATCATCGGTGGTGCCGACCATGAAGACGTTGGACTGCTTGATCAGGCCGCGGACGGTCATGGTGGGGTCGTTGCGGAGTTTGTCATTGGCCAGGTTCCAGACCTCCTCGGCGGTGTCGCCGTTCAGGACGCCGTAGTAGCCGAAGTAGCGCTGCAGCTCCAGATGGCACCAGTGGTACATGGGGTTGCCAATGGTCTTGGGCAGAGCCTCGGCGAACTTCTGGAATTTCTCCCGGTCGGAGGCGTCGCCGGTGATGTACTTCTCTTCCACACCGTTGGAGCGCATGACACGCCACTTGTAGTGGTCACCGCCCAGCCAAACCTGGGTAATGTTCTCAAAGCGGCGATCCTCATAGATCTCCTGGGGATTGATATGGCAGTGGTAGTCCAGAATGGGCATCTTGGCCGCGTAATCGTGATAAAGGACCTTCGCGGTCTCGTTGGACAGCAGGAAGTCCTTATCCATAAACTGCTTCATGGGAATTACCCTCTTTCGTTTAAATTTGAATCATGGCACAATGCCACGAATCATAGTAATTATATTATACAAAGAATATGCTGAAATGCAATGGAAATTTGTGAATTCGCAAAAACCTTTCCCGCTTTTTTCCTATCCCAAAAACATCCCGCCGCGAAAGGCGGCGGGATGAAATGGAAGGAAAATTAGAACCAGTCGGCGTAGCCCAGCTGGATCAGATGATCCCGGCTGTCCTTCAAGCAATCGAAGGGATCCCGGCCGTAGGAGTCGTCCTGCTCGATTAGGAAGAACTCCGCGCCGCCGGCGAGACCGGCCTCGATGCACTCCTTCAGAGGCAGGTTGCCCTTGCCCAGCTCGGCGAACTGCACGGGCTCGGCGAAGAAGGCGCTGACGAACTTCTTCATAGCGTCGGGGCCGGACATGTCGGGCATTTTGACGTTGGCAATGCGGTAATCCTTCAGGTGCAGCAGACGGACGGAACCGGCGTACTTCTGGATGAACTTCACGGGGTTCTCGCCGCCGCGCTGGATCCAGTGGGTGTCCAGCTCGAAGCCCATGTGGGGAGCGTTGGCCCGCAGTACATCCAGCAGGTACTCACCGTTCTCCAGCTTCATGAACTCGATGTGGTGGTTGTGATAGTACAGGTCGATGCCGTCCTCTTTCAGCTTCAGGCAGTACTCCTCAGCCTGTTTGGCAAAGTCGATGCATTTTTCCACATTGCCGATGGCGTTCATGGGCATCATACCGATACGGAACATGTCGCAGTTCAGGGTGCGGGCATCGTCCAGCATCTTCTTGTAGTCGTCGGGGTTGCTCAGGTACTCGCCGGGCTGGCCGGGGAACATGGGAGCCACAGCAGCAGTCATGGAGGATACGTTGAAATTCAACTCGTCAATGGCACGACGGAATCCGGCCACGTTTTCCTTGGTCATGGGGACCTGGGAAATTTCCGCACAGTGGTAGCCGATATCCACCAGCTTGCTCATGACTTCGAAGGGTTCGAAGCTGGGCATCTTGGCGGGAGCGATGGTGGACATCTGAACACCGATCAAACCTTTTTTGCTCATGGGAATGCACTCCTTTAATAAAAATTTGGAATTAAATGACGTCAATCAGCTTGTCTTCCCTGCCGGACTGGAAGATCGTCTCCATCAGGCGGATGACCATGACGGCATCTTTGACGTGAATGTAGTCATCGGAACCGGACTCCACCGCTTTGCGGAACCGCTCGATCATGCGGGTATGGGACGCGCCGTAGTAGAACTTGATGCCCTCCAGAACAGGCGCTTTGCAAATGACCTCCCGGCTGGAATCCTTGTTGATCTTGTACAGGGTGTTGTCTTCAATGTGGAAGACACCCTTTTCCAGGGCTACACGGATCTGGACGGACTCGTTGGTCCAGTTGTTGTTGGTGGCGAAGAACAAACCCCGGGCTCCGTTGGCGTATTCCATCCGGGCAACAACATCGCCTTCAACCTCAATGCCGTAGTCGTTGGTCTGGCCCACAAGGGCGTGGATTCTGCGGATGTCGCCGCCCAGGAAGTACATCAGATCCAGGGTATGCAGGGACTGGTTAATCATACTTCCGCCACCGGCATATTGCCAGGTGCCCCGCCAGGGCTTCACGGAGTAGTACTCCGGAGCCCGGTACCAGGGAACGAAGCCCCGGATGCCGGTGACCTTGCCGTACTCGCCGGAATCGATGATGGCTTTCAGGGCCTCAGTGGTCTCGTTCATGCGGTTCTGCAGGCAGATGCCGATCTTGACCTCCGGATGGGCTGCCTCCAGAGCGGAAAACTCCTCCGCCTGAGCCACGTTCAGTGCCACGGGTTTTTCACAGAATACGTTGATCCCCATTTCCACCAGTTCCTTGGTGACGGGGTAGTGCAGGTAGTGGGGCAGACAGTTGTGGACCACATCGGGCTTGACTTCCTGCACCATCTGCTTGTAGTCGGTATAGAAGGGGGTGCCTTCCGGGACTCTGGACTTCAGCTCTTCCTTCAGATCACAGGCACCCACCAGCTGAATCTCCGGGTTGCTGAGAATGCCGTCCAGGTGAACGAAGGAAATGTCGCCTAGGCCGATGATCGCGGCTCTAATCATGAAGCATTTCTCCTTACTTTCAAACATGCGGCGGTGGGAAGGCCGCCGCATGCAGAATGTTTGTTTATGAGATCAGTCGCGGACAGGGAACTTGCCCTCGGCAGCGATGAGCTTGTTCAGCTCAGCGTTGTACTCCGCCTCGTCGCAGGGCAGGGGAACAGTTTTGCCGGTCCAGGCGGACAGCTGGGAAGCGTTGGCCAGGCGGACACCCAGGATGCCGTCCTCACCGGGAGCCAGCAGAGGAGAACCGGTCAGCACATGCAGGGCGAAGTTCTCCATAACGGTGCCGTGCTGGACGCCCCAGCCGTCGTTGTTCTCGAACTCCTCTACCTCGTACAGGCCGCCGCCGCCGTTGCTGCGGGTCAGCATGACCAGCTCCATCATGGTGATGTTCTCGTTCATGTAGTCCTCGTCTACCCGCTTGCCGTCCTTGGCCATGCGGTAAACGGTAGCCTTCTGGCTGTTCTCCACCACGATCTTGCCGGCGTCCAGGTCGATCTCCAGACGGTCGGTGCCGATGGCGTCGTGGGTGCAGGTGATGAAGGTGCCGGTAGCGCCGTTGGCGTACTCGGTCAGGATGGTGACGTCGTTCTCAACAGCGATGTCGCGATGGCAGCCGTTGATGTTCTTGGAGGTGACCTTGGTGGGAACACCGCAGATCCACTGCCACAGGTCCAACTGGTGGGGCGCCTGGTTTACCAGAACACCGCCGCCTTCGCCGCCCCAGGTGGCGCGCCACGCGGACTGACGGTAGTAGGAATCGGGACGCCACCAGGTGTTGATGATCCAGTTGGAGCGGCGGATCTGGCCCAGCTCACCGGACTCCACGATGGCCTTGATCTTCTGGTACAGCACATTGGTTCTCTGGTTGAACATGATGCCGAAGGAGACCTCGGGATGGGCCTTGCTGCAGTCAATCATCTTCTGAACGTCGGAGGCCCGGACGCCGGCGGGCTTCTCACCGATGACGTGCATGCCATGCTCCATGGCGTAGATGGCCATCTCATGGTGCAGGTAGTGGGGAACAGTAGTGATGACGGCGTCACAGTTGCCGGAGGCGATCATGTCCTTGTAGTCCTCGTAAACGGGGATGTCGGGATATTTGGCCTTGGCAGCCTCCCGCTTGGCGGGATCGTTGTCACAGATGGCGCCCAGGGCGCAGTGGGGCGGGATCTGGGCGGCGGGCATGCCGGGGAAAGCGGCGGTTCCGGTGAGGATGTTGCAGTAAGAGCTGCCCTGTGCGCCGAAGCCGATGATACCGTAACGAATTTTGTTGTCCATGTTGCATTCTCCTTACTTAATGTACGATGTTGACTTTGGTTTATGGCTCCTGGGAGCCGGATTTCTGATTAAATAGCTTTCAAGATCTCCTGCAGGGCGTTGAACTGCATGGTGAAGCCTTCGGCACCGTCCTTTGCCTTGTTGTGGGCGATGACCTTGGTGGCGTCCTCGGTCTCCAGGCTCTGCAATGTGGCAAACAAAACCAGGTGGGGCTCCAGGGTCAGGAAGCCTTCGTAGCCGTCCTGCCGGATGGCCTGTTTCAGCAGCTGGGGGATCTTGCCGTCGCCGGTGCCGCACAGGACGTTCTCATTGTTGCCGTGAACCGCGTCCTTGATGTGGATGTAGACCACATGCTCCTTTAGCAGTTCCCAGCATTCCGCCGGATCTTCGCCGCACTGGACGAAGTTGGCGAAGTCGAAAGCGGCCTTGAAATGGGGGCTGGCCAGCCGGTCCAGAATGACCTTGCAGCGGCGGCCGATGTCGCCATAGATATCCTTTTCGTTCTCGTGGATCAGAATCACGCCGTGCTTTTCCGCAACTTTTGCAAAGCCTGCCAGCTTTTCCAGCACCAGATCTGTATAGCTGTCGGGATCTTCGCCCTTGGGCATCCAGAAGCTGAACATGCGGACGTACTTGCAGTCCGCCAGATTGCAGATCCGGCACAGGGTGTCCAGCTGCTCCAGCTGCGCGGCGTAAGCCTGCTCATCGTGAATATCGATTTTGCCGATGGGGCTGCCCAGCGAGGAGATCTTCACTCCGGCAGCGTTCAGGCGAGGCAAGATGCTCTCCTGGAACTCCTCTACGGAATAGTCCGCAATTCCTTTGCCGTCGGCAGCCCGGAGACAGATGTGATCCATGCCCAGTGCCTTGACGACCTTCAGCTGAACATCCAGCTGGGGGTCGATCTCGTCGGCAAAGCCGGAGATCATGATTTTGTCAGTCATCGAATGGTTCTCCTTCCTTTTTCTTCGAATTCCACAAATTACCGATAGCGTTTTTATACACATTGTACAAATTACTAAGGGAAAGCTCGCAGAAAGACGCTTTTTTGTTCACATCTACCATGATAACACAATTTTTTGCAAACTTCATTGTAAAAATTGCTTGACACATTGCAAAAATTGCTATATGCTTTAGAGAATATAATCCGTCAGAAAAACGCCAACGCCGGGAAGATTTGCAGAAAAGAGGAAAAATGCCATGGCATCCAGAACGCAGCGGTTCAATACCCGTCAGCACATGCAGCGAAATACCTATGAGATTTTTCGGTATAAGGACCCCTATATGAAAGAAGTGGCGCTGCATCTCCATGACTTTTACGAGATTTATTTCTTCCTGGACGGCAACGTTCAGTACAATGTAGAAAGCCGCAGCTATCAGCTCAAAGCGGGGGATGTGCTGCTGATCAATCCGCTGGAGCTGCACCAGCCGATTTTCGGGAAGGAGCAGCGCGGCTATGAGCGGATCGTGCTGTGGATCAACAAGGGCTTTCTGGAGAGTCTCAGTCCGCCGGGGAATGATCTGACGGCCTGCTTTGATACGGCCACGCCGAGCCACACCAACCTGCTGCATCCGGAAAGCGCTATGCGTCAGATGCTGATCTACGAATTGGAACAGCTGATGCTGGAGACGGCGTCCCAGGAATATTGCAGCGAATACTGCGCTATGAGCTATCTGGTGCAGGTGCTGATCCAGCTGAACCGTCAGGCAAAACAACAGAACAAAGAGGCGGAAGCCAAGGTGGCTTCGGATTCGGTGGTGTACATGGTTCTCCATTACATCAATACCCATTACAGTGAGGATCTGACCCTGGATTTCCTGGCAAATCAATTTTTTATCAGTAAATACCACTTGTCACGGGAGTTTGGACGGCTGGTGGGGACCTCGGTGCACCGCTACATTGTTCAGAAGCGCTTGATTATGGCCAAGCAGATGATGCAGGAGGGGAAACCGTCATCGGATATCTACCAGCGCTGCGGCTTTGGAGACTACTCCAATTTCTACCGGGCCTTCAAGGCGGAATACCAGATGAGCCCCAGGGAATTTGCTGCCCAGCTGAAGCAGAAAGAGCCCATAAGTGAAGAATTTGGACGGCGGCTCCGGGATGGGGTGGAGAAATAGAATGTAAAATGCAAAATACAAAATACAGAATGCAGAATGCAGAATGAAGGGAAGACCTTCATTTTGCATTACAAAAAAGTGGGGAGAGCCGCACTGGGCAGCTCTCCCTTTTATCTGATTTTTCTGCCGTTCAGGATTGCTTCCGTCAGCTTGTCCCCGTGGTAGCGGAGGGTCAGCAGGAAGAAAGGCGCGTCCTGCCATAATAGATCCAGGAAGATCCGGTCCCCTTCCCACTTGGGCAGCTTGTCCAGAAAATCCCGGCTGACCCATTGCAGGTCCCCTTCGTCACACTCTGCCAGTTCCCCTTCAAAGCCATCCGCGGTGAACAGGTACATGTACTCCCCTTCACAGCAGTCGTTCAGGAAGGTCACCACACCCCGGCAGCGCCAGGAGGTCAATTTTAGCCCCGTTTCCTCCCTAGCTTCCCGCAGCAGGCATTCGTCGGGGCTTTCCTCCGGCTCAAACTTGCCGCCGATACCGATCCATTTGTCCTTGTTGATGTCGTTTTTCTTCTTCACCCGGTGGAGCATCAGCACGTCGCTGCCACGGGTGACATAACACAGTGTTGAATTAATCATTGCCTCTCCGGTTCTGCATCAGGTGGATAGCGTGGTGGAGGTTTTCCGCCATCACTTCCTCGTGACCATCCTCTCGCTCGCCGTCCAGAGTCCAGGGCATTTCCCGGTCGGCGAAAATCCTTACACTTCTGGCGCTGCGGAAGGTAATCATTTCGCAGTTATACTTCTGGCTCTGAACGGCCCGGATGCACTCGCCGATCTCCTCCAGATTGCGGGCAGCCCGGACCAGCAGGATCTCGAACAGACCGTCGCCCATATCCACCTGCTTGGGATCCAGGGTCAGGATGCCGCCGATGGATGTGGAATTGCAGATAGCGCCGAAGAGAAAATCATCCTCTACGACCTGGCCGTCGATCTCCATGCGGATATGCTCCTTGCGGATCTGGGAAATCTCAGAGATCCCGCCCAGCACATAGGCAGTGTGCCCCAGGGCGTTCTTGATGTTCTGGGGGACCACATAGCTGGACCTGGTGAACGCGCCGAAGGATGCCACATAGGAGAAATAGCGGTCGCCGAATTTGCCCACGTCGTAGGGAATGGGCTCCCCTTCCACGATGTCCCTGGCTGCCTGGAGCATGTTGCCGGACAGGTTCAGGCTGGAAGCAAAGTCGTTGGTGGTTCCTGCGGGAATATAGCCGATGGGTGTCTTGGCGCCAGCCCGGAGCAGGCCGGTGACCGTCTCATTCAGGGTGCCGTCGCCGCCGCAGCAGACCACCAAATCCACATCCTTGCCCCGATTCTGGGCCGCGGTCACCGCATCGCCCTGGCCGGTGGTCATATGGGTGATGACTTCATACCCCGCCTGGGAAAAAATCAGCAGGATGTCGGACAGGGCTTTGTTGGCCTTTTTCTGCCCGGCAAAGGGGTTCATTATAAAAAGCAGCTTTTTCATTTTCCATCGCCTCAAATTATTGCTGGTGTTATTATACCATGTCCCCGGAAATTCGCAAGGTCTTTACGTCGCTTTCACGGAAATGGAACAAAAAGTTTACCGTTTCTTTACATTCCGAAAACGGTTGCATTTCCGGCAGGGAGATGGTATACTGGGGCCACAGAAAGGACGGATTTTTGTGCTGAAATTGCTTATTTTTCTGATTCTTCTCTACCTTTTGGCCATTCGCTGCCGCCACGGTAACCCGGCAATGAAGGATTTACAGGGATGGTCCTACGCACACCGGGGCCTTCATGGAAACGGTGTGCCGGAGAACAGTATGGCCGCCTTCCGGGCGGCTCTGGAGGGAGGCTACGGCATTGAGCTGGACGTACATCTCCTGAAGGACGGTAATCTGGCGGTGATGCACGACTCCCTGCTCAACCGCACCACCGGACAGGCGGGCCGTCTGGAGGATCTGACCACGGAGCAGCTGGCAGACTATCCTCTGGAGGGGACGGAGGAAACCATCCCGGAATTCATGGATGTGCTGACCCTCTTTCAGGGCAAGGCGCCCCTGATCGTAGAGCTGAAGCCCACAGACGGCAATCACGCCGAACTGGCCCAGACTGCCTGTAAAATGCTGGATACTTACCAGGGGGTCTACTGTGTGGAATCCTTTGATCCGCAGTGCGTGGCCTGGCTGAAGCGGAACCGCCCCAATGTCATCCGGGGACAGCTGTCAGAGAACTTCCTGAAAAGCCGCAACGACCTGCCGGATCTTCTGCGGTTTGCGTTGACCCACAATCTGCTGAATTTCCTGACGGTCCCGGATTTCATTGCTTACAACTATGCCCACCGAAAGGATACTCCCAGCAACTTCCTGTGCCGGAAGCTGTGGAAAGCCCAGGGGGTCAGCTGGACCCTGCGGAGCCAGGAGGAATATGACACCGCTGTGGCGGAAGGGTGGCTGCCCATTTTCGAGGGCTTCCTGCCGGAGAGCGGAAAGAAGATATAAGATATTGCGGGGCTCCCATTGTTCCCCGGGACCGGATTAGACAGAATTTTTCTTCTGATTCTGCTATACTCACGCCATAGGTCCTTACAGGGGTTGTCCATATGACTGCGGGATTCCCAAAAGGAGCTGACGTATGGAAGATACCTTTTTCATGGATGAAGCATTGCTTCTTGCCAAGGAAGCCTTTGACGACGGAGAGGTTCCTGTGGGCTGCGTCATCACCCGGGGGGACGAAATTGTCGGACGGGGGCGCAATCGTCGGGAGGGGGACAAGTCCGCTCTGGCCCACGCCGAGATCGAGGCTATTTCTGAGGCCTGCCGCAATCTGGGCGGCTGGCGGCTGTGGGAGTGTACACTGTATGTGACACTGGAGCCCTGCCCCATGTGCGCCGGAGCCATTCTCAACGCCCGGATTCCCCGGGTGGTCTACGGAGCCAGCGACCAAAAGTGCGGCGCGGTCCGGTCGGTCTGTGCCCTGTTCGACATGAATTTCAACCACCACCCGGAGGTGGAATGCGGCGTTCGGGAAACCGAATGCGGCGAATTGCTCACCGAATTTTTCCAAAAGCTCCGGGTCGAGCTGCGGACAAGACCCAAGTGGAAACCGAGGTGAGTGTGGAGTGTGGAGAGTGGAGTGTGGAGTTAGGCTCAGAAGGAGCGACTCTGTACCTCCGATCTCCACTTGGAAAGGATTTTAGACTTGCTTACAGGAAAAACCAAGTCAACTCCACACTCCACACTCCAAACTCCACACGCAAATAACTTTCCGTTTACAATTTACAACTACCAGGGAGGTGTGTGTTTGGATCAGCGGCATCGGGCTGCGCGGGTGGGGCTGACGGCGATCCTCTGCGCGGTTGTGTTCCGGCTCTTTGCTTCGGGGTTCCCGGGAAAGGTCGTTTCCTGGCTGACACAACAGAATACTGCCGCATTCCTGACATATTTAGAAACCGGACGTGACGTCCGGTTTTCTGAGTCTTTGGAGGCTTTTTCGCCGGATTTCATGGAATCTCCGGCGCCTGCGCTTCCGGAGCCCACGGAAGCGCCCCTTCCGTCCTTTTCCGATCCGGAGATCGTCGAGGTTTATTACGCCTGTGCCAAAGCTCCGGATATCGGGTCGCTTTTGGCAAAACCGCTGCAGTGGGACCTGAGAGGGGACGGGCCTACCGTGCTGATCCTGCACACCCACGCTACGGAAAGCTACACCAAAAATGGGGAGAACTATAAGGAGACCGCTACCTGGCGGACGCTGGATGAAAACTACAATATGCTCTCCATTGGGGCGCGGGTTCGGGAGATTCTGGGAGAAAACGGCATCCACGCCGTCCAGGACCGGGAGACCCACGACTATCCATCCTACAACGGCTCTTACACTGATGCACGGAAGTCCATCCGGGCTTATCTTGAGGAATATCCCACCATTCAACTGGTGCTGGACCTCCACCGGGATGCTTCGGAGGGGGCGAATGGTCAGCTGCGGACCCTGGCGAATGTCAACGGGGAAAATGCCGCCCAACTGATGGTGGTTCTGGGAACCAATCATGAAGCCTATGAGGACAACCTGAGCCTGGCCCTGAAGCTCCATGCCCAGTTGGAGACCCAGTGCCCCGGCATCACCCGGCCATTGCAGCTGCGGTCCCAACGCTTTAACCAGGACCTGTGCCCCGGTGCGCTGCTGATCGAAGTGGGCGCGGCAGGGAACACCCATGACGAAGCCATGCTGGCGGCGGAACAATTGGCGGAAGCCATCGCAGCTCTGGCGCGGGGAACCGCCGGAGAGGGGGAATAATGCGAAATGCGAAAGGATGGTATTCCCTTCGGGGATGAATATTAGGTGTATAGCTGGTAAATGATCATTTACCGCAGCAATGTACGATGGTTCCACCGGAGCGGGACGCGCACCAAAGCCTCCCTTGCCTAAAGGCGACCGAAGGGAGTGCCTTGTGCTGAGGTGCCCCGCAGGGGCGGAGGGATTCGCCGTAGAAAGGATCGAATTCGCCTTGGGTTCGGCGAATACGTAACATTTTCCTGCGAATCCCCCAGTCACCGCCCAGAGGGCGGCGACAGATCCCTTTCGGCAAGGGGGCCTTGGAACGGTCCCACATTGGTACGCGAAACGATCATTTACAGTCTCTGATCCGAAAACAGGACATCCGCCGTTCCCCAGGGAGCGGCGGATGTTGTGGTTATTTGGATGCTTTTTTCTTAGGATGCTTTTTCTTGTATGCGATCAGCAGGAGCACCGCCGCCAGAAGCACCGCGCCTGCAATGGCGGCTGCCAGGGGACAGGCGTCCGGTTCAGTCCGGACCAGGGCAACGGCGTCGTCGTCCGCTTCCATGGGGAAAGCCACGTAGCTGCCGTCCACGGTGTGTTCCGCGGTCTTCCAGCTGCCGTCGCTGCCCCGAACCAGGACGGACAGATGCTCTGTGCCGCAGTTCTGCGGGAGCTGCAGCCGTCCGCCGGTTACCTGGATGCTGCCGGTGAGGCCGATTTGCCAGGCTTCCAGCAGGGTCTGTTTGTCCTGCAGCGCCGGCACCGCGTCGGTTTCGGTAACGGTCAGAACCGTATCCGCCGTGAATTCGCCCTGGACCAGCAGCAGCGGGAAGCCGTTTTCCCGGACGGTATCACTTTGGATGACGGCGCTGTAACGGGTATAGTGAGGTTCAAAGGACAGGTTGAAGACGATGCCCGAAAGATCCGTCTCCTCCAGGCCCGCCCATTCGCCCACAAAGCCCTCCTTCACCGGCACGCCGGGGATCTGGGAAGTCTCCAGCTTTCCGCCGGAGGGAATGGTGAGCCGCCGCACGGTGCCGTTGTTCAGGCGGAAAGTGATAATCACGTTTTGGAACAACTCCGGCAGATCCTCCAGGGCGAAGAAGTCCTGCTCCTCCAGAGACTGGGCCAGACCGTCATAGCTGATGCCGTCGATACCGCCCAGATCCTGGAATACGCTCAGGTAGAAGTTGCCTTGAATGGGCGTTTCCTCCTCAGTGTTGTTTTGCTCCGTGGAACCAAGCACCGCGCCCAGCCTTTCGGAGCCCTCCAGCACCACCATGCTGCGGCAGTCCGTGACAATGGACGCACTGCCCGCAATGCCGCCAACATAGCTTTCTCCGGTCAGGGTACACTTGGCGCTGCTGTTTCGGATGTAGCCGGTGCTTTGTCCGGAAATACCGCCTACATGGTCGGTGTCTTCGGCCTCCAGAGCCCCCACATTCCGGCAGTTTTTTACCAGTCCCAGGGACTGCCAGCCCACGATGCCGCCGGCGTTCTGCTTTCCGGCGGTGACAGTGCTGTCGTTTTCACAGTTCAGGATCACCGAGCGCAGCCGGCTCTGGAAATTCAGGGAGTTCTCTCCCGAGATCTGCCAGTCGTCTGTCGGATTCAGATCGTTTTCCAGCGCAATGGCTCCGGCAATGCCGCCCACATTCCAGTCCGCCAGGACGCTGCCGTGGTTGACGCAGTTTTCTACCTTGCCGGTCAGGTCCGCTTCCGTATCCGCATCGGAAACGTCTGTGATGCTGCCGCCCAGAGTCTGCGACACATTGCCCAGGGTGGCGCTCATGGCGTTGATCTGGTTCTGCATGGCATATAGGTTGTTGGACAGGGTGCCCATGGCGCTTTGCGTGGTGGCGCGCATGCCCTCCAGGGACCGAGTCATGTCGGACATGCTGCTGCTCAGGTTGTTCTGGGCAGCCTGGATGGTGTCAGGATCGGGAAGCTCGGGGTTATCCGGGTCCGGCAACAGCATTCCTACCGCGTCCTTGGCGTCCTGGACGTGGCCTTGGAGGGCGTACACCTGATTGGTCAGATTGTTGGCGGCGCTTTGCACGTTGGCGCTGGTTTGGCTGACGATGCTGCCCAAGCCGTTCAGCTGCCGCTGCAGGATCTGCAGGGCATCCTCGTCATATTCCACCAGGGCGGCAGGCTCCATCTGGCCCACAATGCCGCCCACCTCCTTGCGGCCCAGAATCTCGCCCCGGTTTTCACAGTCCGCGATATAGCCGGACTGGGTTCCCGCGATGCCGCCGATGTTGTAGCCCATGTGCTGATAGCCTACGCTGCCCTGGTTCACACAGTCCCGGATCACGCCGCTGCTGTTTCCGGCAATGCCGCCGATGTCCGTTACGGTCTGGGCGGACTCGGAATTGACCAGATTGTCCATGGTGATGTCAGACAGAGCCACAGTATTCTCCTGGACGGTGCTGTTGATTTGGGCATCGTTGGTGCAGCCCCGGATCACACCGTTGTTCTTTCCGGCTACGCCGCCTACAAAGTGGTTTCCGGAGACGCTGCCCTGGACCCGGCAGTTTTCGATGACGCCGCTGAGGGTATTGATGCCCGTCAGCCCCCCCACACTGTCACCGCCGGTGACAGTACCGGAAAACTGACAGTTCTCGATCCTGCCAGCGTTGCTTCCGGCAATGCCGCCGATCTCTCCCCGGCTGCCCTGGGGCTGGAGATTTGCCTTCACATTTACATTCTGTACCACGGCGGATTCTGTCAGATACCGGAACAGGCCCAGATTGGAGCCCTCCGCCGTCAGCTCCCAGCCGGAAATGGTGTGGCCATTGCCTTCAAAGGTGCCGCAGAAAATGGGGATGCCGTCAAATTCCACCCCGGTCAGGTCCAGGTCCTTCTCCAGTGTTACCATCAGATTCTGGCTGTAGCTGTCCAGACGGCAGTTTTCCGCAAAGGAAAGCAGCTGATCTACGGTGGAAATACTGATTTTTCTGACCTGCGCTGTCTCTTCCTCCGCCGCATAGGCCGGAACCGCAGCGGTCAGCAGAAGACACAGGCAGAGAAATAGCGCGGTGATCCGTTTACGCATTGTCCGTCCCTCCTTTGGTGGTGACCTCCGTGTCCGTGGATACGGAAGCGTTGAGCTGTCCATGCAGGATACCATCCACATCCGCGTCCACCACGCCGGAGATATAGCCCCGGACATGGCCCTTGACCCGTACGGTGCCGGTGGCAGCCCTGGTCTTCGGCTCCACGCCCTTGAGCTGGAAGCTGGTGCGGTTGATGATGGAATCGCCCAGCACCAGGAACGCCGGCAGGACAAACAGCACCAGAAAAATCGAAATAATGGTGCCTCGGCCCAGGCAGTTGCCCATTGTGGACACCACAGGCTGGGCGGACAGCCTGCCGATCAGCAGACCGGCAGAGGCCATAATGGTGCCGGAGGTGAACACTGTAGGGAAGGCCGCATTCAGAGCGTGGACAATGGCCTCCTTATGGGGCATACAGGCCTTCAGCTCCTGATAGTGGCTGGAAATGACGATAGCGTAGTCGATGTTTGCGCCCATCTGGATAGCCTGAACGATGAGATAGCCCAGGAAATACAGGGGTTGGTTCATGATGGTGGGGAAAGAGAAGTTGATCCAGATACTGCCCTCGATGACCACAATCAGCAGCACCGGCAATCCCGCCGACTGGAAGGTGAACAGCAGAACAAGGATCACGAACAGGGCGGACAGAATGGAGATTATCAGGTTGTCCTTGACAAAGGAGGCGGACAGATCCCGGGAGCTGGTGGAGTTGCCCACCACATAGTAGTCGGGGGCATAATACTGTCCTATCATTTCCCGGATTCTGCCCAGGAAGGCAAAGGTCTCGTCGCTTTCCTCCGGCAGGTTCAGGTACACCACCATACGGCTGTAGGTGTCGTTTTGCAGCTGGGCCTGGGCGCTGTCCAGCTGTGCGAACATGTCGTCCAGCATCTGTTGGTCCTCGCCGGTGAGGTGGATGTTGTAGCTCTCCAACTGGTCCTTTAGGAACAGAAGCATGTCAAACAGCGGGATCTCGTAATCCTCCAGTCCGCTGAGAATCACGCCGTACTGGTCATGGTCCGCCGCGTAGACGCTGTAGATCAACGCCATCACCTCGTAGTCCATACCCACCACCTCAGAAAGCTCTCGGGGATTCAGGGCGTCGGTGAGGGTGTGTCCGCCCATGGCTTCAATGCCGGAAAGACCCATGGTGCTTTTGACCTCTGGGCAGGCATCCAGCTCCTGCAATAGTTTGCTTTCCGAATTATAGTCGCCGCTGGGAAGAATCAGGGCCACCATGTTACTGGCACCGAAGGTGTCCTTAATTTTGAAGTAGGCGTTCTGGCGCTCTGTCATCTTGGCGGTCTTCAGGTCGTTGTAGCTGTAGGCGAAGGGACACTGGTTGGACAGCCAGAAAGCGCCCACCAGCACCAGAATGAACAGGGGAGGGACGATCCGTCGGGTCTTCACCGCGAATTTGCCCACCGGCGTGATATTGGGCAGCAGCTTCTTGTGCCGGGTCCGGTCAATCAGGGGGCAGAACAGCACCAGCAGACCGGGCATCAGGGTGAACACGGACAGCAGGCTCAACAAAATGGCCTTGATAAGCACGATGGCCATGTCCATGCCGATGGCGAACTCCATAAAGCCCAGGGCCGCCAAGCCGCTGATGGTGGTCAGGGAGGAAGCGCTGATCTCCGGGATTGCCTTGCTCAGAGCCGCGATGGCAGCTTCCCGGGCGTCATTGGTCTCATGCTCATCGGAAAACCGATGGCACAGGATGATGGCGTAGTCGATGGCCAGAGCCAGCTGCAGCACCACTGCGATGGAATTGGAGATAAAGCTGATCTTTCCACACAGGAAGTTGGTGCCTATGTTCAGCAGGGCAGCCGCGCCGAAGGTCAGCAGCAGCACCGGCACCTCCATATAGGCCCGGGAGGTCAATACCAGAACGAGGATAATGATAAGCACCGCCACCACCAGAATGGTGTTCATTTCCTCCTGCAGCGTGGCGTTTTCATCATAGCCGATGGTGGTGTCGGCGTACATGTCATAGGCGGACAGCTGTTCCCGGATGGTCTCCATGGCCTGCAGGGTGATATCGTCATTGGTTTCGCCCTGGAAACTGACATCATACAGGGCGGAGGCGTCCTTATAGTGGTCGGCGGAATCGTCGAAGGTGACCATATCCACCCCCTCTACCGATTCGATCAGCTCCCGGAGCTCCTCTGCAGTTTCGTAGGTGATATTGGACACCATGATCCGGGCGGTCCCAAAGGTGACGAAATTGGCATTCATCGCTTCCAGGCCCTGCCGGGTTTCCGTATCCTCGGGCAGGTAGGTGGTCACATCGTTCTCCACCTCTACCCAGTTCATGGAAAAAACGCAGAAGATGAAAGCGAAGATGTACAGCAGAAAGAATAAATTCCGCTTGTCAACGATGAAGGTTGCTAGCTTTACAAAAAAGCTGTCGGATTTTTTCTCGGACATAGGCCCCTCCTAAAGTTGTTCACATTTCCAAAATCAAACATATATTGATTTTTGCGTACAGCCCTATTATAATGAGATCTGGCTTTCAGAACAATGGCCAAATTATTAAAAAATTATCAATTTTGTACAAATGACTGACATTTGTGGGATTTTTCATTCAGCATTTATTCATTTATTATTGTAAGGAGGCGGCTATGGCAAAGGCGGAATATCGCAGCGCAATCCGTTCCCGGAAGCTGATCAACGCGGCTCTGGCGGACCTGCTGCAGGAAAAACCACTGGATAAGATCACTGTTACCGACGTGGTGAACCAGGCCCAGATCAATCGGGGGACCTTCTATGCCCATTACGCGGATATCCCGGATGTGATTCACCATGTGATTCAGCAGACCTTTTCCCAGATTCAGGAAGCGCTGTCTGGGCAGGACTATGGGGCGACGGAGATCCACAGGGTGCTTCTGACCCGGATTCAGGCGTTTCTGGAGGAGGATCTGGATTTTTACCGAAAGATCATGCGCTCCAGCGCAGCACCCTTGATGCAGGAGCAGCTGGTGAAGATCGTGCTGGAATACCTGTCCCAGCGGGAAGCGGAGTTCGGCTTTGGAGACCAGCAGCAGTATATGTTGGTCATGCGCTTCTGCGCCGGGGGGCTTTCCAACCTGTACCTGGATTGGTTCGCCGGGGACCTGACCCTCTCCCTGGACGAGCTGACACACCGGGCGGAGGAGCTGCTGGAGGGCTTTATGAAGGGGATCGGCACCGCGGAGTCTCCGGGAGTTTGGGAAGCGCCCTAAGAAAATCTTAATTTTTGCCTTCAATTTGTTCATAAATTCGACTTTTATTCTCTGTGCAGGTGTGCTATAATACCTAAAATTGGTTTGTTATCGCCATTTGCTATAAAAAGGAGATTGAAATGGGACTTTTCGACAAACTATTCGGCACCCGCTCCCAGCGGGAGATCAAAAAGATCCAGCCGACGGTAGATAAGATTCTGGACCTGGAGGACGCCTATAAGGCTCTTCCTGAGGAAGAACTGAAGGGCAAAACCGCCGAATTTCAGCAGCGTCTGAACCAGGGAGAAACCCTGGACGACCTGCTGCCTGAGGCCTTCGCCGCTGTTCGGGAGGCCGCGGATCGGGTCCTGGGTATGCGTCCCTATCCCGTGCAGCTTATCGGCGGCATTGTGCTGCACCAGGGCCGCATCGCCGAAATGAAGACCGGTGAAGGCAAGACCCTGGTTGCCATCCTGCCCTGCTACTTAAACGCCCTGACCGGGAAAGGCGTCCATGTGGTCACCGTCAACGAGTATCTGGCCAAGCGTGACTCCGAGTGGATGGGCAAGGTCTACCGCTATATGGGCCTGAGTGTGGGATTGGTGATCCCCGGTATGACGCCGGAGCAGCGCAGGACGGCCTACGCCGCTGACATTACCTACTGCACCAACAATGAGCTGGGCTTCGACTACCTGCGGGACAATATGGCCATCTATAAACAGGAGCTGGTTCAGCGGGGTCATGCTTTTGCCATCGTGGACGAGGTGGACTCCATCCTCATTGATGAAGCGCGGACCCCTCTGATTATTTCCGGCAAGGGCGAGGATTCCTCCAAGCTGTATGAGATGGCGGACTACTTCGTCTCTACCCTGAAAAAGCAGGTCTTTGCCAAGACCGAGGACAAGGAAGTACACGACAATTATGACTGCGATTATTTCGTGGACGAGAAAGCCCGCACTGTCTCCCTGACGGCCAGCGGCATTGCCAAGGCGGAAAAGTATTTCGGCGTGGAAAACCTGGCGGATGCCGAGAATACCACCCTGAGCCATCACATCAACCAGGCCATGAAGGCCCGGGGACTGATGAAGAAGGACATCGACTATGTGGTGAAGGACGGACAGATCATCATCGTGGACGAGTTTACCGGGCGACTGATGTACGGCCGCCGGTATAACGAGGGCCTCCACCAGGCCATCGAGGCCAAGGAAGGCGTCCAGGTGGCCAGCGAAAGCAAGACCCTGGCAACCATCACCTTCCAGAATTTCTTCCGCCTGTATGATAAGCTTTCCGGCATGACTGGCACTGCGTTGACCGAGGAGGAGGAATTCGGCGCAATTTACAATCTGGATGTGGTGGAGATCCCCACCAACAAGCCGGTGATCCGCCAGGACCGCCCGGATGTGGTCTATAAGACCGAGGCGGGCAAATTCCGGGCCATTATCCAGCAGGTGAAGGCGTGCCACGCCAAGGGCCAGCCTGTGCTGGTGGGCACCATCTCCATTGAGAAAAGCGAAGTCCTCAGCAAACTGCTGAAACGCGAGGGCATCCCCCACAACGTCCTGAACGCCAAGTACCACGAGATGGAGGCCCAGATCGTGGCCCAGGCCGGTAAATTCGGTGCCGTCACCATCGCCACCAACATGGCAGGCCGTGGTACAGACATTGTTCTGGGCGGCAACGCGGAGTATCTGGCAAAGGCGGAGCTTCGCAAGACAGATACTCCGGAGGAGCTGATGCAGGAGGCGGACTCCTATGCTGAGACCGGCGATCCCGAGATCCTGGCCGTTCGTGCCAAGTATGAGGAGCTGCTGAAAAAATACAAGGCGGAAATTGCCGACGAGGCGGAGAAGGTCCGTGCCGCCGGCGGCCTGTACATCATCGGCACCGAGCGCCATGAGTCCCGCCGGATCGACAACCAGCTGCGAGGCCGTTCCGGACGTCAGGGAGACCCGGGTGAGAGCCGCTTCTATCTGAGCCTCCAGGACGACCTGATGCGCCTGTTCTCCACGGACAAGGTCATGGGCATGATGGACTCCCTGGGCCTGGATGAGGACACACCTATCGATGCCAAGATCCTGTCCAATGCCGTGGAAAATGCCCAGAAGAACGTGGAATCCCGGAACTTCCGGGCCAGAAAGAATGTTCTGGAATATGACAACGTTATGAATACCCAGCGTGAGGTCATCTATGCCCAGCGCCAGAAGGTGCTGGACGGCGAGGACCTGCGGGAGAACATGATGGCCATGCTCCAGGCCCTGGTGGAGTCCAGCGTCACCGCTGCCCTCAGTGAAAGCGGCGGCGTGGCGGACGAAAGCGGACTGAACCGTCTGGCAGCCACAATGGAAGGCATCTACTTCGCCAGAGGAACGCTGGCGGGCCGGAAGGAGCAGCTCATGGGTAAGAGCGCCCAGGAGTTGACGGAAACCGTCTATGAGATTGCCCAGAAGACCTACGAAGCCAAGGAAGCCGCCTACACGCCCAAGGTCATGCGGGAGCTGGAGCGTGTGGTCATGCTCCGGGTGGTGGACGAATACTGGATGGACAACATCGATGCCATGGACGACCTGAAGCAGGGTATCGGCCTGCGGGCTTACGGCCAGCACGATCCCGTTGTGGCCTATAAAGAGGAAGGCTACCAGATGTTTGAGGCCATGGTGGGGGCGATCCGGGAGGAAACCATCCGCCGGATGTTCCTGGTGCAGCTGCGTCCGACCCAGGAGGTCAAGCGGGAAAAAGTCGCCAAGGAGACCGGCACGGCCGCAGCTACCAAGACAGCAGTGAAAAAGCAGCCGGTCCGCAAGGAAAAGAAGGTCGGCCCCAACGATCCCTGCCCCTGCGGCAGCGGCAAGAAGTATAAGAAGTGCTGTATGCAGAAGGACAAGCTAAGCGAGCAATAATATGCAGCAGTGTGGAGTGTAAAGTGTGGAGTGTGGAGTTGCTTCGCCTTTCCCTTCACTCCACACTCCACACGCCAAACTCCACACTTACATTATGTCTATCATCACAAACAAACAAGGAACCTTAGAATATCTGACCGCCGAGGGAATCATCGCGCCCCACTGCTTTACCACCCGTTACGGCGGGGTCAGCACGGGGTCCCAGGCCAGCCTGAACCTGGCTTTGGGCCGGGGCGACACCATGGAGAATGTGGAGAAAAACATCCATATTCTTGCGGGTGCCATTGGCTTTGACCCGAAAAAGCTGGTGATGACCCGGCAGACCCATTCTGACATCGTCCGGGTGGTGACGGAAAAGGATGCTGCAGGGCTGTGTCACCGGAACTATCCTGAGTGCGATGCCCTGGTGACGGGCACTCCCGGTGTGGCGCTGATGGTCTTCACCGCCGACTGCACCCCGCTGCTGCTGTACGATCCTGTTACCGGCGCAGTGGGGGCCGCCCACGCGGGCTGGCGGGGCACTGCCAAGGCTATCGGCGCGAAAACCGTAGAGGCAATGGTGCGAAATTTTGGCTCCAGACCGGAAAACATCTGCGCAGCCATCGGTCCCAACATTGCCCAGTGTCATTTTGAAACCGATGCGGATGTGCCGGAAGCCATGCGCGATGCCTTCGGCGACGAGGCGGAAGCGTTTATCGAAAAACGGGGCGGCAAGTATCATCTGGATCTGAAGGGAATCAATGCGCTGGCGCTGCGCCGGGCCGGCGTTTCTCACATTGAGATCAGCGACGCGTGTACCTACTGCCAGAGTAGCCGCTTCTGGTCCCACCGGGCGACCAATGGCCAGCGGGGCTCCCAAGGTGCGGTGATTGTCTGCAAGGAGGGCACAAAATGAAGCGATTTGTGTGTTTGGTGCTTGCCCTTGGCCTGATGTTTCCGGTTTTCTCCGGATGCTCCAAGAAAATTGACAATTCCGGCTATGTGGCCACTGGCGATGCCATCCTGATGGAGGGCCAGAATCCGGAGGACATTATGCCCGAGGAGGAGGACCACCAGGAGCTGGCCCTGGCCTATTACCCGAAACGTTCCCTGAACCCGCTTTTTGGCAGTGATTATACCAACCGTGTGCTGATGTCCCTGATATATCAGGGGCTGTTCGCCGTGGACAATCAGAAAAACGTGACACCCATTCTGTGCTCCAGTTATCGGGTTTCCTCCAACAACAAGACCTGGACCTTCTATCTGGACGCCAACGCCACTTTCTCCGATGGCTCCAGGGTTACTGTTCAGGATGTAATTGCTACCTATGAAAAGGCCAGGGAAAACGATTACTATATGAACCGCTTTTATCATTTCATCAGCATCGAAGCTTCGGACGACGGCGGAATTGTGTTCTATCTGGATACGCCGTATCAGAACCTGCCGCTGCTGCTGGATATCCCCATTGTCAAAGCGGCGGATGTGGAGGCGGAGCATCCCAGGGGCACTGGCCCTTATGTGTTTGTGGAAGGTGCGGGCGGTGCATCATTGCAGAGACTGTCCAACTGGTGGTGCGGCGATCTGAAGATCCCTGCCACAGACGAGTATATTTCCCTGGTGGAGGTCTCCTCCCCTGCTGAGGTTCGGGATGAATTTCAGTTCGGCGATGTCAGCGTGGTCTGTACCAATCCCATGAGCGACTCCTTTGCGGAGTACCGCTGCGACTATGAGCTGTGGGAGATCGAAAGCGGATACTTTATGTACATCGGCTGCAACATTTTCTACAGCGATTTCTTTGAGGACGGCACGCTGCGTACGTTCCTGACCTACGCCATCGACCGGGCCACCTTGGCCGAGGATGCCTACAACGGCCTGGTGGATATCGTGACTCTGCCCTGTTCTCCCAAAGAGAACTACTACAGTACCACCCTGGCCTCTAAGTATGCGTATGACTCCATGAAATTCCTGGAGAAACTGGGCAGCTACCGGATCCCCCAGAAGGAAAAAGGCGGAGACCAGGAACTGCGGCTGCTGGTCAACAGTGCCGATTCCGCCCGTGTCCGGATCGCTCGCAGCATCGCAGGAACACTGACAGATCTGGGTTTAACCTGCACTACTATGGAATATTCCGGCTCTGCCTATGAGGCTGCGCTGAAGAACCTGAACTATGACATCTATCTGGGAATGACCCGGCTGTCTGCCAACATGGACCTGACGGAGTTTTTCCGCCCCTGGGGCGAGATGAGCTGGGGAAGCCTGGCCAATGAGACCCTGTATGACATGGTGAAAAACGCGCTCCAGGACAGCGGCAACTATTATAACCTCTACAAAAAGCTGGCCGAGGACGGCAGGATCGTTCCGGTTATGTTCGGCTACTATGCCGTCTATGCGCAGCGCGGCCTGATGCCCGATCTGAGCCCCTCCCGGGACAATGTGTTCTATTACTCCCTGGGCAAGACCATGGAGGGAATTCTTCTGGAGACGGTATCCGAGTAACCCCCGGCGTTAAATCGCAGACAGTGTGCCCGATACACAGAGCGCGATTTGCAATATGAAAACGCAATATGAAAGGATGAGAACCATGAAAAGAATAATTGCATTGACTTTGATTATGGCTATGCTGCTGTGCGGCTGCGGCAGTAAAACCGACACTGCCAAAGCACCCGAGACCACTGCGGCTGCTGTCCCCGAGACGGCTGCACCTGCTGCAGAAGCGACCGAGGCCGCCACCGAACCCACCACCGTTCCCACAGAGCCGGAAATCTACCGCAATCCCCTGAACGGCGAGATCCTGGATGCACCCTTCACGGGCCGTATCTTTGCCAACACCGTCAGCAACATGGAGGAAAATCTGCCCCATGTGGGTGTCACCCAGGCGGATATTCTGATCGAGACCTTTGTGAATAAGAACAATATCATCCGCTGTCTGGCCCTGTTCACCGATATTGAATCGGTAGAGGCCATTGGCTCCACCCGCTCCACCCGGCCCATCTTCAACCAGCTTGCTCAGCACTACGATCTGATCCTGTCCCATGCGGGCGGCTCCGACCAGGCGCTGGAGGATGCCGAAAACCGTGGAATCGAGAATTTCAATATTGATTCCTGGGTTGTTGCCTCCACCGGCGCTTCCTACCGGGATGAAGAACACAAGCGCACCTATGAGAATACCCTGTACGGCATCGGCTCCGGCATCAAGGCCTATGCCGAATCCCAGGGCATGCCCATGACCCTGGAGCGGGACTACGGCCTGACCTTTACGGAGGACGGCACTCCCGCAGGCGGCGAGGACGCCAGCAAAATCTCCCTGACCTTTACCTACGGCCAGGCCAAGAAGCAGACCGTTATGACCTACGATGCGGAGGCAGGAAAGTATGTCTTTAACCAGTACGGCAAGGTCATGCAGGATCTGGTCACCGAGGAGACGGAGATGTTCAAAAACGTCATCATCATGAATGCGGACATCACCACGGACGGCATCTATTTTGTGGCGGATTTCAACGCCGGCGGTGCTGGTTATTTCGCCTGCGGCGGCAAGATCATTCCCATCATCTGGGCCTGCGACGGCGACAAGGAGCCCTTCTGCTTCTTCACCGCTGACGGAGAGCCTCTGGATCTGGGTGTGGGCACCACCTATATTGCCATCTGCACGCCTGAGTCTCCTGTGACCTGGGAAGCCTGATGCGTTGACACACTGACCGCCAGTGAAATACAAAAATCCGGGGAGGACGCACAGCCCTCTCCGGATTTTTCCTGCTTTTGCGGACGCATAGCACAGCAATGTCCGCTATAAGCAATTTGCACCGATTTTTTTTTTGGAAAATTTCTGAATTGTACAATTTTCACAGTTTACAATGATGTTTTAATATTGTATAATGAATCCGTACAGAGATATCGAATACCGTACATACCAAGTAAACAATACTGCATTGCAGTAAATAAAATGGAGGAATCACCATGTCTGTTAAAGTTGCAATCAATGGTTTTGGCCGTATCGGCCGTCTGGCTTTCCGTCAGATGTTCGGTGCTGAGGGCTTCGAAGTCGTCGCTATCAACGACCTGACTTCCCCCAAGATGCTGGCTCATCTGCTGAAGTACGACTCCACTCAGGGCAACTACGCTGCTCAGGGCCATGTCGTTGAGGCTGGCGAGGACAACATCGTTGTCGACGGCAAGAAGATCACCATTTACGCGAAGGCCAACGCTGCCGAGCTGCCCTGGGGCGAGCTGGGTGTGGACGTTGTGCTGGAGTGCACTGGCTTCTACACCTCCAAGGCTAAGGCTCAGGCCCACATCGACGCCGGCGCAAAGAAGGTTGTCATTTCCGCTCCTGCCGGCAACGACCTGCCCACCATCGTCTACAACGTTAACCATGAGACCCTGACCAAGGAAGACAACATCATCTCCGCCGCTTCCTGCACCACCAACTGCCTGGCTCCCATGGCGAAGGCTCTGAACGACGGCTGGAAGATTCAGTCCGGCATTATGTGCACCATTCACGCCTACACCGGCGACCAGATGATCCTGGACGGCCCCCAGCGCAAGGGCGACCTGCGTCGTTCCCGTGCTGGCGCTGTGAACATCGTTCCCAACTCCACCGGCGCTGCCAAGGCCATTGGCCTGGTCATCCCCGAGCTGAACGGCAAGCTGATCGGCGCTGCTCAGCGTGTTCCCACCCCCACTGGCTCCACCACCATCCTGAATGCCGTCGTGGAAGGCAACCCCACCAAGGACGAGATCAATGCCCAGATGAAGTCCGAGGCCACTGAGTCCTTCGGCTACAACGAGGACGAGATCGTCTCTTCCGACATCATCGGCATGCGTTTCGGCTCCCTGTTCGATGCCACCCAGACCATGGTCATCAACCTGGGCAACGGCACCAGCCAGGTGCAGGTTGTTTCCTGGTACGACAATGAGAACTCCTATGTGTCTCAGATGGTCCGTACCATCAAGCACTTCTCCACTCTGCTGTAATTTCCCGCAACATAAGAAACCGCCATCCGTTTGGGTGGCGGTTTCGTTATACGGACAATTCTTTTTTCCCAGCCCGGCGCAGGAACCCTTATTTCTCTGGGGTGCACTCCAGACTGACGGACAGGCTCAGCAATCCCGCCATGATGCACAGCACGCTGATTTCCGGCAGCCAGTCCCATACCGGCACCGGTGGATTGGCAAAGAAATATTTTCTGGGATCTTCCACAAAAATGTGGAACAGCAGCGGCAAACCAAACAGGGGATACAGCAGTTTCTTCGTTGGCAGAAATCCCAGTAGTGTAGCGGAAAACAGGGCCAACACCGTCAGGTACAGGAGTGTGCAGAGCGCCTGATGGAGCGGAGAAAAGGTGGTTGCCTTGATGAGAAAAAAGGCCACGCCCAGAACAAGCGCTGTCAGTACCCCTGCCTTTGCCTGTCTGCCGCCCAGAGCCATGCCCAGCAAAAAAGCGCAGGCTGCCAGAACCGGAAGCAGCAGCTGAACCAGCAAGGTGAACAGGTCCATCTCTCTGGGCAGATAGTACCCTAGCCGCAGCAGACCCGACGCTGCCATCATCAGGCAGGACAGGATTGCGGCAGGATGGTGCCGTGGGATGGCGACATGCAGAAACCGTTTCATAAAAATCCCTTCTTTCCCCTTTATTATACGCCTGTTTTTGCACCGGTGCAACAGAAAAGACTGCGGAAAGATGCCGTCAGGTACTTGCGAAAACGGGTGATGTTCAGTATAATAACTGCCGAAAAATTATAAACGTTTCCAAGACAATACGATAGAAAGGAGACTGTTTTATGACCATTAAAGATCTGGCTGCCCAAACCGGTTACAGCGTGGGTACTGTTTCCCGTGTGCTGAATCATCAGCCCCATGTCAGCGAGCAGGCCAGAGAGATCATCCTCCGGGCCGCCGAGGAATCCGGTTTTCAGCTCAATTCCAATGCCAAGCAGCTGAAACAGCAGCACGGCACTTCGATTTTGGCCATCTGCAAGAGCCATCAAAATATGCTTTTTGACGAGCTGCTGGTTTCTATTCAGGCCCGTATTGCCCGGAGCGTTCACCCGCTGGTGGTGGATTACATAGACGAAACGGAAAATGAGGTGCAGCGGGCTGTCCAGCTTTGTCGGGAGAAAAAGCCCCTTGGAGTTCTGTTCCTGGGAGGAAATCAGGAGAATTTTCAGAAGGATTTCTATAAAATTGAACAGCCCTGTGTGCTGGTTACCAGCTCCGCCGCAGAATTGCCTTTTGACAACCTCTCCAGCGTGTCCTCTGACGATGTGCAGGCTGCCAGAATGGCAATTGAGCATCTGGTAGAACTGGGGCATCGAAAGATCGTTGTGATCGGCGGTTCCCGGCAGACCTCGGATGCTGCCCGCCTGCGTTACCAGGGATGCCAGGAGGCATTCCGTGAGCATGGCCTTATCTTTGATGAGGAGTTGGACTATGAGACCTCCCGTTTCACCTATTTGGCTGGCTACCATGGGGCCCAGGCCCTGCTGGAAAGGGAACGGGCGTTCACTGCCCTGTTTGCCATGTCCGATGTTATGGCGATCGGTGCCATCCGGGCGCTGAACGACGCAGGAAAGCGGGTCCCGGAGGATGTGTCGGTGATGGGTCTGGACGGCCTGACCATCGGCGAATACACCGTCCCCAGGCTGACCACTGTGGCCCAGGATGTGGAAGATCTGGCGGAGCGAAGCCTGGAGCTGCTGCGTTGCTGCATCGAGGACCGGGGCCTCGCCCGTCACGAGATTGTTCCGGTCACCTTACAGAGCAAGGAAAGCACCCGAAGAATCCGATGAGATGATGAATGGGGCTGTTAAAAAAACGAGCGTTGTAAAATGAAGTTGCGCATTTAGTCAAATAAAAAGGTCCATAGCGAGGGCCTCTGTGTTAGAATCAATCTGCAACAAAAGATCAACACAGAAAGAGGCAATCGCTATGGACTGCCCCAATCATATCACAAACCACGAAAAAGGTAAACACCTAACTTCTTGCGTTTCGCTTGATATCAAAATGAAGAGGATTTCTGAACAGGGCAACTCCTTTTCCGCAAGAAATGGCGTGCAACTCTCCCAAAATGGGATTTGCCTCTTTTCAGATACCCTGTTCATTTTGATATTGAGCGAAACGCAAGATTTATGATATTGACAACCCGGTTTTCCGGGTGTACTATGTAAATAATTTCATATGCTGTTCAAGTGCCGCCAGCTTTGTATCGGAACTGGCGGAGAATAGGGAATCCGGTTAGAATCCGGAACGGTACCGCCACTGTATGCGTGGAGGCGTCGCACGGGACGAAAGTCAGCCATTGGGAGTTATCCTGAGAAGGCAGTGCGGAGGCTTTTGATGCGCGAGTCAGGAGAACTGCTTGAACCAATTGCCTGTGCGTTTTGCGTGATTACGGAATGGACAGGCGTATTTGTCATGGAAAAACGGCCATGGCGGCGTAGTGCCGCCATGGCTTTTTGCGGTTTGCGGACCGCTTCTGACGATGAAGGGGAGGGAACCAAATGAAGAAGATTGCCGCGCTGATACTGGTAATGCTGTTGACGGGCTGCTCCGCGACTTCCTCCACGGCTTCCGCTCAGGCAGCCGTTCCGACGGGGAAAGAGATCCCCGGGCTTACCTGGGAATCCAGCATGGAGCTGGAATATGCTACGGAATTTGCTGTGGACTACTATTCGGGAGGCTATGCGCGCATCGAAGTTGTGGGCGACTGTGAATATTTGGTGGTTCCGGAAAATATGCCGGTGCCGGAGAACCTGAATGGTGCAATCAAGGTTCTGCGGCAGCCGCTGGATCGGATCTACCTGCAGGCGACTTCAGCCATGGCGCTGTTCGATCAAATTGACGGTTTGGACGCCATCCGGCTGGTAGGAACCAAGAAGGACGGCTGGTATGTGGAGAACGCGGTAACGGCCATGGAGGAAGGGAAAATCCTCTTTTCCGGCAGCTATTCCCAGCCGGATTATGAGTTGATGGTGGAGGAAGGGTGCAATTTGGCCATTGAATCCACCATGATCCTGCACGCGCCCAAGGTGCAGGAAATGATCGAGCAGCTGGGCATCCCGGTGTTCATTGAGCATGCCAGCTACGAAAAGCACCCCCTGGGCCGCACCGAATGGGTGAAGGTCTACGGCGTTATGCTGGACAAGGAGAAAGAAGCGGAGGAATTTTTCAAAACCCAGACGGAAGCCATCCGGCAGTTTGCGGATATGGAGAATACTGGCAAAACGGTGGCGTTCTTTTACCTCGCGTCCAACGGAAGTGTCAATGTGCGCGCATCCTCGGATTATGTGCCGAAAATGATTGAAATCGCAGGCGGCAACTACATTTTCAGCGATCTTTCCGACCCCGAGAGCAAACGGTCCTCCATATCCCTGACTATGGAAGCGTTTTACGACACTGCGGTTGACGCGGATTACCTGATCTACAATGCTGCCATTGATGACCCCATCTATACCATTGACGAGCTTATTGCCAAGGACGGCCTCTTTGCCGATTTCAAGGCAGTGAAGAACGGTGATGTGTGGTGTACGGGCAAATACCTGTTCCAGGCAACGGACATCACGGGGGATTTAATCGTGGATTTCAATCACATGCTGACCGGACAGGAGAACATGCGTTTCCTCTATCAACTGGAGTAGGAGTGGTTATGGAACAAGCAAACCTGCACACCTTTCGCAGAAGCGCTCTGTACGGCGCGGTTTTTCTCGCACTGCTTGCGGCGCTTTGCGTGATTATGGTGCTGAACATCCATATCGGCAGCGTACCCATTTCCATCGGGGAGATCTCGAAAATTCTGCTTTTCAAAGAAGGAGACCCCACCCAGGTGAACATCATCTGGAAGATCCGTCTGCCCCGGATTCTGATGGCTGCACTGCTGGGCGGCGCACTGAGCCTGTCGGGCTTTCTTCTGCAGACCTTCTTCGCCAATCCCATCGCGGGCCCCTTTGTGCTGGGTATTTCCTCCGGCGCGAAGATGGTGGTGGCCCTGACGATGATTTACTTCATCGGCGCCTTCGGCGCGGTGTCCAGTTGGACGCTGGTTATCGCGGCCTTTTTCGGTTCCGTGCTGTCTGTGGGCTTTATCCTGCTGATGTCCCGGCGGCTCAAGGGCATGGCGGTGCTGTTGGTGGCGGGCATCATGATCGGGTATATCTGCTCGGCCATTACGGATTTTGTCGTCACCTTTGCGGAGGACAGCGATATCGTCAATCTCCACGGCTGGAGTCTGGGCAGCTTTTCCGGCATGAGCTGGGACAATGTGCGCATAGCGGCCATCATTGTGGGCGTTACGACTCTGGCGGTGTTTGGTTTGTCCAAGCCCATTGGTGCGTATCAGCTGGGCGAAGCCTATGCCCAGAGTATGGGCGTGAATATCAAGGTGTTCCGCGTGGCGCTGATCGTGCTGTCCAGCATTCTCTCCGCCTGCGTCACCGCCTTTGCCGGGCCGATCTCCTTTGTGGGCATTGCGGTTCCGTATCTCATCAAGCGGCTGCTGAACACATCCAAGCCCATTGTGGTCATTCCGGCGGTGTTCCTGGGCGGTGCGGTGTTCTGCATGGGCTGCGACCTGATTGCCCGCACCGCTTTCGCGCCCACAGAGCTGAATATTTCCACGGTTACCTCCGTATTCGGTGCGCCGGTGGTCATCGGTATGATGCTCAGAAGAAACAAGGAGCGGTAACATGGTTGACTTTTACTTTCAAACCAGGCTTTTGTCCGTGGGCTACGACGGAAAGGCTTTGATCCGGGATATCACAATCAATGTGGAAAAAGGAGAGATCGTGACCCTCATCGGTCCCAACGGCGCGGGCAAGAGCACGATTTTAAAATCCATTACCCGGCAGCTTAAAACCATTGCGGGAACGGTGGAGCTTGACCGGCAGAGCCTGAGCAGCCTTTCCTACAAGGCGCTGGCAACCCGGATGGCGGTGGTGCTGACCGAGCGGATGAAACCGGAGCTGATGACCTGCCGGGACATTGTCGCCACCGGACGTTATCCTTATACGGGCCGCCTGGGCTTGCTGACAGAGCAGGATGAAGAGAAGGTCAGCAAGGCCATGGAAGCCGTTCACGCCCTGGAACTTTCTGATCGGGACTTTAACGCCATCAGCGATGGTCAGCGCCAGCGCATTCTGCTGGCGAGAGCCATCTGTCAGGAGCCGGAGATCATCATCCTGGACGAGCCTACCTCCTACTTGGACATTCGTCATAAGCTGGAGCTTCTGTCCATCCTGCGTGCCATGGCGAAGGAGAAGGGCATCACTGTGATTCTGTCCCTGCACGAAATTGACCTGGCCCAGAAAATTTCCGACAAGATCATCTGTGTTAAGGGAGAGACCATCGGCAGCTACGGCACGCCGGAGGAGGTTTTCACGGAGCAGAAAATCCGGGAGCTGTACGATCTGGATCGGGGGTACTTTGACCCCTGCTTCGGCAGCATCGAGCTTCCCAGGCCGGAGGGGAAAGCGGAGGTTTTTGTACTCTCCTCCTGCGGCAATGGAATTCCTGTGTATCGCAGATTGCAGAAAGAGAATGTCCCTTTCTGCGCGGGAATCCTGTATACCAACGATCTGGATTACCGGCTGGCGCGGCTGCTGGCGTCGGAGGTCATTACGGAAAAACCCTTCCATGAGATCAGCGATGCTGTCTTTGACCGGGCAATGGCGCGGGTGCGCACCTGCCGCTGTGTCATCAACGCGGGCTGTGAAATCGGCCCCGGCAACCGGCGGATGCAGGCGCTCCTTGACGAGGCAAAAGTCCTGGGCAAGCTGCGGACGGATTCCGAGAAATGACGGCTTCCAGCGGAAAAATCCTATTGCATTTTCCGCTGGTCGCTGTTACAATGTGTGTGAACTGAATACGAAGATGGTTGGTGCCGCTGCTTTGCGGATTTGCGGAGCAGGGGGTAAAAGGGAAACAGGTGCAAAACCTGTACGATCTCGTCACTGTGAACCGGAGAGCACGCCGCAAAATGCCATTGCGAAAGTGAGAAGGCGCGGCGCTGTGATGACCCGAAAGTCAGGAAACCTGCCAGCCATTGGTACAGGGTGGTTTACGCCCAGGTCACGAGGAATTGGCCGTACCGAACACTACCGCTTTATGTGGTATGCTTGGCTGATACGATGAGACTTTCCTCCGGGAGGGTCTCTTTTTTCGTATGTCCGTTTTTTGCGATCTGCCGAATTCTGCCCTGCGCCGCGTTCTGTTCATAAAAATCTTTTGTGCGAAGGACACAAGGAGGAAAAAACATGAACACGAAAAAAGCATGTACCCTGATTGCTGCTGTATTGGCAGTGGCAATTCCGCTGTGCGCCTGCGGCGGCGCGGCAGCGCCCACCACAACCGCGGCTCCCGAGACAACCGCTCCGGCTCCTGTGGAAACCACAGCTGCTCTGGAAACCGAAGCCGTGGTGGATGATCAGGCAGCCGCGGATGCCGTGGCGGAGCTGATTGATGCGATTTACGTCCAGCAGCGCACCGAGGACACGGACGCCCAGTGCGCTGATGCCAGGGCCGCCTGGGACGCCCTGACCGATGCCCAGAAGGAGCTGGTGGAGGGTGAGGAAGCCTCTCCGGATTACTTTGGCCTGGATACCGGCGATGCCAAGGCGGATGATCCCCGGAATGCCGACGGCATCGGTGAGAAGGAGATACTGGTGGTAAGCTTCGGAACCTCTTTCAATGACAGCCGGGTGGCGGATATCAAGAGCGTTGAGGATGCCCTGCAGGCGGCTTTCCCCGACTGGTCTGTGCGCCGGGCCTTTACCGCCCAGATCATCATCAACCATGTGCAGGCCCGGGATGGAGAAGCCATCGACAATATGGAGCAGGCCCTGGACCGGGCGGTGGCCAACGGTGTGAAAAAGCTGGTGCTTCAGCCCACCCATCTGATGCACGGCGCGGAATACGACGAGATGATGGACGCGCTGGATGCCTATCGGGATCAGTTTGAAAGCGTTGCCGTGGCGGAGCCTCTGCTGGGCGAGGTTGGCGCGGATGCGACGGTCATCAACGCCGACAAGGAAGCGGTAGCCAAGGCTGTGGTTGCTGCAGCGGCGGCTGACGCGGGCTTTGCCGACGCGGCGGCGGCAGCGGAGCAGAGCACGGCATTTGTCCTGATGGGCCACGGCACCGCCCATGTGGCAAAGGTGACCTAC
This sequence comes from Faecousia sp., assembly GCA_051867395.1. Taxonomy (GTDB): domain Bacteria; phylum Bacillota; class Clostridia; order Oscillospirales; family Oscillospiraceae; genus Faecousia. The sequence goes on along the minus strand of JBJDYN010000004.1, from coordinate 20,956 downwards.
AGCCAGATGCAGACTCAGATGGAGAAGCTGGGGTATCAGAATGTTTTTATCGGCACCGTGGAAGGCGAGCCGGAAGAAACCTCCTGCGAGGCGGTCATTGAAGCCGTAAAAGCTGCGGGCTACAGCAATGTGGTGCTGCGTCCGCTGATGGTGGTGGCCGGTGACCATGCCAACAACGATATGGCCGGTGACGAGGACGACTCCTGGAAGAGCATGTTCCTGGCTGCCGGATGCTTCGACAGCGTGACTGCGCAGATTGCGGGCCTCGGCAGTATCGAAGCGGTGCGGGATCTGTATGTTGCCCACACCCAGACCGCGATTGACGCGATGAATTGACGTTTTTCTTTGCCCGGAGGCATTCCGCCTCCGGGCATTGGGACGCTCCTGTTGAAAGCCTTCCTTTCCAAGGAAGGTTTTCAACAGGGTGAACCCAGGAAAGGATGGATTGACTATGAAGAAAACGGTAAAACTGGTATCTGCGCTGCTGTGCGCCCTGCTGCTGGCAGGCTGCGGTGCGTCGGAAGCTCCGGCAGCCACAACCGCGCCCTGGGCCTCCGCAGAAACAGCCGCGCCCACCGCAGCGGAGGAAACCGTTGCGGCAACAGCGGCAACCCCAACCCAGGAGACGGAACCTGCCTTATCTGCCAAGGTGCTGCCGGATGGGGAATATACGGTGGATTTTGAAACGGACAGCGGTATGTTTCGGGCAAACGAAGCCTGCAACGGCAAGGGTACGCTGACGGTAAAGGACGGCATCCAGACCCTGCATGTGAGCCTGCAATCCAAGAAGATCGTCAACCTCTATCCGGGCACTGCCGACCAGGCCCAGCAGGATGGGGCGGTTTGGCTGGAGCCTACGGTGGACACGGTGACCTACAGCGACGGTCTCAGCGAAGAGGTTTTCGGTTTTGACATTCCGGTGGCCTCGGTAGGCCAGGAATTTGATCTTGCCCTCATCGGCACCAAGGGCGTGTGGTATGACCACAAGGTCAGCGTCCAGAATCCTATGCCCCAGGCGGGCAGCTATACCTGCGCGGTGGAGCTGGCCGGAGGCTCCGGCCGGGCAAGCATTGCCTCTCCCGCCGCCCTTGTTTCCGATGGGGAAACCCTGATTGCTACCATTGTGTGGAGCAGTCCCAATTACGAATACATGCTCGTGGACGGCGTCCAGTATGACCCTATTCAAAAGGAAGGCAACTCCACCTTCGAAATCCCTGTGTCACTGGATCGGGAGCTTGATGTCAGCGCGTCCACAACCGCCATGAGCACGCCCCATCTGGTGCAGTATACCCTGTACTTTGACAGTGCCACGCTGACAGCCAACGCTCAGATGCCCTGACGGGACCCAGGAGGAACGGACAAAGTGGAAGCGGTCATTCCCAGAATCCTGTTTGCAGGAACCAACAGCGGCTGCGGCAAAACCACCGTCACCTGTGCGGTCCTGCAGGCCCTGGTGAACCGGGGGCTGCGGGTCGGGGCTTTCAAATGCGGCCCGGATTACATCGACCCCATGTTTCACAGCCGGATCATTGGGGCCAAAAGTGCCAATCTGGATTCCTATTTCTTTGATGACAACACTCTGCGGTTCCTGTTGGCCCGAAACGGCGCGGATCGGGATGTCAGCATTTTGGAAGGGGTCATGGGCTTTTATGACGGCATGGGGCTGACCTCCACCCAGGCCAGCACCTATTCCGTTGCCCGGATCACCCAGACCCCGGCGGTTTTGGTGGTGGGGGCCAAGGGGGCCTCGCTGTCCATTCTGGCGGCGATCCAAGGCTTTCTGGACTTCTGCCCGGACAACCGGATTCAGGGGGTGATCCTGAATCTTTGCACGCCGTCCACCTATGGGCCCCTGGCAGAGCAGATCGAGCAGCGGTTTGCTGGACGGATTCGCCTCCTGGGGTTTCTTCCCAAGCTGCCGGACTGCACCCTGGAGAGCCGTCACTTGGGGCTGGTAACAGCGGCGGAGGTGGAGAATCTCCAGGAAAAGCTCCGGATTCTTGCCGCCCAGGCAGAGCGGACCATCGATTTGGATGGGTTGTTACAGTTGGCGAAAACCGCACCCGGCATCTGCTGTGATCCGGTGGAGCTGCCCCGGTTTGAGGAAAAAGTGCGCATTGCCGTGGCCAGAGATCCGGCGTTTTGCTTTTATTATGAGGACAGCCTGGAGGCTTTGACCCGAATGGGCGCTGCGCTTATTCCTTTCAGCCCGCTGACGGATTCCGAGCTGCCAGAAAATATTCAGGGTTTATACTTAGGCGGCGGGTATCCGGAGTTGTATGCCCGGCAGCTCAGTGAGAATGCTTCCATGCGGCGCAGCGTCAAAAGCGCCCTGACGAAAGGGCTGCCCTGTATTGCGGAATGCGGCGGCTTCCTGTATCTGACCGAGGCCATCGCAGACTTTCCCATGGTGGGCTTCCTGTCAGGAAAGAGTTATGATACCGGAAAGCTGACCCGTTTCGGCTATGTGCTCCTGCGGGCCAAAACCGATCAGATGCTCTGCAAAGCCGGGGAGGAGATTCGGGGCCACGAATTCCACCACTGGGACTGCACCGAGCCGGGCAGTGCTTTCACAGCTGTGAAGGAGCTATCCGGCAAACGCTGGGAGTGCGTGGTGTCCACGCCGACACTTTACGCCGGATTCCCCCATTTCCATTTTTATGCCAATCCGTCCTTTGCGGTCAATTTCTACCGCGCTTGTCTGAAGGAGAAAGAAAACTATGCTGGAACACATCGCCCCCATGGATATTGAAAAACGGAGCTTTGCCATCATCACGGAGCTTCTGGGAGAGAAACAGCTTGACCCGGAAAATGAGCTGGTAATCAAGCGGGCCATCCATACCACCGCCGACTTTGATTACGCGGAAACATTGGTGTTTTCTCCCCATGCGGTGCGCAAGGGAGTGGAGGCCCTTCGGGGCGGCTGTGATATTGTCACGGACACCCAGATGGCAAAGGCCGGTATCAACAAAACCATCCTCGGTAAGCTGGGCGGGGAGGTTCACTGCTTTATGTCTGATCCGGAGATTGCCCAGGAGGCAAAGCGGCGGGGCGTTACCCGGGCCATTGTGTCCATGGAACGGGCGGCAGCGCTGGAAAAGCCCTGCATTTTCGCCATTGGGAATGCGCCCACGGCCCTCATTTGCATCCGGGAGCTGATTGATGCCGGAAAGCTCAGCCCTGCGCTGATTGTCGGCGTTCCGGTGGGGTTTGTCAATGTGGTGGAGAGCAAGGAGCTGATTCTGGAGCTGGACACGCCCCACATTGTGGCCCGGGGCCGAAAAGGCGGCAGCAATGTGGCCGCTGCCATCTGCAACGCCATGCTTTACCAGATTACGCGATGATGGAACGGTATATGGAAAAGGACGGGAAACGGCTGCGTTTGGGCTACACCACCGGCTCCTGCGCTGCCGCGGCAGCCAAAGCGGCTGCCTGGATGCTGCTCACCGGACAGCGGAAGGAGCGGATTCAGATCCAGACCCCCAAGGGGATTCCACTGGACCTGCCGGTGCTGGACATCTGCGTGGAATCAGACCGGGTCTCCTGTGCCATCGAAAAAGACGGAGGAGACGACCCCGATGTGACCAAAGGGATGCATATCACGGCGGAAGTCTCCCGAACAGAAGAAAGCGGCATCCACATTGACGGCGGCCAGGGGGTGGGCCGGGTGACCAAGCCGGGGCTGGATCAACCCGTCGGAAACGCCGCCATCAACTCCGTCCCCCGGCAGATGATCCGGGAGAATCTGGAAGAAGTGTGCCGGATAGCCGACTACCGGGGGGGCCTGGCGGTGGTGATCTCCGCTCCCGGCGGAGACGAAATCGCGAAACAAACCTTCAATCCCCGGCTGGGCATTGAAGACGGCATCTCCATATTGGGAACCACCGGCATTGTGGAGCCTATGAGCGAGCAGGCCTTGGTGGACACCATTCGGGTGGAGCTGCGCCAGCGAAAGATCAATGGGGCGCAGTATGTCCTGCTGACCCCGGGCAATTACGGAAGCGACTTTATCAAAGAGAGCCTGCTTCTTGACCCGGCCAGGGGGGTCTTGGTTTCGAATTATATCGGGGATGCTCTGGACATCTGCCGGGAACTGGGCTTCCGGGGCATTCTGCTGGTGGGGCACATCGGCAAACTGGTGAAGGTTGCCGGGGGCATGTTCAACACCCACTCCAAATACGGCGACTGCCGCATGGATATTCTGACGGCACAGGCCGCCTGCTGCGGCCTCACCCCTGCCGGGGCGAAGGAAATGCTGGGGTGCGTCACCTGTGACGATGGCCTGCGGATTTTGCAGGCCCAGGGAATTTATGAGCAAACCCTGGAGCAGCTGACGGAGCGCATCCGCAGGCTGCTGGATATCCGCGTCGGCGGAGCACTGGAGACGGGTGTGATTCTGTTTTCGAAGGTATATGGCTTGTTGGGGAAAACCCCCAACGCGGATGGGCTGATCGAATATATCATGGAGGGGTAAGTATGGTTCATTTTGTGGGAGCGGGAAGCGGCGCGGTAGACCTGATCACCGTCCGGGGTGCCCGGCTGCTGAAAGAAGCGGACGTGGTCATCTACGCGGGTTCCCTGGTCAATCCGGAGGTTCTGGGCTACACCGGGGAAGGGTGCCAAATCTATAATAGCGCCGAGTTGACCCTGGAGCAGGTACTGGAAGTCATCAGGGATGCCGAGGCGGAAGGGAAAACCACCGTCCGGCTGCATACCGGCGATTCCAGCATCTACGGCGCGGTGCGGGAGCAGTTTGACCAGCTGGAAGAACTGGGGATTGCCTACGATGTCTGCCCCGGCGTCAGCGCCTTCTGCGGGGCTGCCGCAGCCCTGCGGGCGGAGTACACCCTGCCGGACGTGAGCCAGACCGTCATCATCACCCGGGCGGCGGGCAGGACGCCGGTGCCGGAGCGGGAGTCCATCCGTAATCTGGCATCCCACCAAAGCACCATGGTGCTGTTCCTGAGTACCGGCCTGACAGAAAAACTGCAAACAGAATTGCTGGAAGGCGGTTATCCCGGCACCACCCCCGTGGCCGTTGTCTACAAGGCCACCTGGCCGGAGGAAAAGATTCTGCGCTGCACCGTGGAAACCCTTCACCAAACGGTCACGGAAAACCGCCTTTCCAAGACGGCGCTGATTATCGTGGGGGATTGCCTGGGGGACCGCTATGAACGCAGCCGCCTGTACGCACCGGATTTCTCCACGGAATTCCGGGAGGCCAGTAAATGAAAATTGCCCTGTTCGCCTACAGCCGTCAGGGCTGCAAAACCGCCCGCAGGGTCATGGATTTTTTTCAAAACGGGGAAATACGCGCATTTACCATGGAACGGTTCGGGGAAGAAGGCTTTTCCCCCATTCAGCGGCCATCGCCCCCATTTTACGGCCCGCTGTTTGCCTGGGCGGACGCCATGATTTTCGTCGGCTCCTGCGGCATCGCGGTTCGGGAGATCGCCCCCCATGTGAAAAGCAAGCGCACCGATCCGGCGGTCATCGCCGTGGACGAGCTGGCAAGATTTGCGGTTCCCTTGCTCTCCGGCCACATTGGCGGCGGAAACACCCTGGCCCTCCAATTGGCCGGTTTCCTGGGCGCGGAACCGGTGATTACCACCGCCACGGACATCAATCGGAAATTTTCAGTAGATGCCTGGGCGGCAAGGCGTGGCCTGTTTATTGTCAGTTTGACCGCTGCGAAGCGCGTCTCTGCCCGGATTCTGGAGGCTCCGGTTCCCATCTGCGCAGACTTTCCCATCGTAACCCCGCTGCCCGGCGGCACGGTGGAAGGAACCTCCGGAGAAATCGGAATCTGCATTTCCTACAGAAAGAGGGACCCTTTTGCGGAAACCCTGCTGCTGGTGCCGCCGGTTCTGCATTTGGGAATCGGCTGCCGCCGGGGAATTGCCTGCGAAGCCATCGAGGCGGCGGTAACCCAGGTTTGCCGGGAGCATGGCATTCACCCCAAGGCCATAAAGCATGTGGCGTCCATTGATCTGAAAGCGGACGAGGCTGGTTTGCGGGACTATTGCCAAAAGCAGTGCCTGCCCGCTTTCTTTTACTCCGCCCAGGAGCTGGGGGCGCTTCCCGGCGAATTCACGGCCTCGGAGCGGGTGCTGCGGGTGACCGGGGTGGACAATGTGTGTGAACGCGCTGCCATGATAGGCGCGGAAAAATTGTTGGTAAAGAAAACTGCGGTGGGCGGTGTGACCGTTGCCATCGCGCAGGAACATTGGGAGGTACGCTTTGAGTAGACTCGTGGTTGTGGGCATTGGCCCCGGTGATTATGAGAATATGACGGTACGGGCAGACCGGGCGCTTCAGGCCTGCGATGTCATCATTGGCTACCATGTCTATGTGGATCTGGTGAAGGACCGGTATCCAGACAAGGAATTCCTGTCCACGCCCATGACCCAGGAGGTCAAGCGCTGCCAAATCGCTTTGGATTTGGCGCGTGATGGCGCGAATGTAGCCATGGTCTGCTCCGGCGACAGCGGCATCTACGGCATGGCGGCCCTGGTTTACGAGCTGCGTGGGGAAAGCCCGGACCCGGAAATCCAGGTCGTCCCCGGCCTGACTGCGGCCTGCAGCGGCGCGGCGGTTTTGGGCGCGCCGCTGACCCATGATTTCGCGGTGATCAGCCTCAGTGACCGGCTGACCCCCTGGGAGAAAATTGGAAAGCGGCTGGAAAATGCCGCCCAGGCGGATCTGTCCATTGTGCTGTACAATCCCGCCAGCCGGGGACGGCCCGACCATCTGCGCCGGGCCTGCGACATTCTTCTCCAGCAGCTTCCCGGGGACCGGCTCTGCGGCATTGCCAGTCAAATCGGACGGGCCGGGGAAAGCAGACGGGTGCTGACCCTGGAGGAGCTGCGCATCGCCCAGGTGGATATGTTCTGCACCGTGTTCATCGGCAACAGCATGACCAAATCCATCGGCGGGAAGCTGGTGACGCCGAGAGGGTACCGGGATGTATAAAATCTGTGTCTTTGCCGGAACCACAGAGGGGCGGGAGCTGATCGAGTTTTTAAGCACCCAGGCTGTTTCCGTCACAGCCTGCGTGGCAACGGAGTACGGGGAAGCCCTTCTCCCATCGGCGGACAATCTCACTGTCTCCGCCAGAAGGCTTCCGGTGCAGGAAATCATCGGAATGCTGCAGGAAAATACCTTTCATCTGGTCATTGACGCCACCCATCCCTATGCCGCATCCATCACCCGGAGCATTGCGGCTGCCTGCGCGCAGACAGGGACGGAATATCTGCGTTTGCTCCGGGGGGCATCCTCCGTCCCGGAGGATGCGGTGTATGTGGCGGATATGGCTTCCGCCGTGCGCTTCCTGAATACGACCGAGGGAAATGTGCTTTTGACCACGGGCAGCAAGGAATTGGGTGCTTTCTCCCAAATGGAGGATTTTGCAGAGCGGGTCTATGCCAGGGTGCTGCCCATGGAGGCGTCTTTGGCAAGCTGCCGGACTGCCGGGGTGAAGCCGTCTCACATCATCGCCATGCAGGGCCCGTTCTCCCGGGAGATGAATGAAGCAGTCCTGCGCTATGCCTGCGCCAAATGGATGATCACAAAGGACGGCGGGGATGTGGGGGGATTTGAAGCCAAAGCCGCCGCTGCCCGGGAAACCGGAGCCAGGATGGTGGTCATTGGCCGCCCGCCCCAGCGGGAGGGAGTCGATTTTTCCCAAACTGTAGAGCTGTTATGCAAACGATTCGGGTGCGTATGGAGGCCCCAGGTCAGCATTGTGAGCCTGGGTCCCGGAAGCAGGGGGGCCATGACCGCAGATGCCCAGGCAGCCATTGACAGAGCCGACTGTCTGATCGGCGCGGGGCGGATGCTGGACGCAGTGGCAGCCGGACAGGCCAGATACAGCGCCATCGATCCCAAAGCCATTGCGGACTTTATCCTGGCCCACCGGGAATACCGGCGGTTTGCCGTGGTCATGTCCGGAGACACCGGGTTTTTCAGCGGCGCGAAAAAGCTGCTCCCCTTACTGAAAGACTGCGATACGGAGGTGATTCCGGGGGTAAGCTCCCTGGTAACCCTGTGCGCCAGACTGCAAACCTCCTACGAGGACGTGTATGTCACCAGCCTCCACGGCAGGGATCACAATATTGTCCCGGATGTGCGGGCCAACCGGCGGGTGTTTGCCCTGGTTGGCGGCGAAAATGGGATTGGACAGCTGTGCACGACTTTGACCCAGGCAGGCTTGGGGCATGTGACCGTCCATGTGGGGCAGCGCCTGAGCTATCCGGATGAGCAAATCACCAGTAGCAGCGCGGCGGAGCTGGCAGACGGTACCTACGACAGCCTGAGCGCGGCGCTGATCGAAAATGAGGCTCCCGACGCTGTGGTGACCCACGGCCTTCCGGATGCCGCCTTTCTCCGGGAGGAAACTGTTCCCATGACGAAAAGTGAGGTCCGCTCCGTGTGCCTATCCAAGCTGCGGCTGACGGAGAACGCTGTCTGCTGGGATGTGGGCGCGGGAACCGGGTCTGTCGCCATTGAAATGGCCCTTCAGGCAAAGCGTGGATGGGTGTACGCCATCGAACGGAAGGACGCGGCTGGGAAGCTGCTGGAAGAAAACAAGGCGGCGTTCTCCGCTGAAAACCTGACGGTGGTTCCCGGCTGCGCGCCGGAGGCCTGCCAGGGGCTTCCTGCCCCCACCCATGTTTTTATCGGCGGAAGCGGCGGCAATCTGCGGCAGATTGTTGCCCTGATCTTACAGAAGAATCCCCATGCCCGTATCTTGGCCACCGCGATTACCCTGGAATCCATTGCGGAGCTCACCGACTGCATGAAGGCGTTTCCCTTTACTGAGACGGAGGTGGTCAGCATGATGATTGCCCGGGACCGAAGGGCCGGGGCGTATCACCTGATGACCGGGCAGAACCCCATTTATATCTTCACCATGCAAGCCGGAGGTGACCGGGTATGAAATGGTCATTGCTGGCCCTTGTCATCGGGTTTTGTATCGATCTGCTGATCGGCGATCCCCACGGCATCCCCCATCCGGTGGTGGGGATCGGTAAGCTGATCTCGGCTCTGGAAAAGACGCTGCGGCGGGTGTTTCCCAAAACCGACAGAGGGGAAAATGCGGCGGGGGCAGTGCTTTGGGTTTTGGTGGTGATTCTCTGCACCGCCGTTCCTTTTGGAATCCTGCTGGTCTGCCATCAAATCAGTCCCTGGCTTCGGCTGGCGGTGGAGAGCATTATGTGCTGGCAGATTCTGGCGACAAAATCCCTGAAGGACGAAACCATGAAGGTCTATGCCGCTCTGGAAACCGGGGATTTGGAACAATCCCGTCATGCCGTCTCCATGATCGTGGGCAGAGACACCGCCCGGCTGGATGACGCCGGGGTGACCCGGGCCGCTGTGGAAACTGTGGCGGAAAACACCTCTGACGGTGTGGTGGCCCCCATGCTCTATTTGGCCCTGGGCAGCGCACCCTTGGGATTCCTTTACAAAGCCGTGAATACCATGGACTCCATGCTGGGCTATGTGGAGCCGCCCTACAAGCATATCGGCCTGGTTCCGGCCAAAATGGACGACATCGCCAATTTTATCCCGTCCCGATTGTCGGCGCTGCTGATGATTGCGGCAGGCTTTCTGTTGGGGTTCGACGGAAAAAACGGCTGGCGGATTTTCAAGCGGGACCGGTTCAACCACGCAAGCCCCAACTCCGCCCAGACCGAGTCGGTTTGCGCCGGACTGCTGGGGGTGCGGCTGGCCGGGGATGCCTGGTATCACGGTGTGCTGCATAAGAAGAAATACATCGGCGACGCGGGCAGGGAAATTGCCCACAGGGATATCCTTCTTGCCTGTCGGCTGCTGTATCTGACCGCGTTTCTGACCCTGGTTCTTTGCGTAATTGGTAAATTGTTGATGATTCTTTGAGGAAGTCTGCATGCTATATCACACCATCAATCCCCACGGGGGAGACGTTTATGACGGGGAGATCCGCCTGGATTTCTCTGCCAACACCAACCCTTACGGAACGCCCCAGGCCGTTCGGGACGCCATATCCGCTGTGCTGACCCAGGTTCACCAGTACCCCGATCCCTACTGCCGGAAGCTGGTGGAGACCATCTCGGACTTTGAAGCCGTCCCCAAAGACTGGATTCTTTGCGGCAACGGCGCGGCGGAATTGATTTACGCCTACTGTGAAGCCCTCCGGCCCCGGCGGGCCATGGAGCTGGCGCCGACGTTTTCGGAGTATTCCCTGGCATTGGAACGGGTCGGCTGCGCGGTGGAGCGGTATCCACTGGAAAAAGAGAATCAGTTTTCCCTGACGGAAGCGTTCCTTCCGGTGCTGGAGCGGAGCTGCCCGGATGTGCTTTTCCTCTGCAATCCCAATAACCCCACCGGGCAGGTGATTGTTGCACCGCTTCTGGAGAGAATCCTGAACATATGCGACAGACAGGGAACCCGCCTGTTTGTGGATGAATGCTTCTTGGATCTGTCCGATGACGGTATCAGCCTGAAATCCCATCTGGCGGAGCATCCGATGCTTTTCGTTCTGAAGGCCTTTACCAAGAGTTATGGCATGGCGGGCCTGCGGCTGGGCTATTGCCTGTGCGCCGATCAGGAATTGCTGGAGAAGATGTCTCATACCGTTCAGCCCTGGAATGTCTCTACCCTGGCCCAAGCCGCGGGGGTGGCGGCTCTGGGGCAGAGGGAATTTTTGCGCGAAACCAGAGCGCTGATCCCGGTGGAGCGGCAATGGCTTCAAAATCAGCTGGAGGCGCTGGGCTTCTGGGTGTGTCCCTCCAGGGCAAATTATCTGCTGTTTCAGGGCAGACCGGATCTGTGCCAGCGGTTGAGAGAACGGGGAATCGCCATTCGCAGCTGCAGCAATTACCACGGTCTGGGACCCGGATGGTACCGCATTGCGGTACGGCTTCCTGAGGAAAATGAACGCCTGATTCAGGCTATGAAAGAGGTGTGAACATGGCAAAGAATATTATGATTCAGGGCACCATGTCCAATGCCGGAAAAAGCCTGCTGGCAGCTGGCCTTTGCCGCATTCTCAGGCAGGATGGTTATCGGGTTGCGCCCTTCAAGAGCCAGAACATGGCCCTCAACTCTTTTATTACCAAGGATGGGGGCGAGATGGGCCGGGCCCAGGTGGTTCAGGCGGAGGCAGCCGGGATCGCCCCGGACGTGCGGATGAACCCCATTTTGCTCAAGCCAACTACGGATGTGGGCAGCCAGGTCATTGTCGCCGGTCAGGTCCAGGGGAATATGGGGGCGATGGCGTATTATCGCAGAAAACGGGAATACATCCCCGCCATTCTGGAGGCATACAACAGCTTGGCTTCCGAATATGACATCGTCGTCATCGAAGGAGCCGGAAGCCCGGCGGAGATCAACCTGAAGCAGGACGACATTGTGAACATGGGGCTTGCCAAGCTGGTGGATGCCCCGGTGCTGCTGGTGGGAGATATTGACCGGGGCGGAGTCTTTGCCCAGCTCTACGGAACCGTGGCCCTGCTGGAGGAAGACGAGCGGGCCAGAATCAAGGGAACCGTCGTCAACAAATTCCGGGGGGATCGTTCCATTCTGGAGCCGGGAATCCAAATTCTGGAGCGGCTGTGCGGTGTTCCGGTGGCGGGGGTCATCCCCTATACCCACGTGGATATTGACGATGAGGACAGTCTTACGGAGCGCTTTTCGCGCACCACAGAGCGGGGGCTTATTGACATTGCGGTGATCCGGCTGCCCCGGATTTCCAACTTTACGGATTTCGCCCCCTTTGAGCGTTACGCCAATGTTTCTGTGCGCTATGTGGAGCGGGTGTCAGATTTGCACAGTCCGGACATGATCCTGCTTCCCGGCACGAAAAGCACCATTGCCGACCTGAAATGGCTGCGCCAGTCGGGGCTGGAGGCAGCGATTTTGAAGGCGGCCTCGGCGGGCACCCTGCTGTTCGGCATTTGCGGCGGGTATCAGATGCTGGGGCGCAGGGTTTCCGACCCGGATCGGGTGGAGGCCGCCGGAACTGCCGAAATCCAGGGACTGGGGCTGCTGGAAATGGACACCGTTTTCCGGGGTGAAAAGGTGCAAACCCAAACTGCGGGAACCTTCCGAGGTGTCCCCGGGATGCTGTCGGGTCTGAACGGGATGCCCTATACCGGCTATGAAATCCACATGGGTCGAAGCCAGGAGGCGGCGCCGCCCTTGCAGGGAAGGGGCAATGTTTACGGCAGCTATATCCATGGCATTTTTGACGCCCCTGGGGTAAGCGAGGAGATCCTTAAGGCCATTTGCGCCCAAAAGGGCCTGGACTTTGCGTCCCTGGGTACATTTGACCTGCGCGCGTACAAGGAGCGGCAGTATGATCTGCTGGCCGATGCCGTCCGGGGCGGGCTGGACATGGAGCTGGTCTACCGCATCATCAACCGGGAAGTATAAATACGGAGGAGCGGAAACCCATGAAACAGAACGATCATAGCTTTTTCCAGAACAGGGAATGTAAGTATTTCCCCTGCCACAACACAGACTGTGACGATTTTAACTGTCTGTTCTGCTACTGTCCGCTATACGCTTTGGGCGACCGATGCGGTGGAAACTTCCGGTACACCGAAAAGGGAATCAAAGATTGCACCAACTGTCTTGTTCCCCACAGCTCCGGAGGCTATTCCTATGTTCTTTCCAAATTCCAGGAGATCGCAGAGCTGGCAAAGCAGCACGGTTCTACCACGAACCGGCAATGAAAAGCAGACATTTTTTATTTCAGGGATATCCCATGGCTGCGATATTGTTTTCGTGCTTTAGAATAGAAAAGCATGGAACCAATCTCATAATATATCCATATGAAAAGGGGCTGCCTCTTAGTGAGACAGTCCCTTTCATCGGTTAGGAGAATAATCAATGACGTATTTCCATTATGTATTCTCGGTTGCGCTCAGAGGTAAGATCATCTATCCAGAGAAACAAATTGCGAAACTACTTTCTCAATTTGCTTTTATTGCGCAAAATGTAAGCAGATGTTTTCTGACAGTTTCCTTCGTTTTTGTTGTGGAAATATCCAATTTATAGGATTATTAATTAGTAAATATGCTGCCATTTGAGGGGAAATTACTTTCGTGAATAGCGGTTGACCAGATAAAAGGCCGGTGTTATATTGAGTTCAGAAACCAATAAACAGGAGGGAAAAACATGAAAAAGGTAATCGCAATTCTTGTTTCCGTTTTGCTCATGATGTCCGTATTGTCTGTGACGGCGTTTGCCGCTGAGGGAGACGAAATGGTTCCCGTTGTGGTCAAAGTGCCAGAGGGCTGGGATGCTCCCAACCTGTGGGCCTGGGCAGACGACGGCACCAACGCCTTCGCCGCTTGGCCCGGGGAAGAAATGGAAGCTCTGACGGAAGGATGGTATTACACCTACGTTCCCGGCTACGTCCAGAACGTGATCGTCAACGCCAACCAGGGCACCGATGCCGCGGTCCAGACCGATGGAATCGTTGTGGAGGCCGGTAGGGAGGTCTGGATCGCGGTGTCACAGGATACGACCGTTTCCGTTTCCTACGAGGCGCAGATGCGCGGCGAGATTCCCGCGTATGTGGATAAATTTGTCGTCCACGCCTACGTTCCCCTGTCCTGGAAAACCGTGAACCTGTGGGCATGGTCCGCACCCGACGGCACCAACGCTTTTGAAGCCTGGCCCGGCGCAGCAATGAAGGAAGGCGAGGACGGCTGGTTCACCGGAAAGGTGCCCACCTGGGTCAACTCCCTGATTGTGAACGGCAACGAAGGTTCTGTTCAGACCGAGGACATTTCCATCGAGGCAAAGGAGCTTTGGATCACCGTCTATGAGGATCTGACCTATGAGCTGAGCTACGAAGATCCCAACAAGGCCGTGGACAACATCACCGTTCACGCCCAGATTCCCGCTGACTGGGAAGCTCCCTGCTGCTGGGCATGGTCCGCGCCTGACGGAACCAACGCATTCACCTCCTGGCCCGGCGAAGCGCTGACTTTGGACGGCGATTGGTACACCATCCAGGTGCCCGGCTGGATCAACTCCGTCATCATCAACGGCAATGAAGGCACTGTTCAGACCACTGATCTGTCCGTCGAGGCGGGAAAGAGTATCTGGATCGTCGTGACCGATGCGGAAAACGCGGTGGTGAGCTATGAGGAGCCTGCCGCCGAGGCCGCTCCCGTGGAGACGGCGGCGGAAACCACCGAGGCGCCAGCCGCAGCTACGGAGCCGGCTCCTGCGGCGGAGGAAAACGGCAGCAATACCGGTGTCATCATCGGAGTCGTTGCTGCAGTTGTGGTGCTGGGCGGTGCGGCGGTTGTCCTTGCCAGGAAGAAAAAGAAGTGATACCATGGATTCCAAAGCGGGTACACGGCAGCCGTGTGCCCGCTTCCCAATCTCCAAAGGAGGAGCCTGTATGAAACGGTTTATTGCAGTTGTCCTTTGCACCTGTATGCTGCTGGGGTTGGCAGCCTGCGGCGGTCAGACAGCTATGCCCGCCGATACAAATAAGCTGGTAATCTGGCATGACAAGGAGGACGCCGTCATTGCTGCCCTGGAGGACTATCTTTCCCAGGCGGTGCCGAATCTGAAAATTGAATTTGAGAAGAAAACCAGCCTGACGGATTCTCTGAAGCTGGTGGGTAACGATCCCGGCGCCGCCCCGGATTTATTTATCTTTGCCCATGACAAAATCGGTGTTTTTGCCGAAATGGGCATTCTGGCGCCCATAGAACCGCTGCTCGCGGACGGGGCTTTGGCACAGTATCTGCCCATGACTCTGGACGCCGCCACTTACAAGGACACCCTGTATCAGCTTCCGCTGTACTTTGAGACGCTGCTGTTTATGTACAACCGCCGCTATATGCAGGATGGGGAGGTGCCCTCCACCACCGAGGAACTCTATGCTTACATGGAGAACAACACCGGTCGGGGGCGCTACGGCTTTGTGGAGCAGCACAGTACCGCCTACTATTCCGCTGCCTGGATTCACGGCTTCGGCGGCTCCATCATCGATGAAAGCGGTACGCCCTTCCCGAATCCTCAGGCGGTAAAGGACGCCCTTTCCTACCACCTGAAATTTGTAAAGCTGATGCCCGGGGAAACCGAGTACAACACGGTCAACACCCTGTTTCTGGAGGGCAAGGCGGACGCCACCATCGGCGGCCCCTGGATGGTGCCCTCTGCCAGAGAAGCAGGAATTGATCTGGGAATTGCCCCTATGCCCACGGTGGATTTCACCGGGCAGGCGCTGGCGCCCTATTCCGGCGTGCAGGGTATTCACGTTCTCAAATACGCCGCAGAGAACAAGACGGAGGCAGTGAAATCCCTGCTCGCTGTGCTGACAGACCCGGCGGTGGGCACCGCTCTGGCATTGGCCAGCGGCTGCGCGCCGGCCAATTCTGCCTGCTATGACGATCCTCAGGTGGCAGGGGATGAGCTGGTTCAGGCCATGCGCGCCACGGCGGAAATTGCCGTTCCCATGCCCAACATCCCGGAAATGGACGTCATGTGGACGGTGGTCAGTAATCTGCTCACCGACGTAAACCTGTCCGGCAAGGATATTGACGGGAGCTTCCAGTCGGCGCTGGAGCAGGCGGACAATCTGATTGCCGGTATGCGGTAAGGGGGGCACCCATGAGTAAAAAACGCAGGGAAACCCTGAAATCCTACGCCTGGTCGGCTCCGTCGCTGATCCTCATCGGGCTGATGGTGGTTTTTCCCATTCTCTACACCGGGTACATCAGCCTGACCAACATGAACGTGTATCACTGGTTCGACTTCACCATCGTTGGACTGTACAACTACATCCGGGCGCTGTTCGTCTTTGATTCCGGCTTCCTGTCCGCACTGCTGGCAACGATCCTCTGGACGGCGGTGAACATGGCGCTGCAGCTGGTGATTGCCTTTGCCCTGACAAATCTGCTGAACGTGAAAAAGCTGCGGCTGCGCAAGCTCTACAAAACCATTCTCATGTTCCCCTGGGCCATGCCCGGATATGTGGGCATACTGCTGTGGAAGACAGGCATGTTCAACACCCAGTTCGGCCTGCTGAACCAGTGGATGGAAAAACTGGGGCTTGTAGCCGTACGGTGGCTTTCCTCGGATGTCTCCGCGTTTCTCAGCTGTACCGTGGTGAATCTGTGGCTGGCGCTGCCCTTCATGATTATGATTATGGACGGGGCACTGCAGAGCATCGATCGGAGCTACTACGAAAGCGCCCACCTGGACGGCGCTGGGGCACTGGCTCAGGCGTGGTTCATCACCATCCCCGCCATGAAGCCCATTATCGCGCCGGCTGTGATTATCACGGTGTTTACCACCTTCAAGCAGTTTGACGTGGTGTATCTTCTGACCCAGCAGGCGGGGGCCAAGACCGGCTCCGGATTCCACACCATTCTGACCTACGCCTACGAGAATGCCTTCATTACCAATAACTACGGCTACTCCTCCGCCATTTCCATCATTATCTTCATCCTGCTGATTGTATTCTCCACCCGGTTCCAACTGAAGGAGGATGCCCAATGAGTAAGCGAAAAGTGAAAGAGGGCACAGCCCTGACCGCCCTGAATCTGTTTTTTATCGTCATCTGCTTTGTAACCCTGATCCCCATTCTGTATGCGCTGAGCGTGTCCTTCAGCGGCTCTAACAGCCTGTTAAGCTCCGACTTCTCCTTTATCCCCAAAAACTTTACCCTGAGCAACTACCGGGAGGTTCTGTTCGGGGAGAATATTGCGGTGTGGTTTCGCAACACTGTGTTCCTCGCTGTGGTGACGGTAACCCTCTCTCTGACGGCTGCTGTGCCCGCCGCGTATTGCTTTTCCCGGCGGCGGTTCCCTGGGCGGAAAACGATCCTCAAGTGTCTGGTGCTGCTCAATTCCTTTCCGGCAATTCTGTCCATGTTTGCCATCTACCGGTTGCTGCGGCCAATGGGGCTGGTCAATACCAGAATCGGGCTGATCCTGGTTTACACCGGCACCATGGCGGTGTTTAGTCTGTGGAATACCAAGGGCTATTTCGACACGATTCCCACGGAAATCGAGGAGGCGGCCCGGATAGACGGCGCCAGCGATCGGCAGATTGTGGTAAAAATCGTGATGCCCCTGGCAAAGCCCAGCATCATCACGACAGCCCTGCAGGTGCTGATTTACGTCTGGAATGAGTACATTTACGCCACCACCTTCCTCACCGGCGAAAGCAAGTATACGCTGGCTGCCGGCCTGAACTCCCTGCAGGCAACGGAAATGACCGGCTCCTGGCCGGTATTCGCGGCGGCGTCCATTACGGTGTCCATCCCGGTACTGATTATCTTCTTCCTGTGCCAGAAGTACATGACTTCCGGCCTGACGGCGGGAGGTGTGAAGGGATGAAGCTGGACGCGGTGCTGCATATCCCTATGTCGGAATACTGCTTTGGCTTAGACGAAACCCACCTTGTCTATCGGCTGCGCTGCGCAAAGGGCGATCTGAAGCGGGTAACACTCTATTATGGCGATACTGCCTGCCGTGTAACGCCCATCCTTTTTACGCCTGTTTCTATGGAGCTGGCTGCCAGCGAACTGTATCACGACTACTGGCAGGCAATCGTGGACAGTCCCTACAATCGGGTCTATTACTATTTTGAATTGGATGACGGCACGGAAACCAAGCTGTTTTACGGTAACGTTTTTACCGACCATCTGGTGGATGACCGCTCCCAGTATTTTAAGCTGCCCTTCAACCACCGGGCGGACATTGCCCGGGTGCCCGACTGGGTGCATGACGCAGTGGTTTACAACATCTTCCCCGACAGCTTTGCGACTTCCCGCCGGTATATATCCGGAGAGCCAACGCAAACGGACTTCCAAGGGCAGACTGTCAGAGGAAAGCTGGGCGGCACCTTGCGGGGGGTTACGGAGAATGTGGATTACCTGAAAGACCTGGGCATCAACTGCGTGTATATCAATCCCATCTTCGCAGCCGGAGAATATCACAAATATGATCTGCTGGACTACTTCCATGTGGATCCATGCTTTGGCAGCGACGAGGTCTTCCGGGAAATGGTGGACACGCTTCACGCAAACGGTATCCGGGTTATCATCGACGGCGTATTCAATCACTGCGGCTGGAACTTCTTTGCCTTTGACGATGTGGTGAAGCATCAGGAAAAGTCTCCATACTGCGACTGGTTCTACCAACTGGAATTTCCAGTGGAGCGCCCAGAAGCCCCGGAGGCATACCCTACTTATGCCTGTTTTGCATACGAGCGGATGATGCCCAAGCTGAACACCGCGAATGCGGAGGTGCAGGACTACTTTTGTCGGGTGGGATGCTACTGGATAGAGAAATTCGGTATCGACGGGTGGCGGCTGGATGTGGCCAGCGAGATTAACGACAGCTTCTGGCGGGCTTTCCGCAGAGCCGTCAAGGAAGCTAACCCGGATGCGCTGCTGATCGGTGAGGTCTGGGAGAGCGCTGGGCACTGGCTCCAGGGCGATATGTTCGACTCCACCATGAACTATGACTTCCGAAAGCACTGCCAGCTGTTCTTCGCCGAAGAGACCATTGATGCGGCGGAGTTTGCGGGGCGCGTTACCGATATGTGGATGCGTTACCGGCTGCAGATGGTTCCGGCGCAGCTGAATCTGCTGGACAGCCACGATGTCAGCCGTTTTCTGACCCTCTGCGGCGGGAATACCACAAGATACAAGCTCGCAGCTCTCTTTCTAATGACCTTCGTAGGGATGCCCACGGTATTCTATGGTGACGAGCTGGGCATCCAGGGCGCGGCGGAAGAAGAATACCGCCGCCCCATGCCTTGGAACGGCGGCGACACAGAGCTGTGGAACTTCTTCCGAAAAGCCATTGCCATGCGGCGGGAATTGGAGCCTTTGCGGCGTGGGGATTTCCGGATGCTTTCCGCGGAGCAAGGGAGCGGGGTGATTGTGTTTTGCCGTGAACTGGGCAGCAGCGCTGTTACTGTTTGCATCAACGCAGGACGCAGCAGTGCAGAGCTGCCTGCCACAGGTGGCTGCCTTTACTGGTCTGACGGATTACACGGCAGATATCTTTCCACTGACAGCTTTGCTGTATTCACCAAGGAAGCATGAAAGTTTCCCCCGACCCTTCCAAGTCGGGGGAAACTGTGCTATACTGACAAAAAGGCGGTGATTTCCCATGCGCACAACCATTCAGGATGTGGCGAAGGCTGCGGGTGTATCCATTTCCACGGTTTCTAAGGTGCTGAACGGCCACTACAGCATCTCGGAAAAAACAGCGGAGCATGTACGGCAGGTTATGCGGGAGATGAACTACTATCCCAGCGCCAATGCCCAGAATTTTGCCAGCGGTGCCAATCGCCTGGTGGTGCTTTTGGCAAACATGTCGCCCAACACAGCTTTCCGGAATCCCCATATGTTTGAAATCATCGCTGGGCTGGAGGAGGCACTGCAGAAAAGGGGCTACCATCTGATCCTGCAGGGAACGGACGAAACCTCCGCCTGCGGTGCGGCTGAGGAAATCATCTCCCGCCGCAGCGCCGATGCCATTGCCGTCCATGTCGGCGTCATGTCCCATCCGCTGTCCGCTGTGCTGACCCGGCGTCATTTTCCTCATATCGTACTGGGAATGCCCGATTTTGAAAGCCAGGTCTGTTGGATTGACAACAGCAATACCTACTCCGGCACAGTTGCCGCATCGTATCTGCTGTCGCAAGGGTATCGCAGGATTGCCTTTATCGGCGGCAAGCATTATGACCTCGGTTCTGCCCACCGTTTGCAGGGCGTGAAGCAGGGACTGTCCAATGCCGGAATCCAACTGGAGGAACAATATATCTGGCTGGGGAATTCCACCCGGGCCGACGGCTTCCAAATGACCTCCAAGATGCTGGATCAGAGGCCTCTGCCGGATGCGATTGTCTGTGCCAATAACTATATTGCGCTGGGCTGTGTCGATGCGCTTCACAAGCGGGAAATCCGAATCCCGGAACAAATCGGGGTTATGGCTTTTGATGACTATCCGTTTTCCCAAATGATCGAACCGCCGCTGACGGTTGTGGATATCAACGTCCGGGACATGGGTGCGCAGGCGGCAAAGTTTCTTGTGGATATGATCAGGCATCCGAATATGCAGATTCAGACCTATATCACCACATCGAACGTCATTCCCAGAGCTTCCACAAAAACGCGGAGATAGCGCAGCATTCAAAATCTCCGGGAAGGTGGTCAGCATGAAGAACGCAAAATACCCCGAGGGTCCAAACCTTCCTATTTTTTTCGTTATTATCCACAACAATAACAGCACGAGTTTGGATAGATAACCAAAAATGGCCCGGTTCGGAAGAAATAACTTTTCCGTGGACACAAAGACCGCTGCACTGAATTCCCTGTACATCATTCTGTTCAGCCAGACCGCTTCTTTCTTCAGTACCCTGGTTCAGGGGAAGACGCCCAAGTTCGACGTTCTGGTGCTTACCGTTATGGGCGTCGGCGGTGTCGCGGGGGGCTTTTTAGACCGCACCCTCAACAAAAAGATGACTGCCACTCAGGTGGATACGCTGTTTCGCTGGATGCTGGTGCTGATCGTGACCATAAGCTGTTACAATCTTTATCGCTATAGAAGCATGCTTTGATTTTTTGTGTCCTATTTTCTTATCCGTCCAGCCCAGAAGATGGTCCACAGTGGATTGAGAAAGTCCACCAGTTGGATCAGAAGGGGCGGGATATCGTTTTCTCCGGTTTCAAATTTGGAATGTCCGGTCTGAGATATGCCCGTCATGTGCGTAATCTGCTTTTGGGATATATCGGATGCATTGCTGTTCCCTATTTTTGCTGAAGCAAATGTCAAAAGAGAAACCGCATAAACGTTCTTTTCCTGCAAACAATACCACTGGAAACTTGGCACAAGGAGAGGAAAAGAAATGAAAGCAACAGGAATCGTTCGCCGGGTGGACGATTAGGTTATAATAGGAGCAAGGTCAGAAAGCCTTGAAAACA
>JBJDYN010000003.1:0-36098 GCA_051867395.1 Faecousia sp. | reverse complement strand
CAAGGACAACGAGGAGCGCATGAAGCACTGCCACAACATGCTGGAGCGCGGCCTGAGCCTGGGCATGTCCTCCGACGACCTGTGGTTCGACCCCCTGTTCCTGGTGGTCAAGGGCATGCAGGACAAGCAGATGGACGTGCTGAACGCCATCAAGCTGTTCGCTGATGAGGGCCTGAAGTCCACCGGCGGTCTGTCCAACAACTCCAATGGCGCACCCAAGAACGTCCGTCCCATCATGGACTCCGCTCTGGTCGCCATGGCCATGATGCA
Source organism: Faecousia sp. (assembly GCA_051867395.1). Taxonomy (GTDB): domain Bacteria; phylum Bacillota; class Clostridia; order Oscillospirales; family Oscillospiraceae; genus Faecousia. The sequence goes on along the minus strand of JBJDYN010000003.1, from coordinate 35,828 downwards.
GGGCCTGACCTCCGCCATTGTCAACCCCTGCGACCTGCGCCTGATGGAGACCATCAAGTCCTGCGACATCTTCAAGAACCACGTCCTGTACTCCGACTCCTACCTGGATCTGTAAGATTTCGGAATACACATAGTGGGGTGCAATATTGCGCCTGAATTCCCAAGCATTCACGGCTGGGAGGGAATCTCCCTCCCAGCCAGTTTGCGTTTTATAAGCCTTCTGCTTGAGGAGAAGGTGCTGATGAAAGAATGACCTTGTACTTCCCACCACATCAGTCTCGCTACGCTCGACAGCTTCTCCTCAAGGAGAAGCCTTGGGAAAGGAATATAATGGAATATTGGCAGTATCTTCTGATCGCAGCGGCGGCGGTGATTTTGCTGCTGGCGGTCCGGTCTGCCGTGATCAAAAGACGAAAACGGCTGGAACGGGACTTTACTCGGAAGCTGGAGACTCTGCTGCAGCCAAGAGAGACCGTGAAGGTGGTCTGCCCCAATGCCGAGGGCCGCTGGGTCCTGACCTCCCGCCGGTTGCTGATCGAGACGAAGGAGGGCTTTATGGCCATTCCTTTCTCCAAAATCAAGCAGCTGAAGGGTGTGGATGCCGCTGGGAAAACCACCACGTCCCCCGCGAAGATGGTGCGCCTGACTGTGAAAGCAGAACAGGAGTATACCATCCGCAATCAGTCGAAAGAATTTGCCGACCTGGCAAAGCAATTGAAAGCCAAAATGCCGAAGAAAACCGGAACGAAAAAAGCAAAGGGAGGAAACCAATGTCCCGATTCCAAAAAGCGATCCTCGGGTTCCTGATGGCGGTTCTGGTGATTGCTGGCATTTGGGCTTGGTGGGAACGGGAGATTCCGTTAATGGACCTGCTCCCGGACACAGCCTGGACAAGCGTCCGGCTCCTGACAGGAGATGTGAACAGCCCGGAGCGGGAACAGGAGCTTGCGGAGCCTCCGCTGGGGGATATCCTTACAGCCGTTTCCGAAGCCAAGGTCACCCGGACGTCGAGAAATTCTCATCTGGATGACAGCTATTTCCAGTTCTATCTCTGCCCCGAAGAAGGCTATCCGACGGTTGTTTATGTGAACCAAAACGGCCAAATTCAAGTGGCCGCCGATATGGATCTTGACCACTATCAATATTATGAAGATGGAGAAGATCTTTACAAAGCATTGGAGCGTATTTGTGCCAGTCTTTCCCCATTGGAATAACTCCACACTCCACTCTCTACACTCCACACTGACAAAACCGTATATTCAGCCAAACGGCTTAATATAAATCCAAAGCAAAACAATTTGGGAGGAATTTACATGAGTGTATTAACCGATCTGATTTATGGCGGCTCCAATGCCGTTGCCGGCTTGACCGAGGGCGCTGTCAACGACGCCATCGCTAAGTACGGCGCAGAAAAAGAAATTGCCTTCCCCGATACCGCTTATTTCTTCCCCACCATTTACGCGGCCACCGGTGTCAAGGTTAAGACCCTTGGGGATTTGCCTGCCTGCGTCGGCGTGCTGAAGAGCCTGATTACCAACCAGGAGGACCTGGGCCAGGCGCTGAACGCCGGCCTTGCCACCGCTGTGGGTGCTGAGATTATTGAGGGCCTGAAGTATGTGGACGGCGCCAACCCCTATGAGCAGGAATCCGGCATCGGCTTCGTGCCCGATCCCATCATCCGCTCCCTGGGCGTGCCCCTGGTCACCGGCGATATCCCCGGCGTTGCCGTGGTTCTGGGCAAGGCGGACAATGCCGCTGATGTGGTAAATGTTGTCAAGGACTACCAGTCCAAGGGCATCATGACCTTTATGGTGGGCGATGTCATTGAGCAGTGCGCCGAGGGCGGCGTCAAGATGGGCCTGGAATTCCGTGTCATTCCTCTGGGCCATGACGTGACCTCCGTGATCCATGTGGTCACCGTGGCCATCCGTGCCGCTCTGATCTTCGGCAACGTCCAGCCCGGCAATCTGGCCGGTCTGCTGGACTACACCAAGAATCGTGTTCCTGCCTTCGTCAACACCTTCGGCGCCATCGACGCTGTGGTGGTCTCCGCCGGTGCAGGTGCCATTGCCCTGGGCTTCCCCGTGGTGGTGGACATCGACCTGGGCGAGAACCAGGTTCCCGGCGCGCTGGAGTCCGTCTGCGACCATGCCGAGACCGTCAAGAAATCCCTGGAGCTGCGGGGCATCAAGATCAAGGTCAAGGAGCTGCCCATCCCCGTGGCCTTCGCCGCTGCCTTCGAGGGCGAGATCATCCGCAAGGCCGACATGCACAACGAAATCTGGTCCTCCAAGAACCCCACTGCCGAGCTGGTGGTCATGCGGGAGCTTGGTGAGATCGAGGATCACAAGATCTCCATCATCGGACCCGACTTTGACGAGGCCAAGGATCTGGCTCTGGCTACTTATGTGGAAGTCGCCGGCAAGAAGATGCAGGTGGACTTCGAGTCCGTCATTGAGCGGAAGTTCCACGCCTGGTTCAACTACATGGAGGGCGTTATGCACACCGGCCAGCGAAACCAGGTCCGCATCCGTGTCAGCAATGCCGCCTATGAGGCCGGCCTGCGGCTGAAGGACTTTGCGGAAGTGCTGTACGTCATGATTATGGACGAGTTCGACGCCGTTGTGGACAAGTGCCAGATCACCCTGATCACCGATGCTGCCCAGGCAGGTAAGTTCCGGGACGAGGTTGCCATTCCCCGCTACAACCAGCGTGACGACCGCCTGGCCTCTATGACTGACGAAGCTGTGGACCGCTTCTACACCTGCATCCTGTGCCAGTCCTTTGCCCCCGCCCACTGCTGCGTGGTCACGCCCGAGCGTCTGGGCCTGTGCGGCGCTGTCAGCTGGCTGGACGCCAAGGCCACCTACGAGCTGAACGCCAACGGTCCCTGCCAGCCCATCTTCAAGGAAGGCTGCACCGACGAGCGCACCGGCCGCTTCGACTCCGTCAACAAGGCCATCAACGACGCCACCCATGGCGCTGTGGAGAATGTGACCCTGTACTCCATCCTGGAGGATCCTATGACTTCCTGCGGCTGCTTCGAATGCATCTGCGGCATTGAGCCCATGTCCAACGGTTTCATCGTGGTCAACCGGGAATTCAAGGGCATGACTCCCGCCGGTATGACCTTCGGCGAGCTGGCCTCCTGCACCGGCGGCGGCGTCCAGACCCCCGGCTACATGGGCCATGGCCGTCACTTCATCTCCTCCAAGAAGTTCATCGCTGCTGAGGGCGGTATTGAGCGGATCGTCTGGATGCCCAAGGAGCTGAAGGACGATGTGGCGGAGCGCCTGAACAAGACCGCCAAGGAGCTGTACGGTATCGACAACTTCACCGACCTGGTGGCGGACGAGACCATTACCACCGACTGCGAGGAGCTGCTGAACTGGCTGACCGAGAAGAACCATCCCGTTCTGGCCATGGAGCCCTTGATGTAAGGAATGCACCCTGTTAGGAAACAAAACCGCCTGGCTGACTACGATTACAGCCAGCCAGGCGCGTATTTTATAACAGTATGCACGAAGGATAAGGCTAACATTTTGAGTACCATCGTAAGGGGCGATGCCCACATCGCCCCTTACACTGCACTTACCTCAGTGGGAAAAGTTGCGGAAAAGTATATAAAAACAATTCCGGGAATTGACTGTTATGTCATTATGCCGAATTATGTACATATGATTTTGCGTATCTCTGCAAAAGACATAAAATCGGGACCCGTGTGGGAGGATGCACCTACAGAGGCCAATATCCCTAGCTTGGTGCGCTCATGGAAAACGCTGGTCAGCAAGGAAACCGGGAAAAGTATCTGGCATAGGACCTATTACGACCATATTATTCGTGATGAACGAGATTTCAGGATCAGAGCGCAATATATTGCAGACAATCCCGCAAAATGGCGAGATGACGATTATTACAGCAATGGATAAAAGAAGTACGCACCGTAGGGGCCGATGCCCACATCGGCCCTTGCTGATGTTACGAATTCGCCGGAAAAATACGATGAAACAAGTTTTCTCTGCGGGCCGATGTGGGCATCGGCCCCTACGGTGCGCGAAAGAATTACCAAATATGAAAGGAACTTTATCCCATGAAAGTAACCTTCCAAATCGAGGGCGGAAGCCCTGTTATCCTGGAATGCAACGCCGGAGACAATCTGCTGGAGCTGGCCCGCCGGGGCAATGTGGCCATTGACGCGCCCTGCTCCGGCAACGGCTCCTGCGGCAAATGCCGTGTGAAGCTGGTGGAGGGGGAGCTGGAATCCCTTCCCACCCGTCACATCTCCGACGAGGAATATGAAGCGGGCTGGCGCTTGAGCTGCAGCTCCAAGGTTATGGGCGACTGTGTGATTTTCGTCCCGGATATCGCCAGCGCCTACCAGTCCCGCATGAAGACCGCCGATCTCAGCAGTCCCCAGGAGGTGGCGATCTTCGAAGAATGCCAGAACCAACTGAAGGAGAGCGGCATTCATTTTACCAACAACTACCGGGCTGTCATGCTGACTATGGAGGCACCCACGCTGGAGAACACGATGCCCGACAACGAGCGGCTGACCTGGGCCATTGAGGAAGCCCTGGGAGTGGAGCATGTGCAGATTCCCTTCTGCGTCATGGTCAAGCTGGCATCCACCCTGCGGGAATATGACTTCCACGTCTGTGTCAAGGGCGAGCGGATTGGTGACACCTTCCACTGTATGGAAATCTGCGGCCCGGAGGACACTGCCATTGTGGGCTGTGCCATCGACATTGGTACTACCACCGTCACCATGGTGCTGACGGACCTGGAAACCGGAAAGCTGCTGGCCAAGGGCTCCTCCGGCAACGGCCAGATCCGCTACGGCGCGGACGTCATCAACCGCATCATTGAGCAGGGCAAGTCCGGCGGCAGGAAAAAGCTTCAGGACGCCATTCTCAAGGAGACTCTGAACCCCATTATTGCCAGCCTCTGCAAGACCGCTGGTATCAACGCCAGAAGCATCCTGCGGCTGTCCGTGGGCGCCAATACCACCATGAACCACCTGTTTGTGGGGGTGGACGCAAGCTCTGTCCGTATGGAGCCCTATATCCCCAGCTTCTTCCACTGGGAGGGCCTGCTGGCGGGGGACCTGAAGCTGCCCGCCAATCCCCTGGCTCCGGTGCTCATTGCGCCCAATATCGGCTCTTATGTGGGCGGCGACATCACCGCAGGCACCCTGGCCTCCGGTATCTGGGATAAGGATGAAATGAGCCTGTTCATCGACCTGGGCACCAATGGCGAGATCGTCTTCGGCAACCGGGACTTCCTGATGAGCTGCGCCTGTTCCGCTGGCCCTGCCTTTGAGGGCGGCGACATCTCCTGCGGCATGCGGGCCACCGACGGGGCCATGGAGGCCTGCACCATTGATAAGGACACCATGGAGCCGACACTTTCCATCATCGGCGACGAGGGGCAGAAGTGCGTGGGCATCTGCGGCAGCGGCATCATTGATCTGATCGCCGAGCTGTTCCGCTGCGGCATCATCAACGCCAAGGGCCTGTTCGTCCGGGAGGGCAGCCGGGTCAAGCGGGACGCGCACGGTATGGGCCGCTATGTGGTTGCCTGGCCCGAGGAATCCGAGACCGGCCGGGAAGTGGCCCTGAACGAGGTGGACATCGACAACTTCATCCGGGCCAAGGGCGCCATCTTCTCCGCCATTGACACATTGTTAAAGTCCGTGGACATGACCGTGGATATGATTGATAAGGTCTATGTTGCCGGCGGCATCGGCTCCGGCATTAACATGAAAAACGCTGTCACCATCGGCATGTTCCCGGATGTGGAGCTGGAAAAGTTCCACTACATCGGCAATTCCTCCCTGACCGGCGCTTACGCCATGGTCATCAGCGACGAAGCCGCCGCCAAAACCGCCGAGGTGGCGTCCAATATGACCTACCTGGAGCTGAGCACCCACCCGGGCTATATGGACGCCTTCGTGGCCGCCTGCTTCCTGCCCCACACGGACGCCCGGTTGTTCCCCCACAGCGTCCAGGAGGATTGATATGAAGCTGGGCAGAATCCACCATGTTGCTATCATCGCTTCGGATTATCAGGCTTCCAAGGACTTCTATGTCAACAAGCTGGGCCTGCCCCTGATCCGGGAGGTCTTCCGGCAGGAACGGCAGGACTACATTCTGACGCTGCTGGCGGGGGACGTGGAGGTGGAGCTGTTTGTGGAGGACAATCCGCCCCGGCGGGTCACCAACCCCGAGGCCCGAGGACTGCGGCATCTGGCCTTCCATGTGGAGGATATCGAGGAAGCTGTGAAGGACTTAAACGCCTTGGGCATTCCCACGGAACCTATCCGTGTGGATCCCTATACGGGAACACGGATGACCTTCTTCCGGGACCCGGACCAGCTGCCCCTGGAGATACATGAATGAGGAGAAAAAAATGATCGTTGAAAACCTGCACCATGTTGCCATTATCGTTTCCGACTACGAGAAGTCCAAGGATTTCTATGTGAACAAGCTGGGGTTTGAGATCATCCGGGAGGAACACCGGGCGGCCCAGAATGACATCAAGCTGGAGGTGCGGCTGAACAACTGCATGCTGGAGATCTTTGGCAAGAAGAATCCAAGCCCCAATCCGGCCAAACCCACCCAATGCGGCGTGTGGCACCTGTGCTTCCACGCGCCGGAACTGGACAAGACCATTGCGGAGCTGAACGCCCTTGGCATCCAGACTGACCCCATTATGATCAACGCCTCCAACGGCAAGCGGATCGCCTTCTTCTACGATCCCGACGGCCTGCCCTTGGAGCTGCACGAGTAAGGAGCGGCTATGGAAATCGAGAACCACAAGGAAGAGGTCCCTTTTGCCCACTATGAGGAGCTGTTCCGCAGCTTGCATCCGGAGGATGTCCGGCAGCGGCTCAGCGAGGTAAGCTGGGACGGAACCGAATTTACGGTAACTCTGCTGGGAAGAACATTTGCTATCGCCCATCCTAGCTATGCCATCCGGGCTTTGGATAACGACCCGGTGCCGCCGCTGCCCACCCAGACCTTCCTGCTGCGCTATCTGCTGGAGAGCCGGGACGTGGCCTGGGCAGGGGAGTGGAAGACCTTCCGGGAAATGCCCTGGGGGGAGATGTACATCAAGCCCTACACCGGCAGGGTGCTGACCCGGGCGGCCTTCACCTTCGGCACAAGAGTCTCCGCGTTCAAGGCTGCGGCGGAGAAGATGGGGGCGCTGCCATTGAAGAATGGTGACGCGGGATATCAATTTGACCTGATCGGCGGCTATCGGATGCGGCTGCTGGTCTGGGAGGGGGACGACGAGTTCCCGCCCAACGCCCAGGTGCTGTACTCCGACAACTTTGCGGAAGGGTTTGCTGCCGAGGACCGAGTAGTGGCGGGAGATATCCTGATCTCTACCATAAAATGCAATTTGTGACTATGTTATCCAATCCCCTTCCCAAAGCGGGAAGGGGATTATGATACCCGGATAGTTCAAAATTGAACAAAACAACAGTTGACAGATGGCGTTGGTGATGATATACTGAGATTGTTCGAAAATGAACTATTTGAGGGCGGTGAGCAATATGGAACCCAATAACCTCGCTGGTTTTTTTGACATCCTGGGCAAGGCGCAGAAGCAATATTCCAAGTACTTGGAGCCTGTATGCAAACGGTGGGAGCTGACCAGCAATGAGCTGGACGTGCTGCTGTTTCTCCACAACAATCCCCAGTTTGACCGGGCGGCGGACATTGTGGACCGGCGGGGCATTGCCAAATCCCATGTGTCCTTGTCGGTGAAGGATCTGGAAGGACGTGGACTTCTGGTCCGGCGCTTTGAGCCTGCGGACCGGAGAACGGCTCACCTGGAGCTTACGGAACAGGCGCATACCATTGCCGTGGAAGGCTGCGCGGCCCAGCGGCGTTTTTTTTCAGCGCTTTACGCCGGGGTTACCGAAGCGGAATTCGCCCTGTGGAGAGGCATTACACAAAAAGTTTGCGGAAATCTTGAAAATCTGGAAAAAACAGAATAATGGAAAGGAACATGGTTATGGCGGCAAAAGCAAATCAGGATATGGGAACCGGCAGTGTCAAGAAATTGATGGTGCAGATGGCGGTTCCTGCGGTGGTGGCGCAGGTGATCAACCTGCTGTACAATGTGGTGGACCGAATTTACATCGGTCACATCCCGGAAATCGGCGGCCTGGCCCTGACAGGTGTGGGCCTGTTTACGCCCATTCTCATGCTGCTGACTGCCTTTGCCATGTTGGCGGGCTCCGGCGGTGCCCCGAGGGCGGCCATTGCCATGGGCCAGGGGGACAAGGAAAAAGCGGAGAAGATCATGGCAAACTGCTTCACTGTGCTGCTGCTTCTGGCGGTGGTGCTGACGGTGGTGTTCTATTTCACGGCTCCCACGCTGCTGCGGCTCTTCGGTGCCTCTGACGCCACCCTGCCCTACGCGGTGCAGTACAGCCGCATCTACATCCTGGGCAGTGTCTTTGTGCTGATCGTCATGGGAATGAACACCTTTGTCACCACCCAGGGCTTCGCCAAGATCAGCATGCTGACCACGGTCATCGGCGCGGCCATCAACATTCTTCTGGACCCCATCTTCATCTTTGTTTTGAAACTGGGGGTTACCGGCGCGGCCCTGGCAACCATTCTGAGCCAGGCAATCAGCGCGGTGTGGATTCTGAGGTTCCTCACCGGGAAGAAGACCATTCTGAAGCTGCGGCCCCGGAATATGATGCTGGTGCCGAATATTATTCTGCCTTGCTTAGGACTGGGCCTTTCCAGCTTCGTCATGGTGTCCACGGAGAGCATCCTGTCCATCAGCTTTACCTCCTCCCTGGCCCGCTACGGCGGCGACGTAGCGGTGGGCGCTATGACGGTGCTGACCTCCATCAATCAGCTGGTGTCCATGCCCCTGAGCGGTATCTGCCAGGGCGGTCAGCCGCTGATCAGCTTTAACTACGGCGCGAAAAAGTATGACCGGGTGAAGGAAGCCTTTCTGTGCCAGTTCTTTGCCTGCGTGGGCTATACCACGGTGTTCTGGATTCTGCTGATGGTGGCTCCGGGCTTCTTCGCTGGCATCTTCACCAGCGATGCCGCCCTGGTGGAGTATACCTCTTGGGCACTGCGGATCTTCCTGGCAGGGGCGTTCTCCGTGGGCTTCCAGATCAGCTGCCAGCAGACCTTTGTTGCTCTGGGCCAGGCGAAAATCTGCCTGTTCATGGCCTGCCTGCGGAAGCTGATCCTGCTGATCCCGTTGATCTTCATTCTGCCCAATTTCTTCGCGGATAAGGCCTTTGCCGTATTCCTGGCGGAGCCGGTGTCGGATATCCTGGCAGCGCTCATTACGACGGCTGCGTTCTTCACCTTCTTCCGCAAAATGCTGAAAGAAGGCAAGGCTGCCGAGGCCTAACCCCATATTCAAAGCCGCACCCACCCCGGGTGCGGCTTTTCTGCGTGGATGATCCCCGAAGGGGATACCTTCATTCAGCATTATGAAAGAACCAACCTGCTGGGCAAAAGGAATTCTTAAAAATGGAATCAGTTGTCAAAGTCGAATGAATGTGCTATAATAAGCGTCGTTGTATATTTTGGACAAAAGGAGGGGAAATTATGATTTTTGGCAAGCATATCAACCGCTATTACCTGAAATACGCGTATCTGCTGCTGATCGGCCTGGCGGCGCTGGTCATGGTGGACTACATGCAGCTGGAGATCCCGGAGCTGTACCGGATGGTCATTAACGGCATCAACACAGGCTTTGTCAATGTGGACGGACAGAGCATGGCGTTTGATATGGATTTTCTGCTGGACCGAATCTGTATGCCCATGGTGGGAATTATCCTGGCTATGGTTTTCGGGCGGTTTCTGTGGCGGGTCAGCTTCTTCGGCGCGGCCATCAAGGTGGAAACCAATCTGCGGAACCGGATGTTTGACAATTGCCGCTTCCTGAGCCGGGAGTACTACCAGGTCAACAAGGTGGGCAGCCTGATGAGCCTGTTCACCAACGACCTGGACACCATACAGGATTGCTACGGCTGGGGCATCATGATGTTCTGCGACGCTCTGCTGCTGGGTACTCTGTCGGTGATGAAAATGTGGAACATGGACCCGACATTGACGGTGCTGTCCATGATTCCCATGATTTTCCTACTGTTCGCGGCGGCGGTGGTGGGAAAGTACATGACCAAGAAGTGGGATTACCGCCAGGCATGCTTCTCTCAGCTGTCAGACTTCGCCCAGGAGAGCTTCTCCGGCATCGCGGTGATCAAGGCCTTCGTCAAGGAAGCCAAGGAGCTGATGGTCTTCAAGAAGCTGAACGTTGAGAATGAAAAGATCAACATTGAATACACCCGGCTCTCTGTGCTGTGCCGTATTTTTGTCATGCTGTTTGTGGAGAGTGTGATCTGCATCATTCTGGGCTACGGTGGGTATCTGGTGTACCTGCATAAGTTTGACGCGGGTCAGCTGGTGGAGTTCATCGGCTACTTCAGTGCCATAGTGTGGCCTATCATGTCCGTATCCGAGCTGGTGGACATGACCTCCCGGGGCCGTGCTTCTCTGAAGCGTGTCGGAGAGCTGCTGGACGCCAAACAAACCGTAGTGGACCGTCCCGGCGTGAAGGATCTGGAGAATGTCCGGGGGGACATCGAATTCCGGGATCTGACCTTCCGCTATCCCGACGGCGAGTACGACGCCCTGGAGCATGTGTCCTTCACCATCCATGCCGGGGAGAACGTGGGCCTGGTGGGGAAAACCGGCTCCGGAAAGACCACCCTGGTGGACCTGCTGCTGCGGACCTACAATGTGCCCGATGGCACCGTGTTTCTCGACGGTCAGGATGTCAACGATGTGTCTATCCGTTCCGTCCGGGCCGCCTGTGCCTATGTGCCCCAGGACAACTTCCTGTTCTCTGATACCATTGAGAACAACATCGCCTTCGGCAGTCCCGGCAATAACCGCAGCGCCATTGCTTACGCGGCGAAGCTGGCGGATGTGGACGGCAATATCAAGGAGTTCCAGCAGGGCTATGATACTGTTCTGGGCGAACGGGGGGTCACTGTCTCCGGCGGCCAGAAGCAGCGCATTTCCATTGCCCGGGCTCTGCTGAGGGACGCGCCGATCCTGATCCTGGACGACTCCGTCTCCGCCGTGGACACCAAGACCGAGGAGACCATCCTGAATAACCTCCACGAGACCCGGGCGGGGAAGACCACCATTCTCATCGCCCACCGGATCTCCACCATCTCCCGGATGGACAAGATCCTGTTCATCGACGAAGGCCGCCTGGCGGCAGTGGGAACCCATGACGAGCTGTACGCATCCACCCCGGCCTACCGGAAAATGGTGGACCTGCAGCAGCTGGAGGAGGAAGGGGGCGACGGCAATGCGTGAGTATCTTCCCATCCTGATCGTTGGCGCCATCATCGGTGTGTTTACCGTGATCTTTGTGGTGGTGTACCTCCTGGAGCGACGCAAAAAGGAGACGAATGAATACGCCCGGAACATGTCAGATTCCGAGATCATCCGCCGCCTGCTTCATTACGCGAAACCCTACTGGAAGGACTTTCTGCTGACCTTCTTCATCATGCTGCTGTCCATCGTCTATGACCTGGTTTCCCCGCTTATCATCGGTGACATCCAGGCCCTGGTGAAGCAGGATTTTGAACTGCACGACCTGTATGTCCGGGTGGCGGTATACGCGGGAATCCTGATCGTCAGCCTGGTCTGTACCTATTTCCAGGCCATGATCCTGCAGAAGACTGGCCAGAAGATCCTGTCCCGGATCCGGGAGGACGTCTTCACCCACATCGAGAGCCTGAGCCATGCCCAGCTGAACAATATTCCCGTGGGCAAGCTGGTGACCCGTGCTACCAACGACCCCAATTCCATCTCCTATATGTTCACCAACATCCTGGTGACGCTGGTAAAGAACATGCTGGTCATCATTGGCGTGCTGGGGGCCATGCTGATGCTGAACTATGTTCTGACGCTGATGGTGCTGTGCTTTGTACCCTTTGTGGTGCTGTTCACCGTGATTTTCCGGAAGTTCTCCCGAAAGGTTCACCGCAGCGTCAACGATGCCACCACGGACATCAATACCTATCTGTCGGAGAACCTGTCCGGCATCAAGATCACCCAGATCTTCAACCAAGAGGACCGGAAGATGCAGGACTTTCTGGAAAAGAGCCGAAAGCTCCAGCGGGCCAAGCAGGCGCGGATTTTTGTTTTTGGCATCTTCCGCCCCATGGTGTACATGCTCTATGTGTCCTCGGTGCTGTGCCTGTTTTATTTCGGCGCCAAGGGCTGCATCCAGAATACCACCGTTATGGGGCAAACTATCACCAGCAGCATCATTGTGTCCTTCTACATGTACATCTCCAAGTTCTTCAATCCCATCCAGACCCTGGCGGAGCAGTTTGACATGCTCCAACGGTCCTTCGCCTCAGCGGAGAAGATTTTCACCATTCTGGACATGGTTCCGGAGGTAGTGGACGAGCCAGACGCTATCGAACTGAATGAAATTAAGGGTGAGATCGAATTTAAGGATGTGTGGTTTGCCTACAAGCCCGGGGAGTGGGTGCTGAAGGGCGTCAGCTTCCATGTGCTGCCAAAGCAGACCGTTGCCTTCGTAGGCGCTACCGGCTCCGGCAAGAGCACGATCCTGTCCCTGATCTGCCGGAACTACGACATTCAGAAGGGGCAAATTCTGATCGACGGCATCGACATCAAGAAAATCAAAATCGCGTCCCTGCGCCGCCATTTCGGCCAGATGCTCCAGGACGTGTTCCTCTTTGCCGGGGACATCCGCAGCAATATCCTCCTGCGGGAGGAGGGCATCTCGGATGAAGAAATCTGGCGCGCCTGCCGGTATGTCAACGCCGACAGCTTCATCAAGAAGCTGGACAAGGGACTGGACGAGCCGGTGCGGGAGCGGGGCAACAACTTCTCCGCCGGACAGCGGCAGCTGCTTTCCTTCGCCCGGACCATTATCCACAAGCCCAGCGTCATGATCCTGGACGAGGCCACCGCCAACATCGACACCGAGACGGAAATCCTGATCCAGGACTCCCTGGAGAAGATGAAGAACATCGGCACCATGCTGATTGTGGCCCACCGTCTGAGTACCATCCAGCACGCGGACAACATCATCCTCCTGGCCCACGGCCAGATTCAGGAACAGGGCACCCACCAGGAGCTGCTGCACCAAAAGGGCCGGTATTACCAGCTCTACACCCTGCAGTACCAGAAGCAGCAGCTTCAGAACCAATAAACCAACCAAAGCCAGCGGCAGAAAAGCCGCTGGCTTTGCATTTCATATTCAACGGCAATGAGAAAATATCCGGAAAGTGATCGTTTGCGATACGTAGGGGGCGGCATCCTTGACGCCCCTTTTGCATGCAGTAACGTCACAAGGGGCGTCAAGGATGCCGCCCCCTGCGTGCTGTATATGAGTATTTCTTCAAAAGGAATGAGACGCTTTCCCGTTCTCTGCGTCTTACCTATGAGGAGGTGAGTCAGTGTCAGCGTTTGAACAGGTCTATGAGGAAAATTATCCTGTGGTCTACAAGTATACCCTGTCCCTTTGCAGGGACCCGGTCATGGCGGAGGAGCTTGCCCAGGAGGCCTTCGTGAAAGCAATGGAGCATATGGACCGGTTTGACGGGAAATGCCAGCTGTATGTCTGGATCTGCCAGATCGCGAAAAATACGTATTATACCTATTTGCGAAAACAGAAGCACACAGTTCATGAGGACTGGGAGCCGAACCCGGCGGCAGCGGACCCGGAAGAAGCCTTGCTGGACCGGGAGGCCGCCGGGGAGATTCGCAGGCTTTTCAGCCGGCTTCCTGAGCCGTATAAGGAGGTGTTTTCCCTGCGGGTATTTGGCGGCCTGTCGTTCTCTCAAATTGGCGGACTGTTTGGCAAAACCGACAACTGGGCGAGACTGATCTTTTTCAGAGCAAAACAACGGATAAAGGAGGATTTGGATGAATAACGTATCTTGTGAAATCATTCAGGATCTGCTGCCGCTGTACAGCGACGGCGTATGCAGCGAGGAAAGTGGAAACTTGATTCAGACCCATGTGCAGACCTGTGAGAAATGCGGGAAAGCGCTGCAGGCCATGAAGCGCCCGCTCCGGGGGCAGGAGACCCGGGAAACTGTCGAAACTGCCCAGGCGGCGTCCCGGGCCTGGAAGAAAAACCGGAAAAGGGCATTCTGGACGGGATTAACCCTGGTGGCGGCGCTGGTCATTGCCGGGGTACTGCTGTTCCTGGGGGCTCATTATCTGCCGACCTCCGATGGAGCGGATATGGCGGGCCTGACGGGACAGTTAAAGCAGATGTGGGAGCTGGAGCAGTTCCAGGTAAAAAAAGTCGCGCAGAAGGGGGACTGTCTGGCAGTTTCCGGCTGCGATGATGGGGGAAGCTGGTATATGTGCGTCTATCAGCGGGACCCGGTGTTCTCCAACCGCTGGCAGGTCTCCGGCGGCCTGGGAAAGGTCAAGCCGGGGAAGCTGGCCAACTGGAATTATCAGACCCCGGAGGGGGATACCATTCTGGTGTGCTACGGCGCGGAACTGCCGGAGGAGGTTGTGGGCTACACCTTTACCAACAGCGGCATCCAATATCGCTGCCCGGTGGAGGACCATGCGGTCCTGGACTTATTCTTCATTCCGGAGGCCTACGATCCGAATACCCATCTGGAACCGGTTTATAAGCCATGAGCAAGCCGCCCATTCCTTTCGGGGGATGGGCGGTTTTGGCGTTTTCGGCTTGACATGGTTGGACTTATTTTCCGATTTCTTCGGAATTTGTAGTAGTAAATTTCACCAAATATATTGCAATTATTTCAGCAATGTGCTATATTTCTAAATTGAGAGCTTATGACATTTTACTTCATAAAAGGAGAGCAATTCCTATGATATCGCAGGAAAAAATTCGCAATATTGCCATCATCGCCCACGTTGACCATGGCAAGACCACCCTGGTGGATGAAATGCTGAAGCAGGGCGGCATCTACCGGGAGAACCAGGCCACTGTGGAGCGGGTCATGGACTCCGGAGATCTGGAGCGGGAGCGGGGCATCACCATCCTGGCCAAGAATACCTCCGTTCATTATAAGGACTACAAGATCAACATCGTGGACACCCCGGGCCACGCGGACTTCGGCGGCGAGGTGGAGCGGATTCTGAAAATGGTCAATGGCGTCATTTTGCTGGTGGACGCCGCCGAGGGCCCCATGCCCCAGACCCGGTTCGTGCTGCAGAAGGCCTTGGAGTTGGGCCATAAGGTCATCGTGGCAGTGAACAAGATCGACAAGCCCGACGCCCGGATCGAGGAGGTCATGGACGAGGTGCTGGAGCTGCTGCTGGACCTGGACGCCACTGACGAGCAGTTCAATTCCCCCACGGTCTTCTGCTCCGGACGCCAGGGCACCGCTTCCTACGGCCCCGACGAGGTAGGCACGGACCTGAAGCCCCTGTTCGAGACCATCATCAACTATATTCCCGCACCCGAAGGGGACAAGGACGGCCCCCTTCAGCTGCTGGTGTCCTCCATCGACTACAATGAGTATGTGGGCCGTATCGCCGTGGGCCGTGTGGAGCGGGGTACCATCAAGGTCAACCAGGAGGTTACCATCTGCGACTACCACGACCCCGAGATCAAGCAGAAGGGCAAGGTGGTGGCCCTGTATGAGTTCGACGGCCTGGGCAAGAACCCCATCCAGGAGGCTTCTGCCGGCGAGATCGTGGCCCTGTCCGGCATGTCGGACATCACCATCGGCCGGACCCTCTGCGCCCCGGACTGTGTGGAGCCCCTGCCCTTCGTGAAGATCAGCGACCCCACCATTGAAATGACCTTCGCCGTCAACGACTCGCCCTTCGCCGGACGGGAGGGCAAGTACGTCACCTCCCGGAACCTGCGGGATCGGCTGGAGCGGGAGCTGCTGAAGGACGTGTCCCTCCATGTTACCGAGCAGGGCACCGACGCCTTCAACGTGGCGGGCCGGGGCGAAATGCACCTGTCCATCCTGATGGAGACCATGCGCCGGGAGGGTTATGAGTTCTCCGTGTCCACCCCCCGTGTGCTGACCAAGACCATCGACGGCAAGCTCTGCGAGCCCATCGAGCGGATGGTGGCCGACGTGCCCGAGGAGTGCATGGGCGCGGTCATTGAGAAGATGGGCCGCCGGAAGGGCGACCTGCTGGGCATGACCCCCATGGGCAGCCGCTACCGCCTGGAGTTCCTGGTCCCCTCCCGGGGCCTGTTCGGCTACCGCAATGAGTTCCTGACGGACACCCGGGGCGAGGGCATCATGTCCTCTGTGCTGGATTCCTACGCCCCCATGAAGGGTGAGATCGAGCGCCGTCAGACCGGCTCCCTGGTGGCCTTCGAGTCCGGCGAGGCGGTGACCTACGGCCTGGCAGCGGCCCAGGAGCGGGGCGCACTGTTCATCGAGCCCGGCACCCCCGTCTATGCGGGCATGGTTGTAGGCGTGTGCAGCCGGAACGAGGACATGACCGTCAACGTTTGCAAGCGCAAGCAGCTGACCAACATGCGGGCGTCCGGTTCTGACGAGGCTCTGCGCCTGACGCCGCCGAGGAACCTGTCTCTGGAGCAGTGCCTGGAATTCCTGGCGGACGACGAGCTGCTGGAATGCACCCCCAAGAGCTTGCGTATCCGCAAGCGGGAGCTGGATCACGCAGCCCGGATGCGGAGCCTGATGAAGAAGCGGGCGCAGGAAGGCTGAATTCAGTGTGGAGTGAGGAGCGTGGAGTTGCCGAAGCTTCTGCTGCAGTACGTTCTGACGGAAAATGTAGGACAACAGAGGAAGGCTTTGGCGGCGGTACAACATGCTCACAGCCAATGAAACAACTCGTTCATTTTGCATTCAGCATTTTTATCAGGGGGGAGAGGGATGAACCGAATAACACTGAGAGTGCTGCTTGTCTTTCTGGTGGTTTTGGGGATTGTCATGACCGCTGCCTCCTGCAAGGAAGAGCCGTCGGAAACGGAAGCCCCTGACGAAACGGTGATGACGGTGTCTCCCACGGAATCTCCACCGCCGGAGACGCAGCCCACCCAGGCCACCACGGAACCTCCCGAGACTGAGCCCCAGGTGGAGCGCTTCCTGCTGACCTTCGCGGGGGACTGCACCTTGGGAGCGAATCCCGCGAACTACTATGCGGGCGTGGGATTTATCAAGACCGTGGGAGAGGATTACGCCTATCCCTTCGCCAATGTCATCGATTATTTTGATAGTGACGACTTTACCATGGTCAACCTGGAAGGGGCGCTATGCGAAGATGGGGTTCAGGTTCCGAAAAAGTATAATTTCCGTGGTCCCACGACTTATGTCAACATCCTGACCCAGAACTCCGTGGAAGCAGTGACGGTAGCCAACAACCATTCCATGGATTATGGGCAGCAGGGTTACGACACCACTCTGGACACTCTGGAGGATGGGGGTGTACCCTATGTGGAGCGGGATTCCTCAGCCATCATCACCACGGAAAGCGGCCTGACCATTGGCTTGTATGGAATGGTGTATTACTGCCTGGACGTGGAGGACATGACCCGGGAGATCGCTGCCCTGAAGGAGCAGGAAGTGGACTTGATCGTTGTGGCTCCCCATTGGGGGGTGGAGGGTACTTACCAGCCAACAGAGGAACAGGTTCAGGTGGGACATGCTGCCATTGACGCCGGGGCGAACATCGTCTTCGGAACCCATCCCCATGTGCTGCAGCCCATCGAGGAATACAACGGCGGTATCATCTACTACTCTCTGGGCAATTTCAGCTTCGGCGGAAACAGCGCCCCGGCGGATTTTGACACGGCCCTGCTGCAGCAGGAGGTCATCCGGGAATCTGACGGCACGCTGCGCCTGGGAGAACTGACTGTGGTTCCTGCCTGCATCAGCTCCACCTCCGGGTGGAATAATTACCAGCCCACACCCTATGAGCCGGAGACGGAAGAATATGACCGGGTTCTGGCAAAGCTGGGGTTGGGAAATTGAAAATGCGCGGCGCATCCGTTGTGCCGCAAGTTGGCGGAAAAAACAATAAAATACGAAAAAAATATTGACCTGACCGCATTTTTCGGTTATAATGTATCAGCATGACCGTTATGGTCATTTCTTGTGTGTTGCTGCGGCCATTTTGGCTGTCGAGCATATTGATTTTTGACAGGAGGTGTATCCCAAATGAAGCGTACCTATCAGCCCAGCCGCCGTCACCGTTCCAAGGTCCACGGTTTCCGTCAGAGAATGGCTACTTCCAACGGCCGTAAGGTTCTGGCCCGCCGTCGTGCGAAAGGCCGCAAGGTTCTGTCCGCTTGATGCGCGTCTTGCAGTGGGTCACTACAAGGGAAATCAGCGCGAAACGAGCGAAACGGGAGCTACAGCGGGGTGAATGGAGCATTCGCCCCGCTCCCTTTTTAGGAAGGATTCATCATGGAATTTTCAACCAGCCTGAAGCTCAACCACATCTTCCGAAGGCTCTACCATACCTCCGGCTACGCGGATGGCTATCTGGTGCTCTATGCCAGGAAAAACCGCACCGACGGCAACCGGGTGGGGATCACCGTCAGCAAGAAGCTGGGCAAGGCCCACATCCGCAACCGGGTGCGCCGCCGTCTGCGGGAGATTTACCGCCTGAACGAGAGCCAGTTCCAGCCGGGCTGGGACATTGTGGTTGTGGCCCGCAGCCGGGCAGTGGACGCGGAATTCCAGCGTCTTACCAAAAGCTACCTGAGTCTTGCTCAAAAAGCGGGCATCCTGAAACAGATATAAGATACAGATGCCTTATATTTTTTGATCGGTTGGTTTATGAAAAAGTTTTTGCTTGCTCTTATTCGTTTCTATCAGCACAATATTTCCCCCTGCTTTCCGGCCCGGTGCCGGTTTCGGCCCACCTGCAGTGCCTATGCCATCGAGGCAATCAGCAAATACGGGGCGTTGAAGGGTGGTTTCCTGGCCCTCAGGCGCTTCCTGCGCTGCCATCCTTTTTACAAGGGCGACATCTACGACCCCGTACCGTGACTTCCGTTTTCCAAAACTCTTAAGGAGGAAAGTCAATGTTTCTCGCATTCAAACTTTCGGACATCATCACCGTACCCTTCGGCTATCTGCTGGAGTGGCTGTACCGGCTTACCGGTAACTACGGCGTTGCTCTGATTCTGTTTGCCGTGGCGGTGCAGCTGGTTCTGCTGCCCATTACCGCCAAGTCCAAGAAGAGCATGATGAAGATGTCCCGTCTGACTCCCCGTATGCAGGACATCCAGGCCCGTTATGCCGATGATCCTCAGAAGCAGAACGAGCTGATTCAGAAGATGTATCAGGAGGAAGGCGTTTCCATGGGCGGTGGCTGCCTGTGGAGCTTCGTTCCCATGCTGATTCTGATCCCGCTGTATACCGTTGTCCGTCAGCCCATCGTCTACATGCTCCATGAGAACCTGGAGATTGCTGATCAGATCATCTCCATTATCAAGGCTGCGGAGCCGGGCCTGTTCACCGGCAATAGCTATTATGACCAGATGGTGGCCGCCCGCTATATCCCGGAGTTTGCCGAGGCCATCAAGGCCGCCATCCCCACCATCGGTGAGCAGGCGCTGCAGGGTATCAACTTCAGCTTCCTGGGCGTCGACCTGGGCGCTGTTCCCACCTTTAACATTTTCGGTGCCAGCTGGGTCTGGGATTGGGCCCATATCGGTGGGTTCCTGCTGGCGCTGCTGTCTGCGGGCAACCAGGTTATCACCATGTTCGTCTCCCAGAAGATGAACGATTCCGTCGTTACCAACGAGAAGGGCATTCAGGATAAGGAGACTGCCAAGAAGTCCCAGCAGAACCAGTCCACCCAGATGATGATGTGGATGATGCCCCTGATGATGCTGTGGATCGGCTTCACCGTTCCCGCAGCCCTGTCCCTGTACTGGTTCATCGGCGGCGTGGTCAGAACCATCGAGGATGCCATCCTGACCAAGCGCTACCGCAAGATCTACGATGCGGAGGACGCCATCCGTCTGCAGAAGGCGTTGGAGCAGGACCGCATTGAAGCCGAGAAGGAGCGCATCCGTGCCGAGCGTCGGGCTGCCAATCCCGACGGCATCACCACCAACACCAGCAAGAAGAAGCTCCAGAAGCAGCAGCGGGATCAGGAGCAGACTGCCAAAGCAGCGGCTGCCAAGGAGTATGCCGCCAGAAAGGGCATCGTGGTCGGCGAGGACCAGGAGGAAACCTGCATGTCCGGTATTTCCGACCGTCCCTACTGCAAGGGCAGAAACTATGACCCCAACCGCTATGCTTCCAAACCTACGGAGGAATAAGCAATGGAAAAGACCATCGTTACCACTGGAAAAACCATTGACCTTGCCATCGAGGCTGCATTGACCCAGCTGAATCTGGATCGGGACAGCGTTTCCGTCCAGGTGCTGCAGCAGGCCAAGGCGGGTTTCCTGGGCTTCGGCGCCCAGCCTGCCAAGGTGCAGGTGACCTATGAGGCTCCAGACCCTGTGCCCGAGGCCCCCAAGGTGGCCCTGAGCTCCGCTTCCCGTTCCAAGCCCAAGGCCGCTGCCCCGGTGAAGAAGCCTGAGTCCCCCAAGCCGGAAGCCCCCAAGGCCGAGCCTGTGAAGCAGCCGGAGGCCCCCGCTCCCAAGCCGGAGAAGAAGCCCGAAGCGCCCAAGGCCCCCAAGCCTGAGAAAAAACCGGAAGCCCCCAAAGCCCCCAAGGAGCGCAAGGAACCCGAAGCACCCAAGGCCCCCAAGGAGCCGAAGCCCAAGACTCCGAAAACATCCGTGGAACCCAAGGCTTACACGACTCCGGAACCCGGCTCCGTGGAGGAACGGGTGGAGGTCTTCATCAAGGGTCTGCTGGAGCATATGGACTCCAAGGCTGTGCCCCACTGCCAGAAGGTAGAGGGCAATACATACAAGGTGGACCTGGTCGGGGATGATCTGGGCTACCTGATCGGCCGCCGTGGCGAGACCCTGGACGCCATCCAGCATCTGGCCAACTACACCATCAACCGGGACGTGGATGGCCACATCCGCATCAATGTGGACGCCGAGAGCTACCGGGAGAAGCGGGAGGAAAGCCTGCGCCGCTACGCCCGGAAGAAGGCCCAGCAGGTGCTGAAAGCCCGCCGCCGTACCACTCTGGAGCCCATGAACGCCTACGAGCGCCATGTGATCCATGCGGCCTTGCAGGAAATGGACAACATCACCACCCATTCCACCGGTGTGGAACCCAACCGCCGTGTTGTGATCGAGTATGTGAAATAACCCCAAAGCCCTCAGCCGGGAGTTCCGGCTGAGGGCTTTTTCAATGAAGCATGGCGAGTTGGATGCTGTAAATGATCGTTTAGCGGGCAAGGCCCGCGGCAAATGCGTTACGCACTTTGGGTGGTAGACGTACATCCTTTGGGCCCCTCGACCGCAGGTGCAGTGCTATGGTAAATGATCGTTTCGCGTCGCTCCCAACGTAGGGCGGGGTCATGACCCCGCCGAAGCACCAAGTTGACGCAGATGCTTGGTTATACGCAAAGGCCAAGCATTACGCACCTATTTTATACAGCCAAGCCATTAGGCTGGTCGGCGGGGTCATGACCCCACCCAACAGTTGGTAAAAACACCAGCGATCATTTACCTGCCACTGACGCATTTCCAGTATCCGTAAAGGGGAGTCCTTCCTCCCTGAAATACCCCCCTGACGAAAAAATCGTCAAGGGGGGTGGAATTTACTTGAAGTACTTCACCGCAGCTTCAAACATGCGGATGTTGTATTCGCCGGGGACGTTTTTGTACAGTCCGGCGCCGATGCGTTCGCTGTGGCCCATTTTGCCGAAGACCCGGCCATCAGGGGAGGTGATGCCTTCGATGGCGTACAGGGAGCCGTTGGGGTTGAAGTGCACGTCGGCGGTGGGGTTACCATCCAGATCCACATACTGGGTGGCGATCTGCCCGTTGGCCGCCAGCTGCCGGATCAATTCTTCGGAGGCCAGGAACTTGCCCTCGCCGTGGGAGATGGGCACGTTGTACACGTCGCCGACATTGGTCAGAGCCAGCCAGGGGGACTTGTTGGAAGCCACCCGGGTGCGGACGATGCGGCTCTGATGCCTGGAGATGGTGTTGAAGGTCAGGGTGGGGCAGGTCTCGTCGGTGTCAATGATCTTGCCGTAGGGCACCAGACCCAGCTTAATCAGCGCCTGGAAGCCGTTGCAGATACCGCACATCAGGCCGTCCCGGTTGTCCAGCAGATCGGTGACGCCCTCCTTGACAGCGGCGTTGCGGAAGAATGCGGTAATGAATTTACCGGACCCGTCAGGTTCGTCGCCGCCGGAGAAACCGCCAGGGATGAAGACCATCTGGGCTGTTTTCAGTTCGCCCGCGAACCGCTCCACGGATCTGGCAATACCGTCGGCGGAGAGGTTGTTGATGACGATGATTTCCGGCTCGGCTCCGGCGTCCCGGACGGCCTTGGCGGAGTCATATTCGCAGTTGGTGCCGGGGAAAGCGGGGATCAGCACCTTGGGCTTTGCCACCTTTACCGCAGGGGCCTTGCGCTGCTCCGCCTTATAGGAGAAGGCCTCCATGGGCTGGGAAGCGGTGGGAATGTTGCAGGAGTAGACGGACTCCAGCTTGTCCTCGTAGGCCTTCAGCACCTGCTCCTGGGACAGGGTTTCGCCCCGGTAGGAGAAGGTGCCGTCCGCTGTGGTGACGCCCAGAACCCGTCCAACGGTGCCCTGAGTCATTTCCAGAACGAAGCTGCCGTAGGAGTAGCCGAATAGGTCCTCCATGGTCACGTCATCGGTAATGGCAATGCCGAAGCCGTTGCCGAAGCCCATCTTCATGACCGCTTCTGCCACGCCGCCCATGCCGGGGGTGTAGGCAGCCACTGCCTTGCCGCGGCGTAGAAGCTCCGTGACAATGGCGAAGTTCTCCAGCAGGGAAGCGGTCTTGGGCAGGCTGTTTTCGTCGTATTCGGTTTCCAACAGGCAGACAGTGTGATCCGAAGTCTTGAACTCGGGGGAGACGACTTCAGAGGTCTTGCCGGTGGTGACGGCAAAGGACACCAATGTGGGGGGCACATCCAGATCCTCAAAGGAGCCGGACATGGAATCCTTGCCGCCGATGGCGCCGATCCCCAGCTCCATCTGGGCCTTAAATGCACCCAGCAGGGCGTCCAGGGGCTTGCCCCAGCGCTTGGGGTCCTTACCCAGACGCTCGAAGTATTCCTGGAAGGTCAGGTAAGTATCTTCAAAGGATGCGCCGGAGGCAATCAGCTTACATACGGACTCCACCACGGCCAGATAGGCTCCATGGTAGGGAGAGGCGGAGGTGATGAAGGGATTGTAGCCGAAGGCCATGAAGGAGCAGTCATCGGTGTGCTTCTTTTCTACGGAAATCTTTTGCACCATGGCCTGGATGGGAGTCAGCTGATTTTTGCCGCCGAAGGGCATCAGCACCGTGCCCGCGCCGATGGTGGAGTCGAACCGCTCGGACAGGCCCCGCTTGGAGCAGGTGTTCAGGTCTGCGGCCACGGCCATCATGTTTTCGGTGAAGCTGCCAGTGACGTTCCGGCTGTAGTCCTCGGGCTTGGCGGAGGCCACGGTGATGTGCTTATCCGCACCGTTGGAGTTCAGGAAATCCCGGCTGATGTCGCAGATGGTCTTCCCGTTCCAGTGCATGACCAGACGAGGATTCTCGGTGACGGTGGCTACGGGGACGGCGTTCAGGTTTTCAGTGGAGGCCAGCTCCAGGAAACGGGCCACGTCCTTGGCTTCGACCACCACGGCCATCCGCTCCTGGGATTCGGAGATGGCCAGCTCGGTGCCGTCCAGGCCTTCGTATTTTTTTGGAACCTTATTCAGGTCGATCTCCAGGCCGTCCGCCAGCTCACCGATGGCCACGGAGACACCGCCTGCGCCGAAGTCATTGCAGCGCTTGATGAGCCGGGAAGCCTCGGGATTCCGGAACAGCCGCTGGAGCTTCCGCTCTTCGGGGGCGTTGCCCTTCTGGACCTCGGAGCCGCAGGTTTCTACGGACTGGGCATTGTGGGCCTTGGAGGAGCCGGTGGCGCCGCCGATGCCGTCACGGCCGGTGTTGCCGCCCAGCAGAATTACCACGTCACCGGGATCCGGCCGCTCTCTTCTGACATTTTCCGCGGGGGCCGCCGCGATGACTGCGCCGATCTCCATGCGCTTGGCAGCGTAGCCGGGGTGATAAATTTCATCCACAATACCTGTGGCCAGACCGATCTGGTTGCCGTAGCTGGAATAGCCTGCGGCGGCGGTGGTGACGATCTTGCGCTGAGGCAGCTTGCCGGGAATGGTCTCGGAGACGGGTTTCAGGGGGTCCGCCGCGCCGGTGACCCGCATGGCACCGTAGACATAGCTGCGGCCGGACAGGGGATCCCGGATGGCGCCGCCGATGCAGGTGGCGGCACCGCCGAAGGGCTCGATCTCCGTGGGATGGTTGTGGGTCTCGTTCTTGAACAGCAGCAGCCAGGGCTCCGTCACGCCGTCTACGGTAACGTCAATCTTTACGGTACAGGCGTTGATCTCTTCGGACTCGTCCAGCTTGGGCAGCTTGCCGCTGGCTTTCAGATGCTTCACCGCAATGGTAGCCAGGTCCATCAGGCAGATGGGCTTGCTTTCCCGGCCCAAGGCGCTGCGGGTCTCCAGGTACTCCTCGTAGGTCTTCTGCAGCAGCGCGTCCTCGAAGCGCACATCGTCGATGATGGTGCCGAAGGTGGTGTGGCGGCAGTGGTCGGACCAGTAGGTGTCGATCATGCGGATCTCGGTGATGGTGGGATCCCGCTTTTCCTGGAGGAAGTAGGCCTGGCAGAAGGCAATGTCGTCCAGGTCCATGGCCAGGCCGTACTGCCGGATGAAGGCGTCCAGGCCCTCCCGGTCCAGCTTGGTGAAGCCCTTCAGCGTGGCCACCTCAGTGGGAATGTCATACTGCACCGCCAGGGTCTCGGGGATCTCCATGGCAGCCTCCCGGCACTCCACCGGGTTGATGACGTACTTCTTGATCTCGGCAATGTCGGCAGCACTGAGATTACCGTACAGGGCGTAGACCTTGGCGGTGCGGATCAGGGGCCGTTCTCCCTGAGAGATGATCTGGATGCACTGGGCGGCGGAGTCGGCCCGCTGGTCAAACTGTCCCGGCAGGGCTTCCACTGCGAAGACGTAAGCGCCGGGCAGGTCGATGGCGGCAGAAGCAATGTCCAGCTGGGGCTCGGAGAAGACGGTCTTCACGGCGTACCGGAACAGCTCCTGGGTGATGTTCTCCGCGTCATAGCGGTTGAAGATGCGGACATCCTGTAGATTTCCGATGCCCAGTAGATTCTTGGCTTCGCTGAGAAGGCCCTTGGCTTCATTGGCCAAGCCTTCCTTTTTCTCTACAAATACACGATAAACCATGGGGCAATTTCCTCCTAGCTTCGGTTTTGTTATTTCAGAGCCTTCAGTGCCCGTTGGCCGATGTCGCTTCTGCGGTAGGCGTTCTCGAACCGGACGCCGTCGGCAATGCGGTAGGCCTCCCGGATGGCGTCCGGCAGGGTGTCTGCAATGGCGGTGGTGCCGGTGACCCGGCCGCCGGAGGTCAGCAGCTGACCGTTCTCCAGCTTGGCCCCGGCTACATAGGTGTGGGCGGCGGCTTCCTCGGTCATGGTCAGTTCAAAGCCCTTCTTGTAGCTTTTCGGATAGCCTGCGGAGGCGGTGATCACGCAGCAGGCGTGCTTGTCGGCAAATTTGACTTCGGTCTGAGCCAGGGTGCCGTTGGTGGTGGCGCGCATGATGGTCAGCAGGTCGCTTTCCAGCAGGGGCAGCACCACCTGGGTCTCGGGATCGCCGAAGCGGCAGTTGTACTCAATGACCTTGGGGCCATCGGGGGTGATCATCAGGCCGAAGTACAGGCAGCCCTTGAAGGTCCGGCCCTCGGCGTTCATGGCGGCGATGGTGGGCAGGAAGATCTCCTCCATGCACCGCTGGGCCACCTCCGGGGTGTAGTAGGGGTTGGGGGCCACGGTGCCCATGCCGCCGGTGTTCAGGCCGGTGTCGTTGTCCCCGGCCCGCTTATGGTCCATGGAGGACACCATGGGCTTGACTACCTTGCCGTCGGTGAAGGACAGCACGCTGACCTCGGGACCGGTGAGGAATTCCTCGATAACGATGTGATCCCCGGATTTGCCGAAAATATGGCCCTCCATCATATCCCGGACGGCGGCTTTGGCCTCGTCCCGGGTGTTTGCGATGATGACGCCCTTGCCCAGGGCCAGACCATCGGCCTTGATGACAGTGGGGATGGGAGCAGCCTCCAGGTAATCCAGAGCGGCAGCCATGTCGTCAAAGACCTCGTATTTGGCAGTAGGAATGCCGTACTTCTTCATCAGGTTCTTGGAGAAGACCTTGCTGCCCTCGATGATGGCCGCGTTGGCCCGGGGGCCGAAGCATGGAATCCCCTTTCCCTCCAAAGCGTCAACACAGCCCAGGACCAGAGGATCGTCAGGGGCTACCACAGCATAATCAATGCTGTTTTCCACAGCAAAGGCCACGATCTTTTCAATATCCGTAGCCCCGATGGGTACGCAGGTGGCATCCGCCGCGATGCCGCCATTGCCGGGCAGAGCGAAAATTTCTGTTACATCAGGGTTCTTTTTCAGACTTTTGATGATGGCATGCTCCCGACCGCCGCCACCAACGACTAACAGTTTCATAGATTCCATACCTTTCCGCTTAAAAAATGTGGAGAGTGGAGTGTGGAGTTCACGGAGCCATTCACTCCACACTCAATTAATGGTGGAACAGTCTCATGCCGGTGAAGGCCATGACGATGCCGTCTTTGTCGCACTCGGCAATGACCAGATCGTCCCGGATGGAGCCGCCGGGCTCAGCAATGTAGCTGACGCCGGAAGCTTTGGCCCGCTTGATGTTGTCGGAGAAGGGGAAGAAAGCGTCGGAGCCCAGGGACACGCCGGTGATGCCGTCCAAGAAAGCCCGCTTCTCTTCCTGGGTCAGGCGCTCCGGTTGCTGGGTGAAGTAGTTCTGCCAGATGCCGTCGGCGCAGACATCTTCCTCGTTGCCGTTGATGTAGCCGTCGATGACGTTATCCCGGTCAGCCCGGCCCAGGGTGGGCAGGAAGGGCAGGGCCAGGGTCTTGGGATGCTGCCGCAGGAACCAGGTATCCGCTTTGCCGCCGGCCAAACGGGTGCAGTGGATTCGGGACTGCTGGCCCGCGCCCACGCCGATGGCCTGACCGTCATAGGCGAAGCACACAGAATTGGACTGGGTGTATTTCAGGGTAATCAGGGACACGATCAGGTCGATCTTGGCGGACTGGGGCAGGTCCTTATTCTTGGTGACGATGTTTTGCAGCAGGTGCTCGCCGATCTTGAAGTTGTTGCGGCCCTGCTGGAAGGTGATGCCGAAAACCTGCTTGGTCTCCTGCTCAGCGGGGACATAATTGGGATCGATTGCTACAATGTTGTAATTGCCCTTGCGCTTGGCTTTCAGAATGGCCAGGGCCTCGTCGGTATAGCCGGGGGCGATGACACCGTCGGAGACCTCCGGGGCAATCAGCTTGGCAGTGGTCACGTCGCAGACGTCGCTCAGAGCCACCCAGTCGCCGAAGGAGCACATCCGGTCGGTACCTCTTGCCCGGGCATAGGCGCAGGCCAGGGGGCTTTCGTCCAGGTCAGGCACGTTGTCCACGAAGCAGGCCTTTTTCAGCGCCTCGGGCAGGGGCTTGCCCACAGCGGCGGAGGTGGGGGAGACATGCTTGAAGGAGGTGACTGCCGCCATGCCGGTGGCTTCCTTCAACTCCTTCACCAGCTGCCAGGAGTTCAGGGCATCCAGGAAGTTGATGTAGCCGGGACGGCCGTTCAGAATGGTGATGGGCAGCTCCGAGCCGTCCGCCATGTAGATCTTCGCGGGCTTCTGATTGGGGTTGCAGCCGTATTTCAGTTCGAATTCGTTCATTTTGATTTCCTCCATAAACGCAGGGTGCTTATTGATGCTTATTGAGGATCCGCTGCTGGTACTGCCGGGTTTCCAGGTCGGTGTAGCGCACGAACAGGGAGATCTTGTTGTCGGCGTTCAGGTTTTCCCACAGCTCAGCGGTAAAGGCGTCGATGTCGGCAGGGATAGTGACCCGCTCCGGCTCCCCCTGGAAGGTGGGGATGACAGGATTGCCGTCGCAGACGTAGGTGTGCAGGAAGTGGCCCAGGCCGGGGAGGGCGGGGTACTCATAGAAGAACCGGGCGCACTCTGAGCCTTCCGGGTCGGCGGACTTCAGGATGGACATTTTGTAGCTGCCGTGGGGGCCAACCAGGCCGGAAATCCGGGGGGTCCAGTTGGGACCGTCGTGTTCAAACTTCCGGGTCCGCAGGGCAGCTTCCCAGCTCTCGCCTCTGGCCAGGTACTCCCAGACGGTGTCGGTCTGGTCGCCGTTGGTGACGATCAGGCCCTGGCCGATTTCCCGGACGGGATGGTAGATGATCAGGCTGGGGTCCACCATTTTGCTGGGGTCGTAGGCCTCGGTACGGATGCCGTCAGACTCCTGGACGAAGACCCGGTTGCGGCTGTTGACGCTGCGGCCCATGATGAAATAGGCGGCCACGGAGGTTTTTCCATCAGGGGTCAGGCCCAGCACAATGCCCCGGCCGGGATAGGTGTTGCCGGCCAGGCGCTCGGCCATGGATTTTGTTTCATAGACGTTCATTGTGATTCTCCATTCCTACAGTTTCCTCGAGAAAGGATCGTTTCTTGTTATGATTACTTGCAGGGAGCCTGCTTTTGCAGCTCTGCGCAGACGGTTTCCGCCGCCTGGGGCAGCAGGAGCCATTCCGCCTGCTCCATTACCCGGCGCTGCAGGATCTCGGGAGTATCGCCGGGCTCGATGTATACGGCTTTTTGGGCAATGATTTCGCCGCCGTCGGGGATCTCATTGACGAAATGCACCGTGGCGCCGGTGACCTTCACGCCGTAGTCCAGGGCCGCCTGATGTACCCGCAGACCATAGAAGCCCTCACCGCAGAAAGCGGGAATCAGGGAGGGGTGGACGTTCAGAATGCGCCTGGGATAGCAGGCGGTGAAATCCTCCGTCAGGATGGTCATAAAGCCTGCCAGAATGATAACTTCGATGCCATACGCGGACAAAATTTCCTTCAGCTTCTCCTCAAAGGCCGCCTGGGAGCCGCATTCCTTTTTCAGAACCACAGCGGTGTCAATGCCCGCTTTTTTCGCCCGCTCCAGGGCGTAGGCATCCCGGTTGTTGGAGATTACCAGCACGATCTCGCCGCTAAGGAGGGTCTTCCCCTGGGCATCGATCAGCGCCTGCAAGTTGGTCCCGCCGCCAGAGACCAGAACCGCGATCTTGGTTTTCATGCCAGGATCACCTTTTCTTCATTTTCAATGATGGTGCCAATAACGTAGGCGTCTTCGCCGTTGGGCTTCAGGATTTCCAGGGCGGTGGTTACTTCCTCGGCGGGAACCACGATGCTCATGCCCACACCCATGTTGTAGGTGTTGAACATGTCCCGTTCGGGGATATTGCCCCACCTGGCGATCAGGTCGAAGATGGGCAGAACCTTCACGGAGGACTTGTCGATTTTCGCGCACAGGCCGTCGGGGATGGAGCGGGGAATGTTCTCGTAGAAGCCGCCGCCGGTGATGTGGGAGATGCCCTTGACGTGGACCTTCTCCAGCAGGGCCAGAACAGGCTTGACGTAGATCCTGGTGGGGGTCAGCAGGGCCTCGGCGATGGTCTTGCCCTTCAGCTCCTGCCGGGGGACATACAGTTCGGGGTTGTTGTTGTCGATGTCGAAGACCTTCCGGCACAGGGAAAAACCGTTGGAGTGAATGCCAGTGGAGGGCAGGGCGATGACCACGTCCCCCGGGCGCATGGTAGTCTTGTCGATAATCTTCTTCTTGTCCACGATGCCCACGGAGAAGCCCGCCAGGTCGTACTCATTCTCCGGCATCATGCCGGGATGCTCGGCAGTCTCGCCGCCGATGAGGGCGGAGCCCGCCTGGACGCAGCCCTCTGCCACGCCGCCAACAATTTCCGCGATTTTCTCAGGCACGTTCTTGCCGCAGGCGATGTAGTCCAGGAAGAACAGGGGCTTTGCGCCGACGCAGATGATGTCGTTGACGCACATAGCCACGCAGTCGATGCCGATGGTGTCGTGCTTGTCCATGAGGATGGCCAGCTTCAGCTTGGTGCCCACACCGTCGGTGCCGGAGACCAGAACAGGCTCCTCCATCCCGGCGATGGGCAGTCCGAAGCAGCCGCCGAAGCCGCCCACGTCGTCCAGGCAGCCGGAGTTTCGGGTCCGGGCCACATGCTTCTTCATCAGTTCCACAGCCTTGTAGCCTGCGGTGATGTCAACGCCCGCCGCGGCATAGCTGGCGGAATAGGAATTTTGATGCTCCATATTTGCGCTCCTTTTTAGAAGTTTATAGTTGAAAGATTTGCTGAAGGAATTTCCCGTTTGGATTTATTCTTCACCGTTCCAGCAGTAGGTGCAGACCGTATCCCGGTCCAGGCCGATGGCTTCCAGCAGGCCGTCCAGAGACTGATAGCCCAGGGAGTCGAAGCCCATTTCCTCGCAGATGGCTTTCAGCATACACTGGCCGCGCTCGGTGGAGCTGTCAGCGTATTCCGCCACATGCTTCTGGCCTTCCTTGCCCTCCAGGTTCTGGATGGTCCTCCGGGCCAGCAGCTCCATTTCGGAGTTGCTCCGGGAGAAGTTCAGGTACTTGCAGCCGTACATGATGGGCGGACAGGCGGAGCGCATGTGCACTTCCTTGGCACCGCTGCTGTACAGGAATTCCACGGTCTCCCGCAGCTGGGTGCCGCGCACAATGGAGTCGTCCACGAACAGCAGTTTCTTGTCCTGGATCAGCTCCGGCACGGGGATCTGCTTCATTTTGGCCACCAGGTTTCGCATCTCCTGGTCAGAGGGGGTGAAAGACCGGGGCCAGGTGGGGGTGTACTTGACGAAGGGCCGGGCGAAGGGCTTGTGGGAGTAGTTGGCGTAGCCGATGGCGTGGGGCAGACCGGAGTCCGGCACGCCGGCCACATAGTCCACCTCGGGCATGGTGCCGTTTTTCATCTCTTCCCGGGCCATGATTTCACCGTTGTGGTAGCGCATGACCTCTACGTTTTTGCCCTCGTAGTTAGAGTTGGGGTAGCCGTAGTAGGTCCACAGGAAGGCGCATATTTTCATCTTCTTGCCGGGCTCCGCCAGCTGTTCAATGCCGCTGTCTGTGATCTTCACGATCTCGCCGGGGCCCAGTTCGTAGTAATCTTCGTAACCCAGTTTGTGGTAGGCGAAGGATTCGAAGGAGACGCAGAAGCCATCCTCGTTTTTGCCGATGAGCACCGGCAGGCGTCCCAGCTTATCCCGGGCGGCAATGATGCAGTCCTTCATCAGAAGCAGAATGGTGCAGGAGCCGTCGATGGTGTCCTGGGCGTTGCGGAGACCGTCAATCAGGGTTTCCTTCTGGTTAATCAGAGCGGCGGTCAGCTCGGTGGTGTTGACATCGCCGGAGGACATGGCCATGAACTGATGGCCAGGTCCGGAAAAGGCAGAGGAAACCAGTTCCTCGGCGTTGTTGATGATGCCTACGGTAGAGATGGCGAACATGCCCAAGTGGGAGCGAACCAGCAGAGGCTGGGGATCCGTGTCGGAAATGCTGCCGATGCCGGCGTTGCCGCTGAATTTGGGAAGGTCGCTGTCAAATTTCGTGCGGAAGGGAGTGTTCTCGATATTGTGGATCTGGCGCTGGAAGCCCCGGTTCTTGTCATAGAATGCCATACCGGCCCGACGGGTGCCCAGGTGGGAATGGTAGTCCGTACCGAAGAAAACGTCGTAAATACAGTTTTTGCGGGAAATCGCCCCGAAGAAACCGCCCATATCAGGTGTCCTCCTTAAACAGTGTAGTGGTTAACGTTACGAATTCAGTTCCGCCTGAAGCGCAGCGTCCTTTTCCAGCACCTTTTGGGCGTCGGCGGCGCGCTTGGCGTCCAGCTTGGCGGCCAGCTCCGGGTCTTCCACGGCCAGGATCTGGGCAGACAACAAAGCGGCATTCACGCCTCCGTTGATGGCAACGGTAGCAACCGGGATACCGGAGGGCATCATAACCGTTGACAGGAGTGCGTCAATGCCGTCGAGACAGGTGGACTTGCAGGGAATGCCGATGACAGGCAGGGTGGTATTGGCCGCAATGGCGCCAGCCAGATGGGCAGCCATACCGGCAGCGGCGATAATCACGCCGAAGCCGTTGCTCCGGGCGGATGCGGCGAAATCCCGAGCTTCCTCGGGGGTGCGGTGGGCGGAATACACGTGGCACTCGTAGGGAATGCCGAGAGAGGAAAGCGTGTCCATGGTCTTGCGCAGGATCGGCAGGTCGCTGTCACTGCCCATGACAATTCCAACTTTTTTCAATGTGTTACCTCCTTGATGGCAAACAAAAAAGGGCGCACTTACCCCAAGTGAGGGAAAGTGTGCCCAGACGGTCGGCGATGAGAAAATGTGCCCTTACTCCATGTGGTGCTCCACTTATCCGTCAGTCATAAGGGTTTTGCTTTTACAAAATCCATTATACCATCCGGGGCGGACACCGTCAATTCGCAGAAAGACAATTTCTTCGTGATTTTGCTGTGTTTCCATGTATACCTTGCCAAATCAGGAAAAAAAGACGGTTTTTTCAGAAAAAAAGGACAGCCTCGCAACCGCCCCAACAAATTCAGCATACCATACTTCCCAGCCGCTGTCAATGAGGAATATGACAAAATAACGAAATTCAGCACAATATAAAATATGAAATCGTGCTATTTATACAAATTTCCATATTGTTTTTTCTGAAAAGTCGTGGTATCTTAT
Organism: Faecousia sp.; assembly: GCA_051867395.1. Classification (GTDB taxonomy): domain Bacteria; phylum Bacillota; class Clostridia; order Oscillospirales; family Oscillospiraceae; genus Faecousia. Next base: position 2,953 of record JBJDYN010000003.1, on the reverse strand, counting down.
AAATACAAAGAGGTGATACCAATGATCTGATTGATCAAGGTTCCTAAAAGAATTGGGAACCGAACAGGCGTTTCGCTTCCAGATTTCTTCCGTTTCTATATATTTTTGCCAACAAAAAACAATACCCGGAAGTGATTCAATTTTTGTCAAGGGAAACGACGTCTGATCCTGCAGAAAGAGAGGTTAACCAACGATGTTAGATACCAAGAATTCAATGAAGTAACCCTTGGCTGATTCGACGAAAGAAACAGTCAAGGGTTACTTCTTTTCTATCACACCTACACCCACAAGGGTGTTTTTTATTGCCGTTCTGACGGGCGTTTCTGTCCAACGTTGACACATTCCGACTTGGATGCTAAGATAGGGAAAAGAGGTGATGCTATGCCGGAGAAAGTCCAAACAAGACCTGGTCTTACGGGCAATCAACTGAAGATTCTTGCCATGACAGCCATGACCTGCGACCATATTGGCTTGCAGCTGTTGCCCCAGTTTGGCGTGCTGCGGATTATTGGCCGTCTGGCGCTGCCGATTTACGCCTACATGATCGCCGAAGGGTGCCGGTGTACCCATGATCGGAAGAAGTATCTGCTCCGGATTCTGGTGCTGGCGATGCTGTGCCAGATTGTGTACTTCGTGGCCATGGGTTCCCTGTATCAGTGTATTCTGGTCACCTTCTCCCTGTCTATCTGCCTGATTTACGCCCTGGACAGTGCCGGAAAACGCAGAAATCCCGGCGGCCTTTTTTTGGCGGCGGGAACGCTGCTGGCAGTGGCGTTTGTCTGTGTCCTGCTGCCCAGGCTGCTGACGGGGACGGATTTTGGAGTGGACTATGGGATTTGGGGCGTTCTGCTCCCCGTTCTTGTCTACTGCGGAAAGGACCGGCGGCAGAAGCTTCTCCTGCTGACGCTGGGAACGGTCCTGCTTGGCGCGGCCTTCGGCGGAATTCAATGGTGGGCACTCCTGGCAGTGCCGCTGCTGATGGCTTACAACGGACAGAGAGGGAAGTACCCCATCGGCAAACTGTTTTACATCTATTACCCGCTGCACCTTGTGGTCATCTACGGGATCAGCCTGCTTTTGTCATGAAGAAACCCCATCCGGAAGCCCGGATGGGGTTTCTTCACACGCGCTTCAGCAATCAATCACCATTAACAGACTGGAATCAGTCAAATGACAGCCCAAAATAGGTTGGGGCTGGGACAGCTTCCCGGAGCGGGCGGAACATAGCAAAGGGGACATCATTGCCGGGAGTGCGGAAGGTCCCGATATCATACCCCAGTGCGGCCAGAATTCCCGGTGCGGCTGCCCGATTTCCCAGCAGCTCCAGGCAGTTCAGCTGACCCTCTTCCGGTGCTGCAGCCAGCACAAAATCCATTCCGGCGTAGGTGTCCGCCATCAGCGCCAGCAGGTTCAGGTTGTTTCCTTCCTGGATGACGCCCCCCTCTGGCAGGTATTTCCGCCGCAGGTGGGCATACTCCCGGGGCTCGACGGCCTGAATGGGGATGGGAGTTCCGGCAGTACAGGAAAACTGGGACACGGTGCAGCAGTTCCGATAGCCCATTTTCTGATACATGGGGCGAAGCCACGCTTCCGCGGGCAGGAGCAGCGTGCCGTCATAACCCAGTTTCGTCAAAAGACTGTGGGTGTCCGCCATCAGCGCCCGGCATAATCCCCGGCGGCGGAAGTCGGGATGGGTGGCTACGGCGTAGAGGTAGGCCAGCCTCCGGCCCCGGCATTCTCCGTCAAACCAGTACAGGGCCGCGGCAGTCTGCCCGTCCACAAGAGCGCACCGGCACCGCTCCGGGCGGTAAACCTGGGAGAAAAAGTCCCGGATGAAGCTTTCTTCATCCCCGAAGGCCAGCTGCCACAGCCTTTGCAGCTGAGGCTCCAGCTGGGGTACGGGATAGTCAATCTCCATGGATGTCCTCCGCCAGATAGGCCCACTGTTTTTCCACCATGTGGTGAGGATTGTAGGAGAGCTTGGCTTTCCGCAGTCCCTCCACGCCCACATCGTCCTCCCGATCCAGGTACTGAATATCGGGGTATTTTAACCGCAGATACCGGGCAAATTCACAGTTGATGGCGGCATAGGCCCCGTCCACATCCTCCCGGGCCTTTTCGAAATGGATATCAAAGGTGTCAGCCGACAGCCGGGAGCCCATGGTCACAGCCAGCATATCCCCGCCGTCCAGCAGGGCGATGCCCTCCATGCCCAGTTTCCGGTAATGCTGAAACGCCCTTTTCATCGCGATGCTCTCCAGCATGTAATCCCCGTGGGGATCCTCCTGGGTGCGGACTTGATACCACTCCCGGACCATCTGTTGAGCCTGGGCCATGTTGTCCGGGGAAATGGGCTGGATTTCGTAGTTGGGGTGTTCTGCCTGAAAACGGTTGAAATGGTTCCGCTTTTTCTGATATTTTCTACCTCTCAGGTCGGCCAGATCATCGATGACATAGACATAGTCAAATCCGTCCCGGTCACTGCGGAATACAAATTGTCCGGGGAACCATTTTTCCAGCTCCTCCCGGTCTTCGGGCAGAACGTTGGTGACACGGCAGGGGATGCCACGCTCCTGGGCATCTTTCAGGATCTCCTCCAGCACGGCATGCTTGTCTCCGGAGCCGATGGGGAAGGGGTAGACGCTGCGGCCGTAAAAGTGGGAGAAAAAAGCCACACAGCCATGGACAAATGCCGCCTGCTGTTGGCCCCAGAGAAACAGGTTGGCGAAAGAATACTCACAGCCCCGTGGGGGACAGGAGAAGAGGGTTTGCTCGTAGTCATCTTTTTGGGATAATTTCAATCGATGAAAATCGATCATGCTGTCACTTCCTTCGGAGAGTATCATAGCATAGTTTGCCCAAAAAGACAAGAAGAGAAGCAAGTTAAGACAGTGGAGTGTTCTGTGATGTAAATAGATGTGACCCATCTACAAGAAGAAAGTTTTCAATGTGG
>JBJDYN010000002.1:0-36353 GCA_051867395.1 Faecousia sp. | reverse complement strand
AAAAAGGGGGATAAGTATAGTTGTTTACAATTTATTTACTCATGCAATTGTCGTGCCCCAGTTCAAACTACGATGGCTGTCAACTGTTTTACGAACACCCCCGATTTGCGCACCGCTGATTTTTATTCTATGTTGTGTTCTGCGGCAAACTGTTTAATAGCCTGGAAGGACTCGTCGGAGATGGCATGTTCCATCTTGCAGGCATCGGCAGCGGCGGTTTCCTCGCTGACCCCCAGATGGATCAGCAGTTTGGACAACAGCGTATGGCGCTCGTAGATCATTTCGGCAATCCGCCGGCCTCCATCCGTCAGGGTGATGGCGCCATCCTTATCCATGATGATATAATCCTCCCGGCGCAGGATTCCCATAGCCCGGGACACGCTGGGCTTGGAATAGCCCAGATATTCCCCTACATCAACCGATCGGACGAAACCTCTGCTCTGGGACAGAACCAGAATGGCTTCCAAATACATTTCACCGGACTCATGGACACTCATGGCAATTCCTCCCCGCTTGTTCTGTGATGGACACAAGTTGTAGATAGCATATAGGATATCATACTTTCTCTCCGAATGCAAGTCGGCGCTTTCCAGGGAAACTCTGAATAACGGCAAGCGCTGACAGCAAGAGATTATGGTTCCCCGGAAGCTTTGGAAAACTTAGGAATACTGGATATTTTTCCTGTTTTTCAAACCATACCGGGGGAACAAAAGATCCGCTGCTACAGCCGCAGACGATTTGTTCAGAAGTTCCCCATTTCTTCCCCATGCCCTAAAAGCGGAAAATCCCGGCAGCCGAAGCTGCCGGGTATTTTCATTAGGATGGAAGATTATCCTCAGTTACTGCTTAGAATGCGCGCTTCTTGCTGACGTAGTAGGCAGCGGCCATCGCAGCGGCGGACAGGCCCATGACGGTCACGACCATGTAGACAGAGTCACCGGTCTTGGGGTTGCTGGTATCCGGCTTGTTGGTGCTACCGGAGTTGGAAGAGCTGCTGGAAGAAGCAGTCTTGGCGTTGTAAACCATGATGTAGATGAAGGTATCATCATCGGCGTTGACAGGAACGGAGTTGACCTCATCGCTGTCATTGTAAGCACCGCGCTTCCAAGTCTCGTCAGTGAACAGGCCGTCATAGCTCAGGCCGGCGCTGTCCTTGGCGGTGTAGTAGTTGCCGACAACCTTTCTGGCCTCATAGATATCGATGGAGCCATCGGCATCGCCGTAGCTGCTGATATCCACGATCTTTGCGGGGCTGCTGGTAGTGCCGTTCAGATAGATCTTCAGGAACACATTGTTCGAAGAGGAATTTCTGGTCCACCGGGCGTAGATACGCACCGCAGTGGTGTTGTTGTCGGCGAGATACTCGTTGTCCTTGACCTTGTAGTCAAAGTCATCATCCCAGTACCAGCCGGCGAAGGTGTAGTCAGTGCGGGTGGGAATCAGGTTCTTCTTCTGGATGGCCTCCATGATGGTACCCATCTTGGTGTTGGGATCGGTCACACGGACGAATCTGTCCTTGCCGCCCTCGTAGTTCATATCCAGGGTCAGCAGAATCTTCTTGTCACCGTTGCCAATAATAAGATCCGCATTGTTATCAGCGGGCTCGGTAGCAGGGGGAGTGGTAGGCGCCGTGGTAGGCTCGGTAGCAGCAGGAGTGGTAGGCGCCGTGGTAGGCTCGGTAGTAGCGGGAGTGGTAGGCGCCGTGGTAGGCGCCGTGGTAGGCTCGGTAGTAGGCGCCGTAGTGGGCTCGGTAGTGGTGGGGGGGACAGTCTCCTTCACGTAAACAAACAGGGTGACGCTTGCAGCTTCCTCGTAGGTCAGAACATAGCCGTCCTCCAGTTCGCCGGCGGTGCTGCTCTCCCAGTGGTCGTACTCGCGGTTGACCCAGCTGTTTATGACCAGTTTCGCGGTGCCCTCATCCAGAGCAATCCCCTCCTCGGTAACGGCCAGGGTCTTATTGCCGTTGAGAAGCTTGCCGTCCGTGTTATAAACCTTTACAGGTACGTTAATCGCTTCGACCTCGCTGGCGGAAGCCTTGAACGGCACCGCGCAAACCAGCAACACAGCTACCAGCATCAGACTCAGCAGCTTCTTCATTGCGTTTTTCATTTTACTAACCTCCTAATGAATTTGGTTTCATAGTAAGAAATCTTTGCCGCCGCGCAAGGGAACCGCTCCAAACCATCGGGGAAGTCCGCTGCGGTCACTTTCGCTCCGGCATCTCTTTCATGGTTGAATCATACCACAGGTGCTCCATTTAGTCAAGAGGAAAATTACAAAAGATTACAAAATTATTTATTAAGATTTACAAATTTTCCTTAAGAATTATCAGTTCGAAATCATTCCCAGGATTTTTTTCCGACGATGCGGCATTCATCTCCGGATACTTTGTGACAATTTGACATATTTTCTGCCAAACTGCGTTTCCTCCGCTTGCCGGGTGTACCAACCGGCGCCGCAGCCGGAACATGTACCGGCTTTTTTCCGGAATAGCAAAAAATTTTTCTCTCAGGGGCTTTTCAAAAAAGAAAAATTTTTTTGTAACGATTCCGTCATGCATCAGATTTCTGGGATAAATGAGCGTTTACGTTTGCACCAACCGTAGGGCGGGGTCATGACCCCGCCCTACAATAGGCGCGAATATAATTATTCATTTATCTGACTTTTTTTACCGCGACTGAATCGTTACCTTTTTATGATAGACTGGGTCTGTCGCTTTCCAGTCCATGGCAAATCACATGTTCACAAGCAATGCGGTAGGTAATCACAAAGTACAAGGCGTATACACCGGCCATCACCAGACAGATCAGCACGGCGGTCTCCATGGCCTTCTGACCGCTCAGACCCTGGAAATCCCAGATCTCATATACTTTGCCATAAATCAAGCCCATGGGAACGGTCATGAGAAGCGGAAACGCAAAGGGCATCAGAAAAAAAGCGCCGGTCTGCCGCAGCAGCGCGGACTTCTGCATCCTGACATCTGCGCCCAAACGGTACAGCACCGCAAAGCGCCTGCGCTCCTCGTCCAGGGTGGAAAGGGTTTTCACGGAGAGGATGGCCAGCGCCATACAGACGAACACCGTAGAAACATACAGCGCGCCGATGATCAGCGTGCCGGCGTTGGCATTGCTCCACAGGCGGTATTCCTCCCGGATCGCGAAATCGCACTGTTCTTTCGTGCCGTCCTCTGTCTCCCGGTAGTAGGTCAGCTCCGCCAGCATGGCCTGAGCCTCTGGGCGGCTGTTCTCCAGCGTGTAGGCGGCACAGACGTCTGAAACAGGCATACCGGCCACTGCCGCGTCGGGCACCACAAAATACATCCATGCCCGCCGGGCAAATTCTGGGTATCGGGTACTGCTTCCCGCCCAGGAATAGGCTTCTCCGTTCAGCACCACGGTTTTGTCGGAAAAGTCCACATCGCAGATCCCCTGTACGTCGGTGACCAGCAGATACTCCCCTTCCAGCGCAACCGGTTCGTAGCCGCAGCCGGTAAGCAGCGCATTAAACTGGCTCAGGGGCATAAATTTGTCCGTCCAGCCCATGAGGTCATAACCCACGATGCTGCTGCAAAGGGTCGTTTCTCCCGCGGAATAGAGCTGATAATCCATCCGGGACAGGATGGGGCTGTATTTTTCAATGATCTTCTCGCCCTCCTCCATGGAAAGGCCCGGTTCCTCAGAGCAGTCGAGCATGGCCATTCCATCATAGGGACAATCTTTCGCTACGGAGCGGTCCGAGTAAACCTTCTCCCCGAGGGCCACATTAGACAGAGCAATGGCAAAGACCAGAAGCGTAGCCAGAGCGCCGATGAGCAGAGAATTCACGGTCATCTCCCCGGAGAGTCCCCGCAGAACCACCGTGTTGGTGCCCCTGTTTTTCAGGCGCTTGCTTCTCAGCAGCAGCCCGGCGATGGTCCTAGACAATGTGAAATGAGACAAAAAGACCATCACCAAATCCACCACAAGCCAAAGAAGCAGGATCACACCATCCTGATTATGGAACGCTGCCATCAGGTTTTGGTAGGTAACGATCAGACTGCCAACAAGGCCCGCCAGCGTCACCGCTGAAAGGACACACCAGAGGGCCAGGTGCTTCTCGCTTTTCTCTGCGGCTTCCGCTTTCAGCAGCTCCGCCATCGTGGTCTTTTTCAGATACCGCAGGGAAACCAGCGTGGACAGAAGAAACATGCCAAGACTGACGGCCAGCGTCAATAGGATTCCCTCCGCGGAATACGCGGAGATGGCAAAGGGCATCTCCATGATGGAAGCGAACAGTGCCACAAGGAGCTGAAAGATCACAAGTCCCGCGCCCATGCCCACCAGCATGGCAAGGAAGGACAAAATCCCCGTCTCACAGGCGAACAGCGTCTGAATATTCCGGCGGGTCATGCCCAGGGTCAGATACATGCCGAATTCCTTTTTCCGCAGCTTCAGCATAAAGCCGGTGGCGTAGCTGAGCACCAGCGCTGTGACCAGACAGGACAGGATTGTGACCATGGTGAACATGGTACGCATATCCGAGGAAATCTCCTCCAGTTGCCGGATCCGGTCGCTGTAGCTGAGGTTGTTGACCGCAAACATCAGCGCAATGCTCAGCGCCACCGTGACAAAATAGATGAGATAGTTGCCCAGCTGGCGGCGCACGTTTCGCAGGGCCAGTTTAGCGAACATCCGCTTCACCCCCAAGCACCGCCATGGTATTGAGAATTTCATGATACATGGCTTGCCGGGTTCGTTTTCCCCGATACAGCTCGTTCCAGATTTTCCCATCCTTCAAAAACAGAACCCGGGAGGCGTAGGAGCCCACCACAGCGTCATGGGTCACCATTAAAATGGTGGAGCCGAGGGTTTGGTTCATCACCGTGAAGGTCTGCATTAGGCTCCTGGAATTAGCGCTGTCCAACGCGCCGGTGGGCTCGTCCGCCAGAATCAGGGCAGGCTGGGTGATGAGCGCCCGGGCACAGGCGGCCCGCTGCCGCTGTCCGCCGGAGAGCTGCCGCGGGAACTTGGAAAGCTGCTCAGTAATCTCCAGAGAAGCGCAGACGGAACGGAGCCTTTTCTGCGTTTCCCTGACAGGCTTTCTTTGCAGATTCAGGGGCAGGACAATGTTTTCGCCCACGGTCAGCGTGTCCAGCAGGTTGTACTCCTGAAAGACGAAGCCCAGCCGGTCCCGGCGGAATAACGCCAAATCCTGCTCCCGCATTTCGGCGATATCCTTCCCTTCCAGAAGAATGCTGCCCGAGCTGGGGCTGTCAATGGTGGCGATGACATTCAGCAGCGTGCTTTTCCCGGAGCCGGAGGCGCCCATGACGGCGGTCAATTCTCCCCGTTCCATCCGGAAGCTTACCCCGTTCAATGCCTTGGAGACTGCTTCTCCGCTGCCGTAATATTTGGTCACATTTTTTAGTTCAAGTAGCGTATTCATAATATTTCACCGACCTTTCGCAGCTATTGTAGCATGGAAAGCGGAAAAGCGTTCTAACGCTGGCTGCATCCAATCTAACAAATTTGTTAGGGAAGCTCTGAATCAAGCGGCAAGCGCTGAACAGCGGCTCTTTTGTTTTAGATTCCAGAGGGAAACCGGAACACGAAGCGGGTGAACGCATGCTCTGCGGATGTAATTTCCAGGCCGATATTCAGCTTTTCGCAAAGCTGGCTGACGATGTACAATCCCATACCTGTGCTGCTGCCGTGGCTGCGGCCCGTACTGCCGGTGAACCCCCGCTCCGTTACCCGCGCCAGCTCATGGGCAGGGATGCCGGGACCGTTGTCGGAAAAGCGCAGGAGACCCTTCTCCAGGGAAATTTGGATTTGACAGCCGGGGCAGTATTTGGCGCAGTTGATGAGCAGCTGCTTGAGGAGAAACACCAGCAGCTTGGAATCGGTATAAGCGGAAGCGTCTCCCTCGATGGAAACGCTGATATCTGCCGCGATCAGCAGCTCCATCTCCTCCCGGATGGCCTGATCGCAGACGGTACGCAGATCGGCAAGGCTGATTTGGGTGTCTTTCTCCGCCGTCCCCAGCTTGGCGTAGGTTAGGATGGTCTCGGTGAGATTGTCTGCCCGTCGCAGCTCCCGCCGCAGCTTGGTTGTGTCCGCGCCATTTGCGAGAATCAAGGAGCAGGCGGTGAGAGGCGTCTTGATCTCATGGACCCAGCGCTCCACATAGTCGCAGTAGTCCCGCTTTTCCGCCCGGGCCGCCTCCACCGCGCCGATGGCGGAGCGGGAAATTTCCTTCATCAGCAGGTAGTATTCCAGCTCCACGGCGTCCTGGGGCCGATCCAGCGTCTCGCCGATGAGATACTTTTCCGGCAGGGCCTCCAATCGGCTTCTCAGCAGCTTCAGCCGCCGGTCTGCCCGGCGCCAGCCGACAAGGAACCACAGCAGCAACACAAATAAGCCGCTGAGCAGAAGGATCAGCAGCAGAGAAAACGGTAGAGCGCAAAAATACCACACCAGCGCAAGGTATAGCCCAGCCATTCCCGCCATGCACAGGGAGACCGCCTTCGCGGCGATGAAATCCCGGAAACTCATAGGCGATACCCCACGCCCCGCACCGTGCGGATAAAATTCTTTGCCCCGATCCGTTCCAGCTTTTCCCGGAGCCTGCCGATGTTGACATACAGGGTATTGCCGTCGATGTACATGCCGTTGGTCCACAGGTCTTCGATCAACTCGTCCCGGGTGCAAAGCTCCTTGCGCATCAGGCACCAGAGGATTCGGGTCTCATTCTTCGTCAGCTCCACCGTGGTGCCATTATAAACAGCCTTCATTCCCGGCAGATCCAGGGTCAGCCCCCGGACAGTCAGGGTATCATTTCCTGTGCTTTTCAGCATCCTGCCGATCCGGGCTAGCAGGACGGCGGAATTGTAGGGCTTGCGGATAAAGTCGTCCCCGCCCACGCCAAAGGCCAGAAGCTCGTCCTCCGGAGTGTCCCGGGCTGTGAGGAAGATTACCGGTGTATCGGAGCACTGCCGCAGCTTCCTGCAGCGGGCAAAGCCGTTTTCCCCCGGCAGGTTCACATCCATCAGAATCAGGTCGCAGGGCTGACCGTCCACCGTAAGATATCCGTTGGCACGGAGCAGCGTTTTCAGTTCCGTGCGGATGGCTTCATCGTCTTCTATAATCCATATTCGTTTCATTGGCGCACCTGCTTTCCTCCTGATCCACAGCTCATACGTCCTTCGCGGCATTATCCGGCAGTGCCGTTCACGATCTGCGCATAGGTCTCCTCCGGAATCATGGGAGAACCGATCTGCGCCAGCAGTTCCGCGTCGATCCTGCCGTTTCGCGCATATTGCCGTCCAGCCTCCCTGACAAGCTCCAGCCTCGGTACGGTAACCACTGCCGCTTCCGGTGCGTTGAACATGGGGCTCTCCGGGACCGTGATGACGGTGCTGTCGCCGCGGAACATCAGCCGGAACTGGGCAACAGCAGGCTCAAAATTGTGGGCGCTGTTGGGAAATCCGCAGCCGCAGATCATCAGATATTTCAGGTGCGCAAAATCCGCCTGACCCACATGCTCATAGCGCTCGCCCACCTTACGCATAGCGATGCTGGACAGCGGCAGAGTGCGGTCGATCAGGTTTTTCAGCATGGCGGGCATCCCATAGCAGTAAAGCGGAAAGCTGAACAGCAGCAGATCACTTGCCAGAATCTGCTCCAAAATGGAGCCCATATCGTCCTTGTGACGGCACACGCCGCCGTTGCGCATACAGGCAAGGCACCCGGAGCAGAATGCAATGTGCCGGTCGATGACATGGATCAGCTGAACCTCCTGGGGCGCCGCATCCTGCATTCCATCCAGGAAGGCACGGGTGATATGCAGTGTATCGCTAGTGTCTCGCTTAGGGCTTCCGTTAAAAACCAGAATTTTCATTTTTCGTGTTCCTTTCCTGAAAGATGGATTTGGTGTTGGCATTATCATTTGGTTTCAAAATGTGAATTGCCAGTTCTTCCAAAGCCGCGGCTGCCGCAACAGCACATACTGCCCAGCAGTATCCCACAGCGTATTGCGTCATGAGTAGAAAAGGAACCAGAAAAACAGTTATACCTGTCAGTTTGTTGAGGTATGTATGCAAGGAAGGAAGGAAGGAAGGAAGGAAGGAAGCAAACTGCCGGTATTTGACCGCCGCGATCAGATATTCCGAAACCCGGACAATCACAAGAATTGCCACAGCATACCAGATACCATCCGGAAGTGTACGCCAAAGCGCCGGAAAAATCCTTAGCAGCATCACCGCATAGAACATCAGATCGGCAATGCTGTCCAACCTTGCGCCAAAGTCACTTGCTGTGTGGGTTCTTCGGGCGATCCAGCCGTCCAGCACATCCGTCAGCCCCGCCAGGGCGTACACCCAGAAAAACGCTGCGGAAAGCGGATGGAAAAAAGCCAGCACCAGCGTCCCCGCAATTCGAAGAATCGTAAGCATGTCCGCAATACGAAAACGGTGTTTCTCGGTTTCGTTCTTTTTTCTCATGCCATTGTCCCTTCCCTGCTGAATTCATTATATACATAGCGCCAGATTTCTCAACCGACGCTTCGTAGAATATCGCTCTAATACTAAAGCCTAATTGAAAGCTTTAATAGATTTCCGAAGATGAATTGTTCCAGTAAAAAGCAGATGACGCAGCTGGGCTGACGCCCGGCAAGGAAGACAACGCATTCTGGAGCAATTCAGTCCGGAAAGATTCAAAGATATTTCGAAACTATTCAGTCGTACCCCAAGTTTCTCATATAAATGATCGTTTATCGCAGTATGTTCGATAGAAGGTTATATGCAAATAATTGTGCTGTGGGCGTAATAAAGCGGCATCCTTGACGCTCCTTTTGCACGCAGTACCGTCACAAGGGGCGTCAAGGATGCCGCTTTATTACGCACTGTAAACGGTCATTTATATGAGAAACTTGGGGTACGACTGAATAGTTACTTTGGTTTTCGTATAAGCTATCCTGTTGATTCTTCCTCCACATTGCGGCTGTACCGGGATTCCTTGGAGGGCCAAGGTTCCAGCAGGAATTCATTGTACTATGCATTCTGTCCGACCAATAGGCGTGTTTTGCAGATGAATGTGTCTGTTTTATAGCTTCACGCCCCATTGACGGACAAACGCACAGCGTGAACGCCGTTTTCGATGCCACACTCTGCGTATAGTTCCAGTTTGTATGCGCCAGTGCGCCTAGCAAGGAGATACAATCATAAAGAATGCCGTGACTGAATCACAGCTCCTCCAAGAACCAGCATCCCCTGCCGGTTGATCTGGTAGGGGATGCTGGTTTTCTCTTTATTCAGAATCGCCAGGGTTTTCCGTGGGCTCCTGGAAGCGGTCAAACAGGGCTGTGGCAGACGCTTCCGTCACTTCCTCACCTTTCATGATCTCCTCGAACTGCTCGCCGGTCATGGACTCCTTTTCCAACAGGAACTGCACTACCTGGTGGAGCTTCTCCGCGTTGTCCGTGAGGATCTGCTTACAGTGGTCGTAGGCCTTGTCGATGAGGGCCTTGACCTCGTCGTCGATGGTCCCAGCCACCTTCTCGGAATAGCTCTTGGTGGTCTGGTAGTCCCGGCCGATGAAGACCTCGCCGCCATCCAGATAGGACACCGTGCCCAGCTTTTCGCACATACCGTAGCGGGCCACCATGTCTCGGGCCAGCTTGGTGGCACGGTCAATGTCGTTGGAGGCCCCCACGGAGATGTCTCCCAGGAACAGGGCTTCCGCCACACGGCCGCCCAGCAGGGCCACGATCTGCTCGTACATCTGGTTCCGGGTCAGGTTGGCGCTGTCATCCTGGGGCAGATACCAAGTGGCCCCCAGGGACTGGCCCCGGGGAATGATAGAGATGTGCCGCACCGGATCGTGGGTGGGCAGGCAGTACATGGCAATGGCATGGCCCGCCTCGTGGATGGCGGTCTCCTTCAGATCCTTGCGGGTCTGAACCCGGCTCTTCTTCGCCGGGCCTGCGGTGATCTTCATCAGCGCCTCGTTCAGGTCCTCCATGGTCAGCACCGGGCGGTTCTCCCGGGCGGCCATAATGGCGGCTTCGTTTAAGAGGTTACTCAAGTCCGCGCCGGTGAAGCCCGCCGTGGAACGGGCTACGGTCTTCAGGCTGACGGAGGCATCCAGCTTCTTGTCCCTGGCGTGGACCTTCAGGATCTCCTCCCGACCCTTGACGTCGGGGCGGCCCACCTGGATCTGGCGGTCAAACCGGCCGGGCCGCAGCAGGGCGGGATCCAGAATGTCGGGGCGGTTGGTAGCCGCCAGGACAATGACACCCTCGGTGCGGGAGAAGCCGTCCATCTCCACCAGCATCTGGTTCAGGGTCTGCTCCTTCTCGTCATGGCCGCCGCCCAGACCGGAGCCGCGCTTCCGGCCTACAGCGTCGATCTCGTCAATGAAGATAATGGCAGGGGCAATCTTCTTGGCCTGCTCAAACAGGTCACGGACACGGCTGGCGCCGACACCCACATACATCTCCACAAAGTCAGAGCCGGAAATGGACAGGAATTGGACCCCTGCCTCTCCCGCTACCGCTCTGGCCAGCAGCGTCTTGCCGGTGCCGGGAGGGCCCACCAGCAAAATGCCATGGGGAATCCGGGCGCCGATCTCGGTGAATTTCTCCGGATTCTTCAGGAAGTCCACCACCTCCTGAAGCTCCTCCTTCTCCTCGTCCGCACCGGCCACATCGTCAAAGGTGACCTTCTTTCCGTCCGGCACCCCCAGCACCGTCCGTGCCTTGCCGAAGTTGTTCAGAGGATTTCCGCTGTTGACACGGTTCATAAGCATGGTCCAGGCAAACAACAGCACCAGGCCCACCACCAGCAGGGGCAGAATCAGATCGTAGGGGGAGTAGGTCTTTTCCGGCACGAAGTGATAGCTCTCCAACACACCGGATTCCTTCTGCGCCTGGAGCAGGTCGTTCATCTCCAGACGGAATATCTCGGGATCTGCCAGGGATGTGGTGACAGTGGTCTCCCCATTGTAGGGAGCGCGGAGGTACAGCGTAATGGCCTGATCCTTCACCACAAACTTGCGGACCTGCTCCTGCCGGAACAGCTCCGTAACCTGAGAGTAGGGGATCTGGTTCTGATTCCCCCCGAACAGGTTGTTCGCCCAGGAGAAGATCACCACCAGCAGCACCAGGTAAATAATCAAAGGTATGAATCGATTACGGTTTTTCAATTGGGTTCTCCTTATTTTTCATATACTTCCGGCTTCAGAACCCCGATATAAGGCAGATTCCGGTATTTTTCATTATAGTCCAGGCCATAGCCCACCACGAAGGCATTGGGAATGGTAAAGCCCACATAGTCCGCCTGCAGCGTGATACCGGGCTTGCGGCGTTCGGGCTTGTCCAGCAGGGTGCAGATTTTCAGGGAAGCGGGTTCCTTTTCCTTCAGGTGCTTTACCGTAAAGTCCAGGGAATTACCCGTGTCATAGATGTCCTCAAGGATCAGCACATGGCGGCCCCTGATATTGGCGGTCACATCCTGCCGCACAAGCATATTTCCAGTGGAATTGGCACCCGCATAAGAGGACAGCCACATGAAGTCCATCTGGCAGGGGACCTTGATTTGCCGGATCATGTCTGCGTAAAACACCACCACGCCCTTCAGGACGCCCACGATGACGGGGTTTTTGTCCGCGTACTCGGCGGTGAGCACTTCGCCCAGCTCCCGGATCCGGTTCTGGATCTGCGCTTCGGTCAGGAGGATCTGCTGAATGTCATTTTCCATTATCGTCTACTCTCCCTTTTTTGTTTCGCAGCAATTGGGCTGCTGGATCATTACTCTGTTCTTTCAAAATGGACTTGCACCGCGGGCAGCGTATCCGCAGCCCGGTCCACACTGACGCCGATGCCGTATACCCCCAGTACCCCCGCTTCGTCGCAGAGCACCGGGATCCGAAGCCGCTCCGCCGCCGGAATCTTCCGGTCGATAAAGAGCTTCTTCAGGCTTTTGCTGCCGCCGGACAGCCGGATCGCATCGCCGCTCTGCCGGGGGCGAAGGGTCATTTCCCCCTTCAGGATCACCGTGAAGGTGTCGGAGGTATTGCGGATTTCCACCGCCGGGGTGCAGGTGACCCACAGGCCGGGAAGGCTGGCTTCTCCGGGACAAGACAGCGTCACCGGTTCCAGAATGCCATTCTCTTGCAGCGCCTCCAGCCGGTCATAGTTCCGGGCGATGGTCACGCCGCCGGGGAAGCTGGCCCGGGCGGAGGGTTTATCCGAATACAGCAGCGCTTCCGCCAGAGCAATGTGGGTGTCCTCCGGCTCCTTTACGCCGCTTTGTTTCAGAAAGCGCTCCATCACCCGGCTCCGCAGGGCGATGGGCATGGATTTCAGGGTCTCTACTGTGGGTAGAATTTCAAAATTCGCCTGGGAGGAGAGGCATTCCTCATCCTGCCGCAGCCGCAGGGCCATCTGGGACAGGTTTTCCGCCAGCCGGGGATTCTCCGCTGTCAGCAAGGGGATCACATGGTGGCGGATCCGGTTTCGCAGGAAGGCGTCGGTTTCATTGGAGCTGTCCTCCATATGGGTCAGGCACCAGCTGTCCAGAAACGCTTCCGCCTCCTGCCGGGTGACGGTGAGCATGGGGCGAATCAGCTTCCCCCGGACCGGAGCAATGCCGCCGAGGCCCTTCAGCCCAGTCCCCCGGACCAGATGCATCAGCACCGTTTCCGCGTTGTCGTCAGCGGTGTGGGCCGTGGCGATTTTCCCTTCCAGCCCCAGCAGGAAGCCGTACCGGGCATCCCGGGCGGCGGCCTCCAGCCCTTTTTTGCCGGAAACCACCTTACCAGATCCCACATGCAGCGGGATTTCAAAACGCTGACACAGGCAGCGGACAAAGGTCTCGTCCCGGTTCGATTCTTCTCCTCGGAGCTTATGATTAAAATGGGCGGCCTCCAAATGGAAGCTCCCCTTTTCTTTCAGAAGATACAGGGCAAACAACAGCGCCACGGAGTCCGTCCCGCCGGAAACGGCACAGACGACGGTGTCTCCCGGGGAAATCAGCCCCTGCTGCCGGATGAAGTCCCAAAGCTTATTCAGCATGCTTCCACTCCCGGTCGGCAAAGGTCTGGTACTGGCCGATCCATTGCAGCTTCACCGCGCCGGTTTCACCGTGACGGTTCTTGGCGACAATGCATTCTGCCACGCCCTTGTCCTCAGTGTTTTCGTTGTAGTATTCGTCCCGGTACAGGAACATGACGGAGTCCGCGTCCTGCTCGATGGCGCCGGATTCCCGAAGGTCCGACAGAATCGGCCGCTTGTCGGTACGGCTCTCCACCGCGCGGGACAGCTGGCTCAGGCAGATGACAGGGACGTTCAGCTCCTTGGCCATGATCTTCAAAGACCGGGAGATCTCGCCCACCACCACCACGCGGTTTTCGTTGTTCTTTCCGTAGCCAGAGCCCTGCATCAGCTGCAGATAGTCGATGATCACCAGGCCAAGATTGTCCAGGCGGCGGCACTTGGCGTTGATGTCCGCCACAGTGACGGAAGGATTGTCATCAATCCGAATGTCCGTCTGGCTTAAAGCGGCGGAGGCCATGCACAGCTTGGTCCACTCCTCCTCGCTGAGCTTGCCGGTGGCCAATTTCTGCAGCTCGATAAAGCTTTCATTGGCCAGCAGACGCATGGCCAGCTGCTCCCGGGACATTTCCAGGTTGAAGATCGCTACGGTCTTCTTGTATTTTTTGGCAACATTGACACCGATATTCAGCGCAAAAGCGGATTTGCCCATAGCGGGACGGGCGGCAATCAGCAAAAGGTCAGACTTGTTCAGACCGTTGATCCTGGTGTCCAGGTCCCGCAGGCCCGTGGACAAACCGGGAATCATGGAATCGGACTGGGCCAGCTCCGTCAGGTGGTCGAAGACTCGGTGCAGCGTGGTGCCGATGTGCTCCAGGCTGTCCCCCCGCTCGCCCTTGCGCAGGGCGTAAATCTTCTTCTCGGCGGACTCCAGCATTTCTGCCGGGGTGCCCACCTCTTCGTAGACCATTTCGGTAATCTCCGTGGCCGCCTGGTTCAGGCCCCGGAGCATTGCCTTCTCCCGGACGATGTTGGCGTAGCGCACCACATTGGCAGCGGTGGGGGTAATCTCCATAAGCTGCAGGATGTAGTCCCGGGAATTGTCGTGGTAATAGCCCAGCTCCTTCAGCTTGTCCAGCACCGTCACCGGGTCGATGGTCTGGGAGAAATTGAACATGGCATAGATGGCTTCGTAAATCTCCCGGTTCTGGGTCAGGAAAAAGTCCTCGGGCTTTACGATGCCAACCACATCGGTGATGCAGCGGCTGTCTATGAGAATCGCACCCAAAACAGACTGCTCCGCTTCCAAAGACTGTGGTGGCTGCCGCTGCAGCAGTTCTTCATCCATGTTGTCTTCTCCTTTCTCTGGTAATCGGGAATACGCCCTGTAGGGGAGGGTCAGTGACCCTCCCGAAAGGGAAATGATACAGAGCGTGGGTTCCATGCTGAGGGCCAACCGTTCAAGCAGAACCGGCCGTTCCGTCACAGGAACACGCGGGAGGGTCAGTGACCCTCCCCTACAGTGGACGCAATGTAGGAATTACGCCTCGACGATCTTCACGGTCAGGGGAGCGGAAATTTCATAGCCCAGCTTGCAGGTGACAGTGTAGGTGCCCACATTTTTGATAGGTTCGGCAATGACGATCTTCCGCTTGTCCAGCTTGATGCCGGTCTTGGCCAGAGCGTCGGCAATCTCCTGGTTGGTGACGGAGCCGAACAGCCGTCCCGCGCCGCCGCCCTTGGCAGTGACAGTGACGGTCATTTCCCGCAGCTGCTTGGAAATCGCCATAGCCTCTGCCTTCTCCCGGGCAATGCGCTCCTGGGTGGCCTTGTCATTCATCTTCATGGTGTTGATGGCGTCGGGGGTAGCCTCAATGGCCAGCTTCCGGGGCAGCATGAAGTTCCGTGCGTAACCGTCGGAAACCTCCAGCATCTGGCCCTTCTTGCCCTTGCCCTTCACATCCTGCAATAAGATAACTTTCATCGTGATTTTCTCCTTAACGATAGATATAAGAATAGTTTCTGAGATACGAGATATGAGATATTGCGATAACGAAGAAATCTCATATCTTATATCTCCAAAAAGGGTTTACTCTTCGTAGAACTTATCGATGGACGCAACCAGCTTGTCCAGAGCGTCCTTGACGTTGGTATCCTTCAGCTGGGCGCCTGCTGTGGCTGTGTTGCCGCCGCCGCCCAAAGGCTCCAGGATCATCTGCACATTGGCAGAGCCGATACTCCGTGCGGAAATGATAACCTGGTCTCCGTCCGGGTACATGACAAAAGAGGCGGTAATGCCGGAAATATTCAGCAGCTCATCCGCCGCCTGGGCCGCCAGAACCCGGGTAGTGGTGGTGTTCAGCGCCGCAATGGCGATCTCCTGACGATAGAGCCGGGAGGACTTGATGATCTGATACTTCGCCATGGTGTCCTGGAAGTCGTTCTGCAGCAGCTTCTTGACCTCCGTGGGGTCCGCGCCCATTCTTCGCAGGGCAGCCGCGGCCTCAAAGGTGCGTTCGCCGGTGCGGACGTTGAAGAACTTGGTGTCCAGGCAGATGCCGGCCAGCAGGCACTTGGCCTCGATGGGCAGCATGTCCTGCTTCTCTACCGCATAGGACAGGAGCTCCGTCACCAGCTCGGCAGCGGAGGAGGCGTAGGTCTCATGGAGATTGACTACCACAGGGCTGATATAGTCCGCCGCCCGGCGGTGATGGTCAATGACGCAGACCTTGGAAATTGCCTCCAGCAGCGGCTGGCACTCCACCTGATCCGGCCGGTTGGTATCCACCACGATCAGAATGCTGCGGTTATCCGCCATCAGCAAGGCATCCTGTCCGGAGATGAAAACATCCTTATATTGGGGCTCCGCCTGGATCTCCTCAATGAGCTTCCCGGCGGCGTTTTTCTCCAGGTCGATGACAATGTTGAACTTTTTTCCCTTTTTCCTGCACAGGCAGCACACGCCGATAGCCGCACCCACGGCGTCCAGGTCGGCGTTTTTGTGGCCCATGATGAACACATGGCCGCTCTGACCGATGAGCTCCATCAGGGAGTTGGCGGTAACCCGGGAGCGAACCTTGCTGCGGTAGTCTGCCTCGGTGCTGCGGCCGCCATAGAAGGTGAAGTTCAGCCGGTCCTTAATGACCGCCTGATCGCCGCCCCGGCTCAGGGCCATTTCAATGCCCAAGGCCGCGAAGTCATAGCTCTCCTCAAAATCCGCGCCGTCCACGCCCAAGCCAATGGAGATGGAAGCAGGCAGTCCGGTGGGGCTGACCACCTCATGGATCTTCTCCAGCAGAGAGAACTTATCCTCGGTGGCCCGCTGCAGATTCCGCTTCTCGAAGATGAACAGGAACCGGTTGCGCTCGAGCTTGCGCAGCAGTCCGTTGTAGCCGTCGGTCCATTCGGTAATGGTGTCACCCAGCTTGGCGTTCAGGGCGGAGATGGCGTTCTCCGTCAGGTTCTTGGTCAGCTCCTCATAGTTGTCAATGAGGATGATGGATACCACAGGCCGGGAGCGGATATATTCGTCCCGAACCTGGTACAGTTCCGTCAGATCGCTGAAATACAGGACCCCCAGCATGGTGCCCTTGCTGTCCTCGGCCCGGATGGTGGTGCCGTAGATCCGATAGCGGCGAGAGCCCAGCGTCACATCCTGGGGGCACTCGGTTTTTCCGGAGGCCAGCCAGTCCGTGCTGAAGCCGGGAAGGATCTCATCCAGATCCTGCTCCATCATGGTATCGGCATACCCCGTCAGCTGGCTGAAGCGGTGATTGGCCCAGATGATGCCGCCGTCTCCCAACCGGGCCAGCACCGCAGGCAGCGGGCTCTCCCCCCGGCTGGTGGCCTCCAAGGTGTTGGAAGCATCCTGAATATACTTCTGAATTTGACGGTTCCGCCGGCTGCGGTTCATGATATAGGCCATAAACACCAGCAGCGTCACACCGGTCTCCCCGGCAGCCAGCCAATACTGTCCCGTCAGCAGCGCTGCCGCGCAGAACGCCGCCATGACCAAAAAATACAAACCCATTCCAGGCCGTAACAGTCTTCCCAGTTTTCGTCTCACTTGCTTCCCGCCTCCTTTTGGCAACGGTATGGCGCATCCCCAATGCCGTGTGCTGCTGCGTTTAGCGCATACTATACCCGCTATTATAGCAAATCCAACCAAATCCTGCAACAGGTTTTCCCGGATTTCCGTAAAAAAGCATTCAAAAATAATGGTATACTTTTTCATGATTTTGTGTTATACTATCTAACGATGGCGCCGGGATGGGCTGGACCCGGGCATTTCAAATTCAGCAGCTGACTATGCTGGAAAACGCATTTTCGCAGGCATTTTCCCAAAAAAGGCGATTCAGGGCCGGATTTTGGGCAGATGGCTGCCTGTTTGTTATGTCTGTCTTACAAAGGCAGAACAATTCGAAAGGAGTATTTTTTTGGCAGAAAAACTGAAAATTATCCCTCTGGGCGGTCTGGATGAGATCGGCAAGAACATCACCGTCCTGGAGTACGGCAAGGACATGATCGTGGTAGACTGCGGCGTGGGCTTTCCTGAGGAGGACATGTACGGCGTGGATCTGGTGATCCCCGACTTCTCCTACCTGGTGGAAAACCAGAAAAAGCTGCGGGGCTTCTTCATCACCCACGGCCACGAGGACCACATCGGTTCCATTCCCTACGCCATGCGGGAAATTAACTGTCCCATCCATGGCACTGCTATGACCAACGGTCTGATTAAGCTGAAGCTGGAGGAACACCGGCTGGCGGACAAGGTCAAGCTCATCACCCACAAGCCCGGCGACGTGGTGAAGGCCGGGTGCTTCAGCGTGGAATTCATCCATGTGAATCACTCCATCGCCGACGCGGTGGCATTCGCCATCCACACCCCTGTGGGCACCGTGATCTTCACCGGCGACTTCAAGATCGACCCCACCGCCAAGGACGGCATGATGGATCTGGCCCGGCTGGGCGAGCTGGGCAACCAGGGCGTCCTGGCGCTGCTGGCGGACTCCACCAATGTAGAGCGCAGCGGCTACACCCCCAGCGAAAACCTGGTGGCGGAGAGCCTGGACCGGCAGTTCAGGAACTGCGACCAGCGGATCATTGTCACCACCTTTGCCTCTAACATGCACCGTATTCAGTCCATCCTGAACACCGCCCAGCGCTACGGCCGGAAGGTGGCCGTCACCGGACGCAGCATGGAGAACATGCTGAAGGTGGCCCAGGAGCTGGGATATCTGAAGGTGAAGCAGGGCACCATTGTGGACCTGGCCTCCATCAAGAGCATCCCCAAGAACAAGCTGGTCATCGTCTCCACCGGCTCCCAGGGTGAGAACATGTCCGCCCTGTACCGCATGGCTTTCGACACCCACAAGCAGGTGGAGGTCACCGCCGGGGACCGGATCATCATCTCCGCCTCCGCCATTCCCGGCAACGAGAAGGCCATCTCCAAGATCATCAACGAGCTGTACCGTAAGGGTGCAGACGTGGTCTACGAAAAGAGCGAGGGCCTCCACGTCTCCGGACATGCCTGCCAGGAGGAGCTGAAGATCGTCCACGCCCTTGTCAAACCCAAATTCTTCCTGCCCGTCCACGGCGAGCAGCGGCACCTGCAGATTCACTCCAAGCTGGCCCAGCAGATGGGCATGAATCCCCGGAACATCCACATTGGGGAGCTGGGCACCGTGTTCGAGCTCACCGCCAAAACCTGCAAGGCAAACGGCACAGTCACCGCGGGCAAGGTCTTCGTGGACGGCATCGGCGTGGGCGACGTGGGCAGTGTGGTGCTGCGGGACCGGAAGCACCTGGCCGAGGACGGCATGATCGTGGTGTGCGTGAACCTCAGTGCCGAGGACGGCAGCGTAGTCACCGGTCCGGACATCATCACCCGGGGCTTCATCTATGTGAAGGAGTCCGAGGAGCTGATGGACGCATTGCAGAATGTGGCTATGGAAGCCATCGAACGCTGCCAGCGAAAGCACGTCCGGGAGTGGTCCACCATCAAGTCCGCCATCAAGAACGACCTGAGCGGCTACCTGTACAAGGCCACCAAGCGCAATCCCATGATCCTGCCGGTGATCTCGGAAGTGTGATCCCCTTGGGAATGCAAAATGCAGAATGCAAAAGGAAAGGTAATTTTGCATTCTGCATTTCGAATTTTAAGGTTGTGGTATTCCTATGCACTACTTCTTTGCTCCCATGGAGGGGCTGACGGACAGCGTGTTCCGGCGGCTGCATCACCAATACTTTCCCGGCGTGGACCGGTATTATATGCCCTTCCTCTCCCCTACTGTCCACCGGAGCCTGAGCCATAAAGAAGAACGGGAGCTGCCCAGGGCAGACAGCGGGGATTTCACGGCGGTCCCCCAGATTTTGACCAAAAGCGCGGAGGATTTTCTTTGGGCGGCCCAGATCTGCCAGGACCGGGGCTATGGGGAAATCAACCTGAATGTGGGCTGTCCCTCCGGCACCGTGGTGGCCAAGGGCAAGGGCAGCGGCATGCTCCGGGACCTGGACGCACTGGACGCCTTTCTGGCGGAAGTGTTCCGGAAGACGCCCTTGCCCGTCTCCGTCAAAACGCGGCTTGGACTGGAAAGCCCAGAGGAATTTCCTGCCATTCTGGAAATCTACAACCGCTACCCCATCCGGGAGCTGACCGTGCACCCCAGAGTCCGCAAGCAATTTTACGACGGGGACGTGGACATGGAGATGTTCTCCTACGCCGCAAAGCACAGCAAAAATCCCCTGTGCTACAACGGAAATCTCTTCTCCGTGACCCAAATCAATGCGCTTCAGGAGCAGTATCCGCAGCTGCAATCCGTCATGATCGGACGGGGACTCATCGCAGATCCCGGCATGCTCTCCGGCGGCACGGATGCTGCTTTGCTGGAAACCTTCATGAACGAACTGCTGGAAATCTACGAAGCGGACTTCGGCGGCAGCCGCAACGCCATGTTCCGGCTGAAGGAGCACTGGAGCTACCTGCACACCCGCTTTATTGGCTGCGACAAGCTGTGGAAGCGGCTACGAAAAACCACGGACGTTTCCGAGTTCAGAGCCATCACCGCCGAGATCTTCCATACCCTTCCCCTGATCGAACCCAAAAAAGTCCCCGCTGAATGATCCAGCGGGGACTTTTCGGTTCCGTAAGGGATATTAGCCGAGAGCCACATACCCCAGGGTGATCTTGCTGTAATCCACTTCCATGGGATAGTTCTCACTCAGGTCGATAAGCATCTGATTGATCTGCTCATTTTTCCAGTCGCTTTCGGCGTAGTACCTCCACTGAGGGCTGCTGCTGCCGAAATACATGACGTGGTAGCCAAACTGGGTCTTCACCAGACCGTAATCACCGGTCTGGCGGCTTGCATCAAAGCACCAGTCGTTGAATTCCTGCACCATCTGGCCCTCGTAGACATTCTCATACAAGCCGCCGTTGGTGTTGGAGCCGCCGTCCTGGGATTTTTCGTTTGCCAGGGCGGCGAAGCTTTCCTCGGTCTTCTCTCCTCCCAGCCAGGCATCCAGCACGGCCTGGGCTTCTTCCTCGCAGGCTGCCCATTCCTCATCGGAATAGGTGGTGGTGCCGTCTTCACCGGTGGTGCCGCCCTCTGGGCCGATCAGAATGTGGCGCACATTCACGAACATGCCGTCCTTCGTGATGCCGTTTTCGCTGTACTCCGCTTCATGGGCAGCGAAGAACGCCTCCAGCTCCTGCTCTGTGGGAATCATTTTGTCGGTGGCATCGGCATAGTAGGGCGCACCCTGGTAATAGCCCTCCTGGTAGGCCGCGAAGTCGTCAAAGTCCGCGCCTGGACCGATGTTATGCAGCAGCAGCTCATCCAGGGTCATGCCATAATACGCGGCGTCTTCCTCCAGGGAATCACGCAGATTGTCCAGGTTTTCCCGATCCTCCGGGTCCATTTCCAGGCCGTTTTCCTGGGCCATGTCCGCCATGCCCTGGATCTGCTGCCAGTTATTCAGGGCGCACTGCAGGAAATACTGCTGCCAGGTCATATTGTCGCCTTCCAGGGACAGCTGGGTGTCCAGGGGTTGGGTATAATCCAAGCCGAAATAAGAGGCGTAGGCGCTGTAGGTGTTCAGGAATCCCTGAACCTCCATCCAGTAGTAGACCTGGAGCTGGCTGTTGGTCAGCTGCATATCCCCAATGGTGGCCACGACAACATCCTTATTGGCAGCGGCCTCCTCGTCGGAGACGGTATAGCTGCCCTTGCAGGTGACATCGTCGGGGTTGCCGTCGGCGGGAATGGTGGCCGGGGCTTCGGTGGCTTCGGTCTCCATCTGGGCTTCCCCTGTGGTTTCCGTAACCGCGTCCGTCTTCTTTCCGCTCGTGCCTGCCACGATCAGCGCGATCAGCACTGCCAGCAGCACCACCCCTGCCGCGACAGCCAGCGCGATCTTGCCGGGAGTCGCCTTGAGGCCCTCCTTAATCTCAGAGGAAGGGCTTTCCTCTGCGGATGCAGTCTCCTCAGCAGGAGCGGTCTCCTCAGCGGGAGCAGTCTCCTCAGCGGGAGCGGTTTCCTCAACGGGAGCGGTCTCCTCAGCGGGAGCGGTCTCCTCAGCGGGAGCAGTCTCCTCAGCGGGAGCGGTTTCCTCAACGGGAGCGGTCTCCTCAGCGGGAGCAGTCTCCTCAGCGGGAGCAGTCTCCTCAGCAGGAGCAATCTCTTCAGTGGGAATGGTCTGCCCATCCCCATCTTCAGCACATTTTCTGCTGCACTTCGGGCAGAAAACTCCGTCGTCCGGAATTTCTCCCTGGCAATATTTGCAAATTTTCATGAAATAACCTCATTCCTCCGTAATTCGGGTAGTCATTCCCGCACAGTTTACCACGAAACAGCCATAAATGCAAGGCAGGTAACAGATAATTTACAAAATCTCTTTTTGGTCTCTTTTCCCTGGAATGGCGCTTCTGCCGGACTCCGATTTTCCTGATATCCATACTTGCAAATACCCCGTAAAAATGGTAATATAAATGACTGATAACGTTTCTTCGGAGGATTCCCCATGAATACCAAAACCACCGTCATTTCCCAGGTCCAGCTGGACGCCCAGTTTGCCTATTGTGATAAAATCGCCGCCTATTGGCAGAGCCAGGGCATTGTTCCAACCGCTTATGTGGAGACCTACGGCTGCCAGCAGAACGAGGCGGATTCCGAAAAGCTCCGGGGGTATCTTGCCCAGAGCGGCTACCGCATGGGCTCCACCGCTGAAGGGGCCGATGTGGTGGTCATGAATACCTGCGCCATCCGGGAGCACGCGGAGCAGCGGGTCTTCGGCAACCTGGGGGCATTGACCCACACCAAGCGCCGCCACCCTGGGCAGAAGATTTTCCTGTGCGGCTGCATGGCAGGCGAATCCAAGGTATCTGACCGGATCCGGCAGAGCTATCCCCATGTGGACGGCGTCTTCTCCACCCACCACCTGTGGCAGTTCCCGGAGATTCTGTGGAATGTCCTCAGTGGAAAGAAGCGGCAGTTTTTTGTGGCAGACGAGCCCGGCTCCATCGCCGAGGGCATCCCCCAGGTGCGGGACTCCCAGCTGAAGGCCTGGGTGTCCATCATGTACGGCTGCAACAACTTCTGCACCTACTGCATCGTGCCCTATGTCCGGGGCCGGGAGCGCAGCCGCCAGCCGGAGGACATCCTGCGAGAGTGTCGCGAGTTGATCGAGAATGGCACCAAAGACATCACCCTGTTGGGTCAGAACGTCAACTCCTACGGCAAGGACCTTGGCGGCAGCATGGACTTTGCAGACCTGCTGGCGGCCATTGCCCAGATTCCCGGGGACTTCCTGATCCGCTTTATGACCAGCCACCCCAGAGACGCCTCCCAAAAGCTCTTTGACACCATGGCACGCTACCCCAAGATCGCCAAGCAGCTGCACCTGCCCTTTCAGTCCGGCTCCACACGGGTTTTAAAGGCCATGAACCGGCACTATGACCGGGAAACCTATCTTGAAAAGGTATTGTATGCCAAACAGATCATGCCAGAGCTGGTACTGACCTCCGACGTCATTGTGGGCTTCCCCGGGGAGACCGAGGAAGAATTTGAGGAAACTCTCTCTCTCATTCAGCAGGTCCAGTACGACAGCCTATTCACCTTCATCTTCTCCCCCCGCCCTGGCACCCCGGCAGCCTCCATGGAGGACACCACGCCCAAGGAGGAGAAGAACCGCCGCTTCGACAAGCTCTGCGCGGTGCAGAACGCCATCTCCGAGGAAATCCATAACAGCTACATCGGCAAGATCATGCGCTGCCTGGTGGACGGCAGGGACAAAGACTATCTCACCGCCCGGACCGAGGGCGGACGGCTGGTGCGCTTTGCCGGCTGCGACGAGCTCATCGGCACTTTCCAAGAAATCACTATCACTGGCGCAACAACCTGGAGCCTGACAGGGGAAATGCTGAATGCTAAATGCTGAATGCTGAATGATTGTATGTGCATTCTACCCAGCTTTTTCTAATCTCCAGTGGTTCTTTTAACGCATTGCTCCGACATTCCAATTATGATTTCATCCGCGAAGCGGATACCATCATTTTGCATTCAGCATTCTGCATTTTAAAGAAGGATGGTGCTTATGGCCACCAACGAAAAAGAGCTCACGCCCATGCGGCGGCAGTATTATGAAATGAAGGAGCGCCACCGGGACTGCATCCTGTTCTTCCGCCTGGGGGACTTCTATGAGATGTTCGACGAGGACGCCAAGCTGGCGGCCCGGGAGCTGGATCTGACCCTCACCACCCGGGACCGGGGCAAACCCAAGGAAGAGCAGACCCCCATGTGCGGCGTGCCCTATCACAGCGTGGATTCCTATATCGCAAGGCTTGTCCAGAAGGGCTACAAGGTCGCCATCTGTGAGCAGATGGAGGACCCGGCTACCGCTAAGGGACTGGTGGAGCGGGACATCACCCGTATCGTCACCCCCGGCACCGTCACCGAAAGCTGCATGCTGGACGAGAATAAAAACAACTACTTAGGCTGCATCTACGGTGAAAGCGGCCGGTTCGGTCTGGCCTTCTGCGACGTGTCCACCGGTGCGTTTTTCGCCACCGTCTGCTCCGATCCCCAGAACGTGGCCTCGGAGCTGGGTCGATTTGCTCCCAGCGAGGTCATCCGCTATGGTTCCAATGTGGACTGCGAGCCCATTGAGGACGCCATCTTCCGCCGGTTAAACTGCTGCGTGGACGAGGGGAAATCGGAACTGTTCCAGCTGGAAGCCGCCGAAGCGCTGCTGGAAACCCACTTTAGCAAAGACCTTTCCCAGCTGGGCCTTGCCGGTATGCCCGCCGCAGTCATTGCCAGCGGCGCATTGCTGCAGACCCTGCTGACCTTACAGAAAAATGACCTGGCTCACATCCGGGAACTGCAATACTACACCACGGGCCGCTTTATGGAGCTGGACATGGACGCCCGGCGGAACCTGGAGCTCACCGAAACCATGCGTTCCAAGGAAAAGAAAGGGACGTTGCTGTGGGTGTTGGACAAGACCCACACCGCCATGGGTGGGCGGATGCTCCGGTCCTGGCTGGAAAAACCCCTTCTGGACCCGGTGGAGATCACCCGCCGCCACAGCGCCGTGGAGGAGCTGGTGGATTCCGTCATGGTCCGGGGGGAACTGGAGGAAGCCCTGCGGGAGGTCACGGACTTAGAACGCGTCATGACCCGGATCGTCACCGGCACCGTCAACTGCCGGGACCTGCTGGGTCTGGCAAGAGGCTTCCGGGCGCTGCCAGAGGTAAAGGCCCAGCTGCAAAAATGTGATGCTCCCCTGCTGCGGAAGCTGGAGCAGGCCATCGACCCCCTGACGGACTGCGCGGACCGGATCGAAAACACCATCGTGGACGATCCTCCCCTGACCATCCGGGAGGGCGGCATCATCCGCAAGGGGGCCAACGAAGAAGCGGACCGGCTCCGGGACATCATGGAGGGCGGCAGCGGCACCATTGCGGCCATCGAAGCCTCCGAGCGGGAGAAAACCGGCATCCGCACCTTAAAAGTGGGCTTCAACCGGGTGTTCGGCTATTATATTGAAGTTTCCAAATCCTTTATGGACCAGGTTCCGGCGAACTATATCCGCAAGCAGACCCTGGCCAACTGCGAGCGCTACATCACCCAGGAGCTGAAGGAGCTGGAAAATCAGGTCCTCACCGCCAAGGACCGGCTGACGGCCCTGGAATACCAGATCTTCACCCAGCTGCGGGAATTCCTGGCCCAGCAGGCCGCCCGGGTCCAGCAGACCGCTGCCGCCGTGGCTGCGGCGGATACATTGTGCAGTCTTGCCGCCGTGGCGGTCCAGCGGGGCTACTGCCGTCCGGAAATCACCTTGGGCAGGGAGATTGCCATCACCGATGGCCGCCATCCTGTTGTGGAGGCCATGCTGAAGGACTCTCTGTTCGTGCCCAACGACACCCATTTAGGGTCCGACGACAACACCGTGTGCATCATCACCGGCCCCAACATGGCCGGTAAATCCACCTACATGCGCCAGGTGGCCCTGATTGTGCTGATGGCCCAGATGGGCTCCTTCGTCCCCGCAAGATCCGCCAAAATCGGCCTGGTGGACCGGGTCTTTACGAGAATTGGCGCCAGCGACGACCTGGCTTCCGGCCAGTCCACCTTCATGGTGGAGATGGCAGAGGTGGCCACCATCCTGAAATATGCCACCTCCCGAAGCCTGCTGATCCTGGACGAGATCGGCCGGGGCACCTCCACCTACGACGGCATGGCCATTGCCCAGGCGGTGCTGGAATACGCCGCCAATCCCAAGCGGCTGGGGGCCAAGACCCTCTTTGCCACCCACTACCACGAGCTGTCCACCATTGAGGACAAACTGCCCAATGTGAAAAACTACAACATTGCCGTGAAGAAGCGGGGCGAGCAGATGATCTTCCTGCGCAAGATCGTCCCCGGCGCTACCGACGACAGCTACGGCATCGAAGTGGCCAAGCTGGCGGGGATCCCCAATCCCGTTATCAGCCGGGCCAGGGAAATCCTGAAGGACCTGGAGACGGAAGGCTCTGTCACCGCACCCCCGGCCGCAAAAGAGCCGGAGGATCAGGTCAGTATGCTGGATCTGACAGGACAGCGGATCGTCTCCGCCCTGTCCGGCATCTCGGTGGAGACTCTGACCCCCATCGAAGCCATGAACGAACTGTACAAGCTAAAGAAAATGTTGGATTGACCTATGAGCAAAAACCGCAGCCTCAGCGCCCAGCCCTCCCAGAAGGAGACCCTAACCGGCTTTGGCTATCTGGCCTTTCAGCTTCTGCTGCTGCCCAGCCTGCTTACCTGGGGCAACAGCCAGCTTTCCCATCCCCTAAGCGATGCGGAGCTGAATTTTTCCTTTTACCTTCTCAATTTCCTGGCAATTATTTTGATCTTTCACAGCTACCTGGGCCGCTCCGCCGTCCAGGCAGGGCAGCACCCTGCCTACTTCTGCCAGGCGGTGGTTCTGGGCCTGGCTGCCTACTATGCCTGCAACTGGGCCGTCACCTGGATCATCCGGCAATTGGCGCCAAGCTTTTCCAATTACAATGATGCCTCCATCGCCGCCATGAGCCGGGGCAGCTACTATCTGATGCTGGTGGGCACGGTGATCCTGGTGCCGCCGGTGGAGGAATGCCTGTACCGGGGACTGATCTTTCGGAACCTCTACGGCAAATCCCGGTGGGCGGCTTATCTCGTCTCCATCCTTGCCTTTGCCCTGATTCATATTCTGGGCTATGTGGGCCAGTATTCCCCTTTGGAGTTGCTGATGGCAGTGCTCCAGTATCTCCCTGCAGGGCTGTGCCTGGCCTGGGCCTATACCAAGGCGGACACTGTTTTCGCCCCCATCGTCATTCACGCAGCCATCAACTATATCAGCATCCACGGTCTGAGGTAACCCTATGCCAAAAATCATTCAATTATCTCCCCATATTGCCAACCTGATTGCCGCCGGCGAGGTAGTGGAACGGCCCGCCTCCGTGGTGAAGGAGCTGCTGGAAAACGCGGTGGACGCCGGGGCTTCCAAGGTCACCATTGAAATTCGCGACGGCGGCATGACCTTCCTGCGGGTCACGGACAACGGCTGCGGCATGGCGGCGGAGGATGCCCGGACGGCGTTCCTGCGCCACGCCACCTCCAAGCTGCGCACCGCCGAGGACCTGGCCGCCATCGGAACCATGGGCTTCCGTGGAGAAGCTTTGGCCGCCATTGCCTCTGTCAGCCGGGTAGACCTGCTGACCAAAACCGCGGGAGCCATCTCCGGCACCAGCCTGCACCTGGAGGCCGGAAACATCACCGAGGAGTCCGAAGCCGGATGTCCGGAAGGCACCACCATCATCATCCGGGACCTGTTCTTCAACACCCCGGCCCGGATGAAATTCATGAAGTCCGACACCGTAGAGGGGGGCCGGGTAACTGCCGCCGTACAGCTGCAAGCCCTGGCCCATCCAGAAGTGGCCTTTCAGTTCCTGCGGGACGGCAAGCCCGTTTTGTCCACCCCCGGTACCGGGGGACTGCAGGCGGCGGTATACTGCGTCTATGGCCGGGAGTGCGCCCAGATGGTGCCGGTGGACAGCAGGTGGGAAAATTACTCCCTGACAGGCTACGTCTCCAAGCCCACCGACGCCCGGCCCAGCCGGAGCCTGCAAACCTTCTTCGTCAATGACCGGCCTGTCAAGTCCAAGCTGCTGGTCGCCGCTCTGGAGGAGGCCTACCGAAATCAGATCATGGTGGGCAAGTTCCCCGCCTGTGTGCTGCATTTGACCCTCCCCGCCAGCGCCGTGGATGTGAATGTCCACCCGGCAAAAACGGAGGTCAAGTTCCTGTCGGAAAAGGCGGTATTCGACTGCGTCCACTACGGGGTTCTCGGCGCTCTGAACAAGCAGCCGGACCGGCCCGAGGTGCAATTCAAAAAAACCACTCCCTCCGTAGGGGACGATGCCCACATCGTCCCCCCTGCCGCGCCCGCCGCTGGCCCCAACGCCCACACCGGCCCCGCCGCACCCAAAAAGGATTCCTTCTTCCGCACCATGACGCCGGAGGAATTCAAAACCTTCTCCACCGCCCTGAAGGACGCACCCCAGCCCCGGAAGGAGGCTGCTATCGCCACCGTCGGAAAGATTGAGCGCACCGCCAACATGCCCCTGCGGGAGTTCGTCACGCTGCCCCAGATGCGGACAGAAGCACCCGCAGTGCACGCTGCCCCGTCCTCCTCTCCCGCAGGGGGCAATGCCCACATTGTACCAACTCCCGTAAAGGATGGGCCTCCTTCCAAGCCAATGAAGGCTTCGCTCCCTACGCAAACAACGCCTCCTGCATCTGAGGAAATAGAGCAGACCGCCCTGGACATGCCGCCGCAACCGGATTGGCGTCTGGTGGGGGAGCTATACAACACCTATATCCTCGTGGAGCAGGGCGAGGACGCCTTCCTTATCGACAAGCACGCCGCCCACGAGCGAATCCTCTTCGAAAAGCTGAAGGCCAACCAGGAAAAGATCAGCGCCCAGGCCCTGCTGACCCCCCTTCCCGTCCGCCTGAGTCCCTCCGCCGCGTCGGAGCTGCTGGCAAACAAGGACATGCTGGATGAGCTGGGCTTTGAAATTGACGAATTTGGGGAAAACACCCTGCTTTTGCGGCAGATCCCCATGGACTTAAGCCCCGAGACGGCAGCCGACGCCCTGGAATCCCTGGCCACCGATCTGCTGAACGGACGCCGGGAGAGCAAAGATACCGTCCGGGACGAGCTGCTGCACACCGTAGCCTGCAAAGCCGCCATCAAGGCAGGCTGGGTCAACGACGAAAAGGAACTGCTGGCGGTGGCCAAGGAGGTCATGTCCCGGGAGGAACTGAAATACTGTCCCCACGGGCGACCTATCTGCGTTTCCTTAAGCAAAAAGCAGCTGGAGAAGCAGTTTAAGCGTACGTAATTTACAGTGTGGAGTTTGGAGTGTGGAATGTGGAGTTAATTAACCATCTTGCACGCATCCTTCACAAGGACGGCGATACCCTTTTGGAGGACAAATGGAGGGCCTGCTTTTGAACAACATCATCTGCATCGCCGGGCCTACCGCTTCGGGAAAAACGGCTCTGGCGGTGGAATTGGCGAAAGAGCTGAATGGCGAAGTGGTCTCCTGCGACTCCATGCAGGTGTACAAACGCATGGACATCGGCACCGCCAAGCCCACCTTGGCGGAAATGCAGGGAATTCCCCACCACATGATCGACGTGGCGGAGCCTGACGAAGACTTTTCCGTCAGCCGCTACTGCGAAATGGCCGCCCCCATTGTGGACGGCATCCTGGCCCGGGGAAAGACCGCCGTCATTGCGGGAGGCACCGGGCTTTACATGGACTCCCTGATCCGGGGCAACACCTTCGCCCCCTTCCCCTCCACCGGCGTCCGGGAACTGCTGGAAGCCCAGGCGGATCAGGAAGGGATGGAAGCCATGCTGTCCCGCCTGCGCTCCGTCGATCCGGAGGCTGCCGCACGGCTGCACCTGTCGGACCGCAAGCGGATTATCCGTGCCCTGGAGGTGTACCTGGAGACCGGGGAAACCATCACAGAGCACAACCGCCGAACCCAGGCCATTCCCCCCAGGTATTCTCCCCTGTGGCTGGGACTGGACTTCGCGGACCGGGCCCAGCTATACCGCCGGATCGATACACGGGTGGGACTGATGCTGGAAATGGGGCTGGTGGAAGAAATCCGGAACCTACTCGCCAGCGGCATCCCGGCGAAATGTACCGCCATGCAGGCCATCGGCTACAAGGAATTCGCAGCCGCCCTGAACGGAGAAGGCACCATAGCCGAAGCCGCCGACCAGGTCCGGCAATCTTCCCGCCGCTATGCCAAGCGGCAGCTGACCTGGTTCCGCAGGAATCCCCACATCCACTGGCTCACCCGCAGTTCCGGGGAAAGCGGTGAAGAAATAATTGCCCGGGCCCGACAACTTCTTCGGGAATTCGACAACTGAAAAATGCTAGCATATGTTCATCCTCAAAGAAAGAAGGTTCTACATATGCCTGAAGCAATCAATTTACAGGAGGCCATTTTGAAGGAGGTGCGCCGGGACAAGGTTCCCGTGACCCTGTTCCTGATGAATGGCTTCCAGCTCCGGGGGATCATCACGGGCTTCGACAGCTTCGTGGTGGTACTGGTGACGGATGGAAAGCAGCAGATGATCTACAAGCATGCCATTTCCACCCTGGCCCCCATGAAGCCGCTGAAAGCCGCAGCAACCACTGCGTAACGCAAAAGGGCAACGGAGCATTTTTTCCGTTGCCCTTTTGCGTTGCAAGTTGAAAATGATACAATATCAGAAAGAAGGCACCAACCTATGAGTATTGCCGAAAACGTGGCCCAAATCCGGGCGGAAATGGAGGCCGCCGCCCTTTCCTGCGGCCGGGATCCCAAGGAAATCAAGCTCTGTGCCGCCACCAAGATGAATGACGCCGATGCCGTCCGGCAGGCCATTGCCGCAGGGGTGGACTGCTGCGGCGAAAACCGGGTCCAGGAGCTGACTGCGAAACTGGCCCAGAACGCCTACGAGGGCGCTCCCGTCCATTTTATCGGCCATCTGCAGACCAACAAAGTCAAACAGGTGGTGGGCAAGGTGGACCTGATCCAGAGCGTGGACAGTGAGCATCTGCTCCGGGCCATCGACAAAGAAGCCGCCAAGCAGGGGATCATTCAGGATATTCTGCTGGAAGTCAATATCGCTCAGGAGCTCAGTAAGTCCGGCTTCCAGGCGGAGGACATTCTGCCGATTGTAGAAAAAGCAGCGGAATTTCCAAACATATGTATTAAAGGGCTCATGGCTATCCCTCCAATTTCGCATAATTCGGGAGAAAATCTCAATTTTTTTCAAAAAATGTTCCATTTAACTGTTGACATAAAGAAAAAAATAGACGATAATGTCAAGGTGGACTGTTTATCCATGGGCATGTCGGGAGATTTCCCGGATGCGATCATCAGTGGCAGCACAATGATTCGTGTCGGCACCGCAATCTTCGGTGCCAGAAACTATGCCAAGGATTCATCAAAATGATGTGAACATATACTAGGAGGAAATATAGAATGAGCTTTTGGGATAATGTAAAAAAATTTGCCCAACCATATTCCGATGATGAATACGACGATTACGACGAAGACGATGACTACGCCGATGATTATGAGGAACCTGCGGAAGCATCTGCCCGCCGCAGCCCCCGCCGCGCGCCCGCTCCCGCTGCCGCCCCTGCTCCGGAAGAGGAAGAGGACGATTTCGGATTTGCTCCTATGAGCGCTGCCCCTTCCGCTGCCCCCTCCACCGGCTTCAACGGTCAGGTTCTGAACATGAACACCTCCTCTGCCAACAAGCAGGAAGTCGTTCTGTTCCGGCCCGGCAGCTTCAACGATACCTCCAAGGCCGCTGACGATCTGCGCAGCCACAGAGCTGTCATCGTCAATATGGAGAACGTAGACAAGGCCATGGCCCGCCGGGTGGTGGATTTCCTGTCCGGCTGTGTCTACGCCCTGGACGGCGATGTGAAGAAAATCGCCCAGTCCGCTTACCTGTTCTGCCCCCACAACATGGACATCGTGGGCGATCTTGAGACATTGCAGGCAGAAGTGGAAAGCTATATCTGACTTTTCGCAGTCTGAATACCTCCGTGTCCCGTCCCTTGTTTGACGGCGGCGCGATGGCAGGGACTGCTATAACCATAGATAGGAAGGAGAACACTTATGTTTACACCGCAGCAAATCGATCAGATTTCCTTCGGCAGATCCACCTTTGGCGGATACGATATGCAGCAGGTCGACGAGTTCCTGGAACCTTTGACCGAGGACTATGTCACATTATACAAGGAAAACGCACTGCTCAAGAGCAAGATGCGTGTCCTGGTAGGCAAGCTGGAGGAGTACCGTAAGAACGAGGCTTCCATGAAGGAAGCTGTGGTCAACGCCCAGAAGACCTGCGACAAGATGGTCATGGAGGCCGAAGCAAAGTGCAACCGGATGCTGGCCAACGCCAGCGCCACCGTCGCCGCTTCCGGCAGCCGGAACAATGACGCTCTGGTGGACGCTGAAAACGCTCGGGTAGAAGAGGCCCGCAGAACTGCCGCCGCCAAAATCAACGAGCTGGAGGATCAGCTCCGCTCCTGCATCCAAGCCCTGGAGCGCATCAAGAACGCCAATGCGCCCACTGCCCCCGCCGCTCCCGTGGCTCCTGCCGCTCCTGCTGTCAAACCCAGCAGCGACGATGTGGCTGACGAGATCGCTCAGAATGTGGAGGCCATTGTCGGAACCACTGTGGACCGCGCCCCTAAGGCAGCTCCCAAGCACCCCACTTCCAACGAATCCACCACCAGCAAGTTTGCCAGCCTGAACCTGCAGTTCGGCCGCAACTACGATCCCAAGAACAAGTAAGTTCGGAATCGGTTTTTGAATATTCCAATGCTTTGACGAGGACACGAGCGTGTGCGCACCGTTTCCAGAGAGCTGCCGGTTGGTGCAAGGCAGCAAACAGGAGCACAATTCTTATCACCTCCGAGCAGCGCACCGAACCCCAAGTAGGCTGCGCCGGGAAGCGCCCGATATCGCGCCTTTTGAGTGTCGGCCCAAACGCCGGAACAAGAGTGGTACCGCAGAGGTTTACGCGCCTTTGTCTCTTACGCACAGAGACGAAGGCGCTTTCCTTTTGCGCATCCGGATTTCTATGATTTTCAAATGGAGGTCACATTCCAATGGATTACAAAAACACCATCATCACCCCCAAAACCAGCTTTCCTATGAAAGCCGGTCTGCCCGCCCGGGAGCCCGGGATGCTGAAGCAGTGGGAGGAGCAGAACCTGTACGAAAGTCTACTGGAGAAGAACAAGGACCTGCCCCGTTTCGTGCTGCATGACGGCCCTCCCTTCTCCAACGGCGACATCCACATGGGCCACGCGCTGAACAAGA
The DNA here is from genome assembly GCA_051867395.1 of Faecousia sp. Classification (GTDB taxonomy): domain Bacteria; phylum Bacillota; class Clostridia; order Oscillospirales; family Oscillospiraceae; genus Faecousia. The sequence goes on along the minus strand of JBJDYN010000002.1, from coordinate 3,385 downwards.
CCCTGAAGGACTTCATCGTCCGCAGCCACGCCATGCTGGGCTACTACACCCCCTATGTCCCCGGCTGGGACAACCATGGTCTGCCCATCGAGACCGCCATCATCAAGAAGAGCAAGCTCAATCACAAGGCCATGCCTGTCCCCGAGTTCCGTGCCGCCTGCGAGGAGTTCGCCGAGACCTATATTCAGCGCCAGATGACCGGCTTCAAGCGCCTGGGCGTGGTGGGTGACTGGAAGCATCCCTACCGCACCATGGACAAGCACTTCGAGGCCCAGGAGGTCAAGGTCTTTGGACGGATGTTTGACAAGGGCTATGTCTACAAGGGTCTGAAGCCCGTGTACTGGTGCCCTGTCTGCGCCACCGCCGTGGCGGAAGCGGAAATCGAATACCATGACGATCCCTGTACCTCTGTCTACGTCAAGTTCCCCGTGAAGGACGATTTGGGCAAGCTGGCCGGATTCGACCTGAGCAAGGCCTACTTCGTCATCTGGACCACCACCATCTGGACCCTGCCTGGCAACATGGCCATCTGCCTGCATCCCCGGGACAGCTATGTGCTGGTGAAGGCTGACAACGGCGAGACCTATATTATGGCGGAAGCTCTGATGGAAAAGGTCATGGCCATCGGCGGCTTTGAACACTATGAAGTCCTGGCCTCCTATCCCGGAGCCTTCTTCGAGAACATGCTGGCCCAGCATCCCTTCCTGGACAAGACCTCCCGGCTGGTGCTGGCGGAGTACGTCACCATGGATTCCGGTACCGGCTGCGTCCACACTGCTCCCGGCTTCGGCGCCGACGACTACCAGACCTGCATGCGCTACGGCATGGATCTGGTGGTGCCCGTGGACGACAACGGCCGCCACACCGACTATGCCGGCAAGTACGCCGGCATGAAGACCGATGAAAGCAACCCCGTCATTCTGGCGGATATGAAGGAAAGCGGCATGCTCTTCGCCTCCGAGGAGATTGTCCACTCCTATCCCCACCACGACCGCTGCAAGAAGCCCATCATCTTCCGGGCCACGCCCCAGTGGTTCTGTTCCGTGGACGCCTTCAAGGACGAGGCCGTGGCCGCTGTGGAGAACGTCAAGTGGTACCCCAGCTGGGGCGGCGAGCGGATGATCAGCATGATCCGGGAGCGGGCCGACTGGTGCATTTCCCGTCAGCGCCGCTGGGGCCTGCCCATCCCCGTGTTCTACTGCAAAGACTGCGGAAAGCCCGTCTGCACCCCCGAAACCATCGCCCACATTTCCGAGCTGTTTGACGAGTTTGGCTCCAATGTCTGGTTCGAGAAGGAGGCTTCTGACCTGATCCCCGAGGGGCTGACCTGCCCCCACTGCGGCAGCGCCAAGGGCTTTGACAAGGAGACCGACACCCTGGACGGCTGGTTCGACTCCGGCTCCACCCACTACGCTTCCCTGATGCACGACACTCCGGAGCTGTGGCCCGCCGACGTGTATCTGGAGGGCGCTGACCAGTATCGTGGCTGGTTCCAGTCCTCCCTTCTGACCTCCGTAGGCGCACTGGGCAACGGTGCTCCCTTTAAGGAAGTGCTGACCCACGGCTGGACCGTGGACGGCCAGGGCCGGGCCATGCACAAGTCCCTGGGCAACGGTGTGGATCCCGCGGACCTGATCAAGGAATTCGGTGCGGACATCGTAAGACTCTGGGCCGGTTCCTCCGACTACCACGCAGACGTGCGCTGCTCCAAGGAGATCTTCAAGCAGCTGAGCCAGAACTATCTGAAGTTCCGCAACACCGCCCGGTACTGCCTGGGCAATCTGAACGAGTTTGACCCCAACAACCTGGTTCCCGCGGTCGAAATGGAGGAACTGGACCGCTGGGCCCTGACCAAGCTGGACGAGCTGGTTTCCGTCTGCCGGAAGGCCTATCTGGAATATGAGTTCCACACCGTGTCCCACGCCATCAACGACTTCTGTGTGGTGGAGCTGTCTTCCTTCTATCTGGACATTCTCAAGGACCGGCTGTACTGCGAAGAGAAAAATGGCCTGCGCCGCCGCTCTGCCCAGACCGCCCTGTTCCTGATTCTGGACACCATGACGAAGCTCTTCGCTCCCATCCTGGCCTTCACCTGCGACGAGATCTGGCAGGCCATGCCCCACCGGGAGGGTGACGATGCCCGCAACGTGCTGCTGAACCAGATGCCCGAGAGCTTCGCCGCCTACGCTCTGGACCAGGCCGCTATGGACCGCTGGAGCACAGTCATGAAGCTGCGTCAGGATGTCAACGGCGTGCTGGAGAAAGCCAGGGCTGACAAGCGCATCGGCAAGGCCCTGGAGGCTCATGTGACACTGAAGACCGACGACGCCGCCCTGAAGGCCGCCTGCGAAGGTGTAAATCTGGCGGAGGTCTGCATCGTCTCCACCTGCACCTGGGACGCGCCCGAGGAAGGCGCGGAAGTCGCTCAGGGCGACAACTTCCCTGCCCTGACCATCGGCGTCAGCGAAGCCAAGGGAACCAAGTGCCCCCGCTGCTGGATGCACAGCGAAAACGCCAACGAGGAGGGCCTGTGCCCCCGCTGCGCCGCTGTTGTCGCCAAAATGGACGTGGAGTTCTGATAAAAAATTGCGAAAACAGCTTCTTGTTTGGGTTCTTCTCTGTGTTTTGAAAGCCAAAAATGGATATCAGGGGCGGTGCAAGCCGCTCCTGATATTTTTTGAAAAATCGGTCAAAAAAAGCTTGACAAATTGAGTTTCCGTGTTATAATAAGCGTGTTCTGTTTGAGCCGCCGGTATAGCTCAGTTGGTAGAGCAACTGATTTGTAATCAGTAGGTCGGGGGTTCGAGTCCGTCTACCGGCTCCAATCAGCATCTTTTTGGTGGACTCGAAAATTAATTTCAATCTGCCGGTGGCAGATTGAACAGCCAGTTCAAAAACTGGTTGTCACCTTGAATCCCCGAGTCCGTCTACCGGCTCCAGACAGGCTCGTGAGCAGGCAACTGAATATGGGGGAGTTCCCGAGTGGCCAAAGGGGACAGACTGTAAATCTGCTGCGTTTCGCTTCGATGGTTCGAATCCGTCCTCCCCCACCAATAAAGAAAAGCACCGAAATAATCTGATTTAATCAGGATTTCGGTGCTTTTTATTTGTTTCCTAGGAGAAGAAATACGGATTACATGACGGCTGCCAATTCCAGCTGCGAATCAAAATAAATCAGGAATTATCACGATAAATCAAAGAAATGGTGTCAGAATTGGTGTCAACTGTCAGGCTGGCACAGTAAAGGATGCAAACCCGCCCCTGGAGGTTGCTCCAAGGACGGGGTCCTTTTATGCGTCTGGTTATCAAGCGTTTCTATCCACCTGCCCTAGCAGCTCCTGCATCATCAGGCGGACATAGGCCGGGCATTCTCTTTGGCCGCCGC
>JBJDYN010000001.1:0-6229 GCA_051867395.1 Faecousia sp. | reverse complement strand
CGCCCAGCAGCATGAAGCCCGCCTGACCCAGGGAGAACAGGCCGGTGAAGCCGTTCAGCAGGTTCATGGACACCGCCGCCAGAGAGTACACCGCGCCCTTTTTCAGCACGGTAAACAGCTGGCTGGTAGGCTGGAACACGGAGGGCAGGCCGGGAATATAAGCGCTGATATTCTCCAGGAGGATCACCAGGAGCAGCAGCACGCTGATGCCGGCCATGGCATGATAGAGGGTTTTTCGACTGGTTTTCTCTTGCAGCATACCGAAACCTCCTTAAACCTTATCCGTGGCCTTCTCACCGAACAGGCCCGTAGGCTTGCAGGTGAGGATGACGATCAGCAGTGCGAAGGTAAACGCATCGGAGAACACGGACACATTCCAGCTCGACGGCAGGCCCTTGATGATGGTCTCGCAGATGCCGATTAAGAATGCACCGATCACCGCACCGGGGATGGAGCCGATGCCGCCGAACACCGCAGCCACGAAGGATTTCAGGCCCGGCATAGCACCGGCTGTGGGGGTGATGGCGGGATAGGTGGTGAAGTACAGGATGGACCCAATGACCGCCAGACCGGAGCCGATGACGAAGGTAGTGGAAATGACACTGTTGATCTTGATGCCCATCAGGCGGCTGGTCTCAAAATCCTTGGACACCGCCCGCATGGCCATGCCCACCTTGGTATAGTTGATCAGGGCAGTCAGCAGCACCACCAGGATCAGCACCAGGAAGGGGGTGACGATGACCACCAGCTTTGTGTTCGCCCCGGCAATGGTCACGGTTTTGTTCAGGAAGGAGATGGCCGGGTAGGTCATGGGCTGGCCGCCGGTGACGTAGGTCGCCGTATTCTGCAGCAGGTAGCTGACACCGATGGCGGAGATCATGACGGACATTCTGGGGGCCTCCCGCAGGGGCTTGTAAGCGGCCCGCTCAATGAAGAAGCCCAGGCCGATGGTGAGCGCAATAACGATGGGAATGGCGATATACATGGGCAGAGCGGCGGAGATATAAATTCCCAGCAGGCCCGCCACCATAAACACATCGCCGTGGGCAAAGTTGATCAGCCGCAGGATACCGTAGACCATGGTATAGCCAATGGCGATAAGCGCCAGCTGGCCCCCCAGGGAGATACCGCTGAGCAGGATCGAAACGAGATATTCGGTGGTTAGCAATTGTTCCATAAGGAAGCCTCCCAGCTTTCTTTCCTTGTAACGGATATTCAGTAAAAAACTTCGAGCAGCTGCCATGCGTAGGGGGCGGCATCCCTGACGCCCCTCCGGTCATTTTCCAACATCGTACCGTTAGGGGCGTCAAGGATGCCGCCCCCTACGCATTGAGAAAACAGTTTCTTTCAACATGCCATACGGTTATGGATTGGCCGACGATGGGCAAATTCTTTTGAAGTTCTTTACGGAATATCCGTATAATCAAATAGAACGACTGTTGGCGGGGGCAGAAAACCCCCGCCAAATGGATTGTTTTACCCGTGAATCAGCTGCCGGAACCGGTCTGGACAGTCTCCAGAACCCAAGTACCGTTTGCGGTATCGGCAGTCTTGATGTACGCAGTGTCACGAACCGCATCGCCGACGTCATCGAAAGCGATGGAGCCGGAAACGCCGGTGTAGGTCACGGAAGGCAGAATCTGCATCAGAGCCGCCTTGTCGCCGCTGTCGGCCAGCTTCATGGCCTCCAGAGCCACGAAGTAAGCGTCATAGCCCATGGCGGTGACAGCGGAGATGGTGTCGTTGCCGCCGTTGGCAGCCAGCGCCTCGGAGTTGCCGTTGATGTATTCCTTGATGCCCGCGTCAAACTCGGGAGAGCCGCCCTCCTGATAGAAGGTGGAGACGTACAGCTCCAGGTCGGTGCCGGCAATGGCTTCCAGAACCATGTTGTCGTCCAGGGTGTCGGAGCCCAGGAAGGGAGCCTCAATGCCCAGGGACGCAGCCTGCTTGATGATCTGCACGGCGTAGGCGATGGATACGGGCGTGAAGATAACGTCAGCGCCCTCGCTCTTGGCCTTGTTCAGGTAGGAGCCGAAGTCGGAGTTGCCGGTGGGGAAGGAGTCGGTGATGACCTTGCCGCCCGCAGCCTCAAAGACCTGGGTGAAGAAGGCGATCAGGCCCTGGTCGTACTCGTTGCCGGTCTCGCCCAGGCAGTAGGCAGTCTTGGCGTCGAACTTATCCATGGCGAAGTTTGCCAGGACGTCAGCCTGGAAGTTATCCAGGAAGCAGATACGGAAGTAGTAGCTGTTGCCAGCGGTGACGTTGGGGTTGGTGCAGGTGACGCCGATGGCGGGGATGCCAGCCTCTTCAAACTTGGGGCCGCCGGCAATGGACACGCCGGAGCCGTAGGAGCCCAGCACCACAGAAACGCCCGCGCTGACCAGAGAGGAGGCCGCAGAGGGAGCCTTGTCGGTGGAAGAGCCGTTGTCGCCGTAGACCAGCTCGATCTTGTAGGTCTCGCCGCCCAGGGTAATCTCGGGCATCTGGCTGTTGGCGTACTGCATGCCCAGGATTTCCTTCTTACCGCCGGAAGCGGAGTCACCGGAAGAGGGCTCGAAGACGCCGATCTTGATGACCTTATCCTTGGACGCGCCGCTGCCGGAAGAGGCACAGGCGCACAGGGACAGCGCCATGCAGACGACCAGAAGAATCGCTACCAATTTTTTCATTTTCTTTTCCTCCATTTCCAAAACAAATCCGCTTGCAGCGGACATTTGTTTTTATGATAGGGAACATTATACTGAACTTCCCAGCAAAATGCAACAGGTGATATCTTATGGAAAAGCTTCAAAGTTTGTTTCATTTTTGTTCATAATTTACAAGGGTTCTGTTATCGGGCAGAAAACATTGGCGGAAATCCGCACAAAAAAGAACATCCGTCCGGATGTTCTTTATATGCATTTCTCTACGGCCTATCCCCATCCCAAGACATGTCCGCACCGGATACAGGGGACGCCCACATCAGTTGGCGTTATTCTTCGCCGTATTAATTGAAGCGATCAAAAGTTTCTTAATCTCAATACACTGATCAAGAATTGCATTATCCTCATAGTAACCGCTTTCAATCAGCAATTCCAGCCAATACTCACTTTCTGAACACTCTTTCAACGCGATCTGTAGCTTGGCAATGAAATCCGCCCTTCCATGCGCATAAAATGCCTCCCGAATATTTGCACCGATACTGGTTCCGGAACGGACAAGCTGGTTCGTCAAAACAGCTTCCCTTTTGTTTTGTTTCACTTCATTGCAAATTTTTATAATCCGCAATGCAAATGCCTTTGATTTCTCCTGCAGCGGGCTGCCCATCACAACCGTCCCCTTCGCATCCTACTTCTTCACTATTCACTATTCTCTATTCCTTGCCAAAAAATCGGCCTCCAAAATAGTGAAGAGTGAATAGTGAAGAGTGAATAAGGAAAATCGGCAAGCCTCAAAGAGAGCTTGCCGATTTTTTGGTGGGCGAGGCGGGACTTGAACCCGCACGTCCGCAGTGAACACTAGAACCTGAATCTAGCGAGTCTACCAATTCCACCACTCGCCCATATTCGCTTGCTGAGTTTCGCTCAGTGCTTGAGTATGATAACACAGCAGGCGAAATTTGTCAACCGCTTTTTTGCTCTTTTGAAAAATTTATTCCTTGTAGTAGAGCATGCAGTGACAGTAGCCATGGTAATCGGGGTCCGCGATCTGCTGGCGGAACTCTTTACAGATGCACTTGTTGTCCTCCGTCTTTTCCAGGCGGCAGGGACAGTAGCCGCCTGTGCGCTTCAGACCGTCCCGGATGGTCTGCACCATTTCCTTGTCTTCATTCAGCCGAACTGCCATATTTCGTCACTTCCCTTCCCTTTCATTATACATAACCTGTCAAGGACCCCACTCTCACCGGGGCCGGGGATTTGCTATCGGTTTTTCCCATCACTTTGCAAACTTGCGAACGCCGTTATACACATTCACCACAAAGTCCTGGGCGTTGGTCACAATGCTTCTGGCAGACAGGCTGCCCCGGTCCCCCAGCTTGTTCACCGCGAATTCGGAAATGTCCACGCTGTAGAAATAGGTCTGCCGGACGGTTCCGTCCTCCAGCACCCGGAAGGATGGGACCATATTTCCCGTGGCAATGGTATGCAGCGTGGTGGCCATGCAGATCACCGTAGTAGCCCTGCGGACGCACTGCCGCATGGCGTTCTGCGCCTGATAGACGTCGCCGTAAATTTCCGGCAGCGGTCCATCGTCCCGGATGGATCCAGCCAGCACAAAGGGGACCTGCTTCTCCACACAGCTGTAGATAATTCCGTTATCGATGCACTCCCCCTCCAGGAAGGCGGGAATGGAGCCGTAACAGCGGACACGGTTCAGGGTGTCCAGATGGTTGTAGTGCCCCATGGGCTGGCTTTCCTGGGTGTAGATGTTCTGGCCCAGGGCAGTTTTCCGGTAAGCGGCCTCCAGATCGTGGGTCGCCAGGGCATTCCCCGCCAGCAGGGCATCCACATACCCCTCCCGCACCAGACCGGAAAAGGCGGCTCTGGAATCCGCGTCAAAGGCGCAGGCCGGGCCCATGACCCACACCACATACCCGTGCTCCCGCTCGTAATTCAGCAGCTGGTACAGCTCATCGTAATCCCTGGAAAAGGCCGTCTCCCGGGACCGGCCCTGCCGGAAGGCAAACAAATCTCTGCCCGCCGTTTCCTTCTCCCGGAATCCGTCGGGGTACACATAGATGCCTTCGCTGGCATCCTCAGTCCGGCCGATGAAAACCAGCTCGCCCTTTCGGACATTCCGGAACTCCACCACCTGAACCTGGCCTTCCCGCAAGAGTGCCACGCAGTCCATTCTGCTCTCCTGGGCCAGCAGCCACTGTCCGCCCACCTTAAAGTATTCCGGAAAGATGGAGGTAGCGTGATAATTTTCCGGTACCACCCCGTCCTTGGGTGCCGGCAGCAAAACGGCATCCGGCGCGGTCCGGAACCGCTCCCCCGTAAAATCCGGCGGAGTATATGCTTTCAACTGAAATTCCATGGTTTTCTCCTTTTCCTGTGATATTTTTTTCTCGCGAAAAAGAAATAGCGCTAAGTCTGTTTTTACGCATAAAAAGCACATACTTTCTCAGATTTCCGCAAGCAACTACGCTTTCTTTCGGTCAAACCAATTACCGAAAAAACAAGCTCTGGCCCACCGCGATGACAAAGGGAAGGCTGGCAGCAAAGGCAATGGTGGAAAACAGCACCGCCCTGGCGCACAGCTGGGGTCTTGTGTCGGTCTGGATGGAATAGATGGTGGTCAGGGTGGCGCAGGGGCAGGACAAATACACCAGAATGCACAGCTTGGCGTCCTTGTCCAGGGGGATAACGCACAGAAGCAGCATGGCGGCCACCGGAATCAGGAAATTCCGCATCAGCATCACCAGATACACCGCCTTCTCCCGGAAGATCGCCAGCAGGTCATTCTCCGACAGCATTACCCCGATGATAATCAGGGACATGGGCGTAATCATGCTGCCGATGCTGCTGACCACCGTCTGCACCGGCGCGGGCCAGTGCAGCCCAAGGGCCAGCATCACCAGCAGAAGCGCCGTAGCCAGGGTGGGCACCGTCAGCACCGCCTTCAGATTCCGCTTGCCGCCGGTGAACATGGGCAGCTGCACCGTGAAGAACAGCACGTTGAAGGCCACCAGCGCCGCGCAGTTGTACAGCACTGCCGTCTGCCCGAACAGCGCCATGCACAGCGGCAGGCCCAGGAAGGTACAGTTGGGGAAGGTGACCAGGCTGGTCATGGCAGCGCGGAGCTTCTGTTCGGTGCGCAGGCTCCTGCCCACCAGGGCGCTGACCGCCATGGTGCCGCCCATGACCAGGAGCATGACGCACAGCGCGATTCCCAGACTGCGAAAAGCCGTGGCGTCCACCTCCATGCTGGCAGCGGAAAGGATGGTGAAGGGCAGCATCAGAGCGGAGCACAGCTTCGTCAGGAACTTGCGCTGCTCCGGGTTGATGACCCCCAGCTTCCCCGCCGCCAGGCCTACCGCCACATAGCCGAAAATAATGAGAATCTGCTGCAAAACCAGACCCATTGACATTTCTTTCTCTCTCCGTTTCTATAAGTTGTGGCAAATGATATCGCATAAATGATCGTTTATCTTACGACGGTTCCACTGGCGCGGCAGCGCCATGCCTTCCCCAGAGGGCAATGTCATCAACTTAAGCATAATCAAATTCTCTTCAAATTCTGTGGATAT